>JAEOSF010000052.1 GCA_016840515.1 Candidatus Borrarchaeum yapensis | reverse complement strand
AGATTCTCTAATCCAATCTTCTCCACTTATCCCAATA
Source organism: Candidatus Borrarchaeum yapensis (assembly GCA_016840515.1). Lineage (GTDB taxonomy): Archaea > Asgardarchaeota > Sifarchaeia > Borrarchaeales > Borrarchaeaceae > Borrarchaeum > Borrarchaeum yapensis. The sequence continues at coordinate 25,943 of JAEOSF010000052.1, read as the reverse complement.
TCATGTGCACCTTGTTCAACCAAAGAGGGAATCTCTTGTGGTCTAAGGATTTTTACACTTAACTCAGGATCATTTATGTATGGTCTGTATGTCCTGTCATCGCCTTTGATGGCATAATTTGCCTCTGAAAATAATTTTAATGTTCGTTCCCCTAGTGATCCTTTGGGAATTACTAATTTCAACTGTTGCATTTTATCAACACCTTTACATAATATGAGTAAAAACTAAACACTCTATGAGCGTGTCTAACGATATAACTTGAGAAAACTTATTTGCGGGGTCAAAGATCACGTTAATGGAGTGAAAATTAGAAAGAAACTTGGTTAAATAGATGGAAACGATTCCTCCACATCAGCTTCACCTAACAATTCCCGCGCAATTGCATTTTTTTTAAGAATATATAACTCTTTCTCAAGAAGCGATAAGTTTCAAAGTTGATATTCAAAGCACTTATAATGAGCAGGTAGGTTTTCCATTTCAGACAAAATCTTCGCAATAGGACTGTAATTTTTAATTGCAGAACTCGGTGCTTCAACTATAGGAATAAACTTACCACAATCAAGTACAGACAATCCAGTTCTCCATTTTGCGACTTTTGTTGTTGGCAGAATATGATTTGAGCCAGCGCCACCATAATCTTCAAATGGTATTGGAGTATTGAGAAGAATTGTTCCTGCATTTTTTATCAATTTGCTAATAGGTTTTGGATCATTAGAGAGAATAAGCAAGTGCTCAGGAGCGTATTCATTGATAAATTCAACAGCTTGGTTAATATTTTTAGCAACTATGATTGCACCATAACGTCCTAGACTTTCTTCTATATATTGCTTCCTGGGTGAATCTTTGATTGACTCCTCTACAAAAGCTTTTACCTGTTCAGCTAAATCTCTACTAGTTGTAAGACAAATCGCTGCAGAATCATTTCCGTGTTCAGATTGTGCAAAAAGTTCACAAGCAATAGCTTTTGGATTTATAGTCTCGTCTGTGGCAAATATTATAGCTTCGCTAGGACCAGCTAGCATATCTATTCCAACATCACCACTTACTATGTATTTTGCTACCGTTGGGTAAAGGCCTCCTGGACCTATGATTTTTGAGACAACTGGTATACATTCGGTGCCATAAGCCATCGCGGCAATCGCTTGCGAGCCACCCACAGAAAAAACCCTAACTTTGCATTCTGAAAGATTCTTAATAATTTGAATTGCTGCAAGAGTTCCTTTGTCTATCGATCCAGAGAGTGCTGGTGGTGAGCATATAACAATTTCTTCAACGCCTGCGACTATTGCTGGAACGGTTGCCATGAGCACGGTCGATGGATATCTAGCTTTTCCACCTGGAACATAAATGCCGATTCTACCGAGAGGAATCCATCTATTAGTAATCTTTACTTCATTGCTTAATGAAATCTCGAAGTGTCTTGGAAACCGATCAAAGAATTTTGTGTTATATTCAAAAAGCAGCTTGAATAATCTTTCTAACGCGTGTATCTGATTCTCAGGGTTTTCATTATATGCCTTAGTTATGTCAATTTCATTTATTTCAACGTTCTGAATTGTAACTTTGTCAAATTTTGCAGTTAAATCAATAAGAACTTTGTCTCCAAATGTTTTTACAAAAGTAATTATTTCTTTAACGTTTTCTATTATTGAGTGTTCGAGTACTCTAGATCTTTCAGTTAGCTTCTGTCGATCTTCTCCACTTATTTCATCTAAATTATAAATTGGAATCATTTTCTCTCTCTCGATCAGACTTAATTGAGGAAGATTTTACTAATAAGTTTAAAAGTGCTTTTAGTTTTGCGGAGACTACTATCATAATATTTATTAAAAAGTTTCGAGTGGATTCTTTAGGTGATTGATATGGTTAATGAAGTTATTCTATCATTTGTAGGCACAGACTTCATTGAGGGAAACTCCACGGATAGCACAATAACATTGCTTATTGATGAGGCAAACAAAAAACTTGTTCTTCAAGTCTCCCCGCAGTCAGGCTTTGTTGAACGCAGAACAGCTGAAAGACAGGCTAGAGGTATAGCAAAGATCGGCTTTGCTTTAAAAAATGGCAGCCGAGTTGGACATGGCTTTGACTTAGATGTAGCTGCTGAAGGTGGTGGCGTCCCCGAACGATTGCATAAAGAAGTCTGGAACAATTATAGTCGAGGTATTTAATGCCTGTCTTTTTTAAGTATTGTATAATCCTCGAATGAATTTTTTATCTTAGTTTCGCATGACCCCAAGCACAAGGGGGATGAATTGCGCAAATCTCAAATATAGTGTTTGTAGAGACGAGAATCTGATTTCTCAGGTTCACAGCAAATATGATTATTTTTCCTTGTTGTTAAATAAATAGGTTTTTACGGTTAAGTTTGCTCAACCTAAGCCCATAAACGGAAAAGATATGTTTAAAAAGAAATTCTTTTAATACAAAATTCAACTGAATAATACGGTGATTTCTTTTGAGTAGTGAATGGACGATTGATGATCGATTTACATTTCAAACCAAAGTCATTTGCCATCATTGTGGTGAGATTTTACGATTCAACCAACCTGGGTATAATAAACTCGATAAATTTCCTGCAACTTGTCCGAAGTGTGAAGGAAACTGGGGTATAGGGAATAGAGATTATCATTACAGCAAAAACTATTGGGCTTTGCGTGCAGAGCCTCTAAAAAGAAAGATCAAAGAGAAGACTAGAAAAGCTCGTAAGAAAGCACGTAAGAAAGCTGTTGAAGAAGAATTAGAGGAATTGGAGGAACTAGAAGAACTAGAAGATTTAGAAGCAGAACTAGAAGCACTAGGAGAGGAAGAGATAGAAGCAGAATTAGAAGATTTAGTGAAGGAAGAATTTGAAGAAGTCCCAGAAGAAAGACTTTCAGAGGCAGAAAAAGCAGAAATATCGCAAGAGCTTATGCAATTAGATGGAATTGGCAAGAAAACTGCTGAAAAAATAATTAGCTTAGGTGTAACCTCAATTGAAGAGTTAGCAACGCTTGAAGTAGATGTGATACCAGAAACAGCAGATGTTTCCACTAAATCATTGAGAAAATGGATTAAGAATGCACAAAAGTACCTAGACCAAGAAGCAGAAGAAGAGAAAGAAGAAGACGATGAAGAAGAAATTGACTTAACTGACTTGGAAGCAGAACTAGAAGCACTAGGAGCCGAAGAAGATTTAGAAGACGATGATCTTGATTAGCCGAGATTTATGAAGAAGAAGATCAAAACGAATAAATTTACTTGACATAAAATGTGGGTGGTTAGTTTAGATGGTAAGGAAAATCAAAATTATTACTGAGGCTACTAGTATAGTGATTGCAGAATTATCTGAGAAAAACCCTAAAACAGCTGAAGCAATTTGGAAAGCACTTCCTTTTGAGGCTAGTGCAAATACCTGGGGCGATGAGATCTATTTTAGTATCCCCGTAGAAACAGGTGAGGAAAATGCTCAAGAAATAGTTGATATGGGTGATCTAGCTTATTGGCCTCCAGGTAATGCAATGTGCATTTTCTTTGGTCCAACGCCTATGAGTCGAGGAGATGAAATAAGACCTGCAAGTGAAGTTAATGTTTTCGGTAATATTCCAGTCGACCCAAAAGTTTTCAAAAAGGTTCGTGCCGGTAGCAAAATCCGAGTAGAAAAAGCAGAATAAATCACTCCAGCATTTTTCTGATGATGTACTCATATTTTTTCAAGGAAGTCTTCTCTTTTCAAAAAAGAATTAATCAGAGTTTATTTTTTCGCCCCCAATTTTTTCAATAGAACACTAATCTTTTCAATATCATGTTTTTGATACCATTAGTTCAATATGAAATTCTAACATATACTTCTTTGAAATACTAACTTTCAAAGTCTGAATTTATTAGTGGTTACCCGTTTTCAAGGGAGTTATTGACCTTTAGGCAATATATTGAGCTCCCTTATGACTTTTTCAGCCAAAAATGAATGATAAGAACGACTCAGAATAATCCGTTTTTCCTTATCCTTCTTTAGTTATTTTTTGAAACTAATTACTGATATACTAAAAACCACAAAAGTTGATTTATAACAATAATCTTTGATACGTATAGTTCATATTAGATTTTAACCAATTAGCGGTTCTTTTAATCAAAAAGTTTTTATTCTTTAAAGACGTTAACTATATAAAAGTTGAAAAATTTGGAGGAAAATTGTTTAATGTTTTGTTATCATTAGGAAACAAATATTAGGCGCCTCCAAAAAAGAATGCATAGCCCAACATTCACAAACAATCACACCATAGGAGGTGAGACAGTTTAGAGAATATTAAGGTGTCTACTTCTAATGTGGGACGCGTAGAATTGTTGAATCGATGTAATAGGGAATTATTGGACTTATAATTTTGAACTTTTAACAGATTCTTCAACAAACATTAATATGTTATCCTTTTTAAAATTGGGCATTGCCAATTTCAAAAGGAAATAAATTTATCGAGTCCCTGTTTCTAACAGCAAGAACGACGATGTAGTCACTTTAAGCGCGTTCTAAATACGTTATAAGGCTACTATTTTTAGTTTCCCACGTTATATGGTGTGATTCAGCCAGAAAAAACTAGCTTTGGTCGTATTTGAATAAATTTGCTTTATCTAAAAAAGGATGGATAATAAAAGTAACGCTCTTGATAGGATTAATAATATACGTGTTGGAAAATCTCTTTTGTTAGATTAAATCGCATATATGGTTTTTTCTACAGCATTCTGATTAGTGATTCAATCAGACGGATGTGAAAATGATGAATAAAGAATATTGGGCAATTTACATGATTGACTTTAGCGGTCCTATCTCATCCGGTCGATTTGGAAGGGATGATATAGAATTCAGAGTCCTAAAAATCGTGGAAGGAACGCTTAAAGAAGCAGAAAAAGTTGCCCTGAGTTATATGACCGTGAAGACATTCGGAAGAACTATAAAGTGGCAAAAGGTAGAGGATGGCTTAACTAGATGTTAGATTCTGTATATTTTGTGATATTTATCATTGGACTCATTATTAGTATCGGATTTATGGCAGGCAAACTCTTCCAAAAACTTAAAATCCCGCGAGTATTAGCTTTTGTGCTCGTAGGATTATTTCTTGGCAGTGCTGGAGTTATATCTCCAATTCTACTTGAAAAATTGCAACCGATTGTCGAAATTGCACTGGGATTTATTGGTTTTGCTATTGGCAGCGAATTAAATATTAAAGAAGTAATAGAAAACTCTAAAAAACTCTTTGTAATACTTATACTTCAAGCTATGGGTGCATTTATTCTTGTCACGTTATTTATGAATATCTTTTTTGGAAATCTTTATATTGCTTTAATTTTTGGAGCGATTGCTACTACAACCGCGCCAGCAGCTACATTAGAAGTAATTAGAGAAAGCGGAGCGGAAGGCGAACTGACACAGATGATTTTACAAATAATAGCTTTAGATGATATTCTAGCGCTGATATTATTCAGTTTTGTAATTACTTATGCTGCTCCAACTGCTATCTGGCAATTATCAACATTAATTGCACCTTTGTTAGAAATTGCTTTTTCATTATCGCTAGGTTGCGTATTGGGTATAATCTTTGCAAAAGCACTTGGGTTATTTAAAGACGAAACTGAATGGACTATTGTGACGTTTGCTGGTGTACTTTTATGTACGAGTCTAGCTAACATATTGCATCTTTCAAGTATTTTATCAGCAATGACATTTGGACTAACCATGTCGAATATGTACTCTATTAACATTAAAACATTTGAAGAACGATTTGAAGTTATTTTGCTACCTCTTTTTATAGGATTCTTTGTATTAACAGGAGCACATTTAAATTTATTGCTTTTAATCAATGTAGCTATTCTCGTAGCCATTTTCGTTGGTATAAGAACTGTGGGTAAAGTATTTGGAGCGTATGGAGGAGCCAAATTAGCGAATCAATGTCAGAGTGTCAAAAATTATCTTGGAATATCACTTTTATCACAAGCTGGTGCGGCATTAGGTTTGGCATATCTTGCGAATAGACAATTGACGTTGATTGGTGAACCAATGTTTGGATTGCTTATATTTAATGTGATTACAGGCTCGGTACTTGTAATGGAATTGATTGGACCACTATGTGTTAAGTATTCTCTTACAAAAGCAAACGAATGTGGGGTAAAAATATGAATAGATGGCTAGCGAGAATAATAGTCGTTCTTTTTTTTATATTTTCATGCATCGTGTTTTTTTCCGCGTATATATGAGAAAATAACCATACTTGCATTCATTGAAACAATATGTGTTCATTGAAGCGATATGTGCGCGCATTATTGAAAGGATATGTGTGCATCATCAGCATTTTCAGAGATTAATTCTCAATGGATGTGATTATTCCAATCCCTTTTGTTCTTCCTTCACGAAATAGAATTTTTTGACCTTCCATAATGTATTCTGGCTTATATTTGAAGCGAAATGTGACATTTGCTCTTTGACCAGTCCTTAATGGAGCTTCAGACATTTCAATAATTTTTGCGGTTTGTCGAACTGTATTAACATGTATTACCGCTTCATATCCCATTCGTATCGTTGTTGGATGATATAACACAAAAACATTTGCTGAAAATGATCTTGCTGTCGGAGGATCTTCCATTTGTGTTAGGATCATACCCTTCCTAACTTCATCATAACTTATGCCATGCAAGGCATATGTGCCGCTTTGTCCAGCGTGTAAATGCTTTACGGGTACTCTCTTGTAATGAATTGAACGAATCCTTGTTTCTTTGAATGGACTTCCTCCTGAAAAGGGTCCAAGTTTTACACTATCATTTACATGAATTGTTCCTCGATTTATAGTACCACTTACAACAGTGCCAACGCCTGAAACACTAAAAACCTCGTCAATATAAAGCAGAAACTCATCACCTACGTATTCATCCCATTTCAACCGAGCAGGAACCAGGTTAAGAAAATTGCGTAATAAGTCAAATCCTTCTCCAGTCACACAAGAAATCTTGAATATAGGTGCAACACGGCCAGATGCGATGTGTTTTGAAGCAACAACCATATCATCATAATTTTTGATGATCATAGGAATTTTATCAACACCAGGTAATTTTAAAACTGATTTTACTTGATCCTGGGTTCTTTTTGTTATTTCTGGGCTAACTAAATCAATTTTGTTTATTACCACGATCATTGGAATTTTCAGAGCTGCGGAAACACCTAGATGTTCCTTAGTCATTCGAAGAACGCCTGCATTGGCACCAATTACAAGAAGACTGTAATCTGGTGCATACCCTGCAAGTCCAAAAATTGTGGTTTTAAGATAACGTTCATGCCCAGCTAAATCCACAAATGAAATGATTTTTGAGCTATTTTCAACCACTTCGCTCATCGTTAATGGAGAAACTAAAGCAGAAGGTGAATAATTAACAGTTCGCCCCTTTGCATCAAATCCTAACACTTGATGAGAAACTGAACTTGTTCTACCACTTTCTATTTCATGCAGATGACGAAGCACCTTTAATCTGGCAGATCCTCGTCCGTCATCTAACTCATTAGAGATAAGATAGCCGATTATTGTACTTTTTCCAGAATCTACATTACCGACAGTATCAATTGTGATGTCAATTGGCAGATCTTCTGCACCAACGATTCTACGTATGAGATATTCACCAACTTTACCCTCTTCACCATCTCTTATACGAATTTGAGAAATACTTGCGTTGATTAATGCCGCAATTTCCTTTAGAGTCTTTTCTGATTCTTCAAGTTCGGTGTCTGAGATTCCGATAAGCCTACCGTCATCTTCTACACCTATTAAATAGATTGCCTCGCCGCCACCTTCGCCTAGTCGAAAGTGCATCTGTGTAGCTAAACTATCTAACTTCTGCTGATTTGTGAGAAGGTTCGTTAGAGTGAGTTTATATTCGACATTGCCCGTGTCAAGTTCTTTTGCTCTTTTCAAAGAGTGATTCCCACCTCTGGACGTTTCTAAATGTCCAAGAATTTATATAAGTTCTCATTGTAATTCTCTGGGACTCTTTTAGATCTATTTTTTATTTAGTGAATCTCCCATATCTTTTTTAAGATATATTAGAATACTACTTTTGTGAAGCTGTTTAGGTCACTTCACATGATCGATAATTTTGTATGAGTTAATTATTCTTAAGTTTACCAACTAAATCAAAATAAAAAGCATGTATGTCTGTTTATATGAGGTTTGGCGATGATTGATATATTTCACGATAAGAGTTCATTAGAATGCTTCTTTGAGCCAAAAAGCGTTGCAGTAATTGGAGCGTCTTCTACAATAGGCAAAATTGGCAATGTAATTTTTCAGAATTTTGTGATGGGGCATTTTAAAGGAAAAGTATACCCTATAAATCCTCGTTTAGATGAAATTATTGGTATAAAATGCTATGCGAGTGTCAAAGATATTCCAGAAGAAATAGATTTAGCTATTATTGCAATTCCTGCTAAATTTGTACCCCAAGTAATGCAAGAATGTGGCGAAAAAGGTGTTAAGTGCGTCATTGTCGTATCCGCAGGATTTGCTGAGATCGGGGGCGAGGGGACAAAGCTTGAACAAGAGATAATACACACTGCCAAGAAGTTTCATATGAGGCTACTTGGTCCAAACTGTATTGGAGTGTTTGATTCTAATACTTATGTTGACACAATCTTTCTTCCGATCGTAAGGATGTCAAGACCAAATTCAGGCCCGATAGCAATTGTGAGTCAGAGTGGAGCGTTTATGAGTTCATTACTTGACTGGACTGCTGCAGAAGGTTTAGGACTGTCAAAAGCAATCAGTATAGGTAATAAAGCTGATGTAGATGAAAGTGATCTTCTTGAATATCTAGCAAACGATCCTTTCACTAAGGTTATTACTGCTTATTTAGAGAGCATTGAGAATGGTAATACATTTATTCGCGTTGCAAAGAAAGTGACGAAACAGAAACCTATAATTCTTATGAAAGCTGGTAGGACAAAAGGAGGTGCTTCTGCCGCGGCCTCGCATACTGGTGCGTTAGCGGGTTCCGATGAAGTAATTGATGCGGTGCTCAGGCAATTAGGAATTCTCCGTGTCGAAAATTCGGAACAGATGCTCGATTTAGCAAATGCATTAGCCTTTCAACCACACGCAAAAGGTGATAGAATCCTGATTGTCACAAACGGAGGCGGTGCTGGCGTTATGTCTGTAGATAAACTAGAACAACTTGGTTTGGAGGTTCCGATACTTTCTGAAGATTTACAAAATCAGATGATGCAACATTATCCTCCTTATTGTGTTGCTCGTAATCCTGTTGATCTAACTGGGGATACTGACGCAGAGAGATATCGTATTGCCTTGGAGCTGGGACTTAAGTCTGATGAAGTTGATGCAGCTTTAGTAATTCTCCTGTTTCAAACCCCTTCTCTAGAAATTGAAGCAGTAGAAGTTGTACAGAACGCACAAAGATTCAAAAAACCTATTGTTGTAGCGTGTGTTGGGGGAGAACTTGCAGCTGTTTTCTCGCGCAAGCTTGAGAAGTTCGATATACCCGTTTATTCAATTCCTGAACGTGCAGCTTTTGCAATGTGGGGACTCGTACAATATGGAAAATGGCTACACCATGTTGACTGATTTTTTTAAATCTGTAATTTTCTATAAAAGTTTATTAACTGAATATTTCTAGATGCATCGCTCAGCGATGACTTTAAGAAATTCATAGATATTAAATGCAGTAAAGCACCGTAGATAACGGAGGAAAACATACTTTGATTCGTCATAAAGAAGAAACCTTACCAAAACGAGAATTAAAGCAACTTCAATTAAAAAGGCTAAAAGAAGTCGTTTTAAAGGGCTGGAAAGTACCCTATTATAAAACTAAAATGAAAAACAATGGGGTAACACCTGAAGATATCAAGACATTGGATGATCTTAAAAAAATGCCATTTATGACAAAAGAAGACTTTCTAAAAGCGTTCCCGTTTGGATTATTAGGAGTTAAAATGAAAAATGTCGTTCGTATTCATGCGACTTCGGGTACAACTGGAACTCCATCCACCGCATTCTATACTGAGCAGGATGTAGATAATTGGACCGAACTAATTGCAAGAAATCTCAACTGCATTGGCGTTACTGCTAATGACATTTTTCAAAACACCGTCAGCCATGGATTATTCACTGGAGGCATGGGATTCCTTCAAGGTGCTCAAAGAGTGGGAGCAATGGTTATCCCATTTGGTGGGGGTATGACCATCAAACAGCTTGAATTTATGAGAGATTTCAATGTAACATCGTTTCATGCTATCCCAAGCTTTGGTTTAAAACTTGCTGAGACTGCAAAGAAGGAAGGCGTTGCTGATGAACTGTCTCTTAGATTAGGAATGCTTGGTGCAGAAAATTGGTCAGAAGGTACTCGAAAGAAGATTGAGGAAGGACTTAATATCGAAGCCTATGACAATTACGGCTTAACAGAACTTATTGGACCCGGTGTTGCTTGCGAATGTCCTGAAAAAAATGGTCTTCATATCTGGGAGGATCATTTTCTTTGCGAGGTTATCGATCCAGAAACAGATGAGTTATTAGGTCCTAATGCAGACGGGGAGATTGTTCTTACAGCGCTTACAAAAGAAGCATTTCCCGCTATCCGCTTCAGAACGAGAGATCTTTGTTCATTATTGGATGAAGATATATGTGGATGTGGTAGAACTCATCAAAGGATTTCACGAATTAAAGGCAGAATTGATGATGGATTCATCATTAGAGGGGTGAACATCTTTCCAAAACAAATTGAAGAGGTCATTATGAAATTTCCAGAGATTGGTTACAACTATTATATCAAATTATGGACAAAAGGGGTTATGGATGAAATTACTGTATACGCTGAAACAAATAACTTTAATGATACACACGCTAGAATTGCTCTTCAGCGAGAAATAACAAGAGCATTGTATGAAACTGTCAGAATTCGAGTAAATGTTGAACTTGTTGAAGAAGATGGGATACCTAGGCAAGAAGGTAAAGCAAAACGTCTTCTTGATGAAAGAGAAGAAAAATAGTTATTAGATCTGTTTTCTAAAACACTTTTTTACTTTTTCTTTATCTTGGATGATTTTTGAGTGCTTTTGCTAGATTATTTTTGGCAGGACTATGATTTGGATCAATCTTCAGAGCAGACTCATAACAATCAATCTCTTTAGAATAGTCTCCAAGCGCTCCATAAGTGGCACCCATGTTGACCCATGCATCTAAAAACTCCGGGTTGAGTTCCACGGCGTTCTTGAAGAAATCAAGCGCTCTATTATGAGCTCCCAACTTTATGACGGTATTTCCCATATTATTCCATGCTTTTGCGTATTCTGGATTAAGTTCCACAGCTTTTCGGTAGCATTTTATCGCATTATTATAATCACGTAAAATTCCGTAAACTATGCCCATATTAAAATACGTTTTCTCATGTGGATTGATGTCTGCAGCTTTCTGATATGTTTCAATAGCGTTATGATACTCTCCTAAAATCCCATAAACCAATCCCATGTTAAGATAAACATTTTCATCTTCAAGTTTTATGTTTAAAACTCTTTGATAGCAATCGATAGCCTTATCGAATTCGCCTAACTCTCTATAAATTCCACCCAGATTGAACCATACCTCTGCATCCGCAGGGTTAACGTTCACTACTTTTCGATACGCGTGAATTGCGTTGCTATATTCATGTAACTCTCCATAAGTCCATCCCAAGTGGTACCATGTATTCTTATCATCTTCATTAATAGCTATTACTTTCTGAAAAGCAGTAATCGCGTCTTTATACTCTCCTATCATTTCATAATGCACACCTAAATTGTACCATGCTTCTATATCTTCAGGATCTAATTCTACTACCTTTTTTGTGCATTCAATGACTTTTTCATGCGTTCCTAACCTCTGATAGCATTCTATAGCCTTTCTAAACTTTTGTAATTTCTCATAAGCTATTCCCATATAGTTTAAAGCCTCTGCGCTGTCAGGGTTGATGTTCAATGCATTCTGGTAGCATATAATAGCCTTAAAAATATCATTTAAATTTTCGTAAGCAATGCCCGTTTGAATCCATGCATCAGCATAAGTAGGTTTTATTTCCACGGCTTTTTGATAGACTTCAATTGCTTTATTGTACTCTCCCATATCATTGTAAATCCATCCCATGCTAAACCATATTTTTGTATCATTCGGGTTGATGTTCAAAGCTTTTTGATAGCACTCAATGGCTTTTTTTAAGTGCTGACTTTCGTGTGCTAACCCAACTTTGTATTTATCTAGCTTTTCATAAGCTAATCCCATGTTGTATAATGCGCCTGTATGCTTAGAGTTGATTTTCAATGCTTTCTGATAGCAGTCGATCGCCTTCTTATACTCACTTAACTTGAAGTATGCAACCCCCATGTTGATCCATGCCGCAATATATTTGACCGTGATTTTTACAACTTCTTGATAAGATTCGATAGCCTTTTCATATTCTTCCAAAGCAAGGTATGCTTTTCCCATACCGAACCATGCTTGAAAGCTTATATTTCTTAGATCAGCTTTCACAGCATTTTCATAGTCTTCAATGGCTTTTCTGTATTGTCCTCTACTATGATAAACTTTGCCTCTTCTTATGTAGTTTTCTGCCTCCATCTATGTAATTACTCCTGTTTTATTCGCTTATCTTTTGCTGTGCAGCTGGAAGGACACCCTTAACTTTTATAAAAAAGTGAATTCGTAATAATTAAGTATTTTGGTTAACATCATCAGAAATTTTCTCAAAGTCAAATTACGGGCACAAAACACAATAAGGTAAATAATCTTTCAAGGATTGACAAATTGGAAGAATTGAAAATAAAATTGAACCGTTTAAAGGCTTTAAAAGACTGAGTACGAAAAGCCTTTATAGATTCGATCAGAATTATGACCATACAAAAAATCAGCCAACTATTTTAGGTTTGAAGTTCGATGATACACAACATACTTTTGGTTAAAAATGAACGTTGTATATTCAATTACAAAACAGGAACAAAGAAGAGTTTAGATGAAGTTATGTTTGCGGGTTTACTTGACACCATGTTTCAAATGGGACGTGTAGTATTAGAACGAAGAAAAATCAATAAAATATCATTTCATGATATTCGAGCAGCGTTTCAACCACTCAGCAGGGAAATCTTCATTGGTATCGTTGAAGATGCAGAAAATGATCTCAACACAAGCGATGGTACAGATTTACTTTTGAAAGAAATCTCAACAGCTCTCTATCCAATTATCTCAATTCTTGAGCAAAAAAGAATCAATCCAGAAGCAATCGAAAAAATTCCTTGGATAGAACAAGAAATTACAACAGCTCTTGAGAAAGCAATTCATAAGATTCCTTGCCTGTATTTGAAAAAGAAAAGAATTGGAAATTACTGCAATTTCATCAAGGGATCGATTGGGGGAAAATATGCAAATGATATATGCAACTTACGTGATGTAAACAACTGCAAGTATCTGAAAGATGAGTCATACTATAATGCCAATTGAATTTCCTGTAAAAGACTTTTTCATTATAATAATAAGTAAGCTATATTTGTTTTATCATATTTTCAGATGGAGTTGACTATGAAAATAACTGGTGAATTGCACAAAGGTGTTTTCTTAAAGCGTTTAAATCGTTTTGTAGCAGAGGTCGAAGTAAATAACGAAAAGTGTCTTGCACATGTTGCTGACCCAGGACGTATGAAAGAACTATTAGTAACAAAAATTGAAGTTCTTTTGCGAAAAATTAACTTGAATGATAAAAGAAAGACTAAGTGGGATATGTTGGGAGTTTATACTCCGACAGGCTTAGTTTCTGTCAACTCCAGACTCCCAAATGATTTGATAGCTGAAGCACTAAAAGATTCCCGGTTAAAAGAATTCTCTGAATATGAACTCGTTCAAAGAGAATACACATACGGCTCCAGTAGGTTTGATTTTTTTCTAAAATCGAATGAAAAACAATGCTTGTTAGAGGTTAAATCTTGCACCCTAGTTAAAAATGGGCATGCCTTTTTTCCTGATGCCCCAACAACAAGAGGAAGAAGACACCTGCTAGAACTAATTAAAGCGAAACATGAGGGTTATCGCGCTTGTGTCATTTTTGTAATTCAAAGAGGGGACGCATCTTTTTTTTCTCCAAATGACGAGATCGATCCCGAGTTTGCAGATACATTACGACTTGCTGTTTCAAAGGGTGTAGAAGTTTTTGCTTTCAAATGCGAAGTTACAGAAACTACAGTCAAGTTAAAGGAACAAGTTAATATCATTCTATAGACATATCTATTATCGGTTGAATTATCATGAACTCAAGAGAACGAGTTTTAACAACATTTCAGTTTAAAGAACCCGACAGAGTTCCCCTCTTTGAAGCTTGGATTGAAGGAGCGATTATGGATGCAATTGGCAATGGTAAGGGTGATCCATATGAAACTCGTGAAAGACTCGGTCTTGATTGTATGCCAATAGCAGTTGGACATCCTAAAAGCACTAACGCTTGGAGAACTGGAACTGATGACTGGGGAAGGATTTTCAAAAACCACTGGTACTTAGGAGGCGTTGTAAAGACCTTAGATGACGTAGAAAAATACTCGCCACCATTAGAGTACGCAGAAGAATGGTTTCCCACTGAAATGATGAAAGAATCCAGAAAGATTTATGGAGACACCCATGCACTGTACTATGCTTTCCATGATGTATGCTTAGTTTTATCTTATATGAGCATGGGAATGGAAGATTTTTTCGTGGCAGTTCATAGAAATCGTGAATTGGTTGAAGCGTTAATTCAAAGAAGCACCGACTGGACGATTGCAATGATCGAGCAAGCTAACGCAGCTGAAGTTGATTTTATTATGATAGGTGACGATGTAGCAGATAGCAAAGGCCCAATGATCTCTCTCAAAATGTTTCAAGAGTTGGTATTCCCCAGATATAAAGAAATTGTTGCAGCGTCTAAAGTCCCAGTTATCTGGCACTCTGATGGGCAGATTGAGCTATTACTTCCTTTCATTATCGAAGCAGGATTCGCGGGAGTTCATGCACTTGAACCTGATGTCGGTGTGGATATGGGTAAGATTAAGGAGAAATATAGTGAAAAACTAGTTTTAGCAGGAAACCTAGATGTAACAAATGTGCTGACTCAATCCGATCACGACTTAGTACACAAAGACGTGGAGCGATGTATTGAACAGGGGGCGCCAGGAGGAGGCTATTTGTTTTCTTCATCAAATAGTTTATTTAAGGGGATGCACATCGAATCAATACTTGAGGCCTATCGTTATGCTCAAGAAATCGGACGTTATAAATGAATAAAAATGAAAAACAGAAGTTCTATCTGAAAATAAGTTTTTGATCTCTTTTTAGAAGACCTTTAATACAGTATGCAATCAAGAAAAAAAGAATCCCCTATATTGTGAAAAAAGTGATGGTTATATATGTTTTTGCAAGTGGATCTTTAAGATACAAGGCGGATTGCTACCTACTCTCAGCGGGTAGCACGTTCTTGTGCATGAGACGACCTCATCCATAAAGGTCTGACGCCTTTGATGAGGAGGGATGACTCGCAGGGGACGAAAAATGTCACAAAAAAGAGGCCTATCGCTATGCCAAAGAAATTGGCATTACAAATAAACAAGGCCTATCCTCGCAGGAGGATAGTCCTGATGCAGCCATCTCTTTTTGAAAATTTGTCTTACAGGCGCGCAACAAACAGATCCTACCTTGAAAATGAGTTTTCTTTGGAATATTTTAGCTAGTTAAAGATTGAAGTCCAAAAATGCCATTCATAAGAATAAAATAACGATCGTTATGCCAAAGAAATTGGCTACTACTCTGGATAAATAGAATATAGCTCACGATATTCATCCCTATATAATACAAAGAGAAGAACTAGGCCATTAAAGTATTTGATATAGGAAGACGAGATTCATACATTATTTCTTAAAAAAAAATGTTATAGAAGAAAAGAAAAAAAGAAAAAGAGGGAAGGACCTCTACTGGATAGAAGTGGTGGAATTCCTACCAGAAAGGCCCCGGGTCAAAGATTCCGCTCCACCAGAACATCAGGTGAACGGTAGCAATCCAGGAAAGGAAGCAGAACAGACCACAGTAGTACGCACCGGCTTTTCCGCCGTATCCATGTGTAAAGATATAGAATCCAAAGAGCACAAGGATATAGAACCACAAGTCAATTTGCAGCATTGGTTGTGTTCCACCATATCCCCAAGCAGCCACCGAGCATATAATTTGTGGTATCATCTCTTGCAGACAGACTTGCCCTAATACCTTACCATCAAATCCAAAGGTATTGACCATGAAACCGACGAGCCATGTCACACTGTACATGAAGGGAATCAAGGCAAAGATAATGCTGAAGACACCACCTAATGGATTAGCAATGATGTGCCAAAACCCCTGGAAACTTAATGAATAGCAACCAACTAGACAGGTAGCACCAAGAGCTTTACCCTCAGCTGGGGTAAATTCATAGCCAAGAAAGATCGCAGCACCGATTGCCCACAATGGAAAAATTAAACCACCCATACCAATGGCTACAGCAGGTGCGGGTACTCCAACAGCGCCTGTAAATGGCATTTTTTAGTTCTCCCATATTCTTTTTTTGGTATAATGTTCGTCTTGTATTAATTTACTAATATATAAGCCTTTTCTAATATTTATCCAAAGAAATATTTATATATGAGATCAACCTATCCTCATGCAAATAATTGTCAAAGGATTCCTAAGATGGACGTATTAAAATATCATAAGATTTGTGAAGTGAATTAAACCGCTATCAAAGGCACCATTACCCTTTGTCAGGCTCAATTGCCAAAGATAGCAATCTGAATGAAATTGAAAAGATCTTTATGGACATTGGCGAAATGGCATATGTATAGGTTTGTAATGTCCATTTATTAAATGGGGCGCGAATCTTTTGATTATACTCCATAACAGCTCTTCGTAAACAATGTCTATAAAGATCACAAAAACAATCTGAAATCTATTTTTTTAAAAGAATGCTATCTGCAGTATGACATCGATTAATACTTCGCGCGTTTATTTGATATAGTCCACGAACCATTAAATTCCAACAATAAGAATTATTGCGAATGTTATAAGACCCGCGATGACCATCTTCAATCCTGAGATAATTAAATTGTCCTTTGAAATCCTCCCTAGAAATATTCCTAACATAAAAAGTATTCCGATTATCAGAACCATTGATACTTCCATTGCAAGTTGAACAGTAAATATCGCAAAAAATGAGAGATATATGGGTACTAAAGAAACCTGGGCTGCAACAAAAGGTGCTAATCCATCAATAATTGCCACATAATACGACGAAAAACGGGATGCTTTTGCTATTACAGAATTCTCTAAATCTGTTAGAAGTGACTGCTCTAGCTCTTGAACTTTCTTTTTTCTCTCCGCTGCTTCAGCCATATAAGCACCAAATAGACCCGACATGCCCATGGCTATGCTGCTGCCAAAGCCAACACCGATAATGACCCGGGCGTTGAAAACTCCAGCAACATATGCTCCAACGAGAATTCCCAAGATTGTCAAGCAACCATCAAACGCGTTCATCACGAAATATCTGCGAGCGATTTCATCAACTTGTGTAATCTCGCTATAACGTTTGAATTTTCTAAGTAAGTTGTCTATTCTTCCCATTGGAGAACACAGCTTTAATTCTTCGCTGGTGCTTATAAAACATAATAAATGCCTAATAATCTAATGGACTATTTGAGTTTTTGAAATTAAAAAGATTTTCATTCTCTCTCTTAATAAATAGGATAATTCTAGCACAACGGACTTTCCCAACGGACTTTTAAAAACGTATTCAAAAAATATTTAAGATTCGTCAAATGATAGATATGCGGCGATTAAATTGATAAGTATCCTTGCGAGCGGAAAGGAAAGTTTAAAGTTTCTTAATGGATTATTAAAAATTATCTCTCCAAAAGACGTAGATGTTAATGTAATTGTGGACACCTTTGATTTTTTCAATTTTTATGATATTCGCATCTACCCACAATTAACAAATGTATTGCTACTTCTTATGAATCAATTAAATGAAACTAAATGGACTGGAAAATATAATGACTCACTGGAAATCAGCAATTTTATTCAAAAAATTGATGAGGATTTTCCTGCAGTGAAAGAATTTGATGATATGGGGGATCTTTTTCTTGCACCAAATATTCTCATTAATCATTGGCTCCAAAAAAATCGTCAATTAAGCAGATGTATAAATGAAATTTCAAAAAACATTACAGAAGCATCAGTTATGCCTCTTTCAAATGACGAACTTGAATTAGAATTAAGTTCTACAGAATTAAGTGAAGGTGAAGAGTTTGGTAAACAAAAATTTTCCATATCGTCGATGTATGATGCATTTGAATCCGTTACACTTTCACAGGAGGCACAAACTGCGATCTTAAATTCAGAAGTTGTTATTATTCCAAAGCCTCCAGTCAGGTCCATATTAGCGATCTTAAGAATCCAACATTTACAAGAAGCCCTAAAAAATGCTGTAGGGCAAATTATTTTTGTTAGTCCAATTACAGAAACAGAACTTGATTCAGATAGCCTTCTAGCATTTCAAGAGACGGGATTAGCACACTCCGCCATTGGACTTTCAAAAGTACTTCGTGGCTTGGTTGATGTCCATGTGATTGATAAAATCGAGGAACCTCTCAAGGATCGGATTACGCGCTATGGCATGAAAGTCGTTTCCTATCCCCTTAACCTTGATACACCAAAGAATCAACTGGAAGTTGTCGAAGAAGTCTTAAAGTTGACATCATTTAAAGAAGTTGTCGAATCATTATCTTTTAAAGCTAAGAAAGAACTGAAACAAGGCTTTAAAAAATTTGTTGGTGGACTTAAACGAAAATCTTAAGCTATCGAAAAGTTAGGTCGAGGGGATATGCGCGCGAAATGGAAAAAGAAAAGACAACGGAAAATGCAGCGCAAACGAAGAAAGAAAAGGTAATAGTATTGCACATCAACTATTTTAGTTTATCCTAATTTTTCAGACATTTAGATCAAATTTCATGAATAGAATAATTCTCTTGTAAAATGAAGAAAATATTTAGATATTAAATTGTGTTGTGAATCTATGCGAGTTGCCATTTTCCGTTCAACGCTTCATAAAGGTTCTGGCCAGGTAGTTCACATTCTTGAATTGGCTAAGCGCTTAGTAAAACTAGGACTAGAAATTGATGTTTTTACAAGAGGATGTGAAATTGAAGCGGATATAGAAAAAATAAAATTAAACGAGATAAAATTCCGTGGATCAACGATTAAGTTTCTTCGAAATATATTAACACCGTTTTACACTAAAGGGTTATTAAGAGACTATTCCCTCGTCCACACTATGTACCATCCTGGGATTTATGTTGGCAATTATCTGAATCTCACCGAGACTATGCCCCACGTGTTTACCTATCATGGATTTGCACCCACGTGGATATGGCGCGATCTTGGTCAAAAGTTAAAAATGATTGACCATAAGATCGAGACATTCTTTGCATTGAGAAAAGGAAATGACCATATTATTACCGTCTCTAACTATTTGAAAAAAGAACTCTGTTCTGTATACAAAGTGTCCCCAAAAAAGATTACCGTCATTTACAATGGTATTGATCTCACCCGGTTCACACCGGAAAATGTAAAGTATGCACATCAAATTTTAGAAAGATATAACGTAGAACTACCTGTTATACTATTTTTAGGACGCTTAGCTCCCTACAAAGGTGTGCAATTTCTACTTAAGGCCGTTCCCCTGATCCTAAAAGAGAACCCTAATGCAAAGTTCCTTATTGCAGGAGGCGCACGTTTTGACATTCTTAATATAAAGCAGCTTGTTAAGAAAGAGCATAGATCTTCTGTAATTTTCACAGGTTTTGTTCCAGATGAAGATGTTCCACTGATGTACGCGGCATGTGATGTGTTTTGCTTCCCAAGTTTGTGGGAGGGGTTCGGCATACCTCCAGCGGAAGCAATGGCAACAGAAAGACCTGTTGTTGCTTTTGACAACTGTGCAGTTCCAGAAGTAGTAAAACAAAATAAATGTGGATTCGTAGTTCCACCTAAAAATCATAATGAGTTAGCTAAGGCCGTCATCACTCTTTTACAAGATGAAAAGTTAAGAAAAAAATTTGGCCATGCTGGAAGAAAACGAGTTGAACGCCTATTCACATGGGAATTAGCTGCAAGAAGAACATTAAATGTCTATAAAAAAGTCTTAAACGAAAGGTGACCCCCTAATGAGAGGACTGGCTGCATTTGATATGGATGGAACCCTTTTAGCAAAGCGCACAATTGACGTACTGGCCAATGAATTGGATTTTAAGCAAAAGCTTTTGCAAATTGATCAAGCGTCAAAAGGCAAATATGCCTATCAAATCAGTATAGAAGTCGCTCGTTTGCTAGAAGATGTTTCCGCTTCTAGAGTTATTGATATTTTTGATCAAATAGAAATTCGCCGAGGAGCCCAGCGTCTAATTAATTTTCTCAAAAAAGAAAAGTTTTTAACAGTAACAATTAGCGATTCTTATACCTTTCTCATTCAACGTCTAGCCAAAAAACTACAGATCGATGAGATCTGGGGAAACATAGTCGAAATAAATGAAGGTCGTCTGACTGGCAAATTAATTACGCAACCATGCTGGAGAAATAATGATCCTAGATGCAAAAGACATTCAGTGTGTAAATTACATGCCTTAGAATCAATAAGTAACAAATACAACATTCCTATGGATAAAACAATTGCCTTTGGTGATAGTAGTAGCGATATTTGTATGTTGAAACATGCGAAAGTAGCGATAGGGGTCACTCCAAGAAACGTTACTCTTACAGAATATGCTGATCTAATAGTCGAAAAAGATTTTGAGGAAAGTTGGAACAGCATAATCAGATTAATTTCAAAAATTTAAAAGGAACACTACGATCTTACGTTTGAGTATTTATCTGTTTCTACGTCAGAATAAAGAAGCAGAATCAACTATATTTTCATAAAAAGTCACAAAGACTATATATAGATATAAAGTATCTCTTTTGAGGGACTAATGATGATCCCATCAGAAAAGAAAAAGTTAGCAATTATACACTATACAGCACCACATTCGGAACACGGAGGTGTTGAAAGCGTAATTTCTGAGCATACTGAACACCTTTGTGAATATTTAGATGAAATGCATCTAATTTTTGGACGTGGTGGAGGCGGATGGGAGGGTAAAAATGTCATTGAACATCAGATCCCAGAATTACATGGGTTCCACCCAGACATTGTCCCAATACAGGATATTATCTTTCAAAAAGGTTTATTAGATGAGAATCTAGTAGGCTTTAACAGAATAAAAGAAATAATTAAAACCCGACTGTGTCAAATTCTTGAGGAAAATGAAATAGACAAGATTATAGTCCACAATATCCCTTCAATGCCCTTCAATTTTCCAGCGCTTGTAGCTATCAATGAAGTCGCTGAAAAATGTAGCGGCAAAATGATATATTGGATTCACGATTCTATAGTATTTCGGGATATGTATCGGGATCGCCTCAACGAATATCCGTTCACAGAAGTACACTATACACACAAAAATATTGAATACGTCACAATTACTCACTTTAGAGCCATGCAGTTTGCAGAAACAGAACATGAACAATTTAGGATAGAAGATATCACAGTTATTCCAAATGGGATCGACCTCGATGATTTTTTAAAGTTAGACAAACACACGTTGGAACTTAAAGACCATCTAGAAATTAATCACAACGATTATATTATTTTAGTCCCCGTAAGGGTGACTCCTCGGAAAAATATTGAACTTGCGCTCTATGTTGTTAATGAATTGCGCAACCTGATACGCGCTGGTAATATTAAATTATTAATATCTGGACCGCCTGATAACCAGGCATACATAGCTGGTAAAAAATATATGCGCTTCTTAAAAGACACAGCAACAAAATTAGGCATATCTAAAGATGTCATTTTTTGTTATAACCTCATAAGCAAAGAGAGGATCAGGAAGGAAGGTCGGATTATCAAATGGGGTATCTCTGACATTTATAATCTTGCAGATATAGTCTTTGTTCCCAGCAAAGAGGAGGGCTTTGGTTTGCCAATCATTGAGGCTGGTGCAAGTCGAAAACCATTATTTTGCAGTCGAATAGACCCTTTCGAAGAATTAGTAAGGGACAACATTGAAGCGTATATGTTTAGTTTAGATGAGCCCCCTAAAACAATTGCCTTTCGAATTCATAGATTTCTTATCTCTAGTGCTGTGGATCTGAATTTCAGAAACGTCCTGCAAAACTTCATGTGGTCAAAAATCGTCAAAAATAAGGTTTTACCTCTGTTATTCAGTTAATTTAGTATCTAATTCTCTGTTACCTTTGAGTTCTTAGTGAAAAACTGATGGAAAAATTAACTAACAAGCGTTTTAGTCACTTTCAATTGAATTTCATCAGCAAATGCTTCGAGTTCATTTCCTTCAGCATATGCCTTTTTTAAAAGTTCGATTCGTAATATCATAAACTGCATACAGACTGTAACAAGACAACGACCGATAAATCCGTAATTTGTCTTATCTATCTCTGATATGAGTTTTCTAAGCAACGTTCCATGATTCTGACAAACAATGTCTAAATTCGCCACATTAGGCGCTGTTTCAAAATAGCCAGGACGTATTGAGACAAGTTTTTCATATTCGTCCTTTCTTTCCTTATTATATTGTACAACTATTTTTTTATAGGGATCAGTATCAATTGGCTTATGTTCAATCTCTTCTTCTAGGTCACCATAAGTTGGTGGGTTTTTTGGAATCTTTGGTGTTCGTTTATTGATATCTAATAGTGCAACCATCCGTGTAATTCCACCGATCAGTTCGTTGAACATTTTTTCAATTGTACCAACACCCGCATCATCATACCTTAGAGCACTTCGATCTACCTTTGGTGTTACTTTCGCAGCACAGCATTTGGCGTTGTGTTCCAAAAGACTTAATACAACAATTGACGTATCAATGGCCCATGTTCTGTAATTGTCGATGGAACTCTCAAGAGAATCGGATAATTTGATAAACATATTTGGAGAGATATCGATAGTGTTATCCAATTCTTCTTTTATTTGCTCTTCATTTTGAATATTAAATAGTTTTTTCGCCAAGTTTTTTGTAAGTAAATAGTAACCTGAAATAAACCCAGGCACGTTGTAGTCGAGATAACATGTAAAATAGACTAACAAGGAGTTTGTTATTAATCCTGAAAATGCCGAACGCGGCATATCAACAAAACAAATATCTGCATCATACTTTTTTATTGATTCAAGCATATGAGGAAACTTACCTTCAGGGATTGTTTCATCGCCATCCATGAAACCAACGAAATCACAACCATTTAAATACGCTACAATGGCACCGTTTGACATCGAATGGCCTTTTGTGCAATACCCTGAATATTTGGAATCCAGAGGTTCTTCTAGTATGCGGAGCGGTAACCGATGTTTTTTTCTCAATTCTTTTATAGCTGAAACGGCATTCTGTTTATTTGGATCAAAAATAGTAACATAAAATTTTACATCAAAACTTGATTCTTTAAATTCTTCGTGAATCTTCAGAATACTTTCTGCCAAATCATTAGGAGTACAATCTTCGTTAATATATGCAGAATAACAGACTCCAATCGTTCTAGGTTCCACCTTTTCAACTCCAAAACGTTTTCAAAACTGTACACATTCATCCATTTATTTGCTGTGACAAAATTAAAGTGGATTTGTATTATCTAAATCAAGCCTACTGCAATTATACGTGACCAGGTACTTTGAATGCTCCTTCTTTTTAACATTTCACGAATTTGAAAGTACGCATTTGTTTCCTTTTCAATCATTCGCCAAGGTGGTAGGTAAAGCGTTTTTCCATCGCTTTCAAGCCACGTTTTTATTAACATTGCTCTAATAATTTCAGTATATTTGTTGATCCTTTCTATTTCCTCCTCTAATGAGAAAACAAACGTTTGTTTAATGGATTCTTCGAATTTATTTTGAAGTGTTTCAACTGTACTCGCATCGGCTTCTAACATTTCTTTTGCTGTAATTTCATATTCGGAAAGTATTGTTTCAAGTAAATCTTCGTGGGAGAAATCTATCCCATGCGAATGAAGATGATCTTTCAAGGTCATGATAATCTGTTCGGACATTTTCCATAAACCAGTTAAGGACTGTCCTATGTGCTGGAAAAGTCCAAGATCGACTTGCGCTAGAGGAATTATACCTATCGTATCACATAATTGTAGCAGAGTTGAGATTTCAATCCCATAATGATATGGAATCCGTAACATTTCAAGAACGTCTCGTGATAGGGACGCTTCACCAGAAAGTGGATATCTAAACGTTTCAATTCCTTCAAATACATTAAAATGATTTGCAATCACTTTCATTAGTGGTTTTGCGAGAAGACGAGTGACACGTCCTCCGAGTTTTGTTACATCACTTTTATCGCTTAATCGTGTTGTCAATCTATGATAATAGGCTTTTACATATTTAATCGCGGAATCTTTTACGGTTTTTGTATAAATGATCGGGTGGCATAAGCCGACAACAAACTCCTTTTTAAAACCCTTTATGTCTGAATCTACGAAGCATATGACGTCACCGCTAGTAATCGGGGTTGATAGCCATATCCCTGCGCCTTTGCCTGGAGGGACGCCAAATCTCCCAGCAACGTTAAATGCCCCATATTTTGCTAATATTTTACCCATATTCTCATCAAACTGATTTACAACCTTTAAAACAAAATCAAAAAAGCCTTTCTTCGCTTTGCTGCGTTCACTCATGTAGGCATTTAACAATTTAATCTGTTCTTTGAATAATCCTAATTCCTCAAATGCCGTTTCAACAACTTTTTCTAGAACCGTATATGAGGGCCTCCCTTGGCTATCTGTTGAGCCATCAATCACAATTATTTCGTCAAGATATCCAAGATCTACAAGTTTGCTACATTCTGACAAAACTTCACCAAGAACCGTTAATTCTAACTTTCGAGTCTCTCCATTCTCAACATCTATTTTAGTAGGAATGATTAAACTAATGCTAAGAGGTCGATTAAGGTTGGCTTCATCTAAAACCAGCGTATTTAACTTTAGAGAGATCGCTTCATCAAGGGATATCTTTTCATAATAGCCCAAATCTAAGACTCGTTTTTTCCATTTAAATCTAGTGTCCAACAATTTATTCTCCCCCAGGAATCTACACAGTTCCTAATCTGTTGTATAAAATTCAATTTATAGGAGATCGCAAAGTATGTGGGGTATTTGAATTCGTCCGATGTTCTGCGACTTTACTTAGAATTGGAAATGTCCAACAAAAAGTAAAGTATGAATTCTTATATCTAAATAAGCATGATTATCGCAGATTTCATCCATTAATGGCTCAACGCTTTATCTTAGGACGTGTTCTTTTTTAAATATTATCAACTTTTTTGCTGAAATTTAATCAGCATATAACCAAATGCGATGAAATATAACACGTATTTCTAAAAAATTATTGATAGCAGGCAGCCTGTGCGACTGTCTGCATTTGTTGGAGATATGCCTTGAATTTTAAAATTATTCTTGTGATTCAAGTTCTGAAAGTCGCCTTTGAATTTCGCCTAGTTGCTCTTCTAAGAATTTCAAGTTTTGCTCAAGCATTTCTCGTTCTTGAGTTGGCGGCATAGTTCCGAGTTGAGTTAGCGGACTAGCTCCATAACTCCACGTTGGAGAAAATTGTGGGAAAAACGGAAACCCTGTTGTCGATGGGTACGATGCACCATATCCATAGGGAGTACCATACCCATAGGGAGTACCATACCCATAGGGAGTACCATACCCATAGGGAGTACCATACCCATAGGGAGTACCATACCCATAGGGAGTACCATACCCATAGGGAGTACCATACCCATAGGGAGTACCAGATCC
>JAEOSF010000087.1 GCA_016840515.1 Candidatus Borrarchaeum yapensis | reverse complement strand
ATCCGCTATTAATAGAACTAAACCTGCATTTACGCCAGTATAACCTAGACTAAAGAATGAATCTGCAGCAACATTCAGTCCTACACTTTTCATGGCAGTAAATCCTCGCACTCCCGCCATCGAAGCACCAGCTACTGTTTCAAGAGCTACAATTTCATTCGATGCTACTTCCATTTTTAGGTCATCTAAATAGCTTGCAAGAATGTAAATTGTATCTAAGATTTCACTGGTAGGAGAACCTGGATAAAATGCTGCTACTTTAACATCTTTTTCAATAGCCGCTCTTGCTATCGCTTCATTAGCCAGTAAGAAGGCTTTCTTAGGATTCGGGTCTATTAAATCATTAAAGGTCATTTGATCACCTAGTTTTTTATAATATTACTTGTATACATTCACGCATCTATCAAGAGTTATTTTTCCAGTTATCTTCGATTTTTAGCATTATATAGTCACTTATTCGAGCAAATCATTGAAGTTCCAAATAAGAACCAAGAAAAAAATCAATAACCAATCACAAACTCATCAACGGGTGAGCATCCTTTGCAGCGAACACAACCCGCTTTGTTCTTATTAAGATTTAAATTATTTTCCTTTAAGATTTTACCTACTTCTTCATACAGATAGATCATCCGTTCAGGTGAAGGCGGTATTGCGTTCTCCAAAGGTGTTTCTGGGATTGGTCGAAGTGGAACAACAAAGGGAATTACACCAGTTGACGCCATCCATTTAGCGCCATTTAGAATGCTTTCATCTGATTCTCCTAAACCTACTATTACAAATGAACTTACTTGATTTTTTCCAAAAATATCGACAGCATTTTCCCATGACTTTTTATAATAATCAAAATCTAGCAATGCTTTACCAGGGCATACTTTTTTGAAAACGTCGGGGTCATAAGTCTCAATATGAATTCCGAGTGTATCTACTCCAGAGTCTTTTAATTTCAGTGCATAAGTTTCATCTACTGGTTCTACTTGTGCGTGAATCAGAATATCAATGTGCTCTTTTATCTTTCTTGTCGTTTCTGAAAGAACATTTGCCCCTCGATCTGATCCTGCTTGTGTACCAATTGTTAACGTGATATGATTGGCCCTGTTTTCTGCACGTGCAGCGTGTATTACTTCAATAAGTTGTTCAGGTGATTTTCTTGCAATCGATCTTTTATGCTTAAGAGATAATTCAATACCACAAAAATCACATTGTAAATTATGGCGCCAGTGTACACATGTTTGATCTACGGTTGTTGCAAGACAATCAATGCCGTGAATTAATGCAATTTTCCACATAGGAATACCGTCTGATGTATTCATTTCATAGAACTGCGGTGTTGGCACTCCTTTTATTTCACATACCTTTTCACCGTTTTTAAAGAGATATAAAGCGTCTGAGTCTTCTGTAATTGAAAATGGAGAGTTCTGGACGAATTGACCTACAACCGGTATTTGGACTAGACTCCCATTTGGAAGGACAAAATATGATCCCCCTGCGGGTCCAGCTCCAGTTTTTCTTAAATGTCGTTTATTTTTTGCTTTTGCTCCTAAGCAAAGTAATTCAGTCTTTAAAGTCGCATAGTTCAAACGTTATTCTACCTCTCGTTCATACATCTGCACAAGCATTCCTTTTGCCTGTTCGTAAGGTTCTCCAACTTCTTTGAATCCAAATTTCTTTACCAGTTTTTCACTGGCAGTTTGACCAATTAAAATGTTGCAATAATTGCGTTTACACCCCATCTTCTTTGCAAATTCGATAAACTGCATGTACATAGCTCCACCCATGCCACCCTTCCAATATTTCGGGTTTATCGACTGATGTGCTCCGAAGCATCCCTCAGGGGTAATTAGGGCCTTGTAAAGTCCAGCTAATTTGCCTTCGAATTTGATACCAAAGTAATGATATCCCTGTCTCATCTCATCAATGATTTCTTCTTTGGATAACATTCTTTTCTCTCGCCAGTCGTGCGGATATTCTTTTGCCTGTGGCCACACATCTTTGAAGAGTTGTTCGATTGCTTCTGCATCATCTTCGGTAAGTTCGATTACCTGATGAGGCTCCTTTTTAGAACTCATAAGCTCTCACTTCATCTATTTGTTGTTTAGAGTTTTTGAAAATTGTTATTAATACATATAGCTTTTAGTCAGAAGTTGAAATTGAATCAACTTTCAAGCGTAACAACTATAAACCCTATATAATAATATCCCGAAACTGTTTAACACTCGGAGGCATCCTAATAATGAGTACAATTTATGAATGTGTAAGTAAGAGATTAAAAGAAGCTGAAACCTATTTAAAGGAAAGTAAAAAATCTAAAGTATTCTTAAAGATCGTACGCGCAGCTAAGATTAATGTTGTGGGTCAAGATCCTGAAGATTTAGCATCTGCCGTGATTCAGACCGATGGAAGCATCACTGTCGCTGAAGGACTTCATGAAAACCCTCACGTCAGCATTACAGGTAAGAGCAATATTATCAAAGACGTGGTTAATTCAGGTGATAAGGAACTTGCAAAAAAAGCTGAAAGTGATGGTAATATCAAAGTTGAATCTCATGGAGTAAAGGGAAAACTCTTTGCTAGTAAGGTAAGGTCTGCTTTAGACCTTTAGGTTATTTTTAGAACTGAGATTCGAGTTCTTTTTTTTTATTCACTTAAAATGAGCTTAATTAAAATCGGTTGTTATCATTGAAAGTGCATCTGACTGGTTACAAAGTTTTTGATATTCTTTTAACCGTTTTATCATTTGATTGTTTTCTAATACTCTTTCTAATTGAGTATTAAATATTTCTTCATTTAGAGCCTTTTCATGAATTGTAGCACAGAGACCTCGGCTTTCTAGAGAATGAGCATTTTCCATTTGCTCTGGTTGTAATTCTGGAATTAATAGACTCTTCTTCCCGAAAGTTAGAATTTCTGTAATTGTGCTAAGTCCAGCACGAGCTACAACAACATCTGCGATTTTTATTAATTCTTCCCTTACGGGATACCAGTGGAAAAGTCTGAACGCCTTATTTCTATAAGGCAGTAACGATGATGATGAGGGCGTTCCAGTGGTAATAATTATGTTTTTCTCTTTGCAACCATCGTAAAGTTTTGTGAAAAAGTTAACAAGTTTATTTTTATTCGGTCCGCTTATACCGAAATATATTGTAGGTAGATCTGGATTTAGTTCTAGTTTTTTCATTATTTCTTCTTTAGAAGGCAATTCTTGAGGATCTTTTCCTTTAATTAAACCGCAGTATTGTAGTTTTCCATTAAAACCTGCAAGTTTATTATGTCTTGCTAACGTATATGGATAGGGAAAGTCCAAGCAGTAAATCTTTTTTGTACGATTATATAAGTAAAGAAAGAACGCGTCTACTTTTTGGTTGAACAGAAATTTCAAATTAGGGCGGAGTATTCGACCTGTTTTCCCGTATTCGAGTAACCGTTTTCCCAGTGTGCCAATTCTTAATGTATTAGTAAGAAAACTTCCTTCCAGATTGTGTCTAGCAATAGTCAGCAAAGTCGGAAAGTCTGCATCTGAGATAATATAATCAGGTTGCCCTTCCTTCTTTAAGATTTTTAGAATCTTTTTGTAGCCCTTGATAATACGATGAACGATTGGTGCACCGTTTAAAGCTGACATTGACCAATTGGGTTCTGGTCCTGTGGTATACCACTCATAAGGAGGAATTTCATAAACTTTGTACCCGTTTAATTTGATAAAATCAGCGGCTGCCCCAAAGGATGTAAAAAAAACATCGTGTCCATGAGAAGTCAATATTTCAGCAAGTTTTACTGATCTTCCTGCATGACCCAGTCCTATTCCGCATACGCCTATTAGAAATTTCATTTGAAAATACCGTCGGATTGCCTGTATCTTTTATTCATTATTTGCTAGTTCTGGGAGTGTGTTCATAGCACTCTTGGAGACTATTAAAATGTTACCATACAAACAAGCATTTTGCAGTATCATTAAAAAACCCTTCTTTTTTATGTTTGATAGAATATTATTCCTAATATTTGATTCGTCTGCTATCATACATTCCCTTTATTACTTTAAACGATTTAGAACATTACACGACAATTTCTACTGCATATCAATCCAAAAGAAATTTATATCGAAAGTGGTTTGATCAAAGGAGATGCGGGGAGTTATGGTACCTCTTGAAAAAATAAAAATTGAGCCTTTAGGTGCTGAATCACTTGGTGTAAGATCATTTTGTCTTTATGTTGAAACTCCAGACATTTCCATTTTGATAGATCCAAGTGTTGCGCTTGCACCTAGACGGGATGGATACCGTCCCCATCTTAGAGAAATTGCGGCAGCCAAATTTTCAAGAGACCTCATATCGGAACGAGCGAAAAAATGCACTATTTTAACCATTTCTCATTATCATTTCGATCATTACACGACTTCATTAAACCGAATCTACCAATGGACAAATGAGAAAATCGCTAAAGAGTTGTACGATGGAAAAATAATATTAGCAAAGGATCGATCACACAAAAGCTCTATAAATTACTCGCAAAAAAAGCGATCCTATTATCTCTATAAGCGTAAAGATTGCGAAATTCGTCCCGCTGACGGACAATCTTTTCAGTTTGGTCAAACCACAATTCGATTTTCTGAACCTGTCTGGCATGGATCAGAAGGCACTAAACTAGGATGGGTACTTATGACAACTGTAGAATATGGTGATGAAAAAATCCTTCACGCTTCCGATGTTCAGGGGCCAATGTCTGCACATACCTTGTCACTCATAGAAGATGAAAGACCTAACATACTTTTGATAGGTGGCCCCCCTACGTATCTACAACAGGTATCTCAGGAGGACTTGGAATATGGTATCGCTAACCTCAAAAAACTTGCCTCTTTTATTGGAGTTATTGTAGTAGATCATCATTTGCTTCGTGATGAGAAGTGGAAGGAACACCTTAAGAACGTCTATGCAACAGCAAAAAAGAACGACAATCAAATTTATTGCATAGCAGAGTTCATGGAACTTTCACCTCTTCTCCTTGAAGTTCAAAGAAAGGAGTTATACAAAAAAGAGCCCTTAGACAACAGTTTTCATGATAAACTATTTAGGATGAATTCCGAGATACTTGAGATTATAGAATCTACAAAAAATGCTCTGAAAGAGAAATTAACTCTCTAGTTTAGCTTTGATTTTCGTTGAGGCAAAAATTCTGTAGAGCAACAGTTTACGAGCCTCTACAGGAATTCTGATTGATAGCCTAATTAATTACCTTTTTTAGTGTCTTTCACCAATAATCTATACCAAAGTATTCTAGGGGATACGTACCAGAGAAATACTTAACATTCATGTTCTTAGTGATAATGACTTCTATGGAAGAGTAATGATGAGAAGCGAGCAGGAATTGCTGGAAAAATATGAAGAACAAAAAACACGAGCTGAAAACGATGCGCCTGTGGCTAGTGCAATGGGTGTCATAGGTCAAGGTCTTAGAAATGTAGGTCTCACGATCTTACAATGGGTTTTATTCGAAAAACCCACTGAAGAAGAAATCTACGCAGAATATATTCATGAAATTGAACGCCGTGTGAAATTCGAAAAAGGAATGCGGGTAGGACGAATACCATTCCTTGAGAGGAATTTAAGAACTGCTTGGCTAGGATGGATTCTCGGAATTCCCGATGACGAAATAAAACAGCATCAAATGCGCCATTCGTTAGTCTAATATTGACCTCTTAATGCTGATGAGAAAGGCTATAAAAAGTTTTATTCATCGAAATATTGACTTTCCCTGAAAGGCGATTTATTTATCGGAAACCATTGCAAGTTCTTCTTGAGCAACCTTGGCAATCTCTTCGGAGAGTTCCTCTAGTGATTGATGAGCATAATAAGTATCATAAAGAGCCTTGTATTTACCTCTGAGACGTAGTAGTTCTTCGTGTGTACCTTTTTCAATAAGTACTCCATGATCAAAAACGAACACTCGTGATGCATTTGCAATAGTTGTTAGCCGATGAGCTATGACCACGGTTGTTCTATTAGAGAATAATTTCTCTTGTGCAGCTTGGACTAATGATTCTGAGTAGGCATCAAGTCTTGATGTCGCTTCATCAAGGATAAGGATTTTGGGATTCGCTAACATTGTACGAGCAATAGCAATCATTTGTACTTGCCCAGCGCTCAAATTTTTACCCCCTTCTGTAACGATTGTATCATATCCATTTGATAACACTTCAATGAACTCATTTGCTCCGATAAGCTTACAGAGATTAACAATCTCTTGGTCAGTAGCGGATTGTCGTCCGTATCTTATATTTTCCATGACGGTATCGTCAAACAGATATGGTTCTTGCGCAATGAGAGCGACTGTCTCGTGCAAGGATTCAAGCGTCACATCCCTGATATCTTGATCACCAATTAGTATTCTGCCTTCTTGAGGGTCATAAAATCGGTTGATAAGAGCTGCAATTGTCGTTTTGCCAGCCCCTGTATGCCCTACCATCGCAACTGTTTCACCAGGGGCAATCTTGAAATTTATTTTCTTTAGAACTTTAGTTCCTTCTACATATGAAAATGATAGATTTTCAAAAGTGATGCCATCACTGGTCTCTTTTAAAGAAACTGCATTTGGAGAGTTTACTATCGTTGGTTGTACTTCCAGAACATCCAAAATACGATCCATGCTCGCTAATGACGCTTGAAACTGAGTCGACATCCAGCTAAGCCCGAGCAGTGGCCAAAGGAATCGTTGAACAAGAATTACACCAAGAAATACTTCACCCAGTGTTAAAACAGGGGCTGTACCAATTGCTAAGCTACCTCCAACAAATAAAAGGGCTGCAATTCCAATGATTCCCATTGCTCTTATCAAAGGCTGCATAATCGTCATTAAAATCATGAAGCGGAATCCGTGACGATATGCCTCTTGATTAAGTTGTTTCATTTTTGCTGCTGTTTCCTCTTCTCGGTTGAAGGCTTTGGCAACGTGAATCCCACTCAGATCCTCAATGATTTGTCCTGAAACCTTACCATAGGCTCGTTGCGAAGCCAGCATTATCCTCTGGCCAACTGTGCCAAATAACACCACAACAAAGACCACAGCAGGAGTAACTGCTAGTGCTGTCAAGGCGATTAGGGGGTTCGTCAACCACATTATTACGAAAGTTATAACCAATAAGAGAATCTGACTTGAAAAATCGATTGTAGTCTGCACCCCAGTTCCAAGGTCATCGATATCAGAAGTCACTCGTGCTGTTACGTTCCCACTCTGTTCGGACTTAAGGTAGGATAAATCAGTACGCACCAGATGGGTATATAAATCCTGTTGGATCGTCTGAACGAAACCAGCGCGTGCTCCTGAAAGAATCCAGGTGTTGATAGAATTAAGTATCCAGCTAGCTATCCTGAGTCCAACATAAATGCCACCTAAGATGAGAACTCCTGTGATTGTGCTGCCGGAAAAGACTAGATCAATACCCCGTGCCAGAATCAGCGGATCAATCGCCTGAAATATAGTTGAAACTAAGGCAAGCACAGCTCCGATAGCAATGATTCCTTTGAAGCGACCCAAGTACTCAAACATTTTAAATAAGAGAACATATATCGGTCGGCTTCTTTTCTCAGTCTGTCCAAAGTGTCTAGGACGTCTAGACATCATGTCGCACCTCCCGTTTCGGTCACTCCTCTGGCATACTGTAATGCTCCAGGCAACCTTTCAAAGATGCGACGGTAGTGTTCAGAAGTTCTGAGAAGTTCTGAGTGGCTACCCACGCCCACGAGGCTGCCCTTGTCGAGTACTACTACTATGTCTGATTCAATTAGTGTTCTGAGTCTCTGAGTGACCGTAATACTCGTTCTATCTTGCATCACTTCATCTAACGCCTTTCGTAACGAATACTCAGTTTGTGCGTCAATTGCAGATACGGAATCGTCAAGTAGGAGAAGCTTTGGATCATGTAAAATCGTTCTAGCAATAGCCAGTCTCTGTCTTTGCCCACCACTCAACGTCATTCCTCGTTCCCCTATTCTAGTATTATATCCCTCAGGCATTACCGAGATAAATTCGTGAGCCTGTGCCCGTTTGGCTGCTTCAATCACTTCTTTATCACTTGCAAGCATATTTCCAAAGGCTATATTATCCCTGATGCTCATTCTGAAGAGGAAGATGTCTTGTTCAACTAACCCAACAGCTTTCCTGACCTTTCTCGTATGAATGGTCCTAAGATCAATGCCATCGATTAGAATACGACCTTCTGTAGGATCATATAATCTCAATAGCAACTTCAGAATCGTGCTTTTTCCTCCCCCAGGTCCACCAATAAGGGCAACTCTTGAACCTCCAGGTATCCTGAGATTCAGATTTTTTAGCACATCGTTGCTATTCTTACCATTATTGTTTGTATAACTAAAATTCACGTTTTCAAATACGATATCTCCAGCCCAGTTTACAGTTAGACGGGGTTCTTCAGGTTCTTTCATCGGATCTTTCCAGTTTAAAATATTAATGATTCTTTGGGCGTTTACGTAACCACCTCTAATTTCA
>JAEOSF010000051.1 GCA_016840515.1 Candidatus Borrarchaeum yapensis | reverse complement strand
GATAAACTAAATTCGCTGAGGACTTCGTAACCTTTATATTACATTTAGTTTCAAAAAAGAACTAAAATTTCTCGTTACAACCAAAGTATTTAAAAGAGCTGCCTCGAATATGAAGAAAAAAGAGTTTTTTTATTAACATATTTAGTTGACTTTTTTTGTTGATTTAGTTCGTTAGTTAGGAGGTGACTTGTTTTGCAGGGTACTGTCAAAAAATGGCTAGATTTCAAAGGATTCGGATTTATAAAACCAGACAATGGCGGAGATGACGTTTTTATTCACAACTCAGAAATAAAAGGTGCACATGATCTCAAAGAAGGACAAAAAGTCGAATTCGACGTAGAAAGTTCATATAAGGGTCCAAAAGCCGTCAATCTCAGGATAATTGAATAAAACTGGCTTTAAAAACATTGTAAAGCCTTCCGCAATGTGAATATGTTGAAGATTAATGGAATGGAAGGAAGGATATTCTTACGTTCATTTTTCTGAAAATTAATTCACATTACGCTAACCGCAGTAATTGATATCTCTATTGAAGGGTTGCACAATGAGAAAGAGTATTTCTGTGCTAGTCGGTCCAGAAGGGTTCCTTTTTCAGTTTCACCGGTTCCATAGAATACTTTAGTGCGGCCATTGTATTTTCTTTTTCTCTTTCTTTTTTTCCCTCAACTCAAATATACTAAATGAAGTGGTATAGCAACAAAGTAAACTACCATCCAACAAGTTGGGGGGTCTACTTGCGAGCTGAATATAAATTAGAACATATGTTCAAAGATATTTGATGTTCATTAGACTAAATGCTTTTATCATTTAGAGAGACGTAATAATTTTACACGAGCTCTATTCCGTGTATTTCCATTGAGCAATTGCGTAGTATAGGTTCGAATTCTGATGCTATAAGTTTAAACTGATTGTATAACAATGACATCAAACTTTGAGTAAGGTAATAACTAAACGTTTTTAAAGACCAGATTAGCATTCCAGTTAGGAGGTCGATGAAACATGGCAATGGAGCCAGGCATGGGATATGATAGTGCAATAACTATCTTCTCTCCAGATGGGAGATTGTTTCAAGTTGAATATGCTATCGAGGCAATAAGACGTGGAACCACAGCAATAGGAATGAAAGTCAAAGGAGTAGGTGCGGTCTTAACGGTTGAAAAGCGTGTTCTCAGCAGACTTGTAGTCTCAGATAGCATAGAAAAAATATTCAAAATTGATGAGCATATTGGTGCCGCGATTGCGGGGCTAACTGCAGATGCACGTGTCCTAATCAACCAAGCGAGGGTCAATGCGCAAATCCACAGGCTAACGTATGATGAACCAATTATTGTAGAAGTTTTAACGCGGGAAATTGGAGATTTAATGCAGGTATATACCCAATATGCAGGAATAAGGCCTTTTGGTGTGAAATTGTTAATTATGGGAGTAGATGATAACGGCACTCAGCTATTTTCGACCGATCCAAGTGGTACCTATTTTGGAAATCTAGCGGCAGTAATTGGTGCGGGTGAACAACAGGCTTTAGAATTGCTAGAGAAGGAATACCAACCGGATTTAGATTTGGATGGAATGATATTGTTGTCATTAAAAGTGTTGGAAAAGGTGATTGAGTCTGAACTTGATGCAACAAAGGTTGAAATTGCGGTAATCACCGAGGATGAACGGAAACTTAAGAGTCTCACTATTGAGGAAATCACTAACTATATTAAGAGAAAGACATAACTATGCCAGTAATTAGTTTCAAAAGACCTACTTTTTCTTAGTTCTTAATTCCATTCTATAATGGTCTCTATACTTTTTTAGAGCTTTTAAAAAAAGTATATATTTAGTTCAATAATTTATTAAGTGCTTGTTTGGCAAAGATTTCTTTTATTAAACTTAAAGGTTCAATTTCGAATATGAGGGAAATATATGGATTTCTTCCGCTTATCTAAGAAGGATCTAATCACTACCCAAGAATGGTCCATGAA
Source organism: Candidatus Borrarchaeum yapensis (assembly GCA_016840515.1). GTDB lineage: Archaea > Asgardarchaeota > Sifarchaeia > Borrarchaeales > Borrarchaeaceae > Borrarchaeum > Borrarchaeum yapensis. The sequence goes on along the minus strand of JAEOSF010000051.1, from coordinate 24,575 downwards.
CGACATCAACGCAGTCCTTGAGTGGACTCGTTATTTAAAGGAAAGTTATTACAAAGGTGAGAAACCAAAACTTTTACCAGACAAAACATTTCTGATGCTTTTTTATTCTATATCAACTCGAACGCGAATCTCCTTCGAAACTGCTATGACCGAACTTGGGGGACATGCCCAATTCCTGGAGTCAAAAACGACCCTACTAGACGCAGGCGAATCCATCAAGGACACGGCAAAAGCGATGGCCAGGTATGTACAAGGCATAGGAATACGCCTATTAGAGCCAGGCGTTGGCAACAAAGTGATTCGAGAATACGCTAACCATGTAAAAATACCAGTCATCAACATGGCGGATGATCGTTTTCACCCCTGTCAAGGACTTGGCGATATATTTACCATCATAGAAAAGATGAAAGAGATAAGAAACAAAAAATTTCTGGTTACCTGGGCTAATTCCAACAACCCTCGATCCTGGTGTAGTGTCCAAAGCGCGATTCTTATTGCCACTCGCTTTGGAATGGACGTAACGCTGGCATTTCCCTCTGAACATTTTGCTTTAGAATCCACTGTAATAAACTGGTGCAAAAACAACGCAGATGAATCTGGAGGCACATTTGAAATCAGTAATGATTTGCAGGATGCCTATAATTCAGCTCATGTGGTGTTTCCACGTAATTGGATGACTGCTGAAGCATTTGAAATTGGGATAGAACGAGAACTAGAGTTGTATAAGAGATACAGCGACTGGATATGCACGTCAGAGTTAATGGCATCGACTGAAAAAGCGTTATTCTTACATTCTATGCCTGTATTTAGAGAAGAAGAGGCAACATCTGAAGTTATAGATGCACCATATTCTGTAATCTATGATCAAGCCGAGAATAGGTTGCATGTTCAAAAGGCAATACTTTCTTTAATGATGGGGGGTATGCCTTCGAAGATTTAATCCAAAAATCGTTTTACACGAATATATTAGAACAAAAACGGTTCTTGCCTTCAGGAAAAGTATTTTAAACACGAAAAATTCAGTTATGCAACTATTGGAGTTGATGTTAATGAATAAATTCAAAGGAACATGTCCCCGATGTGGGAGTACAAGCTCTGTTGACTTAGGAAACCCAACCGTACCTGTTGGAAAAACTCGACAAGCACGCGTTAATGTCAGAGAATGCACAAATTGCAAATTAGTATTTTATGAGGCTTATGAGAAATAGCTTTCTTTCATCCAATTTTATCTAGGAATGCATTCTAGCATTTTTTATAGTTTTTTTTAATTTCTTAGCCCAGAAACTCCTTTTCGCTTCTAAGATAACTTATTGCAGCTATGTCATGCAATTCCCTAACCAAGTTCCGAAAAATATATATTAGAGTTGTAATCATACTACAAATGTACCTATATTAATTATATATAATTATAAATAATTATAGTTACTCAGGATGATTATTCATTCTTATAGTTCTGTACTTACGAATTAATTTATGACGATGAACGATAATTCGATCGATTTCGACCTGATAAGAACTTAGGAGCAATTAAATTTTCATTTGTAAATGCAAGGTGGAAGTTAAACATATTTTATCAAAACAAAGGAAGATTTCGTCTATGGATTCATATAACTTTGTTAGAAAGTCTGTTACAATTCCTACTGAAATTTATGAGAAATTAATAACATTCAAGAATGAAACAGAACTATTCTCTCATTTCTGTCACCGTATCTTTGAGATATTCATAGAAAGAAGCCAATCTGCCAAATTTGACCGTATGGGCATTTCAAAAAAACTCTTCAGTAAATTAATTGAAAACTATCCTAAAGAAAAGATTCGTGAACTCGTTTCATCGCTAGAAGCCAGCCTAGAAACTTCGTTAGGGAAAAAAATTGAAGATATGGATTTAAAGAGAGAGATAATCCCTTATCTAAAAAGACTTTCTGTTGACGTGAACAATATCTGTATTACACTTGATTTTAACTTCTTAGAGGGCGAGAACGAATTTCAAATGTTTGCCGGTTCCAAAGCTACGGATACGTATGCAGCTTTCTTTGCCAATTATCTAGCAGTCTTTTTTAATGATAGAGGCTACAATGTCATGGAAGAAAACAGTAAGGCCGGATATTTGTACATGCACTTCAAAAAAGACAAGTAGATCTTGTATTACTCTATAATTTCATTGTATTGTGTTTGTGAGCTACCTCGTGCTTAAGCATCGAGGCTTCCTGCTTCTCCGACAGACTCGATCCCCTTACGGGTTACGGAGGTCTTATCTCCACAGGCTTAACATCCCTACGCCCCGTAGGTACTCATAGACTTTATTACCAATAAACTTTATAAACACCACGCAATTCATCATCACGCTGAAGTTGTGGTGCTTTCTTGCTTAGTTTTCATGTAACTTTGTGAACTACCTCTCATTAATTCTTCTCCAGTGCTATGATGCGCTTTTTTTTGCCATTAACGATTCTCAAAAATACAGAAATTAATTGAAGAAATTATTCAATAGCCAGTTCAGGATTGAGTTTTACTGCCTTTTTAAAGCATTCATCAGCTTTTTTAATATCGTCTAATTCTTTATAAGCTACTGCAAGGTTACTCCATGCGTCTGCAAATTCGGGATCAATGTCTACTGCTTTTTGAAAATACACGATCGCTTTTTCATGTTCACCTAACTCGGTATAAGCCAATCCGATGCATACCCAGGCAGTTGCGGCCTTTTGATCGATTTCAACAATCTTCTGAAAACACTCAATTGCCTTCTTATGTTCATCTAATTGTCCAAAAGCCACCCCTAGGTTATACCACGCATCTATATCGACAGGATCGAGTTCTACCACTTTTTGAAAACATTCTACCGCTTTCTTATGGTTTCCTGACTCTCCATAGGTGCCTCCTAGATTGTACCACGCATTTTCGAACTCAGGATCAAGTTCTACAGCCTTTTTATGGTATTTAATGGCATTCTTATAATCACCGAGTCGTCTATAGGTCTCACCTAGGTTAGTCCAGGCCCATGCGAACTCAGGTGCAATTTTTACAGTTTTTCGATAGCATACAAGTGCAGCATCATGCTCGCCTACTTCACCATAAGCTATACCCATGTTGTACCATGCCATGGTGTGGTTTTGATCGACCTTTAATGCTTTCTTGAATTCATCTATCGCTTTTTGATGGTGGCCTTGATCCAAGTGCTCAGTTCCTCTTTCAAAATGGTCCTCCGCAGACATATGTATCCCTATGCCGATCGATTAACAAAACATCTGCCGGATGTAATACATAAACTTTAGTTATAAACTAAGAAAAATAAAATAGTAAAAAATGAAAAAGTGAAAATAAAAAGTGAGATAAAAAACTATTTTTCGTCTTCTTCGACTAATTTCTTCAATCTCACTTGTCTTAGAGCTTCTTTAACATCGTCTTTTTGTATCTCTTGTTCCTCAAGTTCAAGGTCTGCTTCCTCTACCGGAGTAGAAGCTGTAACTGTTTCAGCACGCATGCGTTTTAATTTCATCCCCTTTTCTTTCAATGCACTGGAAACCCTCATTTCGATAGCACTATCACTTAGTGTAACTCCTGGTGACTCAGCTTGGATTTTCTGCAATTCTTGCGCTACGAATTCTTCGATTTTTAGCTTTTCGAGTTCACTTTCAGCCACTCCAGTAATCAAAGATACAAGCAGAGTAGCCTTTTCCAAAGGAATAAATGACCCCTTAGTTATTTCTGCCACTTCTTTATACACATCTACTGCTTTTTTATATGCAGCAATTTCAGGGAAACATCCAACAGAGTAGATTAGAATGCCCTTATCGTATGCTCGTTGCGCTTCAGTTTTCCAGTTTTTTCCCTCAGGACAACCTTTTGGAAAATTGTCTCCACTAGGTTCTACTCCATGCGGTGGTGCATCACCCATCCATATGACAATCTTTGACGCTTTTTCACGCCAACTCAGACGAGTAATGTCAAATAACGCATCACACACCGCTTCTGGACCATCACCACCACCATCAGCATACATAGAAACAATTGCCTCTTGTATTTTATCTGAATCTTCGTTAAAAGCAAATATCTTGGTTATAAAACTCATATCTTCGGGTGGATGGTCTCGATAACTCACCAAGCCAATTCTCAAAGACGAACAGAGTTCTTTCACCCGGATGGTATATATGATTTCCAGAATCTTTTGTTTCACAGTTTCGATGTAGGGGCCCATGCTACCCGTTTCATCAACCATGAAAGCAAGATCTAGTTGTCCAAGTTTTTTATCAATGTCACTCATGTTTTTCCCTCGTATTTCCATTAAATTTACACATTGCTCACATTAATGAAAAAGAATAGTCCATTTTATGTAGAAATGGATTTCGAGTGATATATTTCTAACTGAAATTGCTTTTCTTAATAAATTCAAAATAAGACTAGTAAATGAAGCAAAACTATACATTCGCTAGTCCGGGATCAAGTTCTAGTGCTTTGTCATAACATTCATTAGCTCTGTCACGTTCGCCTAAATTATAGAAAGCTAATCCCATGTTGTACCATGCATCTGCAAGTTCAGGATCAAGTTCCACAGTTTGTTGAAAACATTCGAGGGCTTTAGAATGTTCACCTAAGTTACCATAATTGACCCCCATGTTCAACCATGCAATTGCATCCTCTGGGTCTATTTCCATCACTTTTTGATAGCACTCAATTGCTTTATTAAACTCATTTTGCTCCCCATAAACCCAACCCAAATTATACCACGCATTTACAAATTCTGGTTCAAGTTCCACCGCTTTCCTATAGCACTCAAGAGCTTTGTCATGATCTTCTAACTCGGCATAAACATTTCCTATATTATTCCATGCAAATTCATGCTCTGGATCAAGTTCTATAACTTTCAAAAAACAGTCAAGTGCCTTTTCGTGTTCTTCTAACTCTGTGTAGGCGATTCCCATGTTGAACCAAGCCCATAAAAAGTCTGGGTTAATTTCTACTGCTTTTTGATAAGATTCAATCTCTGTCTCAAAATTGTCCAATTCTGCATAAACGAGCCCCATGTCGTACCAAACTTCGGCATCCTTAGGATTAATATCTATAACTTTCTTGTAACACTCGATTGCTCTATTAAACTCTTCCAACTCTTCATAGATCCGACCCATATTGTGCCAAGCGTCAGGATATTCGGGAATAATCTTTACAGCTTCTTGATAGCATTCAAGCGCTTTATCGTATTCGCCTAGATTGCTATAGATCCAACCCATATTATACCATGCTTCTGCAAACTCAGGATCGATTTTAATCAGTTGTTTAAAGCAACCACGAGCCTTTTCGTATTCACCTAACTCTCTAAAGGCGATTCCCATATTATACCAGGCATCATGATATTGAGGATCAATCTTGATTACTTTTTTATAGCAGTCAATTTCCTTACTATATTCACCTAATTCACCATAGGCAACGCCCATATTATACCACGCATCTGTATCTTCAGGAGCAATCTCTATTACTTTATTATAACAATCAATCTCCTTGTGAAACTCACCTAACTCTCTATAAGCAACACCCATGTTGTACCATGCTTTAATATAAGTAGGATCAACCTCTAATGCCTTCGTATACTCTTCTATTGCTTGCTGGTGTTGACCATTTTCGGAATATTCATTTCCTCTTTCATTATATTCCTCTGCTGACATTTTCTACCACTTCAAAGTCCATTTTTCGTTCCTTTTATCAGAAACATAGTTAGGGAGAATTCTTAGTTTAAAATATATCACGGAAAGCTCACTTTTTTGCTAAATTTGGATTGATTTTAATCGCCTTTTTGTAGCATTCATCAGCTTTCTCAGTGTAGCCTAATTTATCATAAGTTTGCCCCAGATCGATCCATGCATCTACGTATTCTGAATCGATTTCTAATGCTTTTTTATAACATCCAATAGCTTTTTTAAACTCACCTAGATCTTTATAGACAGCACCCAGATTATTCCAGGTATCTACATCTTCAGGATCAAGTTTTAATGCCCTATAGAGATAATCAAGTGCTTTCTTGTGTTCACCTAACTCCCTGTAGATCAATCCCTTACCTGTCAATGCTTCAGCATACTCAGGGCTGATGTCCAATGCCTTTTGAGCAGAACTTAGAGCACTATTAAAATCGCCCATCTTGGAGTATATTATTGCTATATTGAGCCATGCAGAAGCATACTCAGGGTCAAGTTCTACCGCTGCATTATAACAATCAATCGCTTTTTTGAACTTGCCTAATTGATTATAAGCCATCCCTTTGTGCGTCCAAGTTAAGGCATCCGTTGCTTGGATATTCAAGACTTTCTTATAACATTTCATGGCTTTATCAGGCTCTCCAAGAACAATATACACATCTGCCATGACAACCCATGCATAGGTATAGTCAGGTGCAATTTCCACCGCCTTTCTATGACTTTTTATTGCTTCTGTGAATTTACCTAATTTTCCGTACATTAGCCCCATCATTTGCCATGCTTTTGCAAACCTAGGATTTATGTCTACTGCTTTTTTAAAAGCTTTTAGGGCAGTTTTTAACTCGCCTAACATGTAATATGCAATTCCTATATTACTCCATGCGCCATAGTCTTTTGGTTCTATCTTTATTGCTTTTCTGTATTCTGTGATGGCTTTTTGATATTCTCCCTGCTCCCAATACTCATTTCCTATGGCATTATAATCAGGTTCAGACATCTTAGCTACGCACCATATTTACCATTCATAGTTTTCCAAATCAAATAATTATCACTTAAACGGGGTTTTAAAGAAAAAGAAGAGCTTTTTCAGAATTTTTCTGTTATTGTATTCATAAAAATACTTTTTCTGCCGCTGATACTCCTGCTCCTAATTCAACATCAAATCCAAGTTCTCTTAAGACTAATTCTGTCATTTCTAACAGTAAAAGAACCTCTCTTTCGGTGCAAAGATTCATGTGTGCTGCCCGAAATATTTTTCCTTTTATTTTATCTTGCCCACCGGCAATTAACACTTTATGCTTTAACATGGTTTTTCTAAATTCGGCATCATCTAATCCGTCCATATATTTGACTGCGGTAACTGTATTAGAGGCATATTGTGGCTCAGCAAATAATTCAAAGCCAATAGCTTTCATACCTTCCCGCATAGCTTTTGCGCAAAGTCGATGTCGTTTTACACGATTTTCGTACCCCTCTTCTAGAATCATTTGAAATGCTTTATGAGCCGCATAAAACAGTGGTAATGCCGGTGTATATGGTGTTTCGTATTTCTTGATACTGCTTCGATGCTTCTTGAGGTTTAAATAATAGGAAGGGATATCAGATCTGTTCTCAATAACATTCCAAGCTCTCTGATTAACTGCAATCATACCTAAACCTGGTGGAATCCCTAAGCATTTTTGAGAGCCAGTAACTAAAACATCAAAACCCCATTTATCTGTTTCACAATAGTCTCCGCCAACGGATGTTATTGCATCAACAATAAGAATTTTGTCATATTCTTTGGCAATCTTTGCGATTTCCTCTCCAGGTTGTAAAACACCTGTAGAGGTTTCATTATGGGTAAACGTAATAAATTTGATATGGGGATTGTCTTCAAGTACAGCTATCATATCATCTGTATTTACAGCGTTACCCCATTCAACGTTCACTGGAATCGATTTCCCACCATAAGTTTGAGTGATTTCGATCCAGCGTTCAGCAAACTTTCCACCCGTGATATTAAGTACTTCATTGCCTTTAGAAACCAGGTTTGCAATAGCTGAGTCCATGGCTGACGTTCCAGATCCAGAAAAAATAAACATGTCGTTCTGAGTTCGACAAATCTCTTTTAACATCTCTATGGATTCCTTAAGGATTTCTCTAAATTCGTTTGTCCTATGGCCATAGAGAAGGCGACTCATAGCCTGATATACCTTAGGATGTATTTCTACTGGGCCAGGGATCATTAGTCTTATATTTTGTTCATCCATTTTCAAACCACGCTTAGAGTTATTAGTATAATAACTTGGTTTACCTTATGATTTTGATTTAAAGTTTTGTAAATCTACCAAAGCAATTAGATTTTTAACTTGATACGTGTTGTTAGTTGATTCAAGGGATGAAAATGTGTGCACATGTATTTTTTATCGTATGTGACGGAATGGGAGACCGTCCTATTGAAGAATTAGATGGAAAAACTCCTCTAGAATTTGCAAATACTCCTTGGTTAGATAAATTATCAGAAGTTGGAATTAACGGAATAATGCATACACTTGGTACGCCAGGCATAGTTCCTGGGAGCGATACGGCACATTTGGCGCTCTTTGGATATGATCCACATATTTATTATTCGGGTCGTGGAGCATTTGAGGCTCTAGGTGTAGGATTGGAAGTAAAGGAAGGCGATGTAGCGCTACGAGGTAATTTTGCAACGGTTGATGAGAATTTAAACGTATTAGATAGACGTGCTGGACGAGATGTTCCTGAAGGTGATCAACTCGCAGCAGTAGTCAATGGATTAAAACTGCCGGAGGCTCCTGATGTTGAAGTGATAGTTAAACATGCTACTCAGCACAGATGCGCTGTTATTCTCCGTGGACCAGGGTTAAGTCACAAGGTCACAGATACTGATCCTCATGAGACTAATGCAAGAGTAAAAATTGCAAAACCTTTAGATGATAGTGAAGAATCACAAAAAACAGCAAATATCATTAATGCATTATCAGGAAAATCCCATGAACTTCTCAAAGACCATCCACTAAACATACAACGTCAAGAACGTGGTAATTTGCCAGGAAACATCATTATACTTAGAGGTGCTGGGCAAGTACCCAAGGTAAAATCCTTGACTCAGTTATATGGAATTAAAAGTGCAGTGATATCAACAAATGCGCTGTATCGGGGGGTCGCTCTAAGCATAGGAATGGAATACCTTCCAGTCTCTGAAACAAAAGGAGACTATATCGTACTCGCAAAAAAGGCACTTGAGCGTTTCGATAACTATAATTTATTCTTTATTCATGTTAAAGATACAGATAATGCCTCTCATGATGGAAATGTTGATGAAAAGGTCAAAGTGATTGAACGCATCGATAAAATGATTAATTATTTGTTCCCGAAAGTTGAAAGCAAAGAAGCGTATATCTGTGTAACTGCAGATCATACTACTTCAGTGAAAGCAAAAGATCATGTCGGTGACGATGTACCAGTCGTTATAGCGGGTCCAGAAGTCCGTAATGATTCTGTTAAGTCATTTTCAGAGAGAGCCTGTGCAATGGGAGGGCTTAATAGAATTCGAGGCATCGATATAATGCCTATACTTATGAGTTATCTGAAAAAGACACCCATGTTCGGCTCATAGCCGCTTTCTATACTTTTTTAAGCGATTAGTTGAATCTCAATTCAGCGTTTCACATCTTTCTATCCAAAACAGTATTATACCGAAAGGAAGCAATTATAAAGCTAAAATCCTTTAAAAAAAGTGTTATACGCACATTAAACTAAGATACTGAATAGAAATCATTAATGTTAAAAAGTTGATGTAAACATGGTCTGGCCGCCTCCCTATGGTGCACCTCCACAAAAACGGACTTCATCTACAGAAATAATTCATATATTAGTAGGAACTATTCTTGTGTCACTGGTGATAGGATCTTTCTTTTTCGATCCGCTAAATTTGTTTGCGGATATTGCAATGAACCAGGATCAAATATTCTTATTTATATTAGTTTCGTTCTTAGCAGCACCTGCTTTCATCCTTCATGAGTTAGCACATAAATTCGTGGCTCAAAAATATGGTTTTTGGGGAGAATTCAGACTTATTCCGTTTGGTGTCCTCCTTACTATAATCTCAATAGTTTCTCCGTTTAAATTGGTCGGACCTGGTGCTGTGATGATCGCTGGAGCGAATATCACACGGGAAAAAAATGGAAGGATTTCTTTGGCAGGACCAATAACAAATTTCATATTGATTGGAGTCTGTCTTCTTTTCGTTCCGCTTTTACCATTCGAGATTGCTGGCCAACCATTTCTTGTAATACTTGCCCAGCTTAATGCTATTATTGCTGTGTTTAATTTATTACCAGTCTCTCTCTTGGATGGAAAGAAGATTTTCAACTGGAATAAGACTGCATGGGTTGTCTCTATTGCCTTATCTGCATTCTTTTGGATAGTCCTTCTTTTTTTAAGTTTATCGCCATTCATCTGGGTTTTGATGGGAGTTGGCGTGTTAATTGTTGCGGGGGTAATCTATTGGAACTTCTTCAGGGAACAAAAAGGAAAAGAGATTGAAATCATTGATGCTTCAGAAATGCCATTTATTCCACGATTCATAAGAAATTCATCACAGAGTGTATCAGAGGAAAAACCAGAGACTAAAATAAAATCTGTGCTTGTTAGTGAGTGTGAACAATGTGGAAAAGCGGTATTTCTTCCTTTTAGGTGTTGGCGATGCGATGGGTTCTTCTGCTATGACCATAGATTGCCAGAAAACCATAACTGCCCTGCACTGAAGGGAGCAGGTTAGTTTAAATTACTTTTATAGCTCTAAATAGAAAAAGAACGCTAAGAACTCAAAAAAACCCTTAAAGTTGAAAAATTAATTTGCTACGCTGATTTTAAGAAACGTAAAAAAGAAAAAAGAGTAATTAAGAAAGATTTGATGCGCATATCTAACCTTTGATTGCTAGGTTAATGTCAGACATCATAACTTTCTTTCGTCCGGCGTGTTTGGCAAATCCGATCGCTTTCCTCGTGAGCATCTCACATTGTTCTTCAAGATAGTCAACGAGTTTCATTACAGCGCCTTTAGCTACCAATTTCGCGCCAGATTCTTTCATAAGATCTCGAACTGGGGCAATTGCTAATCGAGCCATAAAATCAACTCCACTTCAAAGAATGAACTGGTTTCATTCTGTCTGAAAAGTATTTCAGTCTTAAACCAATATATAAAGCTTCTGGTTGCCTCAACCAAGTTCCCCAATTTAAACTCATCATGAACTCGATACTCAACGAAAGTCTTAATGATCATTATACAGCGCGCGCTATTGGAGGCAATCAGAGACTATATCTATAACATAAGTATGATTCGAAGGCGACTTATTTGGGTGATTTGCTACACGCGCACAAACATAAAGTTCAATCAGAATCCACTCTTTAAGCCAATCACAATAAAATCAACTTTTCATAAATTGTCAAAAAAAATTGCTAGATTAACTATAGGAAGATGTGTGACTCGCATACCTGATTTAAAAATATAAAAAAAAAGAAAAAGGGGTATAAAGTAAGACTAGATGCACACATTTAACCTTTGATTGCTAGAGAGATGTCGGACATCATAACTTTCTTTCGTCCAGCGTGCTTGGCAAATCCGACCGCTTTCCTTGTGAGCTTTTCACATTGCTCTTCAAGGTAGTCAACGAGTTTCAAAACTGCGTCTTTAGCTACCAATTTTGCGCCTGAGTCTTTCATAAGATCTCGAACTGGGGCAATTGCTAATCGAGCCATAAAATCAACTCCACTTCAAAGAATGAATTGATTTCATTCTTTCTGAAAGATCTTTGTACTGCAATGACTATATAAAGCTTCTGGTTGCCTCAATCATTCTCCCCAAATCAAGATACTCATGAACTTAGTGCTTATCGAAAATTTGGGCACTCCATAGTATAGGCGCGTGCTCGGAGTCAATCAGAGACAATAGATATTACTGAAATATTACTTCATAGCTATATATTTGGATGACAAAATAAACCAACTTACGGCACGATTTAACCATGATTCCCATTTCTATTATTTTTTATCATAGAGAGTGTCACTAAACAAATAATGCAAATCCGTCTAACAATGAAATCTCTACCTAAGAATAAGATTAAAATTTACATAGAACTTTGGTTAAAGTTTCTAGCGAAATCTACGCGAATATAAATCACTAATTTAATGAATTGTAGACACTAAAAAAAAGAAAAAAGGGTAGTTAAGAAAGATTCGACTCACACATTTAACCTTTGATTGCTAGGTTAATGTCGGTCATCATAACTTTCTTTCGTCCGGCGTGTTTGGCAAATCCGATCGCTTTCCTCGTGAGTTCTTCAACTTCTGCTTCAAGGAATTCAACGAGTTTGGATACAGCGTCTTTAGCTACCAATTTCGCGCCAGATTCTTTCATAAGATCTCTAACTGGGGCAATTGCTAATCGAGCCATAAAATCAACTCCACTTCAAAGAATGAATTGATTTCATTCTTTCTGAAAGGTCTTTGTACTGCAATGACTATATAAAGCTTCTGGTTGCCTCAATCATTCTCCCCAAATCAAGATACTCATGAACTTGGTGCTTATCGAAAGTTTTGGTATCCCATACCGCGAGCGCGCAAAAGGAGTCAATCAGAGACTGTTTATATCACAGACAACTTGATTCATTATCAGTCATTTGGGTGACCAAATGTGCACTATAGCAGTATTATGTAACAAATATTCTGTTTTTTTGGATAAAAAAATGCTTAGATCACTATCATAAAAAAGAATCTGCTTCTGTTGAGATTATCTATTTTTCAGAGTGTATACTCTACTAAATTGTGTGTTTTTGTAGAGAAGCAGTTTCTTGAATTCTGAATAACACGACTAAAGCTCCAAAAACAGGGAAGATAGCAAGGATCAGAAACATTATTCGTATACCGAACATCTCAGCAATAATACCAGCTATAATTGATCCAACTACGGCTCCAAAAGTTATGCTGGAATTAAGAAATCCCATAGCCTCATTATGCTTGGATTCAGGTGCTACATCGGACACAAATGCACTGCTACCTGTATAAATTGAAGCAAACACTAGAGAGTAGAATAATTGTGTTACAATTAGTGAACTACCTCACGCTGAAGCGGTGAGGCTTCCTGCTTCGACGACCGAACTTGCGGTGACATAGGGAATACCGTTTAAGTATTCCAGCGATGCCACCGTAGAGGATTCAGTCTCCACAGGCTTAACATCCCTACGTCCCGTAGGTACCTGTTTTAAACCTTCATGTTCTATATTATGGCTTGAATTGAAGTCTCGATCTATCACTAACCCACAGACCGGACAGACGTAGACTCGTTAATCCAATCCTATCTCCCGAATGTTACCGCAGCGAGAACAGGTTTTGGTGGAAGGAAACCACCTATCGACTTTAATCGGAGTCTGCACCTTTACTTCAAGTGTGCGTATGATCCCTCCGAGTGCTGTTGATAAGATTTTCCTGCCCCATAAGCGTTGCCACCCTTTTATGTTCTCATCCTGATAGCAGACCACCCCATACCTCGCCTGGAGATAGTGGACCAGTTTGTTCTTGATATCTTGCTTGATATTATTGAGTGTGGCATAAGCTTTTTCCAGTTGGCGTCTAGTGTGATACCAGTTGTGGCTGCGATACTGTTGCCTGCTTAACTGCTGATGCAGTTTTCTGAGGCGTTTGTTGAGGCTGAGAGGGATCGCATAACGGATTGTTATCCCGTCTGAAAGCGTCAATTGTGTTTTCAGCCCGAAATCAATGCCCACCGTTTTGACGGGCGGTGGCTCTGCCGTGTTTTGTTCCTTCGCCTGATAGCTGGTGATAGCTACATAATAGTCACCATGTCTCTGGATTAGGGTGGCATTTGCCAACTCACTGCCACGAGGAATTTGTGCTAAGCCATTGACCCGTAGCTGTTGTCTGATGCCTTGGATTTTAAGATACTTAGCATTCAGTATGCGATAGGTATTGCCGTATTGTTTCAAGGGGATTGAATCGACACGACTCTTGAATTTAAGTCCACCGATTTTTCGCCCGTGCTCTTTTAAGCGTGCCAGCCCTCGGATATTATCCCTGGTCCGCGTAATCAGACTTTGTTTCATGTGTGAGGATACATGACTCAATTGACGGAGTTCAAACCTGTCTTTGACTTTAACAGGCACTGCTGAGAGTTTATAGTCCACCTCAAACACAGTAAGCCGGGCCAGGAGATGATTGTACAGCCATTTGGCCTCCAGAAACAGCATCCTGAGATGATGTAGCGTTTCCGTATTGAGATGCGACTTGTCAAGCTTGACCGTGAACACCCGGCAGCGCTGGTGAGTGCGGCGCGCTTTGGTGGCGTGCAAACTCGCCTTGATGGTCTCATTTTTGGAACAGGTCATATGACATGCGCCTCCCCGTCGATAGAGGATAATGAGGTGATGATGGTCTCAGGCTTCTAGTGTACGGATGGTCTCAACTATACCTACAGACGTCAAGTTTCAGGCTTTCGTAGGTGATGCACACGATCGCCATGCTCTCAACGGCACTCTAATGGAGTATGCACCTTTGTTTCAAGCGTGCGTATGATCCCTCCCTGCGAATGCGGCTGATACCATGGGCTGAGCTGTGATGCTATCACAAGTCTTAGTTGTGTAGTTATAGTTATCCCTGCCGGCCGTCCTCTCAAGAGTCATCACAGTGTGAGAGGCACACCACTATTTAAGTATAGGCAGACCCCCTGATGAAAGTGAACACTCACTCACGCAATTCATCACCACGCTGAAGCTGTGGTGCTTTCTTGCTTAGTTGTCTGTAAAGGCAATTAAAAGAAAGACAACAGCAGTTCCTATAGAAGATGATATCAGAAAGGGCTTTCTTCTGCCAATAATATCTGATAGCGAACCTATAATCACTCCAGCTACTGCATTCACTCCATAGAATATCCCCACCAGTATACTAGCCTGAAATAATGTAGCTCCAAGTGATTTTGCATAAAGAGGAATTATAACAACTGGAATTATTATCGAAAATGCGTAGAACCAATTTACTATGTTTATTGATAATAAGGAAGGATTAGAATTATCTTTTGTTGAGTTCAATGTGCTCACATCTGTTCGTAGGAGATACCAAATTTCAATTTAGTCCTATGCGCAAGTTGAAAATTGAACTCATCGCAAGCCTTATAAATCAACCGCATTGAAGACCACCTGTGCAAATTTTTGCTCCTAATAGCGTTATCTAAATTAAAAAACTCCAATAAATAAAAACATTCAATCTAATATGAGGCTTGATTTTTCTTGAAAAGCAGTACTCAAAGCTTGACAACTCTTAGTTTCGCTCATTATTTCAATGATACTTATTCAATGATTCTCCCTGGATTGATACCAATTCTTATTCCTCTCTTTGGACTTAGTTACTTTCAAGCAGGATTGGCTGCCATGCTTCTAGTAGCAATCCCTGCAGTTCTACAGCCATTGTTAGGACATTTTGGTGATGCAGGGAAAGCCAAACAAGTTTTAATTGGAGGATTAATACTCGTCAGTATCAGTACGGCATTTTTTGGTGCGGCTCCAAACTATATCATTTTTCTTCTTCTTTCTGGAATTGCAGGTGTCGGTCTTGCTGCATATCATCCACAAGCAACTTTATTTCTTTCAACTGACTTTGGAGGAGGAAAGGGGAAGGCATTGGGTATTCATGGAGTTGGAGGAAGTTTAGGTCATTTCTCTGGTCCAACGTTAATTACAATCCTGGCTTCCACAGTTATCGGATGGCAATTAGGCTTAGTTCTACTAGTCATTCCAACGATTTTAGTAGCAGTTGCGTGCTGGGTAATTCTTCACACTTCTGATTTGTCTTCTACTTCAAGTGTTAAACATGTACCTTATAGTATCAAGAAAGCATTAACAATCCCGGTTATCATCCTTAGTATTGTAATGGCACTAAGAACCTCGGTTTACAGGGGTATTACTACTTTCTTACCTGCATTTTTTGTAGCAGAAGGTATTTCATTGCTCTATGCAGGAGCGTTCACAGGAGTACTGTTAAGCGCTGGAATATTAGCCCAACCGTTATTTGGACTTATTTCAGATCGTATTGGCAGAAAAATTGTTATTCTAACCACAATGTTAGCACTTTCACCGCTTGTCTTTGTTTTTGCATTTTTAGTAGCTATTTCGCAATTACTTTTAATTATCGTTTTATTTCTAATCGGATTCTGTATTTTTGCAACGTTTCCTGTAGGATTAGCTTTTTCCGCGGAACTTGGAGAAAATAATGTTGCTATTACTGTTGGCATCGTTACGGGAATCTCCATGGGCATTGCAGCTATGATTCCGCCTATAATTGGTTACATTATCGACATTTTTGGTTTCTTTGTGGCTTTTAGCGCGTTGGCCGGCTTTAGTTTGGCTGGAGCTGTGATTGCTATCCTTCTGCCTAAAATATAAGCACGAATAGTTGCTTGATTTTGAGTATGGTAAAACATGAAGGGAAATTGTTTAAAGTTCTCTGTAGGACTTGTAACTGAAATATATGCAGGCTAGCCCATCCAAGATAAATGCAAACTGTTTTACAATACTAGTTGGATTAGTAAAAGTATACCATGGCGGGTTCCCTGGAGTCACTATTAGTGCACTTAAACCAATAATCAGGAGAATCAATCCTATAATAAAAGCAGGCTTGATTTTCTTAATATAGAGAGGAATTAATATCCATGCTATTAGAGTCATTATCGAGAAGACAATCAGCGCGAAGGGTGACTGTAGGTTCATCATACTAGCTATCACGACAGATATAAGCGCCCAACTTGCGACTCCGATTAAAGTGATTACTGCACAAGTCAGATTAGTAATAGAAGCGAAATAGAAGTAGAAAAGCAAAAACGCAAAAAATAGGAGTAAAAAAGAGAAAAAGAAAAAATAAAAAGAATTCAAAAAAGTTTCACCCTCTTCTTTCGATATCAAGAAGTATTTAGTCAAGTATAATTCTTCTATGTCCTAAAGGGCATGTTCCATAATGACAGTCATAAAAACCTTCGTCCCACTGTTCGCTGACGTTATAATGGTTATAGCAATATATCTTATCACACTTTGGACAATACGCATCCATGCCCTCTTCAAGAGCTGGGGACTCATGCGCAAAATCGTGGACTTCAGCAAGTTTGTCTTCTTCTAATAAACTGAAAACCTTTTTAGCATCCTTCAAACTAAAAGATGCTGTTGTAGTGATTCCAATATAATACAGGTATTTTTTGCCATCTATACTGGAAACCCCAATTTTAAAGCCCGCCTCAACTTCTCCACAAATAGCGCACGGTAGATGATATTCTTCATCGCTGTACTTAATTACACGTTGAGTTGGTGCTTTGTGTTCCTCTTTACCCACTAAATTTTCTAATTCAGTAGAGATCTGTTCCCAACAAACTTTAAATGTAGCTCTTAGTTCTGACTCTAATTTTATTCCATCTTTACCCAAAATCTTTAATTCACTCGAAGACTGTTCTAATCGACTTTTTGCCAATTCCAAGTAAGACCAAGCCGACTTATCGTAATGAGTCCTATCATCGCTGATTCCTTTAAGCAGTTCCCATGCTGAGACGATACTAAAATAAACTTCTTTAACGTCTGTAATCCATGCTTCGTCTATTGACTCATCTGTAGTATTCAAAAATTCAACTATCTTATCTTTAACATCTTCAAGTTTTTGGATTGAATCTCTTATCTTCCAAACTCGTTCTCTAGCGTTGTTTTTATCTTTAACTTTTTTTTTACGAGTCATTTTTTTTACGCCCTCGATTAAAAAATGGATTCGGGACTTAATATAGTTTATCGATTTTATTATTGAACTAGAAAAACTGTAGTCCAGTATAAATCGCTATTGAGAATAAAGCCGATGCAGGAAAGGTGACACCCCAAGCAAAGGCAATTCCTTTAACGGTACGTGTATTTACTTTGATTTTTTTGGCGTACCCTACGCCTATGAGTGCCGCCACCAAAACTGCAGTTCCGGAGAGAGGTAATCCAAACCATGTGCCTAGAAACATTACCAGGGCTGTTGCGATTTGAGCGGCAAAAGCTGATGAAGGAGTTAATTTTACTACCGAAGTGCCTAGTTCTACAAGCACTCTTCTTCCAAGGATCAGAAGCCCAAAAGTTGCTCCAATCCCTCCAATTATCAACAAAGTATTGAGTTCCACCGCATGAATTAAAGGCGCTATCGCGTTAGCTATGTCATTAGCACCCCTGCTAAACTGTGTGATCATAACAGCAACTAGAAGCATCTGCGCAAAGAGTTTTTCTCTTTTTTCTACATCATTCAATCCTTTGACTTTCGAGAGAACCGCTCTTTGTAATGCGGTGTAGGCAAGGTATGCAATAACAAAACCCAGAACGGGAGAGATAGCTAAACCTATGAAAACTAGTGCAATAGCATTCCAATTAACGTAAGAAAAGCCGATAATCGCACCAAGTCCTATAATAGCGCCGATCATGGCTTGTGTTGTAGAAATAGGAGATTTAAAGTAACTAGCTATTGTTAACCATGCTCCAACAGCGAAAACGATAGAAATGACCTCAATCATTGTTAAAGGCTTTAAGATAATGCCTTTACCTAGTGTTTCTGCTACTCGGTCTCCAAGTAATAGGATGCCAGCGATGTTTAATGCACAAGCCAAAACTATAGCGATTTTCAACTTTAAATATCCCGAACCTACGGCTGGAGCAAAGGTTTCATCATTACTACCGATGCCGAAGCTAACAATAGAAGCACCGCAAATACTTAAAATGAGTAACAGAAATATAGGTAGAACAATCATTTCTCGTCCCATTTTTGGAAATTACTTATATTATTTAAATCAAACCGATATGTCAGGATGGAAATAAGAAATGGCATTGAAAGGCACAATATCTGATCGAGATAGTAAGAACAGAGCATTAGAATTATTTAAAGAACACAGAAACAAAGTTATCGAGTGTATTGTTAATTTAGAAGAAGTTTTCGAAGCGTTGTACGAAAAGGGGGACTGTAATACACTTTGTGCAACACTTATAAAAAATGAAGCCGAAGCAGATCGGTTAAAAGAGCAACTGATAGAACTGTTGTTTAAGGGAATTTTTCTTCCATTAACAGGTGAAGATCGCTTAAAAATAATTGAAATGAATGATAATGTCGCTGACGCTGCTGAAAAGAGTATACGGGCTCTGAAAGCGTATTTGCCTCGGCTGTGGGAAATAGATCAAAATATGAAATATGAAATATGGCAATTGTCTCGAAAAGTAACAGAACTCTCAGAACATCTTTCAAAAGCAATGGAATTATTGGCAGAAGACTTTAAAGGCGCATTCGAAGAAGCAGAAAATGTTGAGAAAATGAGAAGAGATATTCGTAACAAAGGTTATGAGCTAATAGAACACTTATTCAAACAAAAGAATAGTGATATTGGTGCTACTTTGCTTGTTAAAGAAATTATTTTAGATATCTTGAACGTAGCGGATGTAGCAGAAGATGCCTCTGATTTTATTACAGCAATTGTGATAAAATATGCTTATTGAAAATCAATGCTCTTACGGTTGAAAAAATAATTGAAAAAACCCCATTCGCTTCATCAAGTTCTTACAACTGTTTCTGCTACAAAATACTTGGTTACTTTTAGATAGAATTCAATTATCGCCCGGATTCAATATAGTGCAATTTAATTTACGTAATTGTATGAAAACTTATTCTCTATTATGTTATCTAAATATGCAAGATCACGGTGTTTTGTTGCAAAATTATCTTTTCTCTTAGGATAGTGGATTTTCTAAACTGCTCATCCTAGAATTATTCGAAAAAAATCGAATCCCTGTTCGAATAATTTAGAACTAAAAGAATAAATATTTAGTCTTATTGAGGTATGCAGTGTTATTAAAACGAAAAATATCAGGTTTGACAAAGGAAAAGCGCTAAAATGGCAGTTTTATCGACATTGCTTTTCTTTCTAGTACTAGATTTTACCTGAAAGACTTTGAAAAATCACTATTGAGGGAAGAACTGATGACAAAGGAGGTGATCATACGAGTAAGTTATTATCTAGAAGTTCATTGGTTTTAATTTCAATTGTATTAGCAGTGTTTTTAGTTTTCTCATTCACAACAGTGCAAGCACAGGCAGTCTCAGGAATAACACAAGAATGTCAATGTGATTGTCCTGACGAATGTCCAAATTGTCCTGACAATTGTCAAAATTGTCCTGAGTGCTCACAAGAATGTCAATGTGATTGTCCTGACGAATGTCCAAATTGTCCTGACAATTGTCAAAATTGTCCTGAATGCCTACAAGAATGTCAATGTGATTGCGACAACGAATGTCCATACGATTGTGAGTGCAAGTGTGAGTGTCATTGTGATGCAACAACCGATCCACACCAAAACCGAAACCGTGAACGAAATAATGATTCAACACCAGAAACACCATCAGAGAATCCACCAGCTGAAGAAAAACCAGATGCTCCACAGGGTGATAATGGACAAAAAGGTCCAGCTGAAGAAAAACCAGATGCTCCACAAGGTGATAAGGGACAAAAAGGTCCACCAACTTAAGGGATTGTCGAAAGGCAATATTTTTTACCCTCATTATACTATTTATGAACTACCTTATACAGAAGCGATGAGGCCTCCTGTTACTTAGTGATCCGTAAAAGTAGGATTTGATCGTGTAACAGTTTCTTTTACCTTTAAAAATACAATAGCTGATCCAATAACGGGCAAGATAGCGAGGATCATAAACATAATACGTAATCCCCAAAATTCTGCCACGATTCCGGCAAAAAGTGAGCCTAGAAGCGAAGCAAATCCGAGCGTGAACGATAAAAAACCCATTATTTCATTATGCTTGAATTCAGGAGCAATATCTGCTACGAAAGCACTTTCTCCTGTAAAAATACCCGCAAAAGCAAATGAGAGAATAATTTGTGCGATAATAAGAATGAATAAACCATTAGCTATTGCATATAGTACTAATACTAAACTAGTTCCGAGTAATCCTAAATGAATAATTGGCTTTCGGCCTATACGATCAGATAATTTTCCAATAGGTGTCATTGTGACTGCCTGAAGACCATTATTGAGACCGATAAGAATTCCAACCCACACTATTGGAACTAACATTGAAAAGAAAATAGTAACAAGCGCAAGTACACCCCAATAAGCAAAATATCTTGTGAACTACCTCACGCTGAAGCAGTGAGGCTTCCTGCTTCGCTGACCGAACTTGCTGTCACATAGGGAATACCATTGAGGTATTCCAGCGATGTCACAGTAGAAGATTCAGTCTCCACAGGCTTAACATCCCTACGTCCCGTAGGTAGCAGCTGTGTTAACCCTTCGTTCTCGATGTTAACACTTGAATTATGATCTCTGTCCATTACCAATCCGCAGACGGGGCAGACATATACACGTTCATCTAACCCGATGTCCCGGATATTCCCGCAGCAAGAACAGGTCTTGGTGGAAGGAAACCATCTATCGACTTGGATCGGAGTATGCACCTTTTCCTCAAGTGTGCGTATGATCCCTCCGATACCCGTGGATAGGATCTTCCTGCCCCAGAGGCGTTGCCAGGCCTTGACATGCTCATCTTGGTAACAGACCACACCATACCTGGTGTGAAGATAATGGACCAATTTGTTTCTGACGTCCTTCTTGATATTGTTAACCTTCACATAGGCTTTTTCCAATTTGTGCAGGGCTTTATACCAGTTTTTGCTGCGATATTGACAGCGACTTAATTGCTGGTGTAATCTTCGTAACTTGGTGCTAATGGGGATGGCATACTGGATGGCGATGCCGTCTGACAGCGTTAACTGGGTTTTGATGCCGAAATCGATGCCCACCGTTTTTGACGGGGGCGGGGGGTGTTTCCGCGCCTGGTAAGTAGTGATTGCCACGAAGTAGTCGCCATGGCGCTGGATCAAGGTGGCATTAGCCAGCTCGCTGTCAGCAGGAATTTGCGCCAAGCCATTGACCCATAAGTGTTGTGCGATGCCCTGTATCTTGATGTATTTGCCATTCAGGATGCGGTAGGTATTGCCGTATTGTTTCAAAGGAATAGACTTCACTTCACTCTTGTAGTTGAGTCTGCCGATTGCATGCCCCTTCGCTTTTAAGCGTGCCAGCCCTTTGATGTTATCGATGGTTCGCCTAATCAAACTCTGCTTCATGTGTGAGGATAAGTGACGTAGTTCCCGGAGTTCAAAGCTATCTTTGACTTTGACCTGCACTGCAGCAAGTTTATAATCCATGCCACACACATTCGGTTGGGAGAGAATATGGTTATACAGCCATTTGGCTTCCAGAAACAAGCGCTGCAACTGTACGTGTGTGTGCTGGTTAAGGTGGGAGCGGTCAAGTTTCAGCTCAAACACCCGGCAGCGTTGCTGTGTGCGGCGTGCCTTAGTGGCTTTCAAGGTAGCTTTGATGGTCTGGTTCTTTGATGGTGCTGTCGGCACTGCTGTAATAACCTGTGACACGGTGTGAACTCCCTAGTGCGAACGTCGTGCGGCTTCCTGTTGCTCCTATAGTCTATTGCTAATAAACTATATAAACCTCGCGCCATTCATCACCACGCTGAAGTTGTGGTGCTTTCTGGCTTATTATCAGTAAAAATTGAGACAAAAAGCCAGTTTAAACCATTTTTCTTTAGATAAGTGATCTCCTCTCCGCAACAACCAGGTATAACACGTCTTTTTAAAGTGGCCAGAATTGTTTTTAGGCTTCGTTCTTTGATTACTTCTTTTTTAGTCTCTTTAAGAAAGATCAGAGTCAAGATTGCTGCAAGAACCGCAAAACCGCCACCTACAAAAAAACTAAGAGTAAAATTAAATAAATCTTTTATTAAGCCGCTGAAAAAGGATCCAAGTGCCCATCCAAGTGATATTGCGGTGTTTAAAAGCCCCATGTTTTTACCTTTTTCTGTCTTCGAAGATATTTCAGAAACCCAGCCAAAAAGGTTAGGAGGGTATGCTGAAATAATAACACCCCAAATCCCCATGATCAATATTAAATACACAGGAAAATTGATAAAAGGGATTATAAAAAGTGCAATGGCTGAACCAGTCAAACTAAAAATAAGGAAAGGTTTTCTTGTTCCTAGAATATCTGCTAATGAGCCCATAATTACTGTAGTTGCTGAACTCATGCCAAAAGATACCCCCAATATTAAACTAATTTGTATCAAAGTCGCACCAATAGAAATCGCATAAAGAGGAAGAATAACAGACGGAATAATTGTTGCGTAAGAAAAGAAAAAGCCTGTTGTATTAATTGCTAAGAATGATCTTTTAGAATCAATTTGTTTAGAATTCAATGCAATTCATCATTTCTTTTTAGATTATAAACTCTAGATATAATTTATTTCCTGTTGCAACAATTTATTTTTAAATGATAAGCTGGTAACACAATCGAAGAGTGTCAGAGATGACTGTTCTTGTAGAAGATATATCAGAACGTGAGAAAGAGTTACTGATATCGATACTGGACAATAATGGAGTTATTATCCAAATCTGGGACATGTGTTTTATTAAAAACCCTCCTGGAAAATTAATTCATTGGCATGCATCACAACTGGGAGTAGGAATAAAGAGTGTTTTGAAAATCATCCGAAAACTTGTTTTGGGGGAATTGGTTGAAAAGATATATTACAAGCGTAGCAATGACGACAACTTTCTTATCCCAAAATATGATCTTACACGTGAAGGTCGAAAACTGGCTATTCAATTAAAACAAGAAAAACTTGCCAAACAGCAAATCATTAAAGATCCCAGTAAATGTCTTATGAAAGTTCTTATTAGAACCAGAAACAAAGATGTATCCGAAAATTTTCTTTTTGCAAGTCTGAAACATCGTATTGGGAACTTAGATTCCGTTACAATTAGAACAGAAATAATTAATGGATCTAAATATCTAATTACTCGTGGAGATGTTGTCGTAGTTACAATGAGGCAAACAAACATTGCCAACAAAGTGCTGATGAAAACGTTGAAATTATCTGAAGATCAGTTAATGATGGTTAAAAAATATGCACATACCTGTAAGAAAGTACGAAGTTGTTTATTAACTGGAAAGCCAATCAATTTCATCTTTGTTGAACAAGAACCTCTGATAAGTGAAATAATGCCTTGTAGTTTTTATAAAGAGGAAAAGGTAAAAACTATTCTTAAAGAATGGAAAAATCACCTTGAGTAGTATATATAAATAGTACTCATAAACAACAGAGGGCTAAGACTGGCAAGAAATATCGTGAAACAGATTTCTTGAGGCTAGAAGCCTATTTTGTAAGAGATGAGTAATCATTTTACCATTTGGAGGTTGCGACATAATGAATTGGATGGAAAAAGATGTCTGAAGAACCTGTTCAACCGATGGAAAATCCAATTGAAGTGCAGACAGAGGAAGTTATCGATGGATTCACTAGTGTATACGCACGAAGGGAGCGTTACAGGCCGTATGGCATCTATTTAACAACCAAGAGAATTATCGGCATAAAACCTAGCGGCGGACTAAAACGAAGGCTTGGCACTTCTTTATTATATTTCGTAATTATTTTAGTTGTTTTGGGAGTGGCGAATCTATTTGGTTTGGCTACGATTATCTTTCCAGTTTTTATTATTGGCTATTTTGTTCTAAGGTTTATCCTGAGTCGATTTTATTACAAAAAATTTGATGATACTATAAAAACGATAGAGGAACTTGAAGAAAAAATGGATTTCGAAGTGTTTACAAATGAACTACGAGAAATAAGATTACAGAAATCGAAGAGGCAATTTGGTGGTCCGTTGAAAGACTTAATCATTCAGAGTTATAACTTCGAATATATTATTAGTATATACAAAGGTGGGCCATTTACTAA
>JAEOSF010000050.1 GCA_016840515.1 Candidatus Borrarchaeum yapensis | reverse complement strand
CCTCGGCAACTTTTACAAAATCTGGATTAGATCCCTTAAGATCACACGAAATAAAACGAGAATCGTAATTTCTACGTTGAAAGGTTTTAATTACTCCAAGGCAGTCATTATTTAGTACACAACTTATTATCGGTAAATTATGTTTTACACAGGTTGCTAATTCTTGTATTGTCATAGAAAAACCTCCATCTCCAGCTATGACAACCACATTATCATTTGGTCTGGCTACTTTAGAGCCGATAGCAGCAGGGAGCCCATAACCCATAGGCCCAAATTCTCCGGAGTTGATCCATGTGCCAGGTTCATAAATATCTAATAAACCATTGGCAGCCGCTAACATTTTATGCTCCCCTGCATCAAGTGTAAAAACTGTTTTGCGATCGAAGAATTTACGGATCTCTTTTATAACTCGTTGAGGCTTCAGGGGAATATCGTCCGAGGTTATCTTGTCGTTTATTTCGTTTTGCCACTCGTTCTTCCCATTTTCTAGCACTTGTAACCATGGAGTGTCCTTTGCCAGTGGTGTTGTTAGGCGCTTTTTGAGGGTGGTAATAAGATCGGCTAACGTGGATTTCGCATCTCCCACAATACCAATTTCAACTGGATAATTCTTCCCAATTTCTGTAGGGTCTATATCAATATGGATAATCTTCGTTTCAGGACTGATAATCTTCCAATGATTCATGCTTAAATCAGCAAAGCGACATCCGACTGCCAGAAGCACATCCGATTGATAAACAAACTTATTTACATATCTTGCGCTGAAAATTCCTGTTCTGCCCACGGAAAGAGGATGATCCTCAGGGAAACATCCACGTCCATTAAGGGTGCACGCCACTGGAATCCATAACAATTCTGCAAGTTCCATTAACTTCTTATGAGCCCCAGGTGGAGAATAATGACATCCACCCCCTGCCAAAATTACTGGGCGTTCAGCCTGTAAAAGCAGATCCGTTGCGCTCTTGATTAACTCAGGGTCAGCTTTTGGCTTTAAAAGAGGCCTATATATTCTTTCAGTTGGTAGGTTTTCCTCATCCCCTATTTCTGTACGAAGCACATCCTCAGGGATCACTATATGTACTGGGCCAGGACGCCCGCTTAATGCAACGCGATATACATTCCTCATAGTGTGATACACCGTATTAGGGGAAAGGACAGCACTCCATTTTGTAATTGGTTTAAATATAGATAGAACATCAATATGTTGAAATGCTCCTTTTCCTATGATCTCTTCACGCCGATCTCCGGTAAATGCGATCATGGGCGCAGAATCAATCCATGCTCCAGCGATTCCAATGCCTAAATTCATTGCTCCAGGACCGAGCGAAGCATCACAAACACCTACCGTGCCCGTTATTTTCGCATATGCATCCGCTGCTTGTGATGCAGTCTGCTCATGCCTGACTAACACGTGATAAATGCTGGAATCATAAAGAGCATCGTAAAATGGAAGTGTTTGTGTTCCAGGATGTCCAAAAACAAATTTAGTTTTTTCAGACTCCATTAGTTTTATAATCGCCTTTGCAACATTCATTTAATATCATCCCTCATCTTGCCTTAAATAGAAAACAATGTGATAAACATTCGTATACCTGTAAAGGCCATCACAATGGCAAAGATTTTCCTAAGTTGTCCTTTTTCTATTTTTTGTGCCATTCGTGCACCAATTTGCCCTCCTATAATCGTTCCAATGGCTAAAAAAATGCCTACAGCAAGTAACACGTTTCCTGCAAAGTAGTGGGTTAGCGTGCCGAAACTAGATGTAAACACGATAATAAGCATCGAAGTGGCAATGGCAACATGAATTGGTACTCCAAATATTAAGCTAAATACTGGAACTTGAACGATTCCGCCGCCTACTCCTAGTAACCCAGACAATAAACCTGCACAAAAACCAAAAAGTGCAATTAACGGAATATTAATCACATATTCAAATGTAGTGCCGTCAGGAGTTGTAAATGTACGATTAAATGTCAAGAATTTAGAAGATGATGCCTTAGAAGGCTCATCTGATTGGGTTGCGAGGTTAGCCTTCTTATTCTTTTTCAAAAACATTCTTACGCTAGCTATAAAGAGTGTAATGCCAAAAATTGCTTGAAGAACGTTTTCAGGAATTAGAATTGAAAGATTGGCGCCTAGTATTGCACCTAAAATGGTAAAGGGGACCATAACTGCTCCAAGTATAAGATCAGCAATTCTTTTTCTTACATACTCAACACTACTACTTAGCGAGGTAAAAATGATTGTGAACAGACTTGTTCCTATGGCCTGATGTATTTCAAGACCAAAGAGGAGATTTAAAATTGGTACCATCAGAAAACCACCCCCTAGTCCTAGCAATGCCCCTGCAAAACCGACTGCAATGCCTGCTAAGATGTATAACACTATAATCAAATCAGCCATAGTTAATCCTCCTAGATTAAGGGGTCTTAAGAATGACTGTCTTTAATAATCTTTTTAATATGGAACGTGTGCCTATTTCCCATATTCTAGCGAAAAGATTTTGTAAAATGAATGTATACGCATAAGTGGAAGGTTGACCTTGCGAAAGGGGTCTCCAGAGGCGATTCAATGAATACATAGGAAAATATAATGGGCTTTAAGCTTGTTCAAGGAACTCAAAATTTGCATTTGTAACATTCATTCTCTTACTCCAAGTTAATTGTTTTAAAATTCTTCTCTTAGATAGAAAATATCGAAATAATCATCTGAATACCTGCAAAGATCATTAAAACTGCAAAAATCTTCCTAAGTTTTATTTTATCTATTTTTTGCGCAATTCGTGCACCAATTTGCCCACCAATGATCGTTCCAACAGCCACGAAAATACCTACAGCCAGTAACACATTTCCTGTATAGAGATGCGTTAGCATACCGAAAGTTGATGTAAACACGATAATAAACATCGATGTGGCAATGGCAACATGAATTGGTACTCCAAACACTAGAGTAAGTACTGGAACTTGAATACTTCCGCCACCGATGCCCAGAAGCCCAGATAATAAGCCGGCAAAAAAGCCAAAAAACCCAACTAGCGGAATACTAACCGCATATTCATATCTAGTACCATTAAAATGCACAGCAGTTCGATTCAATGTCAAGAATTTAGAAGGCGATACTTTGAAGGATTCATTAAGTTGAGAGGCTGATTTGTCCGTTGAATTATTCTTAAGAAACATTTTTACGCTAATTATAATAAGCACAATGCCAAAAATTGCCTTAAGAACGTTTCCTGGAAGCGTTGTGGAGATACTAGCACCTATTATTGCGCCGGTAATAGTGAAGGGGACCATAGTTGTTCCAAGTAAAATATCAGCGATTCTTTTTCTTGCATATTCAACACTACTACTAGTTGAGGTAAAAATGATCGTAAACAAACTTGTTCCAATGGCTGAATGCATTTCAAGGCCAAATAGGAAATGCAGGATCGGTACCATTAGAAATCCTCCACCTATGCCAATGAGCGATGCCACAAAGCCAACTGCGATGCCAGCCAAGACATATAAGATGATAGTCAAATCAACTAAAGATAATTCCTCCAAAAGTTGAAAGGCTGTAAGTGAGTTAGCTTTAATAAGTTTTTTTAAAAAAATAAATAGCGCTATAAAGACTACAATATTAATAGGAAAGATAGTTGGTTCTATTTCCTATAACTTTATTAAAGTGAATCATGCAACACATGCATAACAGGAGGAATGTGATGAGTTCAGAGCAGCTGGCGCAAGAAACCAAGGCATACAAAAGATTGACAAAGAAATTGACAAAGGAGAATCTATGGATTTACATCCTACGGCTTCTCCAAGATCGTCCAATGTACGGATATGAAATCCGGCAAAAAATTCAAGAAAACTTCGATTTCTCGCCGGCTAGAGTTAGTTGTTATGTAGTGCTGTACAAAATGGAGAGAGAGGGACTCGTGGACACCTCTTGGGAAGAATCCCCCATGGGAAGACCTGATAGGAAATACTATAACGCGACAGAACTTGGTAAAAAATTAATGCTTAATGCTAAAGAATTCCTCGAACAATTATTAGAAGATGTTTTTTCAGATAAGGTATATGAAAACATGAAGAGTTAGTTTATATGTTTCACTCGATCAACTATCAATGTTGAAAGAAACGGTAATCCTCTAACTTTTTGATTGGTCTCGCGAAATATTATAAAATTAACTAGACTCTTTTTCGAGGGATAGGCTCACCAGGTAGGTTTTTCCAAGCATACCAAATCCTTTGCGTTAATGTAATTTGTGTGAGGATTGTAAGGATAATCATGCCAAAGTTAAGGCCGTATGTTAACATACTGATCCGAATAATAATATCTCCCTGCGCATTAAATAGGTCTATATAATTGACGGTATTGAAAAGTTCACGGTGAATTGAATAATTGAAGAATGAGAAGAATGCGATTATAGTAAGCCTTTCTGGTCTTTCAGCGAAACCAATACCTCCTAGTTTTGCCCCTGCGCTCTCCGCTCTAGCCCTAACATAACTAACTAAGAGTGAACCAAAAATGGCAAGAACGCCCCAAATCGGTTCACAGTTTCCTGAAAAAGTAATTGCGCCAATAATTACAGCATCGCTATATCTATCGAAAACCGAATCTAGAAAACCACCTCTAACCGTAACGGTATTAGTGATACGGGCAACTAAACCATCAAGAAGGTCACACCCACCTGCAATAAGCAATGTTACCGCAGCCCACGCGAAATCATGAACTAGAATTAAGTACGCTGTAAGAACTGAAAGGATGAAGGCAATTACTGTAAGATGATTTGGTCTGAGTCCAAGCTCCGCAAGCATTTTTGCAAATGGTTTAAAGACTTTTTCAGTTATTTGCTTGAAACGACCTAACAGAGATGTCAACTCCATTGAGCTGGATTTAGTTATTTGTGATCGCGACTTAAAAAATGTCTTTTCAATTTTCCGCTTTTACGGGTGTGATTGTTGAAAAATTATATACGAACTTGAAATTTGGAAGAGGAGTTATAGTAATCATATTTAAAACCATCGATTTTTGATTGAGATTTACAAACTCGTTGATGTTTCCTTGACGGATTTCTATTTTCACATTTAACTTTATCGGCGGGAAGTCTCCTTCCGAGAGGAGGGGATGAAAGCCGATGGCTTTTTATAGTTTTTTAGAACCTTTATATGTGGTACGGTGAATGTACCCGTAATGCCCGACTGGGTGGGGGCATATCATCCTGTAAGCGACCAGTCAGCAGGTGACAGGGCTACACGTGAGGAAGCCCGTGCATGAGGTCTTATCCGGCGTCACAAGAAAGTCCCCTTATGGTGTGCAGCGTGCTAACCTGTCGGATAGCGGGTAAAAGATCAATAGCCTTCTGCAGGCAGATACAGAAGGGGCAGGATAAGGGTGAACAGCGTGTGCAACCTGACAAGCTTCCGTAAGCCCATAGTTGTATTGAATGTGGCGAAGTGTCGCCTCCCGTGAGGGAGCGAGAACTACAGTGGAAAACTGGATGCCCTATCCGAAAGGGTAGAAAGGATGTCACGACTTTCTCTAAATATAATTTCTTAAAAAAGAATTTGGAACCGATTTGAATAATATGTGTAAATCTAATTTCAGATCGATATAATGACATATTATTAAAAAGTTCAGTGATCTCAAAATATGCTAATTTTGGACATCGTAGTGAATCTACCACACCTTTAAGATTGTATTTTGAAATAGGGCTAGATACACGTCGCGGGCTCTTAAAATCTGCAAACACCCACCATGCTGCACCGACAATATAACCAGTGTTGTTAGAGTTTCCACACATTCGTTCTTCTATTTGACTCCAATAACCCTGCAAAAAGGTTACTTGGAAATCTTCCGTAAACTTTCCTTCACCTCTTTTCCCTAAAATAGCATCAGCACCAAATTCACTTATTAGGACAGGTTTATTGGGATTATATTTGTGGACATCATCCAATACCTTTCCAAAATCATCAATCTCCGCAGTATACCAGCCCATGTATGCATTGATTGAGATAACATCAATATAATCATAGCCAAGATCTCCTTGATATCTATTTGTAGCATAAGTAATCAGACGTGAATTATCTAAACTTCGAGTATAATTGACCATTTTGCGCACATAAATTAGAGAAAGAGCAGACATAGTATCAAATTCATTTCCAATTGACCAGAACATGATGCATGGATGATTTCTATCGCGTTGAATCATTTCCCTCATTTGTGGTTTTGCCCACTTTTCTATAATCTCGGAATCAGATAAAGTTTCAGGAGGAATATGCCAGGCAGGAAGTTCTTCCCAGACTAAAAGTCCTAACTCATCACAGATGTCAAGAACAACTGGATGATTGGGATAATGTGCCAAACGAACGAAATTCGCACCACTTTCCTTTATCATCTTCAGATCTTCATATTGGATGTTGTAGGGCAATACATTTCCATAGCCAGGGTAATCTTCATGGCGAGAAAATCCTTTCAAAAAGATCATTCTATTGTTTAAATATAGTGCATTCCCCTTTCTCTTAATTTCACGTATTCCAAACCGCTCTTCAACTCTATGGAGTACTTTATTCTCGACACTTACGCTAACTACTGCTTTGTATAAATTTGGATTCTCTGGAGACCATAATTTAGGATTATTTATAAATAGAATCTTAGACCTTTGATAGTGATCATTAGAACCAGTTAAAATATCAAAAGAAGAAGAATAGGTAAGAATATCATCTGTCAAAATTTTTAATTGGATGTTGCTCTCTAAGTCAGAATTATAATCGTTGCTAATTGTGCAAGTCACGTTTATGAGTGCAAGATCATTCATTAATACCTTTGTAGATATAGAAACATCAGAAATCTGTAATCGAGGACGTTTTTCTACAAATACTTCTCTAGTTAAACCGCCCCAAAACCACCAATCAAATGATATAGCTGGAATTTGAGTATTATATAGACGATTATCAACTCGGACAGCAAGAATATTTTCTCCTTTGTAATTAACAATTGAAGAAATATCAAAAGAAAAATCAGTATAGCCTCCACGATGATATCCAATATAATGACCATTTAACCAAGCATCACATTTAAGAAACACCGCAAGAAAGTGTACATTTATTAACTCGTCACTCCGCGATGCTTGCCAAGCATCAGGAATAAAAAAATGGGTGCGATACCAACCAAAACCTTTATACCATTCAAGATCTGGTTCTAAATTCCATGTAGAAGGCACTATTACATCTTGCCATCGTGAATCCTCATAATCTACCTCAAACCATTTCTTATCCATTCCATCTTTATTTGGATCTGTCTTGAATTTCCATGTTGTAAGAGGAACTTGATCTTCACCTTTTGGTGAAAAACGATCTTCATCTATTAGTGGTAAATATGATGACAATATAGCAAAAGAACTAGTTACTAAAATCAGCAAGAGAATAAGCGAAGTTACCCTTTTTTTTATGAATTTGTTAAGATTAGTTTGCATAAGAGACAAACCTCGCTTAAAAATCATTTAAGGCTGTTATCAGCAACTTTTAACTATAATAATGACTAAGAACGACAAGAATTCTCTTCAACTCCAAATTTATTAAAAAAGATCTTAGCTTCTTTATCATCATTGTCAATTTTAGTCGGAAATTCGTCAGGATATCCAATTGGAAGAATAACTACAGGTGCATACACTTCTGGCAATCCTAACAGCAAATTTAAGAAACTCATTTGTCCAGGTGTGTAAGTTAATGTGCTAAGACCATTCGCTTCAGCAGCTAATAGAATATATGCTACTGAAATCCATGTCGATTCTAGCCAATAAGGCATGGTAGTATTTCCCGCGATAACAACTAAATATGGAGCATCTGTGAGAAATGGCTTTTCTGATGTGATTTGTTTTTTAGAAAACCACTCTTTTAACCAAGATGGGGCTTCATCATGGAACCCCTTGTCAGCTAGTTCACATTCATTTCGTATTTCTTTTTTCAGTTGCACATCATCAATTATTACAAAGATATATGGATTTTGATTAGCACCGGAAGGCGCAAGTAGCCCTGCGTTCAGAATTAAGCACAATTCTTCTATTGCAAACTTCTCTTTTTTGAATTTTCTAATACTTCTTCTCCGTTTCATTAAGTCTTGGATCATTCTTATCACTTTTACTCAGTCGTTAAGACCGTTTGACCAATTCTGTAATTGTATTTTAACTGAGAATTCTATTAACAATTTTATTACCTTTGTCACAAGTTCTATAGGGATTTCAAGACTTAACGCATGATCCTTTGCACGTTCGATCACTTTTTCTTCTACCTTCATTTTTCTAACTGGAATTTTATGTTCTTTTTTGTACAAACCTATCTTTTTCGCAATTTCTAGTCTTTCTTTAATAAGATCTAATATCTTTAGATCTACATCTTTAATCTCATTACGAAATTCTTCTAGACTCATTAAATATCTCCTTTGATTATTTGAGGAATTAGACCGTATTTTATAGCATGGTCCACTAATACAACTGCTGTCATAGATTCAATAACTGGAACTGCTCTGGGGACTAAACAGGGATCATGTCTTCCCTCAATCTGAATAGTGGTTTCCTTTATCTCCAAAATATTTACTGAATCTTGCTTGTTCCTTATCGAAGGTGTAGGTTTGATTGCTACTCGGAATATAATGGGCATACCTGAAGAAATACCACCTAAAATCCCACCTGAGTTATTTGTTTTTGTGAGAATTTTTCCATCTTCTATAATGAATGCATCATTATTTTCAGACCCTTTAAGTTCAGAGACGCCAAATCCTGTTCCGAATTCGATTCCTTTGACTGCAGGAATAGAAAAAATGGCTTTACTAATATCTGATTCTAAGGAAGAAAAAACAGGTTCTCCTAAGCCAATAGGAACATTTGTCGCAACACACTCGACTATTCCTCCTACGCTGTCCCCTTCTTTTTCTGTTTGTATAATTAAATCAATCATTTTTTCTGCAACTTCTAAGTCAGCAGTTCTTACTGGGGTTTTTTCAACGGTTTTTTTGATTACTTTAACATCTTCTATTTTCTTAGCTTTAATTCCGCCTATTTCAATAGTATAGGCCGTGATATCTACCTTTAAAACATCTCGTAAGAGTTTTCTGGCTACAGCGCCTGCCATCACGAAACTCGCGGTTATTCTACCTGAAAATCTACCACCACCTCGGTAGTCGTTGAATCCACCATATTTTTGGCGTGCAGTAAAATCAGCATGACCTGGTCGAGGTACATTCCTAAAGAGTTCATACTTAGAAGAATCAACATCTTTGTTCCAAACAAGCATACAAATTGGTGCACCCGTAGTGTAACCTTTAAAGATGCCAGATAGAATTTCTACTTGATCTTCTTCTTGTCGCTTAGTAGTAATTTGACTTTGACCTGGACGTCTTCTGTTTAATTCGGATTGGACATCATCCTCAGATAACGATAGACCACTAGGGCAACCATCTATCACAACACCCACGCATTTTCCATGGCTCTCGCCAAAACTTGTTATCCGGAATTTTTCGCCTAAGCTATTACTCATGTTATCTCCTCAAAATTCATGCCTAAGTGTTTCATTACATCCCAAAAATTCGGAAATGATTTTGACACGCATTCTGCATCTTGGATTATAGTCTTACCCTCTGCAACCAACGATAAAACAGCAAATGCCATCGCTATCCTATGATCATTTTTCGGATCTATTATCGCTCCCTTAGGTTTTGAGGTTTTAATTATAATACTATTTTCCTCTTCCACCACATCAACATTCATTCTCACTAAACCTTCTTTCATTGCAGCAATTCTATCTGATTCTTTTATCTTGAGTCTTTTGATCCCCGTTAATTTACTTTTACCCTCAGCAACTGCACAAAGAACTGTAAGTATTGGAAATAGATCCGGGCAATCAGATACGTCAAATTCGATGGCTTCTAATTCGGATTTCTTGAGTGTAATATTCCCATTTTTTGAAATGGCTTCTGCTCCCATTTTTTGTAGCACATTCAAGATCTCTCTATCGGATTGTAAACTTTTTGCATTCAAATTTTGTGCCTCAATTTCCCCCACCAATACACCAGAGGCTAATAAGAATGCTGAACTCGACCAATCACCTTCAACTTTGTAATTTCTTGGTGCGTAAGCTTGTTTTTTTATCCAAAATTCTCTTAAATCTTCAGGAGCCTCTATTTCAACACCAAATTGTCTTTGTGCATCTATTGTCATCAGAACATATGGCTTAGATTCTAAGGGTGTTGTCAGGATTAGTTCTGTATCTTCCTTTGCTAGAGGTGCAACTAACAGCAGAGCGGATATAAATTGAGAACTTATATCACCTGGAATTTTTGTTTGTCCACCTGTCAGCCCTCCTTTCACAGTTACAGGAGGAAATCCTCTTTCAGAGGCGCATTCAACGCCTAGTTGTTTCAACCCGTCAATCAATGGTTTCATTGGCCTTTTTGATAGTGAACTTCCACCAATCAATCTGCAAGTTCCGTTTACTAGTGAGCAAATTGCTGTCATAAATCTCATAGTTGTTCCAGATTCTCGACAAAACAAATCTCCTTTAGGTTGATATAACTGTCCACCATTTACGTTCCAAGTGTCTTCTTTTACACGTATTTTAACACCAAGTTTCTCCAATAAATCCATCGTAGCTTCTGTATCATCACTGTTTAGCGGCGAAATTATTGTGCTCTCACCGTTAGCTAACGCTGAACAAACTAGTGCTCTATGGGTGTAACTTTTGGAAGGAGGCGCTACAACTTGTCCTTCAATCGTTGAGGGCTTTATTTTCACTTTCATTGCTAATCCTTCGCTTTCACGATCTCCAAGATCCTTGAAACAATATCATTAACCTTCAGATTCGTTGTATCTATACTAACATCTGCTGCTCTCTCGTAGAATGGTTTTCGAAACCTTAAAAGTTCAGTAGTTTTTTCCTTTGCATCCTGAACGTTAAGTAAAGGTCTTTCTGGACTTGAGGCAGATCTTTCCAGAATTTGTTCTACTGACGCTGTGAGCAAAATTATAATACCTTTCTCTTGCAACCGGGCTACATTTATCCAGTTTAGAACTATGCCCCCACCGCAATCAACTACAAGATTGTCCATTTTAGAGATTGCTTTAATTACTTCAATTTCTAGTTCTCTAAACCTGGTCTCGCCCTCTTCTTCGAAAATTAAATTGATAGCCTTGTTTACTTTTTTAATAATCATTTCGTCTGTGCTGATATATTTTTTTCCTAATTCATTAGCAAGATATCGGGCTACGCTTGTTTTTCCTGTCGCCATGAAACCGATGATCACAATATTATTTTTCATTTTTATTGCCTTTTAGATTATTAATGACTATTTCTTTCATCCTCTTAATTGGTGCTTTTGTTCCTGTCCATAGCTCAAATGCGTAAGCTCCTTGATAAACAAACATTTCCACACCTGAAATCGTCTTTGCTCCTGCCTTTTTTGCATCTCTTAATAATTGCGTTTCAAGAGGATTATAGACCGTATCAAACACTGTGATTGTTTCAGGGATATCCTTTTGATTAAGTAAAGATTGATTTATATTCGGCCACATTCCAACTGATGTACAGTTGACGAGAAGATCTGTATTTTTCATCTCTTCTCTTAGAGTTTTATCAGACAACTCTTTGTAATGAGCTTCTACAATTAAGTTTTCAACTAAATCGTTGCATAGATCCTTAGCTTTTTCTATCGATCTATTTATGATAACTAATTCCGCTGCCTTTTTTCCTATTGAAAAAGATGCTGCTCGTGCCGCTCCTCCTGCACCTAGGATAATAATTTTTTTATTAGTTGGATTAAATTCAGCGTTTTTTAATGTATTCGTAACTCCTAAGAGGTCAGTATTATAACCACGGAGAAAACCTTGATTATTAACAATTGTATTTACAGCACCAATGTTTTTAGCAGTTGTATCAATAAGATCAAGATATTCCATTACACTACGCTTATGTGGAATCGTAACATTCAAACCTCGGATGTTTAATGATTTAACAGCGTCTATAACTTGTTTTAGACCACTTTCAAGAACGTCAAATGCTAAATAACAGTATAGATCATCGATACCAATTTCCTTGAACGCAGCATTATGCATGATTGGCGAAAGAGAATGTCGAACAGGATGTCCAATTAATCCGCAGAGCTGTGTTTCTGACGTGATCACTTCAATAACTCCTGAATTTGTCTCATTTTTTGAAGACTAATTTGACCCGGCGCCGTTGGTGCTCCTAATGATGCAAATGTGAATTTCGAACCGAATAAAGGACATAATACCCTAGAGATTAAACCATTTTCGCCCATGCAGAATGTTACTATTTCCATTCCTCTGAGATATTTTCCCGCCGCGCTATGTAAACTTAAAATTATTAGGTTATCTTCAATTTCTTTTGCGTAAGTTACTATTTTCACTACATCTAGACCCAATCTGTACGCCATATCTATTTTCCTTAAGAGAACATGGATTGGTGGAGTATCTTGAAATGAATGATATGAACCAATGATTTTTACTCCAACCCTTTTTGCAGAATCTGCAAAATCCTCAGTGAGAAATGGACTGCTTAATTCGATGTCAATGAAATCGGGACGCAGATCAATTAAGGTTTTAAGAATCTTAGAACGATCTTCTTCACTCCCCTTAAATTTACCACCTTCGTTCTTACGTCTGACGGTAAGAATTACAGGGAGTTTCATTTTTTCTAATAGTTTTTCTAATTCGCTATAATCGAGGGCCTCCAAATAATCAAGACGAAATTCAATGAGATCTGCTTGAAAGTCAACATTAGAAATCAACATGATAAGTTTGTTTATACTTTTTTCCCCGACAGCCACACAGATTTGCACAATAGCCCTCCTGTTTAGTCCAAATGTATTTTTCTGTGTTTGATAATACTGAATTAGCCTTTGGTGAAATAAAAAAGATTGCGAAACAAGATAAAAAAGTTATTTCGGAAATGCTCAAAAAAAAGTTGTTAATACCCTCATTTTGAGATACGTATTACCTTTTCGACATAAATATGTATACTTTTTATGCGTCATACGAAAGACTTTTAAATGACACAGATATCAGATGTCTAATTTCATTAGAAAAAAATGAATAATGTACAGTGTTTTCTTGAAATGCTGTATGAATGATAAGTCTGCATATAAATATGTATAGACGAGTATATTTTGATACTAAAAAAGAGGTAAAAAAAATGAAAACAGTTGGAAGCAATGTAGATAAAATTGCAGAATTAGCGACACTCGCAGAAAAACATAATGTCAAATTTCTGCGACTTCAGTTTGTAGATATTTTCGGGACGCTTAAAAACGTTGCAATTCCCATCGGTCATCTCGGTGATTCACTAACTCACGGTACAGGATTTGATGGCTCTTCCATAAAGGGCTTTACCCCCATCTATGATTCAGATATGATAGCTATGCCCGATCCCAATACTTGGGCAATCTTGCCTTGGAGACCCAAGGAATTAACAACTGCAAGAATGATTTGCGACATCATGCGTCCTGGCGGAAGACCGTTTGAAGGCGATCCGCGTTATATTCTAAAAAAAGCAATAAAGAAAGCAACAGATATGGGTTATACTTTTTTAACCGGACCTGAACTCGAATTTTTCTTAGTAAGATTCGATGACGGCGGCTGTATGAGTCCCATGGACGCTGGCGGCTATTTTGATATGATGCCAATGGATATGGGAACTGACGTACGTCGAGCTGCAATTCTAGCAATGGAAGATTTTGGATTAGAAATCGAAATGAGCCACCACGAGGTTGCTCCTGGCCAGCACGAAATAGACTTTCGATATGCAGAGGCATTAGAGGCAGCTGATAAATCCATAACCTACAAACAAGCAACAAAGGCGATGGCGGTGCAGCATGGGATGTATGCAACTTTCATGCCAAAGCCATACTACGGTGAAAACGGTTCCGGAATGCATGTTCACCAAAGTCTTTTTACGACTGATACAGGAAAAAATGCGTTTTATGACGCTAGTGCTGATAGTTCTCTTAGCGATGTGGGTAAATGGTATATTGGTGGTCTATTAAAACACGCTAAGGCTTTAACTGCAGTTGTTGCACCCACTATTAATTCATACAAGCGCTTAGTACCAGGTTATGAGGCTCCTGTCTATATTAGCTGGGCTTTCGCAAATAGATCTGCCCTTGTTAGAGTACCAAACTATCATCCAAATCTGGAAAAAGCTATTCGCGCAGAATTTAGGTGTCCTGATGTTTCCTGTAACCCATATTTGGCATATGCAGTTATGTTGAGTGCAGGACTTGACGGAATTAAAAACCAAATTGAAATACCAGAAGAATTGAACTGTACTGGACTTGATGTATACAAACTTACTGAGCAAGACCTAGCAGAAAGAGGCATAGAAATGCTGCCAGGCTCCTTAGGTGAAGCTTTAGATGCATTAGAAAAAGACCCAGTGCTAAAAGAAACGCTTGGCGAATATACCTTTAACCTATATCTAAAATTGAAACGCGAAGAAGTTGCAGAGTACGAAGACTTTGTCAAAGGCGA
Source organism: Candidatus Borrarchaeum yapensis (assembly GCA_016840515.1). Lineage (GTDB taxonomy): Archaea > Asgardarchaeota > Sifarchaeia > Borrarchaeales > Borrarchaeaceae > Borrarchaeum > Borrarchaeum yapensis. Next base: position 12,440 of record JAEOSF010000050.1, on the reverse strand, counting down.
ACCAGATCACATGCAGAAAATCACGCAGTGGGAAATTGACAAATATCTTATTCGTGTCTAACAATAGACACCCACTCTTCTTTTTTTTAACTATTGGCATTTTTAGTCAAGTTAGGAAAAAGATTAACTAATTTACTTTACATATGTAAAAAGAAACTGTCCAATTACTCTAGCCTATTCTTCAAAAACCTGAATGTTTGAATGTTTACTTTTTAATGTATTATTCAAATGTTCAAAAAAAACATTAATCAGTGGATATTCCTTCATTTTGACTTTTACGTATAACAAAAGATTTTTATATATAAGCCAACAACGTCAAAAGGCTTCAATCATATGATGAATCTATTATTTACAAATGTAAAACTATTGAATCTATGGACGATGTGTCCTATGAAGAATTACAAATATATTATCATTGGAAACTCAGCTGGTGGCATAGGTGCTATCGAAGCTATTAGAGAGATTGAAAAAGCCAATGAAATAGCAGTAATCTCCGATGAGCCCTATTCTGCCTATTCAAGACCTTTAATTTCATATCTATTAGCGGAAAAGGTTAAGTTAGACGATATTTATCTTAGAATGCCTAATTTCTATGAAGATAACAGCGTAACTACTTTTTTTGGCACTCAAGCAACATATATCGATTTTAATGAAAAAAAAGTTTTTTTGGTAAATGATGAAGTGTTACAGTATGATAAACTCTTACTTGCCACAGGTGGGTCATCCTTTATCCCGGATATACCTGGGCTAGACAAAAAAGGGGTTTTCAAAGGGTTCAATACCCTTTCGGATTGTCAGCAACTCCAAAAAACAATAGCTGGAAAAAAAGGCAGGGTTGTTATTTTAGGCGGAGGGCTAATTGGACTTAAAGCAGCTGAAGCGCTAAGAATGAAAGGACTCGATGTTATTGTTGTTGAACTTCTAGATCGACTTATGCCACTAGTAATAGATCAATCGGCCTCTCAATGGGTTGAAACGGTACTGGAAAATCAAGGCATCAAGATAATAACTGGTAATACCATTTCAGAAATAACTGGAAAGATTTCGAATCCTAATGAAGTGGGAGGAGTTATTCTAAAGGATGGAAGCACTATCCGATGCGATATTGTAGTTATAGCTATAGGTGTGCGACCAAGGATAGAATTAGTTAGAGAAAGTGAAGTAAAAGTCAACCGCGGAATCTTAGTTAATAAGAAAATGGAAACTAGTGTACCCGATGTTTTTGCGTGCGGTGATTGTGCAGAAGTCTATGATTTTATTATGGATTCCTTCAGATTGACTCCGTTGTGGCCAACCGCTTTTGTAGGTGGGAGAATCGCTGGATTCAATATGGCGGGTGATTGTAAAGAGTACCATTGGGGCACCAGCATGAATTCTACGACCTTTTTTGGATTTCCAATCATCTCTGCTGGAATAATCAACCTTTCAGAAGAAGAAAAATCAGATTACGAGATTTTAAGCCAAAACACTGAGAGTTTTTACAAATCAATTATTTTAAAGGATAATAAAATAATGGGATTCGTTCTCGCTAATGAGATAGATCGTGCAGGAATTTTCCTTGGGTTAATGAGAAATAAAATTGATGTCTCGGAATTCAAGGATGATTTACTTTCTGAGGATTTCGGTCTTATCCACTTGAGCGATCAAGTAAGAAATGATTTACTGGCAAAGGAGGACCTGACATGCATGACTTGAAGAAAATAGCGAATCCGTATAATGATGATAAAGTCATTTCGAATTGTAGCATATTTGGAATGATGAACGTTCGAGGTGACTTGTTCGATGGAAAGGACATACTCCATGCGATCGCTAACATGCACGAGAGAGGGAATGGCTTAGGGGGAGGCTTTGCAATTTATGGATTATATCCCGAATTCAAGAATTATTATGCCTTCCACATAATGTATCAAACTAGAAAAGGAAAAGAACTTACAGAAGATTTCCTTAAGCATAATTTTGAGATCGAATTCGAAGAAGAAATTCCCACAAAGCCAGCTCTGGGTATTGATCAACTCCATGCGCCAATAGTCTGGCGTTATTTCGTAAAGCCTCATGTTGAGAATCCAGACTACATTGTAAAGAAAGTGATGGAGATCAATACACAGATTCAGGATGCTTTCGTTTTTTCAAGCGGAAAGAATAGCGGTATCTTCAAAGGCGTAGGATACCCAGAACAGATTGGCGAATATTTTAGATTAGATGAATACAAAGGATATCTTTGGACTGCCCACGGAAGATTTCCGACAAATTCACAAGCTTGGTGGGGTGGGGCACATCCTTTTGGTATTTTAGATTGGTCAGTAGTGCACAACGGCGAAATATCATCTTATGGCACAAACAAACGTTTCCTTGAAATGTATGGCTACATCTGCACATTGTTCACGGATACAGAAGTTATCGCCTATGCTGTTGATCTGTTAATGAGGAGACATAATTTACCGATTGATTTAGTTGCCAAAGTCTTTTCTGCGCCTCTTTGGAGTGAAATAGACGCATTAGAGGATGAAAAACTTCGCAACCAATATACAACGCTACGGAAGGCTTTCGGCGATCTCTTACTTAATGGACCATTTACAATAATTATAGCACACGAAGATGAAATGATCGGACTTACCGATAGAATCAGACTTCGACCTTTAAGTGCAGGAATTAATGAAAAGAATGACATGCTTTACTTATCTTCGGAAGAGGGATCTATCCGCCTAGTTTGTCCTGATATTGAAATCACATGGACTCCAAAAGGCGGTGAACCGATTATCGGTCGATTAAAAGATCGTAAAGTTCTCTATAATAACGAAGCTGTTTATGCGGTTGGTGAATCATAATGAAATCACAATTACTTCCTGAATTTATTATTGAAAGAAATGAAGACAGATGCATACGTTGTGGCGTGTGCGTTCGACAGTGTGGGTTCGAGGTTCATAGACATGATGAAGAACTTGATCAAATGTTTGTGAAAGAAGAAGAATGTGCTGGTTGCCAAAGATGCGCAGTCCTATGTCCAACTAATGCACTAATTATTCGACCAAATCCAGCTGATTATCGTCCTAATGCTAGTTGGACAAAAGAAGTTATAAACAATTTAAAAAAGCAGGCAGAAACTGGAGGCGTCTTACTTACGGGATGTGGCAACCCACAACCATATAAAATTTATTTTGATCATTTACTTATCAACGCATCACAGGTAACAAATCCAAGCATAGATCCTTTGCGGGAACCGATGGAACTTCGCATATATCTTGGTAAAAAGCCTGAGGGGCTCTCTTATAAAAATGGAGTCCTAGAATATGAAGAAACAGAACAAGTAAGGATAGAAACGCCCATTATCTTCTCTGCGATCAGCTTCGGTGCGATAAGTTTTCAAGCACAAAAGGCATTAGCACAAGCTGCTACAGAATTTGGAACGCTGTTTAATACAGGAGAAGGAGGATTACCTCTTGAACTGCGAAAATATGGTAATAATGCTATCGTACAGTGTGCTTCAGGACGATTTGGCGTTGACTCAGATTACCTAAACACCTCAAGGATCGTTGAAATTAAAATTGGACAGGGAGCGAAACCAGGTATAGGTGGACATTTACCAGGTGAAAAGGTTTCAGTTACAGTCTCACAAACCAGAATGATACCAGAAGGCACTGATGCCTTGTCTCCTGCTCCTCAACATGACATTTACTCCATTGAAGATCTTTCTACTCTGATCTACGCTCTGAAAGAAGCTACAAATTACAAACCGATTTCAGTCAAAATTGCAGCAGTTCACAATGCAGCGGCAATAGCGTCAGGTATTGTACGTGCAGGCGCAGATATTGTTGCAATAGATGGGTTCCGTGGAGGCACAGGTGCCGCCCCTCAAATTATTCGCGATAATGTAGGGGTTCCAATTGAACTTGCACTTGCATCGGTTGATGACCGATTGCGTGCAGAAGGCATCCGAAATCAATGTTCAATTTTATGTGCAGGTGGTTTCCGGAATTCTGCTGATATTGTTAAAGCAATCGCTCTGGGTGCAGATGCTGTCTATATTGGAACTGCTGCACTTGTAGCTATGGGATGTACCGTTTGCCAGCGGTGCTATACAGGTAAATGCAATTGGGGAATATGCACACAAGACCCCTACTTGGCAAAACGATTAAACCCAGATATCGCAAGAAGACGATTGCTCAACTTACTAAAAGCTTGGAGTTTAGAAGTTAAAGAAATGCTTGGTGGAATGGGTATCAACGCATTAGAAAGCCTTAGAGGAAACAGATTGCATTTACGTGGGATCGATTTAGCCGATTGGGAACTAAAGGTGTTAGGTGTAAAGGGAGCTGGACAATAGATGAGCACTTATGCTAAGGTAATTAATGCTGCAGGTGTCCATTTTCGTGAATTAAATCAAAAAATTAGACAAGCAGCAACTAATGGAATTAGGAAACTCATTCTTGAAAATGTTTACGGACATCGCTACATTGGTACTGGTGTATACGAACGTCAGATAGAGATTGAAATAAATGGTACACCTGGACAGGATTTAGGGGCATTTTTGAATGGACCGATTAGCATTCAGGTATATGGAAATGGCCAGGATGGAATCGGTAACACAATGAACGACGGAAAAATCATCGTTCACGGTAACGCTGGTGATCTTCTTGCCATGTCAATGCGTGGCGGCAAGATTTTCATACTAGGGGATGTGGGATATAGATGTCTATTGCATATGAAAGAATATTTAGAGAAAAAACCCGTTGTAGTGATCGGTGGGACTGCACAGGACTTTTTCGGAGAATATATGGCGGGTGGAATCGGAATCTTACTTGGATTAAATTTAAGAAAAGGTCAAACTCACAGAGCTAATTTCATAGGAACAGGTATGCATGGAGGGACGCTTTTTATTCGTGGCGATGAAGATAATATAAAAGAGTCCCAATTAGGAAAAGAGATTAGCCCTGTAGAAATGGATGAAGAAGATTTTAAACTACTCGAAAAATCCATTAGAGAGTTTACATGGTATTTTGACGGTTTCGATCATCAAGAAATCTTAGATGCGCCATTTACCAAACTTATTCCTGTTCATAAACGTCCCTATGGAAAGTTATATGCATATTAAATCGAGGTAATTTGAAATTGAGGCAGATGAACTCTATGAAACGAATTTATGCTAACGAAGAGGTTTGTATAGGATGTAAACTTTGCGAGATTTGGTGTGTAGTTCAACATTCTAAATCAAAAGATATAATCAAGGCATTCAAACATGAATTACAAAAGGCAGATCCAAAGGTATTAGTCGAAATAAGTAAACCGATTTCATTTGCACTCCAATGCCGTCACTGTAATGAACCTGATTGTGTATATGCGTGCATTAGCGGTGCTATGTATATCGATGAAGATGGTTCGGTTCAACATAACGCAGACAAATGTGTTGGATGTTGTAGTTGCATCATGGTGTGTCCTTACGGAGCAATTACAATTTCTCGAGACGCTCAGCTCAAGGGTGTTAAAGTGGTTTCAAAATGTGATCTTTGCCCAGACAGCGATGTTCCCGCGTGTGTAGCACATTGTCCAAACGAGGCATTAGTTTATGTTGAAGAAGTAATTGATTAAGTTTTTCTGAAGTATCATTTTTTATTTTCTAACTATATTCGAATTGCATTCTATATGTTCTTAATCCAGTGTCTTGCCCAGATCGAGATTCTTTCAAAGATGTCTTCCAAGTCTTTTCCTGACTTCGTAAGAGAATACTCAACTTTAACTGGAATTTCGTTATGAAAAACTTCTCTAATCAAAATGTCATGTTTCTCTAATTCTCTCAATCTTTCAGTGATTGTTTTGGGGCTTGGATTTCCATCTACCTTTTTTAGCAACTGGTTAAAGCGTAAGGGCGCTCCTGATTGCAAAAGAGTTCTAATTATAGACAATGTGTACTTCTTTCCAAAAAGTTGTAATACACTTTGAAGAACACATTCACTTGTACAATCATAATCCTCTTTATGTCGCACGCAATGCCAAGGAAGATGTTCTTCAGTATTATCAGTCTTTTCGGGATCGATACATTCATTTTTTTGGCTCACAAAACTCACCTATCAATACACTTTACTTTTAGGTAGTTAGTTCCAAACTTTGCTCCTACCCATTTATAACTTTTTGAAGTTATATTATTTTTGGAAGTGAATCTAAAATCTTTACAAAAGTGTATAAGCACCAAAAAAAAAGTAATGGTCTTTCAAAGACGATGATAAAACATGGTCAAAGTGTTTTATAAAACTAGGAGGTGAAAAAATGGTTGATAAACACGCAGAAGAATGTGAATGCGACAAACCAGAAATTCGGGATTCTTTTAAGGGTGATTGCTCAGAAAAACAAATTATAGAGTGTCACGGTCGAGAAATGCTTGAAAAATTGAAAAAAGAAGGTAAGATTTAACTTGGTAACCAGTTAGTCTTCTTGTCGTTTATTTTTTCTTTTCATTTTTGATTGTTGGCTTTTTGTTTTTTAAAAATCTATGAACTTGATGAATTAATGACCATGCCGGATAAAACCATAAAAATCTACGAAGGACTCTACCATGAAGTTTACAATGAATTAGAAGAAGATAGGAGAAGAGTTCTTACAGATCTAAGCAATTGGCTAGACGATCACGTATAAGAACTGAACATTTCATTAAGAATAGCTGTTCTCTCAGCATTTTGCTGATTGTATGAAACTTATCTAAAGTTTAAGTGATTAGATGACAGCTTCAACCTCTACACAAAAATTTAAATTCGAATCAAAAACATCGAACGCGAGCAGAAATGATTCCTTTGGATCCAGAAAAAGAGGGTTTTTCGAAATCATTAGTACCGATAAGCACTGTAAATTTGCTGTTCTCGTTCGCAATAATAATCCCATTGGTCGTAATGCCTCTTTATGCGAGATCTTTGGGAGCAACACTACTTCAAGCGAGCCTCCTTTTAGCAACTTATTATGGTGTTCAGACAGTGAGTCTAGTATTCATGGGGTCATTATCCGATATTATGGGATCACGCAAACCCTTTATCATCTTTAGTCTATTTGGACTGGCTGTTATTCTTCTCATCATCTCATTTGTTAGTATTCCAACTATCTTGATTTTGCTAATGGGGATTATGGGGGTTGTTGCTGCAGGATTTCGTCCCACGTGCATGGGGTTGGTCTCTGCAATTTCCTCTAAAGCTGAAAAAGGGAAAAGTTTAGGCATTCTTAACACTTCAACATCGATAGGTTGGGCAAGTGGTTCCCTCCTTGGAGGATTAATTGCAGATCTTTTCAATTTTGCAGTGACATTTTATTTTGGGTGTTTCCTTGCATTCATTACAGCAATATTGACTATAATTTTCCTTAAAGAGATTACAACCAGTACTAATAAAGAAAGAAACTTCAGACGGATAATCAGTTCATTGAAAAATCGATTTTTACCAAATAGTGACGAAAACTCTTACCTAAAAGAGCATGGTTTAAGTTGGCTGTATGTAGTATTTTATTTACGTTATTCAGCTTACGGGGGTGCATTTTCTTTCTTATCAATTTTCTTTGCAGGATTGTTTTCGAACTCGTGGGCTGGAATTCTTATTGGCATCTATCTAGGACTGTCGGGATTTTTGATGGCACCTATTGGAAAGTTCTCAGACAAAATAGGAAGAAAACCAATTTTAATATTAGGGTCACTAGGTACTAGTGTTACCTTGATAATCTATGCATTAGCATATGATCTCTTCTTATTGCTTGCAATGCAAATCTTTCTTTCCGTGGTTTTTGCGGCGATTTATACTGGAGGAAGTGCCTTTGTTTCAGATGTTGCACCTGAATTTAAACATAACGAAGCAATGGGACTCCTTAATTCAAGTTTATCTCTTGGTGCGGTCACCGGGTCAGTCTTAGGGGGGATTATGGCAGAATTATTTGGTTTACGTGTAATGTTCGTGTTTCTTGCAATCTTCCCTATTATTGGGACAGTAATTGTTTTACTGAAATTAAGTGAAACTTGTTTTTGACCTTTCTCGTCCCCATACCTGTCATCCATTCCCGTCTCAGAAGGCGTCAGACCTCTCGGGTTCAGTCTCATGCACAAGAACGTGTTCTCCGCGTGGTGCGAGGAACATTCCGTCTTGTAATCGGTATATTTGCCTGCGACTATAAAGATTATGAACATGAGTTGAAGCATGTTGTGACCTCCGCAGTAAATATGAGCTACATACCTCCTACATCATCAAGGTAGAGATTGACCATTAAGAGTAGATGGTTTTTAAGCGAGGAAAAGCCATAACTAAGCGCCTCATTAATTTTGTTCAAGGTGTGAGAGTTATAGACATACGAATAGAGCGCATAGAGAGAATATTGACGAGTTTCGAACTCCTTTGCTAGCGCATCGAAGTCTATTTTGTCGAGTTCTGAAACACGATAGCGGGAAGTTGTCGTCCAGCGGAATTTTCGTGAGGTGCTGGAGGAAAATTGGTCATAATATTGAAGGCTAGGAAGCAAGGGTATTTGTCGGTCGCCTATGTGGTAATTATGGTGGTTTTTCGCCAATTGATACACAGTGGCATCTGAGATACTGACCTCCGTATAGATTTTACTGTTATGTTTCTCAGTATGGACGAAATCATGGAGCAGCATGGCGATCAATAATGTGTGCTGTACCTCTGAAAGATTGGTGGGAAGCATTTTTCTGAGTTTGATTTTTCTCGGAGTGTAACGCGGCATTTTGTGGAGTTTTTTAGCCTCTTTCCATTGTATTTGCCCCATTCCTTCATTGGTGAAACTGCCGATGCATTCAATGCTGAGCGCATCGTCCAGCCTGTGTTCTGGCACGATCAACTCGACGTCACCATACCGCGCCCGATAGGTCTTCGGTGGACATCGTACCCCTTTAGTGAGTTTACCGAATGCTCTGGGACGACCATGAATGGTAATTACTCCATATTTGCTGAAAAAACGCCTTCTCCTGCTTACTACAGGGGTTTTGGTAATCCCTCGCAATCTAAACCAATTGTTTGTCATGTCTAATCATCCTTATAGTTGTAGCCTAGAGTCTGCATCTGCTTTAATCTTCTTCTGCTAGCTGTACCTCTATGTTCTGTGCTGGTGTGGATAGATTTTCTATCCAACTATTGATGTTGTCAAGTTTTAGTGGTGTAGCAGTCTTCTGCTCAACGACTTTCAACGTTCCATTCTCAGCATCAAACATCTTTTCAATTACTAGTTGTTGTGGTTCAACGTCAAGGATTTTGACATGACCATAGCCTGCACTTCTACCCCCACCGTAATATTCAATATATAACAGCGATTCCAAAACGAATTTGATTTCACCCTCGGTCAATTGTGTTACGTCAATGGTGAACGTGAAGTACCCCGAGAAATAGGACTGTCGAAAGTCTTGGATAGGAATTCGATCATAAGAGAGGGCAATTCTGTTTTCACTGGCGATATGAACCTTTTGAACGGGGACTTCGGCAGTATATTCCTTATGGCTGATAGAGGTAATGGGATCGGCGAAAACACTAACGCTGGATTTTTCTCTGAACGTGCCAAAGATACAACTTAGAATACAAGGCGGATCACAGGCACCAAGCGGATGAAAACCTTGCGAGATGAGTTTTGTCCCACTTTTGAGTTCGGTTTTCTCAGAACTATGACACACCTCGATACCGTGATCACGCGCTAAGTCCATACAGGCATGCCTCAGCATGCCACGTAAGCCTTTGAGATAATAAAGCTTGGTACTAAATGTTTTCGACTCATTTATATAGGGAATTTCCCCTAATAACAGCATGGTGGAATTTTTCTGTATGGAGGTATTGAGGGGCTTAGCTATAGGTGTGAAAGCCCGAACTACTATTTGTTTTCTAGTTTTTTTCATATTTTCAACCCCGTAATTTACGCCTTATTCTTCATTACTTAAGTGCTCAGGAATGAGTTCTTCATTAATTAAGTACAGGGCAATGCTATTATCTGACCTGATACATTTCGAATTCTTTTTTCTGACACTCTTAGGGTAACAGATATATATAGTTAACATATATCTTTTATCTTATATATGTTGTGCGGAGTAATAATACTTTTAAAGGAAAGGATTGTATGTTTTATCGTATAAAGTATATGTGAAACTTGAAAAGGGTACATGTAAAAGTCCTCAAGGTGATAGCATGGGAAGTATTAGCGTGTCCATACCAGATGACCTTGAATTACAATTACGTAAAAAGGGAATGGAAAAGTTCGGCCTTAGAAGAGGGTATTTAAGTAAAGCCATTGAAGAAGCTATCCAGTTATGGTTAAAAGAAAATCAATAGGAGCACTACACATAAACCACCAGTAATATGTAACGCTATAGCGATTGCCCTCCCATCAATCCCCTTCTTTTGCTAATCCAAGAAAGGCTATATGAGCCTTCTTAGTTTTATCGCAGACGAATGAGAGAGGTATTCTCATAACCGAAATTGATATGAACCACCCATGAGGAAAAATAATGGAGGGTGTTCCAAATTACACAAAACCACATCCTGAACTATTTATCCGAGTTGGATCTCTCTGAAAAGGATACCGAGGAGATTTTACGATACCTACCCACTTCTTTCGTGCAGGCAATCAAAGAACATGAAGTCGAAAAAGCATTTCAGCGCTTGAGATTCTTCTACATCGCGCAATATGTGAAGACAGACTTTGATGGGAAAAGACGTGGCGTTCTTGAGCTAGAATTCCCCGACAGTAGAATTGTAAGCCTGCTCAAGCAGCACAATTTGATTGAATATAAAAAATGGAAGGGATTTAAGCATTTTAAGCTATTAGTCACGACTAACAAAGGAACACAAATTGGTTAATTTTGGTTGATAATTTTAAAAAGCAAATTGATGTTTCAGAGTTGCTGGAAAAAATCCATCCCATAGCGTTGTTAATTATTCGGGATCGTTTAAACGAACGACGGTATTCGATACCACAAAATTTTCCTTCGCAACGAAATTCTATATTTTATTCGATTTATTTTAGTCATTCCAAACAATTTGACGCCGGATTTTTTAGTGTTGATCTACCACACCAAAATTTAGATGTTTTCAAGCAATGTACAACGTTTGCAAAATATTTGCAGAGTCGTGGTCTAAGTGAGGTCACCAATTCTTATGTGGTCACCAATCAGGGTCGAAAAGATCCCTTTGAATATGTGTTTCCGCGAGAACTAGCAGAAATGTTGGAAGTTCTGTCATACGAACACCAGTTAGACGAATTCAAGAACGAAATTCGAGATCTATACTATGGAACCATACCAAAAGCGAATGTACTTATTTTTTTGAGTGTATTTCCACGTGTCACAGAAATTGATAAATTTGTGAAAATCTATTCATCCTATAACATAAGCGAAAACGCACGTTATTTGTTTCACTATTTGGAGTTACTATCAGACATAGTCAGCGTTTCAAAAAATTTTACTATAAACACTTTAGATTTTCACGAAATTCCTTTTACGATCGAAAATGAGGTGAAATTTAGAGATTCCATTGGACAATTTCAAAAGAATTTGGTAACGGAGTTTGAAGCGAAGTTAAGAACTCACCTAGCTAAGTTTGCACCTAAGCAAAGCTTCGAACTAGTGGACGAATCAATTACCGTAGACAATGTACCCAAATTGCGTTCTCTTGTAGAACAAATTTACCAGATAACTGGGTTGCCTCTAGTAATCGAAACAGAGGACGTTGCCCAATTTTCTGGAGAAAGTGATGACCATTCATTCGTTAGCGTTGAAATTTCAAAAGAAACAGGAGAAAAGACATCGGTTAAGTTGTTCGCCCAAACAGTTGAGGAAATGCAGCTAACGCTAAATAAGATAGTGGATGGTCTCAACAGACTTGAGAAAAAACAAGATGCCCATAATGAAACTACGACAGACGTCCTGATTCAAATCAAAGATGACTTAGGTGATCTAAAGAAAGACATTCCCTTTCCCTCTCGTATCGAAGTAACCAAAGGGAGTAAAATATATCCAAGAAAGGAAACGCTCTTGATTTACACATGCTGTTGCCATGGAGAAAAAATTGGAGAAATTCCGATAAAGGAGTGGAAAAAATGGATCGGAGTGGTAGGTTTCTTTTTCAAGATGGGGATAAATGTTTTTATCGGTAAAACAGGCGAGGCGGTCAAAGATTTGAAGGATGTTTGGCAATACTACGGGCGGAATGGCACAATTCCAGATGAAAAAATTCTTTTTACGGATAAAGAGAAGGATATGTTAAGAAATGAATTACGAAAATCAAAATTCTTTAAAGATATGAAATATTGCCGTGAATGTCGGGACTGGGTTTGTAAGGATTGCTGGAATGCTGAAAAAAATCGATGTATCAAGTCTCATGAATAATGGAGTCCAGTGCTTCATTTCTCTTAGTTTTCACTCGTGGCATCCAAGAAACAACCCTCTAAGAAAGGCTATGTCAGTCTCCTTAGTTTTATCAACGAAGAAT
>JAEOSF010000049.1 GCA_016840515.1 Candidatus Borrarchaeum yapensis | reverse complement strand
CTGCAAGAATCCAGAATATAAATTTTCATTCGAAATTCAGGGATATGGAATTGAAATTATTGCTGAAAGGTATCCAGAGACTCTAAAATACATGCGACGTATGATAAATCGAGGACAAATGGAACTAATCGTTACTCACTACTCAGATCAATACTTTTTGGCTTATCCGCTAGTCGATTTTGAAAAATCAATAGACTTGTCAGACGAAGTTTTAAAGGACAACGGACTAATGAAGAGCAACGTTTTCGGGACTCAAGAATGGCAGTGGTCTCCATATCTTCCAGAATTAATGAGTAAGCGTGGCTACGACATTTTTATTGGAAGAGACAAGACATTTAGACATTATACAAGTCTAAGCGATAACTACTGGCATTACGAAGAAACAAACCTTTTTACTACAGAATGGGACGGTAGAGAAGTTTACCTATGTTTAGATCGTGGCGGAAGGATAGAAGATCTAGAAAAAACTCCAGAAAATACCATGATCTACGACTGGCTTCATCGTGGAGATGGTGAACTTGTTAATACTCACGGAAGCGACAGTGATTTTGAATTTTATGAAGGAAGACAAAGACATTTTGAAGAAACTTTAGAAGAATATAAAGATGAAGACTATGAGTTTGTAACCATCTCGGAATTAATCTATGCTGCAAAAGACAAGGAATTTGAAAAAAAAGAATTAGATCCAATTCCAGATAGCGCTCAGGGAAATAATGTTTACGTATGGTCTGGAGAACATCGAAACACGCGAGAAAGGGATTCTTATATCAATACTTTAAGATATAAAGCAAGAACGACGCTCTTAGCAACAGAAACTATAGTTGATTTTGCTGATTGCTGTGGATTACGTGTTTCTGAAGAGAAAGATATCATCGAGGATTTATGGAAAGACCTGATAATGGCGCAAGTAACCGATGCTACAGGTTGGTCTCCGAGACAGGTAGAAATAGACTACGCAATCGAACTAACAAAAAATGTTACAGATGAATGCGAGGAGATTTATTCTGCATTATTGGTCGAACTCGGTCTTTCAAATGAAAGGCTTTTAGTTGATACAAAACTAGATGACGTAATTGAAGAAGAAGATTATCTTATTTCTGAATATGATATCGTAGATTGTCCAGTACCTTTTGATCTAAACTACACAGAATATGAAATGGAGTGTCGAAAATATTCTGAAGAAGTCTATTTATTGACGGTAACTTTCAACGCAAGCGAGTCGAAGGAATCATGCCTAAAATTCAATACATCAAATACTGATGTCTTTTATACGCCACTAGGAACAGACGAAGAAATGAACATAGACGAATACGACGACAATAATACATACTTACCGCTAGCAAACGGGTTTATATCCATCGGAAATGATACAAACTTAGTCAAAATTTGTATGACAAGACATATTCTCTGTAAATTCAGAGATCAAACACTGATGTTCTTAGAAGAAGGAGCAGACAGCGAAGTTACATATCAATTCTTGATTCATTTCGGAAAAACAGGAGACGCTATTGAACTTGCAGAAGAAATTAATACGAAACCGACGGTTATCATCAACGATGGAGAAATGCTTTTCGATGTAGTTCGTTACGAAAGAGTTTAGATTTTTACTTTATTTTCTTTTTTCATATTTTATTTTTATGCCCTTGGATATAGCCAGCACAGCATCACAGACTATTGCTCTATAGACTCGGGATTCTACCTGAAACTCTTTGAAAAACCTTTTTTTCAGGTAGAATTCGTAACATTATCATAGAAAAAGATAAATTTAATATGGTGAAACATTTCCTATTTCACAATCACAACTTATTCTTAGCGGGTCATTAGCAAGAGGTCATTTTTGGAGTAGATATGTCGTGACACAGACCGGAACACAGACCGGAACACAGACAGGAATTAAGAAGGTGAGCAAGAAAAGATTACTTGCAGTATCACTAGTTTCTATCGCCTTACTTGCCTTCCTTCTGTGGTATATTGGAATCGACTCAATTATTACAGTTATCAGTACAGCAGATCCAAGATATCTTGCTCTTGCTTTAATAGTTGAGCCATTCATTTTATTAGTAAGGGCCCATAGGTGGAAACTCATAGTTGCCAATCTTGGGTACCCTAAATTAGGACTTAAGAAAGCCTCTCTGCTATATTTGACCGGTCTCTATGGAGGAAGTTTCACGCCATCGAAATTAGGCGATCTTTTAAGGGCTTATCTCTTATCAAGAGATTCAGATATGAGTATACGTGTTCCCGCTGGAAAAGCTGTTTTCTCAATCGTACTTGATAGAGTTTTCGATGTTATTTCTTTAATTACCATCGTGTTAGTTGGTGTACCACTATTTTTTGTAGGGTCGCTTGCTGATTTTCAATATATCCTTTTGATTGGAGTAATCATGGCTGGACTATTGATTGGCCTTTCTTTTCTACTCTTTAGTGAAAGATATGGAGAAAAGGTGATTAATCTATTTGCCACACCTATACTCAAAATGATTGGAGGCGTTTTCAAAGAAAAACAGAGAGATACAACATCGAAAATTTTCGATCAATTCTCTGAGAGTGTTAACACTTTTCGTGATAAAAAAGTCTTCTTAGTAGGTGTGTATCTTTATTCCTTAGCAATTTGGATTTCTACATGTGGTCAAGCATATTTAGTTTTAGCAGCGCTACAACCAAACCTACCTAACGTTCTACATTTTATTACGATTTTTCCTCTATCGATGTTTGCTGCATTAGTCCCTGTGACGATTTCTGGATTAGGAACTCGTGAAGCTGCTATGGTAGTTATTATGTCAATCATTGGAGTAAATGCTGTGACAGCATTCATCTTGTCTATTACTTTTGCCTTTGTTTCATTATGGATTCCTGCAATATGTGGAGGCATTTATGTTACAGTTAGATCGATAGAAAAAATAGGTGAATGAAGTTACTCATTGAAATCGCCTCTGGGGCGATTTAGGGTGGGATAGACCTCTCTATGTTCGTTTCTTTTTGTAAGAGCGCCTATATTTTTCGAAATCAACAGAATCGTATACTTCTGCCATTTTGAAGAATATTGGGAAGAATTTTGCAACTTCAATGTCTTTGCTGATAAAGAAGATTGCGTTCAAACTGGATTGAGCCTCTTCATGATGTATAGCGAACCGCTTAATGTGGTCTCTGTATTTCAATAGAATTGCCCTTAATTGCTGCCCTTCTTTTGCAAGAAAGAGAGATCTAGCTGAGTATACCTCTGAACTTTTAACTAAAAATGCAGCATCAAATTTTTTGTCGATTTTAACAGTTTCAAGGTCAACAATTTCCTTGAACAAATCCTTTATGAGACGTTCTTCTTTTGGGATCACTTCTATCGTGATTGTTGCAGTCTTGCGAAGCGTTCCCATAAAGGCAAGTTTGTCTTGATCTTTTTGAAAATGGTTAATTATTGGGTGTAGTAGATTTTCACGATTCAATAAAACTAAGGCAATAGATACATCATGAAAATATTTCTTTGGCACAGCATTGATTCGAAAGCCCGACCCTCCTGCATCTTCGTATTCCGCCTTTCCTTTCACATACTTAGGGAGTACTTCTTCAATCTTATTTGTGTATTTTTTCTTCAAGCGACGATTCTTTATAAAACCCACTATTATACTGAGCATAAATACTACGATTAGAGCACCGAAAATGATAATTTGGACGGTTTGAGGTATTATCTGTATTATCTGTGCTAAAGCATCAAAAATTCCTTGTATCAGTATCACTCTCCTGACAAAATCGAATTCCGTGATAAGTCACTTCAATATAAACTCTACTATTTGGTTATATTATTTATAAACAAAATCAACTTCGTTGAAAGAGTTTTTATTAAGGGAGGCATTTGAAAAAGCGTTGGCGTTTGCATTGCTCACACGCTTAGTCAAGATCATAGTTAACGTTATAACTGGTACTAAGACGTTATTTTTAAGGAAAAACAGAAAGAATCACAAACTCAACACGTTAAATCAGTCTGATGCAGTCTGATCATGCTTGACTGATGAGTTCAAGAATTATAACAGGGATTGAGCTTTGAAGACAGAAATCGATCATCTTGATTCATCCTCTTGTCCTACATGGCAGGAAATCCCTTTTTGCCAAGAAGAGGTAGTTTAAAGAGGGCATGTAAATAAAAGTGCATCTTCTCCATCGCGATAGTATCCCGGAAGTACTTTCTTCTCCACATACCCAATTTTTTGATACAAGTTTACGGCCTCAATATTAGATTCTCTTACTTCCAAAAAACTCTCAGAGGCTCCATATTCTCTAAATCCCTCTAATGCTGCTTCTAAAAGTCTAGTTGCTATTCCTTTTCGTCGATATTTTTCAATAATTGCGATTGATACAATATGCCCTTTCTTAGTTAATTTGTAGCCTTTAAGGCTAGAAAAACCACGTTCTATTCTACCCATTACGTAACCGATAAGTGTATTCGTTTCAATATCCTCTGCTACAATGAATGCCTTCGGAAAACTTTCATAAAGACTCATAAAGAAAAGCCCTGGGTAGTTTTCAGGTAAGCAGGTTCTGTTGATAGAAACAACTCTCTGCAAATCTTCAGGTTGAAATGGGCGTATATGTATTTGTTCCATCGCGCGCGCACCGCTTACCTTATTACTCTTTAGCATTCTTATGGCTAATAGTTGATGACCAATCAGGTATTAAAACTGTTTTCCTTTGACTGAAAGAATGGGTCCATCCAAAACGTTTTAAATTGTAGTGTATTTTTGAATCTCAAGTGAGGTACTAGAATTGGAAGAGAGTTCGTTCGATAAATTTGAAGAACAAGAAGAAGAAGTTTCGCTCCTCGATGAATTAAGAACACATGTTGAACAACATTTTACTATTAGAAATGCGTTTCACGAGTTCATGCCGACATTCATTGTTGAGGCGACAGAAACAAAGGAAAGCATGAAAGCGCTTAAAGAAGATGTCGCTACTCTTGGTCTTACTCCCTATCTTAGAAAATATGCATCATACGAACCTCTGCTAGTTCTAAGTTTTTTTAATCTTGATGAACGGAAAACGGGTTTCCCTACTAAAAACGTTCTTTTACTGATTGCCACAATTGCCACGGTATCACTCGCAGGATATCTTCATGCAATTGCCCTATTAACACTAAGGCCAGAAGCCAATCTTATCTTTGAAATCTTCTTGTTTGTAGTAGCTGTAATGGGGATTATCGGGCTGCACGAAATGGGACATTTCTTCTTATCTAAGTGGTACGATATCGACGCTTCACTTCCTTATTTTATACCCTCAATCCCGCCGTTTGGAACGTTTGGAGCATTCATTTCACTAAGAGAATTACATCTTAATAGAGACGAATTGTTCGATGTCGGTTTTATGGGCCCGCTGTTTGGATTTATCGTCACCATTATTGTTACTTTGTTCGGCATAATGTTATCGCCGTTCCTTATGCCAGAAACAATTCAAGCAATTACCGAGCAAGGAGGAGGGGATTTTATATCACTTCCTGAGCCTCTTCTATTTACCATAATTATAAATCTGTTAGTCTCAGCAGGATTGCTCGTTATCCCTACGGGAGCAGTGCTTGTTCTTCACCCGGTGGCATTTGCTGGTTGGGTTGGTATGTATATCACGGCTCTAAACCTATTTCCAATAACACAATTAGATGGAGGACATGTTTCTCGCTCACTGTTTGGAGAAAAAGGCCACAGATATGTAGGTATGGTTGCACTAGTAGTTGTATTTGTTGTTTTAGCATTTTTCAATATAGCTTCTGCTATCATCATTATTATGGTACTGCTGTTTTTCATGAGAGCCCGTCATCCCGGACCATTAGATGATGTGAGCTCACTCGGCAATTCTCGCAAACTAATCGCGATAGCAGCTTACGCAATACTTGTCATTTGTATGCCGATTCCTGAGGCTTTTATTGAGTTTCTTATGAACCCACTCTCCTTTTTTTCACAATTTCTGTGATCGAGAATTGAGCATTCATAGAAGTTATGTGACACAAAATCAGTTATTTCGAACTAATTGTCACTTTAATGTGATATTTTGTAGTAAAATCATGTTTTATTGGCAAAAATAACTCAAGAATTTTGTCTAGTTTATTTAAGGCTTATTTCATTTTTATCGGCAGGTTTTAACCAATAAATACCATTTTTACTTACAATATCTCCAAATGGGCACCTCTCCAAGGCTTTATAGGAAATGATGTCTTTTGGTTATCTTCAAGGGAAAAACCAAAAACAAATTTGTTAACAGTTATCAAAACATTAAAAGGAGTTTCATCGCGTTATCTACGAAAAGAATTTCCAGAAATAAGAAAAAGTTTATGGGGTAAAAGTTTGTGGAGTAGAAATTATCCTATAGCGACTACAGGGGAAGTGAGTTTAGAAAAACTACGAAAATATGTAGAAAATCAAGGAGATGATAAAAGTAAACTTAACTCAAAAAATTAGAATATTTCCTAATCCAGAACAAGAAGAAGTGTTGAAAGTTCTTTCAGAAAAATGTAGGCTTATCTACAATTTTGCATTAGAGGAAAGAATTACTGCTTGGAAAAACGACATTAAGGGAATTAATTATTTTAAACAGAACAAAGATTTGCCAAAAATTAAAGATCGTTTTTCTGAGTATAAATGGGTATATTCCAAAGTATTACAGGAAGTTTTAAGAAATCTCGACGCAAGTTACAAATCCTTCTTCGCTCTCTGGAAGAAAGGAAACAAAGACGCACGACCTCCAAAGTTCAAAGGCAAGAAATACTTCACTACAATGGTATATAATCAGTCTGGGTTCAAAATAGAAAAAGGATTCATTAAATTTTCACACAATTACAATAAAGTACCTTTGTTTTTCGAAATTCCTGAAAGGTTTCAGATCGAGAACGTGAAACAAGTTTCGATTTCTCAGGACAATCTTAATAAGGAATACTATGTTTCAATATGCTACGAAATCGCCGATAGACAATACATCGATAACGGAAAATACCAAGCAATCGATCTAGGAATTACTAACATAGTTACTGCCGTAAATATGAAAGGGAAATTCATACAAATAAAAAACAGGCGTCCAGACAAATACTGGCTGAAGAAAATCGAAGAACTTCAAAGCAGAAGAGATCGTTGTAAACGGTTTTCTAATAGATGGTATAAGTACAACAATCAACTAAAACACATGATAAGAAAATGTTCTAATCAAATCAAAGACTTTCAGCATAAACTGAGTAAGAAAATCGTCGAACATACAAAATCAAACACTATAATAGTAGGCGAACTAGAAGTCAAACAAATGGCTAGAAAGAGAAAAGGTAAAGCAAACCGCAAAAGTAGGAGAAGTCTTAACCGTGCAATAAAAAACACAGGAACGTTAGGACGTTTCGTTCAATTCTTAACCTACAAGGCTGAACGTGTAGGTAAGAGAACAATAAGAATTAGCGAGCGTAATACTTCAAAGATGTGTTGCATATGTGGAAAAATACATAATCTATCACTCTCTGACAGAGAGATGAATTGCGATTGTGGAAACGAAATAGACCGCGATAAGAATAGTTGTGTGAACATGATGAAACGTTTCCTATCGCAAAATGCCAAGTGGACGGGCTATCAAGAATTTCTTGGTAATCTGCGACATACAGTCAATGATAAAACGAGAGTACCCAGCCCGAATTTCGAGTATGGTTCGGAGAACTCGCAGGAAGCCCACGAATTCATTCGTGGGTAGTTCACAAGGAATTATCCATACACAAGGAGTTGTGAGTTATTGTCATTTGATGCGGTCACTATTGATTTCTACAAACCCGAAGGAGATTACCTTCGAAGAGTCGAACCGTTTAAGGAAGCTGTTTTCATGACAGCACTTGAAGTCAAGACGATTCTCGATGAATTGCACGCTGTTCAGAAGCAATTAGTTCGTGCTGATTTCATGTTTCGTTTACTCAAACAATATGAACAACGAGGTTTTGATCCCAACTTGATTCTTGATCTTATGCAGCGGGTAGCATCTCACTTGTTTCCCTTAAATATCAAGGCCGCTCCCCATGACACCCGACTTCAATTTAGACAAATCAAGAATATTGATAACCGCACTATCCTTTTTGGGCATGTGGAAGAGCCAAAAACCAAGGTGCGGAAGATGAAGTTTTCAGGCTGCCCAAGCATCCTCACTTTTGTTTGATAGTTCATCAGAATGAATGCTACACTTCAATGTAATTCAAGAGAGTGGTTTGTCTGGTGGTTTCATTCTTCTGCAAATTAGAAAATCGAATTCCGGTAAGACGGACTTTTCTTCTTTCATTCAAAAACTCCCTAAGAAGTCCAAAAGCGATCTCCATAGCCTGCTGTTCGTTTTGAATGGGGTAAGGCATGGATTTGCTTCTCGTAAAGGTTTCAAATCCTTCGAATCGAATTGTGATTCCCACCGTTTTATAGAATATCTTATGCTCTCTTAAATATTCGTGAATTCTCGCCGACAGCGTTTCTAATGTTTTCAAAACATCTTTTATATCAGCGGTATCCTGATTAAACGTTCTTGACTTGCCAATAGATTTTCGTACATAAAAATCGCCTACAGGATTATTGTTCATGCCATGAACTATTTCCCAGATCATTCTCCCATATTTACCGAATAATTCAAGCATTTTCGGTAAGGGTGTATTTAAAAGATCTCCAATCGTGTATATTCCCTTCTCATTGTAGTATTTCTTAGTGTTTCTACCGACTCCCGGAATTTTAGTGATGTCCATGTCTTCTACGAACGATTTAACATTTTCAGGTTCGATGATTGTAATTCCATTGGGTTTATTGTGCTCAGAAGCAATTTTTGCAAACGGTTTGGTAGGTGCGCATCCGACTGAGCAAGTTATATCTAGTGTATCATACACTTCTTGGCGTATCCGCTCGGCGATATTTCTGCTCTCATCATAATCCGCACATACATCTGTAAGATCTAGGTACCCTTCATCAATCCCTGCCTCTTGACACACCGATGAATACTTCTGAATTATGCGGAAGAACTGTTCTGAAGCTTCAAGGTACTTATCGAAATTCGGTAACACAAATACCGCATCAGGACATAATCTATACGCCTTAGATATCGGCATACCAGAGTGGATTCCATATTCTCGTGCCTCATAAGAACACGTAGAAACAACACCTCTTCCTTTTCCCCTTTTAGGATCCGCTCCTACAACTAATGGCAAGCCTTTATACAGTGGATTATCTCGCACTTCGATAGCGGCAAAAAAACAATCAAGGTCGACATGAAGAATAATACGCTTCATTTTTTCCAAATATGAAGAGAATGAAGTAATCGAATTTATAGATAGAGAGACTGGCATAGAAGTGATAAACCTAACAGGATTCTTATCCCTATTTCAATTCTTTGCTTCTTTGATTATTTCCTCCACGTTTTCATAGGTCCTTTCAGGGAGTATCTCTAAATAATAACTCGCATGCACTCTCTCGGTCTCTGCTAGATCGATGACTTTCCAACCTTGTTTTTCTAAAAGCTCTTTTTTTGTTATAGGGAATTTTGTATCTTCCATCAACACTTCCTGCAAAGATTCAAGACCCAATTTCTTTGTGACTCTAGGAAAAGAACCAGATTTTAGAAAAACCTTTAACCGCGCCGCATCTTTATACATTCTGATCCCATGAAAGGCAAGCATGATTTTTCTTGCTTTTAACTCCCTTGCCTTTTGATTGATTTCTTTGAGCTCGCTATCAGTGAATTGATACAGGGTGTGACGCCCCTTTCCGAAGAGTCTTGAGTACAACACATCAGACTCTCTTAAGGGAGATTGTCTAGAGAGATCTACACAATGGACGATATTGTAATCCTCCATAATTTTGACTACTCCTCTATCAATCTTTGCCCCTAGACTTCTAGGTTCCCAGACTAATCTTACTTCAGTGGTGTCCACGGCTGAAAAGAAATCTCGAATTGCTTCAATTTTTCTGTGGCTAAACTCCAGTTGTGATGGTGTCAAAATGTGCAGATAAGTAGCTCGAAGCTGTCGGCAGATTTTGGTCATTATCTCAAAGTTATCTAAAGCCTCAGGAACAGGTTCAAGCAAGTATTGATGAGTTATACTCCCATGACATCGAACAGAAAACTCAAATTCTTCTGGGACTCGCTTTCTCCATGATGTTACCAATTCTAAAGATGGGATCTCGTAAAAAGTCGAATTAACCTCTACATAATCAAATGCTTTTGAGTAAGCAGTGAGATTATCCGTTCTTAAATAATTTGATACGTTGAAATAAGCCCAACCACCTGTGCCTATTCGGATTTCCATAAAGATTATTATCTTTCATGGATCTTATAAGACTATGGAGGGTGATCTTTGACACAATTTCTTTTTGGGTGTTCAGGCTGGAGTTATGATGAATGGACGGGGTCCTTTTATTTAGATAAAGGCAAAAGTAAATTGTCTGCTTATTCCAGCATTTTTAGTACAGCG
This sequence comes from Candidatus Borrarchaeum yapensis, assembly GCA_016840515.1. Classification (GTDB taxonomy): domain Archaea; phylum Asgardarchaeota; class Sifarchaeia; order Borrarchaeales; family Borrarchaeaceae; genus Borrarchaeum; species Borrarchaeum yapensis. The sequence goes on along the minus strand of JAEOSF010000049.1, from coordinate 16,570 downwards.
GAAATTAATTCCACGTTCTATGCATATCCCAAAAAGGAGATCGTTATAGGATGGTTACGTTACTCCCCTGAAAACTTCATATTTTGTGCAAAACTTCCAGGACAAATAACTCACGACAAGGAACTTCTGGTTAGCAAAGGAGTTGAGGAAGATCTTAATCAATTTCTACAACTTATGCAACCACTTGCTGAAGGAGGTAAATTGGGCTGTCTTCTGGTTCAATTGCCACCAAGGCTGAAATTTAATTCCAGTAAAGTTGAAGCGTTTTATGCGATTCTTCCGTCGGATTTCCATTTTGCCATTGAATTCAGAAATAAAACATGGCTGAGCAGTAAATCCTTTGAATTACTCGATAAATATAAACTCGCGTACACGATAGTTGACGAGCCGCACCTACCTCCCGACATTGAAATCACTACAAACTTCGCCTATTTTCGCTGGCACGGAAGAGGACAGAAACCTTGGTATAATTATCATTACAGCGAAGATGAACTCAAAGAATGGGTACCTAGGATTCAGGAAGCACAGGAAAGGGTAAACGTAGTATATGGTTATTTTAACAATCATTATCATGGTTATGCACCAGAGAACTGTTTGGATATCCTAGACATGTTGGGTGTTGCGACTCCCTTACAAAAGGAAACCAGGGAACGAATAAAACAATTCCGAAAAACACCCCCTAAACCACAACCAAAGGCGAAAACTCTGTTTGACTTCATCGAGGATGCACCAAAAGAAGCTGTTAAGAAAAAGAGGAAGGAAACTACCGAATCCCTGTTAAGGTTATTTGCCGATGAAGGACGTATTCTCAATGGAAGAGTAATGAAAAATGATGAACTAAAAGATTTGAAGATAGAAAAACAAAGAATCTCAACCAATATTAGAGATTATACTATCTTGATCGATGAAGGAAAACAACGAATCCACCACAATTGCGGTGATTGGAAACTTCAAAAACAAAGCAAGAAGTTCTGTAAGCATCTTGTTAGATTGTTTCTTTCTTTGTCTAAACTAAGATCAAAGTTATTACTGAAAAACATTTCAGAGAATCTTGAAGATTGGACATTCGAGTAATTGAATTAGCCACCTAAAGATCACTGTTTTAGTTCGTTTTCGCCATGAGTTTATCCAAGATTTCTTATTTTCGGGCAATAAAAAAAACAAATTAAGACGGTGTAATTAAAGGAAGTGTTTCTCCTCCTATGGGGAGTGTCCATACGGTTGCATCATTGCCCATTCTTGAAAAAGCAAGATCTAGTGCATCTTCCACGCTATCTGCAGGAGTCATATTAAAAGGATCTTCTACTAATTCAGAGTCTAACTCTGAGACTAGAATTATATCTGCCTTCGTCATCGTTTTTCGCATGTAATATGCTTTGTGCCCACCGAGTTTAAAATTAGTTTGCACTTGTTTACTTAGTTCCTCTAGAGTTTCGTATTTATACATCCATTCTTCAAAGACTTTATGTCCGATACCATCTTTGCACGCTGCGATTACCACTAGTTGACCACCAGGTTTAACTATCGTCTGAGCCTGTTCAATCGCTTTTTGAGCTTGATAGAGGTTAATATCTTTCGGAAATCCTCCTGAACTCACTAAGACAATATCTGCAGGTTTGTCTACGTAGACCTTGAACAATTCATCAACTTTTTTCACACATGTCTCAAAAGAGGAGAAAATATTTCCTGTGGCAATCTCAACTATTTCTTTATTTGAATCGAGAACAACACTTACGCAGAAATCAACTTTAGCCTTTTCAGCAGCCTGTGTCATATCGACATGAATAACATTCCCGTCTAGGTTTCCTGTAACTGCATCTGGATGAATTAAATTTGAATGGTTTTTCTGAATGCTTTTTAAACTTGAAATTCCAGGCAAAATGCTTTTTCGACCGCCTGTGTACCCTGCATAATAATGAAATGCAATATCTCCAATAGTTATTCGTTTATCTGCTTCAACAAACTTTCTATTCAGCTCCACGGGTGTCTGTAAATGCGTTGTCCCTAAGTCGACTAAATCATCAGCTTGACAATCATGATTCTCTACGACAAAACGGCTAACTATGTCTTTGCCCAATAACTCATCCATTTCTTTTTCTGTCACAGGACGATGACTACCAACTGCAATTAGTATCTCAATGTTTTCCTCTTTAATGCCCAAATTATCAAGTCTATTTAGCAAAACAGGTAAGATTTCTTTGCTTGGAGTGATTCTCGTGTTATCGTTGATTACTATACTTATTTTATCATTCCTATCGAAAAGCTTATCAAAACATGATTTATCTACGGGATTATTGATGGCGTTTTCATAACTAAGATTTGGTATTGGGTAGTCATTATTAGGGTTCTTTTTGCTCGCAATAACGCCCAAAAAGTTTTTGTCGCTTATATCTGTATAAATGGCTTCTTCTCCGTATTTTAGTTCTACTTCTACCAATCAAATCGCCCACTAATCTTAAAGACGTCGCTTTTTAACTTTTTTGGTGGTTTACGAACGTCAATCATTCTGATCTTTGCTATTTGTTATTTGTTCCTCATCTTCAGGCGTTTTTGTTTCCCCAAACGGAATTGAGATTAATATAATTAGAAGGATAACTGCTCCTATGATAAGAATCCCATAGGGGCTTCCGGACACAGCAAGTGAAACATATCCTATGATCGGTACAGAAAAGATAACTTTCCCAATAACATTCTCCTGAGGAATCATGCCATTCCAACATTCACTGCCGCGCCAATAATCTGCAGAAGGATTATTATCACCTTTGGTTCTAAAATATAATTTACCGTCTTGACTGCGATATTGTATCTCTATAATACGATGAACAATATCATATGACCTTGTCGAGACTTCAAAAACTATTACATCGTCTACTTGAAGGTTATCGCTTGGTATGTTCTGAATAACGAGCAAATCGCCAACATTATAAGTTGGTCGCATACTCCCTGAAGAGACCGAACGAAGAGGGCTTTCAGGATACGTCCCTAAACCTACCTCAAGTCCTATGAATATCGCATATGAGCCCACAACGGCGATTATTATAAAAACAACGGTTTCAATTATTTCTCTCTTATACTTTTTCATAAAAACACCAAACTTATACTATAAAGTTGTGGACTATCGTCTTTTTACAAGATACGACACAGGTAAATCCCAAAGTCTGCGCCTTGTGATGAATCGTATCAAGATAAAAAGTTATGGCCAATTGATAAATTTTGCTGAGTTTATAAACAAGGATCGAGTAAGAAGAGTGAGAATCTGTGTTGTAAATTAATAACTAGATATTATAGTTTGTGCGGAGAACTTGTGTCATGTCAACAAAGAACGAGAGGATCAAAGCTACCTTGATTGGCACTAAAGAGCGCCGTACACACATGACGTGTCGCGTGTATACCGTGAAGCTTGACCGCTCGCATTTAAACCAAGAATCATTAACTCGCTTAAAGCGCTTATTTTTAGAAGCTAAATGGCTGTACAATTATTGTGTTGGACACCCTAACGTGTTTTCCATCGATGATAAAATAACAGCCGTTCCGGTGAAGATTAAAGACCGGTTTGAGCTGCGTCAATTGATGTATTTATCGTCACATATACGTCAGAGCCTTATTATGCGTACCCAGCAGAATATCTGTGGCTTAGCGCGTTTGAAAGCCAAGGGTCACAAAGTTGGACGATTGAAGTTTAAGTCGTATGTGAATTCCATCCCGCTCAAGCAATATGGTAATACCTACAAGTTCATCGATAGGAAATACTTGCACATTCAAAAGCTACCACAAAAATTGCGTGTCAACGGCTTGGAACAACTGCCGTCTAATTGTGAATGTGCCAATGCTACCTTACTGCAACAGCATGGCGATTATTTCGTGGCAATAACTACCTATACTCCACAAGAACACAAACCAGTGGTGCCTGCGAAATCAATTGGCATTGATTTTGGTGTAAAGAATCAGTTAATGCTTTCGAATGGTGTACGTGTGCAATACAAGATACCAGTTACGCGGCGTATAAAGCAGTTGTGTAAGAAGTTAAGTTGCCACCAATATCGCAGTAAGAATTGGTGGAAAACACTCTATAGATTGCTCAAAGCCTACGCCAAAACCACCAATATTAAACGAGACATACGCAATAAACTCGTTCATTTTCTCTACACCAATTTTCAAATGGTGTGTTATCAAAATGAGAATTTACGTTCGTGGCAACGCCTGTGGGGTAGAAGAATGCTGTCAACCAGCCTCGGTGGAATAATTAGCATGCTTGAAACCAAGGTGCATACACCGGTGGAAATAGACCGTTTCTTCCCCTCTACTAAGACCTGTTCGCGTTGCGGTCATCAGCGCGCTATAAGTTTAGCTGAACGAATATATGTATGTCAAAACTGCAGTTTAGTCATAGATCGTGATTTTAACAGTAGTCGTACGATAGAACACGAAGGTCATAAAATCCTAGGTAGGGGACCTACCGAAGTCACGCCTGCGGAGACTAATACCTCTACTTTAACGTTGGAGTATCTGAATCAGATATCCTATGTTAAGGCAAGTATGGTCAAAGAAACAGGAAGCCTCACTGCTTTAGCATGAGGTAGTTCACAAAATCGTATACAGGTTAAAAAACCTTTGGACAATAACATCAAAGCGTATATTTGCAGTCAATTTCATCGCGAGCGCATAGACTTGGTTAATCCAGTTTATCAACTTCAATTGACTATAACGGTTATCGATTCTTCTCAAAAAACACGGTATAAGTCAGTATCACCAAAAGTTCTTTCAAGTATGCACCGTGACTCAAGAAATTCATGTAATTCTGGGCTGATTCCCCAGCCATATTTTAATTGAGGATCGACAATAAGATAATCTAACTTTTTTAATAAAGGTTGATGAAGCGTGTATTCTCCTTGAAGTTCTGCGTTTTCAATAAGTGTTTGTGTATCATGAAAAACATGTTTTTTAGAGAGAAAATCAATTGCTGGGTTGCCAACTATTACAGCACCTTCCTCAACATACAAATCTAAGTATTCTGCTACTTGTTGTGGCTCATAATCTCCTTCCGAAGTGAATATAGTTCCCACATTGTTTAGAGTACCGTAAAGTCCGATTAAAACTATGACTATAACTAATATAGATAATAAGATGCGTGGATTCGCAAATAAATCAAGAATTTTTTCTATCACTCTTTTATCATGTAATTTAAATTGCATGGCAATATCGATAATAAAAACAGATGCAGCAATACTAAGAGGTAAAAATAAAGGTGAAAGATATCTGAGAGGCAATTTGTTTGCAAATAGCAAAACTATTGTTGGTGCGACAATCCAAGGAAAAAGAAGAAATGACTCTTTTCTTTTCTTCAAAAAGATCGAATATACTAATCCGATAAATCCAAAACCAAAAAGTAATGGATTTGATCTAATTGAAAGGGCAAAATAATAAATACCTTGAGCCTCACCGCGTTGAGGTCTTAATAAATACATTCCAATCATTGTTTGGATAACATCTGGATCAGATAAACGTGCAAATATGAGATATGGACCAATAGTAAGAATACAAACACCTAATAAAATAGTAAAACTACGTAATGACTGTTTTAGTTCACTTTTTCCCATTATAGCATTTAAGAGTATACTTACAAGTAAAATAAGAATAGCAAATGCTCCAGTTGCCTTTGTAAGAATGGCTAAACCAGCACTAATGCCTGCAAGGATTGTATACGCTTGTTTATTGCTTCTGAAACTGATATAGCAGAAAAAGATTGAAAGAGCGATGAAAAAAGATTGTGTAGTATCCAATAGAGCAAGTCTATCAATAGAAAGGGCGTATACATCGATTGCGTATAAACCTGCGGCAAGTATTCCAACTTTTTCCTTGTTTAATATGTCTTTACCAAATCTATATGCAAGATAGCAGGTTAATGTGCCAAAAAGTGCTGAAACTGCACGTGCTTGGACGATTCCGCTGCCAAAAAGCCTAAATGAGGCCGCAGTAAATATGAAAAACAATGGTAAATTCCAATAAGTTGGTCCAGCGAAACTGTGACTCCACCACATGAATCTTCCATTCGCAGTATTTTCAGAAATGTCACAATAATTACCCTCATCATAGCTGAATCGAGGTATACCTTCCAAATTCCAGAATCTTAACAGAAGTGAAATTCCAATAATTATTACTATAATTATTTTTTCTAATGTTAGTGTTCCTACATGTTTTTTGAGGATGTGAACTAGACGTTCCATTATATACATCTTACTCCTTTATTATTCGCCAATTTGGATATTTCAGCAATATACTACAACTAAAAGTTCCAATAAAGAATAAAATTGCAAAAAAACACATTGGAAGCATCAGTAGACTAATAATGAGGGGCAACTCACCCGGTAGCACTTGGATATACGATTTCGCGTAGTCTAATGTTATATAGATGAGATCTCCGGTAATGCTTCCTAAAAATCCTAGCAACGCTAGGATGAAATAATCTTTGAAGAAAATATCATCCTGAATGTCGTATACTCGGGCATATCCACTTAAGAACCCGAATACTACTCCGCATAAGAGATATGCGAAAAATGCATTTGAATACATCTGTGTTATGTAAGTGACAAATGACTCCCATTGAATATTGCCCCATAGAGTAATAATAATTCGTCCAATGACTCTAATTATTATTATCATTAAAACTACTGAAGAAATATGCCTTAACGTTTCCTTAAGAGAAATAATTGTCATTTCAGTTCATCTATAGAAATTTTCACTTTAAAAAGAATTTCATCACATTTTGGTGTAACTATGGTCTTTTAGCTAAGCATAGCGAAACATAAAAATATTTTCATGCTATAATTTCATCCCTCACCTGGAGGCAATTATAGGTGTTTCAGAATAAACTAAAGAACTTAAACCAAGAACACATCTATCTTCTTGCAATAATAATACTTGCAACGTTCATTCGTCTATGGAATCTGGAAAAAGTTCCGATCTTCTATGATGAAGGTTTATGGTGTTACTGGGGATTAAAGATCTTTCAAAGTGACTATTCGTTTTACAGCGTGTTTTACACCACCGTGGAATGGTCCAGAAAACCTTTCCTTTCAGCTTTTCTGTATAGCCTATCCTATCATGTTTTTGGCATCAATTTATTTGCCGCTCGGTTTATTTCAGCTATTTCAGGGATTTTTTCAGTGTTTATTCTGTGGAAATTAACCAAGGAAATGTATAATGAGTGGCTAACGGCTCTTATTTCTGCATTTCTCTTGAGTATTTCTATATTCCATGTCTGGTATAGTCGACTCGCAATGCAAGAAGCATTATTGACATTACTCATAACAACATCAATTCTTGCATATTATATGGGCATTAAGCAGGAAAATGATGTCTTCCTACTGCTTGGAGGAGTGTTTCTTGGCCTTGCAATAAATACCAAGCAAAATGGTGCTATAGCCTTCATAATCATAGTTCTATTCCTCGTCATAAACCGAAACTATCGTTATGTATTCAAGAACAAGTTTTTCTGGGCATCATTAGTGGTCGCTATCGTCATTCATTCTCCTTATCTCTATTGGGCATTTACACATAATTTTGACATTTATAGGTCGCCAGGTAGGGTCGATGTTGATATTGTCAGCTTATTCTCAGTCTGGGAAATCTATTTACGAATTATTTATCTTGCCTCATGGATTCAAGATTTTCTTGGATGGCCTTTACTCATCCTTACGTTACTTTTCATCCCTGTATTGTGGTTACGCAGGAAGAATGATGATATCCTAATCTTAATTTGGATCGCGGTAGTCCTTGTATCTTTCTGGCCTGCGGTCCGATTTTATCCTCGATATCTCATGCCTGCGGTTCCCAGCATCTACATTGCAAGCAGTAGAGTAATTACTACTCTTTTCGAAGAAGTAAAAAATATTCGCACTACAAAACCGCGGCAAATTATTATAAAGGGTTTAGTACTACTTTTCGTCTTGATAACTGTCTTTGATACATCAACATATCTTTATGGAACATTAACACAACCCTCTAAAGAAGAAAGATTACCAAACGCAGTAAAACAGCAATTCATTGAATCTAGTTCTTCTGGATATGGACTAGATGAGGCAGTACAATTCTTAGAAGAAAATGATTTCTCACAAAATACAGTTATTGTTACCCTTCCATATTTCAAGTGGTCAATTGCCTTTTTAACAAAAGATTATTATCCTGCGATCTACGATATTACGCTAATTGATGGATACTTTGCTGGGGACGCTGAGAGCAAACCTATTATTGATGAGAATGTATGTGTTTTCATAATTCGAAATTATGAAGAGGAATATAATCTTCATAATTATTATCGAATCAGCGAAATTCCGAATACTGACTTAGAAAAGATAATTTACGTAGATGGCAACCCAGAGGTCCATATTTTTGTAAAGACTAAATAGTTTACAGCAATGCAAAAAATATTTACTGACAACTAGGCAGGAAGCCTCACCGCTTCAGCGTGAGGTAGTTCACCTATAATCTTAGAAGTACAGCGTGTCTAAATCGGATGGTACAATAATTTTTCCATCGAAAAATGTTTTTGCTTGAGCAATTAAAGTTGTTTTCTCCTTAAAATATTTCTCTGGCCAGTGTATTAACACCAGCGCTTCTTTAACGCCTGCCTTTTTTGCAAGTTTTCCTGCGTCACCTGGAGTGGAATGTCCATATTTATGTGCTAATTCCTCCATTTCATTTGGAAATGAAGCCTCGTGAATCAGCACATCGCAACCACCTGACAGATTTTCAATTCTTTCATTTGGTCGTGTATCACCAGAATAACATATACATGCTTCATGACGAATCCGATACGCCATACTTTGTATTTGGTGATCTGACTCTATTGCAGATATAGCATCGTCAATCATGCTTCCGCCAATGACTTCAGTAAACCTTAAATCAAATGTTAGGGCATGAAGAGGAGTCTTCATCAACTCCAAAAGAGAGATGGTGAGGTCTTGAATTCCTTCTGGTCCTATTATTTCAAGCGGCTGCTTTCTTTCATTTTGCCACATCGTCCAGATTAAACCAGGAAGACCCGATACATGATCTTGATGAAAATGAGTGATACAAATCCGTTTAATGTCTTCATTTAAATTGCAGTTTATCTGCAATAGCCGTTGAGTTGCACCTTCCCCAACATCTAACAGCAAATCAGTATCAATAAGGATTGAAATATTTGCTCGATCTGCTGTTATCATACTTCCGCTTGTACCCAGAAATGTGATTTTCATCAAATCACCTCAAGGAGATTGCCTCTCTTTGAAGGGAGATGAATTATGAATTTAAATACTTTGCCAACGATTTGATTTTCGGCTGCCTGAATATTATGAAAAATTCAAGATTGGAAGACTATAGTTCACCAGTTAAAATACGACTCTTATTTTAATTCATTTGGCAGATCTAGTCTTGAGGAAACATCACAAATCAAAATCTTGACATTCTTATTCATGAAAAGTATAAATGTGAGGTATTTACATATATGTACTTTGATACGAGAGTACAAGAAAAACGTAATACTCTTGGGAGTAAAAATATCACCTTAGGAGTGTAGCGGGGAAACCTATAACACATTTGGGAGAGCGAAAGCACAAGCCTGGATACTGCAAAAAGAACGTTTCTCTTCAAAGTACACCCTAATTATCTGTCAGATCTATGAGGATTCAAGACATGACTAATAAAAACCCTGACCTTACGGAGTTTGAACGATTAGAGAAGGCACTTAAGGAGAGCGAAAAGAAGTATCGCTCACTTTTTGAGGATTCCAAAGATGCAATTTATTTTAATACACGAGAGGGCACGGTTGTCGATGCCAACAAGGCTGCGTTGGAGTTGTTTGGATATACCAAAGAAGACCTACCCCAAGTGAATGTTATAGATATGTATGAGAATCCCGCTGATAGACTCAAGTTTCAGCAAGAAATAGAGGAAAAGGGTGCGGTTAGAGACTATGAGGTAAGGCTTCATGGGAAGGATGGGAAGGTGCATGACTGCCTGCTCACTACGACTGTATGGAGGGGCAATGATGGATGCATTCTAGGATATCAAGGAATCCTCCGCGATATTACCGAGCAAAAGAGGCTTGATAAGGCGTTAAGGGAATCGGAAGAAAAACTCAGAGCTCATGCCGAAAACCTAGAAAAACTTGTTGAAGAAAGAACCTTGAAACTTCGGGATTCAGAGGAACGCTATCGAGGGTTATATGACTCATCCATAGACGGCATTGCCTCTACAAGTATGGACGGAAACATTATAGAATGCAATCAAGCCTTTTCTGATATGTTTGGCTATCCTAAGGCAGAAATTAAACGAATGAATTATCTAGAATTTATTCCTGGTAAATGGCGGGATATTGTCGCACGAATCATTAGCGAACAAATACTCCCAAGGGGGTTTTCAGACGTACTTGAAATAGAAGGCTGCAAAAGAGACGGAGTAATCTTTCCTGCCTCTGCAAGAATATGGGTCATTAAGGATGAGGAAGGCAGACCTGCTCGAATGTGGGTTCTTGTCCGTGATATCACAGAACGAAAAAAATTGGAGGGTAAACTGAAAGCATATACTGAAAAACTCAAAAGGCTTGATGAAGAGCGAGCTGAAGAACTGCGACGAAAAACTGTTGAACTTGAAGCCCTCAACAAAGAACTTGAGGCTTTCAGTTATTCTGTTTCACATGACTTGCGTGCACCCCTTAGGAGTATTGACGGTTTCAGCAAAGCGTTATTAGACGACTATATAGACGTATTGGATACAGAAGGAAGAGATTATCTTCAGCGAGTTCGTAAGGCGACCAAACGCATGGCAGCAATCATAGATGAGTTACTGGCATTGGCAAGGGTTACACGTACCGAAATGCATCGTGAGAAAGTTGATTTAAGTAAGATGGTGCAGGAAATTTTGATAGAACTACAAGAATCAGAACCGGAACGTCAGGTAGAGTTCATTGTCGAGCCAGGGTTGGTCGCAGATGGTGATGCGCGACTTCTCAGCTTAGTTTTTGATAATCTTCTAGGAAATGCTTGGAAGTTTACTGGAATGAAGTCAATTGCAAAGATAGAATTCGGAGTAACTTGGAAAGGGATCGATAGGGTGTTTTTTGTGCGAGATAACGGGGCAGGTTTCAATATGGACTATGTAAACAAGTTATTTGGAGCTTTCCAGCGCCTACACTCACCAGAAGAGTTCCCAGGAATCGGTGTTGGACTAGCTACTGTGAAACGCATTATTAATCGTCATGGAGGCCGTGTATGGGCTGAAGGCGAGGTGGGTAAAGGCGCAGGTTTCTATTTTACTCTTTAATTAAATGGAGGAAATTGTATGGATAAAGAAATTATCCTTTTAGTGGAAGACAATCCAGATGATGTACTTTTGACCAAGAGAGCATTCAAAAAAAGCAATATTTTAAATGAATTAGTGGTAGCTCGCGATGGTGTTGAAGCATTAGATTATCTTTTTGGTACTGGCGCCTATGAGGGTCGTGATTTGAGCATTATGCCAGTACTTATTCTACTGGATCTAAGATTGCCTAAACTTGATGGTATAGACGTACTAAGGCGAATTAGAACTGATGAAAGAACAAAACTTATTCCTGTAGTTGTTTTAACCACTTCAAAAGAACAAAAGGACTTAATTGAAAGTTATAGCCTTGGTGCCAATAGTTATATTCCCAAACCAGTAGATTTTGACCAATTTGTTCAAGCAGTGCGTCAACTGGGTTTATACTGGGTACTTTTAAATGTACCACCACCAGTAATGAGGAGGGATTAAATGGGCTTACCACTCCGCGTTTTGATAGTTGAAGATTCAGAAGATGATGCCACATTACTGGTGCGTGAACTAAGGCGCGGAGGATATGAACCTATCTATGTACGAGTGGATACACCTGACGCTATGAAGGCTGCGCTTACTAATCAGCAATGGGATGTTGTTATTTCCGACTATGTAATGCCGAAATTCAGTGGTATCGCCGCTTTGAAACTATTTCAAGAAAGTGGACTCGACTTACCATTCATTATCATGTCAGGCAAGATCGGGGAGGATTTCGCGGTAGAAGCTATGAAAGCTGGTGCTCATGACTATATAGTAAAAGGTAAAACAGCGCGACTTATTCCCGCAATTCAACGGGAGATGCGAGAGGCAGAGGTGAGAAGGGGGCGTAGACGGGCTGAATTTGCTTTGGAAGAGATCGCAAGGAGATTTCGAAGAACATTTGAAGCTATTCCTGATCCCGCATACCTCTGGGAGCGACAATCAGATTGGCGCATAATTTTAACTCAGGCTAACAAGGCAGCCTATGATTTGACAGAAGATGAAATCGGAGATTTTATCGGTACTGAGGTGGAGAAGTTATATCATGGAATGGTAGAGAAACTCAATCTTGCAATGGATACCGGAAAAACTCAAAGAGAGGAAATGTTCCTTAAACTCCCTACTGGAGAGGAAAAATGGTTTCTTGTTGATCACGCGAAAACTGATGAAGATAGTGTTCTGACAATCACCAAGGACATTACTGAGAGCAAAATAGCTGAAGAGGCACTTCGTGAAAGTGAAGAACAATATAGGTCACTTTTTGAAGATTCCAGAGACGCGATCTATATTGTCACACGAGATGGCTATTATATCGACGTAAACCAGTCTTTTGTGGAACTCTCTGGATACACGAAGGAAGAACTACTTAAACTCAACGTCTTGGAATTTTATGTTAATCCCGCTGACAGACTTAGATTTCAACAAGAAATTGAACGAAATGGATCAGTTAGAGATTTTGAAGTCAAGTTGCGTAAGAAGGATAGGACAGAGATTAATAGCTTAATCTCTTCAACTGTACGGCATGCCAGTGACGGAAGTATTTTGGGATATCAGGGTATTGTTCGTGACATTACCGAGCGCAAAAAAGCTGAAGAGGCAGTTCTTGAGAGTGAAGAAAGATATCGTTCCGTTTTTGAAGTATCCAGAGACATGATCTATATTAGAACCAAAGAGGGTAATTTCGTGGATGTGAACCCAGCTGGGTTGAAAATGTTTGGTTACACTAAAGAAGAGATGCTCAATTTAAATGTCATGGAACTATATTTTGATCCAGCAGAACGAATCAAGTTTCAGCAAGAAATAGAACGAAATGGATCAGTTAAAAACTATGAAGTAAAACTTCGAAAGAAGGATGGGACTGAAATAGAATGCCTGGTTACTTCGACTGTGAGGCTGGACAGAGATGGAAACATATTGGGGTATCAGGGCATTGTTCGTGACATCACTGAACGCAAACAAGAAGAAGAAAAAATGAAACGATATACTAAAGATCTTGAACGGATCGTTGACGAGAGAACAGGCGATTTAAAGGAAGTTCAGAGACTGTTGTATAATATTTACTATAAATTATCCTAAGCTTTTTAATATCAACATTGGTGAATTTAAATGGCCGTTATTGTTCATTCATTAATTAAGCTTATTTAGTTTTTTTTAAAGGTTGACTCTGCAGCTTTCATGCCATTATATGCGGAATTCGACTCTCTAAAGATTATATGAAAAATATAAAAGTACGGAAAACGCACAGTATCTTTTTGTTATAATCACATTTTACTAATTGTAAATTTGGAGGGGAACTATATGGCAGAAATTTTGGAAAAAATCCCTGCTGAGACTAAGTGGGCAATAACCTCTAATGTCTTAGCCAGTGCCTTAGTAGTACGGGGAGAAAAGGTCATAGCACCCGTTTTGGGAAAATTAAAATGGCTAGAGATAAATAATGAAGTCTATGGTGAAGGCGGTAAACTGATGTTTCCACAGATTAAAGAAGAATTTAAATTTCCAGTAGGAGATGCAACGGAAGCCGCTAAATTTGCTATGCTTGCCTTAATGTTGTTGATGGGACCTGAAACAGAAAGTGAACTGATCGAGGCAACGCCTGAAAGAGCTGTAGTCAAAACAACTAAATGTCCATTTTGGGAAAGATATCAGGAGAATGAGGTAAATCCTGAGCTTATTCCATGTGAAATAGGACATCAGGCGTTTTGTGAAGAAGGATTTAAGGCAATAAACCCCAACGTAACTTTTAAACTTGTTAAGGCACGACCAAGCGGAGAATCATACTGCGAAGGGATCTACGAACTTAAATAAACTCAAAGCATACGCAGTTGAACGGCTGAAATGGTGCATACGAATGGCAGCAGAATTTTTGGAGAAGATCACACCTGAAAGGCGCTGGGTAATAACTGCAAAGGCTCTCATCAGGTTAATAGTCTTAAGAGGAGATAAAATCATCGCACCTGAGTTAGGTACGGAGGAAGGAGTCATTGCCCCGGTCTTGGGTAAGGAAAAGTGGGAAGAAATAAATGATAAGGTATTTAGTGAAGGTAGTAGACAATTTTATCCATGGGTCAAAGAAACATTCAATATACCCGTTGAGGATGCAGTAGACGCGGATAACTTTGAAACCATTGTCAATATATTATCAAACGGTCCTGAAGCCCCAGGAGGCTTAGAATATATAGAGAGAACTCCGGAAAGAGTTGTATACAGAATCCATAAGTGTCAGTGGTGGGACATGTATGAAGAACTTGAGGTGGACGCAGAGCTTAGACCTTGCGACGCAGCCCATGAAAGAATGACTCAAGTGGGATTAAAGACAATTAATCCAAAAATGACTTTCAAACTCACAAAAGCACTATCAAGAGGAGACCCCTATTGCGAAGGAGTGGTGGAGTTTAAAAATGAGTAACTCTTAAACTTAATGAATTTAATCAACTAAGAATGACTGGAGGAAAAACTAGAGTATGGAAAATAATTGCGTGGTGCTTAAGGGAGAAAAACATTACGTAAAAAACGGCATGTTAGACCTTAGCAGGAAAGGAATTACTGATCTCACCGAGATCGAGGGATTGGAGTCCCTCGCAAATCTCCAAGAGCTTAGTCTTAGTTGGAATCAAATAAAAGATACCAAGGAATTGGAAAAAATCACAGGTCTCCAACGACTAGACCTTACTGGGAATCACATCAAAGAGATCAGCGGGTTAGAACATCTCAAGACTCTCCAAATGTTATTTCTTGGACATAATCAAATCAAAGAACTTAGTGGGCTGGAGCGTCTATCTAACTTACAAGAACTAGAACTTTACGATAACCCAATAAGAGAAGAAGAGAGAGTCTTACTAGGACGCCGTGCACAGGAAGTTGTGAAATATACTCAAGAAAAAAATGAAGGAAAAGTGGATATAGGATGTGTGACATTTCAAGGGGAACTTCATTATGTAAAAGATGGCAGTTTAAACCTATACAAGAAAAGAATTACTGATATCTCTGAAATTGAGGGATTGGGGCACCTTTCTAATCTTAAGGAATTACACCTTCATAATAGTTTCATTGAGGAAATCAAAGGATTGGAGCATTTAACTAACTTGCAGGAATTAGACCTTCGTTGGAATCAGATAGAAGAAATCAAGGGATTAGAAAACCTCACTAATCTCAAAGCACTACACCTTAATCGCAATCAAATTAAAGAGATTGCAGGATTGGAGAATCTTACTAATCTCCAACATATATGCCTTAGCAACAATTTAATACGAGAGATCAAGGGATTGGATCGTCTCATTAATCTTAAAACACTATGTCTGCATGATAACTATATAGATGAGATCAAGGGTTTGGAGCAGCTCAATAAACTAGAGAAATTGAGCCTTGGTAATAGGATACGAGAAATCAAGGGATTAGAAAACCTCACTAATCTTAAAGAACTTAGTCTTTGGAATAATCTGATAAAAGAGATTAAGGGATTGGAGGGGCTCACTAATCTACAAGAACTAGATCTTCGTGGAAATCGTTTATTAGGTTATGAAAGGCAATTAATAGCGGGAAGTGCACAGGAAATTGTGAATTATTGTCAAAAAAAGGCTAGAATGGAAAAACATAAGCGAAAAAGATCCTTTAGCTGGCTTTTCACAAGGTAGAAAACTTACAATACATGGCTCATAGCCGATACTTTTTCAAGAATATGTTGAGTTGGTGATTGATCTGACATCATCCGCTTATATTTTTGTCAATTTAAGCCCTGAAGTAGGCGATGAGTCACTTGAGGATATAAGAAATTCGAAACTAGTTCGAGAAATCTCTCTTATTTTAGAGCCTTTTGATTTGGTAATTAAAGTCGAAGGGGAAAATAAAAAGGAAATTGATGCTTTTGTAAGCAGTTTAAAAGAGATACATGGCTTTGAAGAAATCTTGTTGTCACCAACTCTTAAAACATTAAAGAGAAAGGTTGGAACAAAACGAATAACCATGGAGGAACTACCTCTTGAGGAACGCTTAACTTCTTTTGACGAAGTTTTAAAAGGTTACACGAAAGAAGACGCTATAGAAGAAGCGAAACGTTGCCTTCGTTGTAAAAAACCGTCTTGTGAAAAGGGATGCCTTTTAGATCTTCCTATTTCTTCCTATCAAGAAGATTATGATGCACGTGGTTTTGTGGGTCTTATAGCTGAAGAGCGGTTTGAGGAGGCTTATCGTCTTATATTAACTAAGTGTGCGTTACCTGCCACACTTGGGCGAATATGTCATCATCCTTGTGAAGATAATT
>JAEOSF010000048.1 GCA_016840515.1 Candidatus Borrarchaeum yapensis | reverse complement strand
TATATGTATAGCAACAGATTTATTCCCCCCAGAAGGAGGTGGTAGTGAACGTAGCACTTATTTTTTGGCAAAAGGTCTTGCTAAACGAGGGCATAATATCCTAGTCGTCATGCCTCATTTTGGTCAAAAAACAGTATATGAAGAGCATAAATGGTTTAAGATCATCCGTTTTAGATATCCTCGTGCACCAGATGTGCCAATATTAAGAAATTTTGTTAAAAATGAATTATTTTACCTTTTCATGGCACAAAAACTTAAGAAAATCTTAAAAGAATACAGAATTGAGCTTATTCACGCACAAAACATTCTAACGATTCCTCCCTCCATTATCGCTGGTAGGAAAGCCAAAATACCAGTTATTGGTACTATTCGTGATTATTGGCCAATTTGTTTTAGGAGATCATTTACACAACCTGATGGTAATGTATGTGAGCAATGCAATTTCAAGAATTTAGTCAATTGTATCAGTCTTGAGGGTATGTTTCCCTCTTTCTCTATGCCTATAATCTTTCCCTATATTTATGCAAATTTGGCTCTTAAACAATTCCTATTAAATAAAGCAGACCACATTGTTGCAGTGAGTGCAGCATTACGTAAGTTACTTTTATCAAGATTGCCAGTAGAAAAATTGAAGAATTTCTCACAATTCTCTTCCCAAAGAATCTCTGTAGTTCCAAATATAATGCCTATACCTTCAAAAATCCTTAACAAATCTGAACTGAGGTTAATGCGCCGTAAATATAAATTTGATGAAAATGATACACTTATTCTTTTTGTAGGTCAACTAACTTATGGAAAGGGCATTCGTGTACTTATTCGTGCAATTAAACGATTATCACAAAAAAACACTTCTTTAAAGTTAGTAGTTCTTGGAAAAGGCCCTCTAACAGATTACATAAAAAAAATGCAAGCCATTATTGGCGATCAATTACGATATTTTGGATTTTTACCTTATAATGAAGTCCTAAAATTCTACCAAATGGCAGATATTGTTATATCTCCTTCAATTTGGCCTGAACCTCTAAGTCGTGTTATTATTGAGGCTATGGCACTAGGAAGACCGATTATAGCAACAAATGTAGGCGGCACTCCAGAAATTATTACTCAGGAAAAAAATGGCATATTAATTGAACCAGGGAATCCCATAGAGATTAAAAACGCGATTAATAGATTAATCAACGATCCAGATCTTAGATCTCGTATAGGTTTGGAGGGAAGAAAAACGATAGAAAAACATTACAATGAGACAAGTATTTGTGATAAGACACTATCGATATACCATAGAGTACTTAGTGGTTGCTGAGTTTCAAAAATTTCTTCAAATTTATTATTAAAGTTTTTAAAATGTCAATCGTTCGGCATCTATGAGCGCAAAAAATTGATATGTAAATAGACCTCAATTGCATTGTGGGATCTTATGTCTACTACGAGTAAGATGATTAAAGGATATTCTTATGTCTCTTTAGATAATCTTGCGTTTTATATTCTGGGTTTCGCTTATTGGCTATTGACAGCATGGTTTCTTACACCTAATCAACTTGGATTAGTTACCTTTGCAATTTCTACAGTAGGATTTGGACAATTATTTTCCGATTTGCGTCTTGGACTAATCCTCAGACGTTATATCGCCGAATTCAGCACGTTAGGCGAAGAAAATAAGATTAGAGTTTGTTTTAGATTTATTTTAAAAATTAGGCTTGCAGTGGCAACGATTTTTTGTATCTTCTTTATTGTTTTAGCAGATTATATCGCGATTTTCTTTCAGAACCCAGGATATGCGCTTGCATTGAGAGTCGCAGCGTTTAGTATTCTATTTGGAGCATTTACTGATATTGTAATGAGTGTGTTTGAAGGATTACAAGAATTTAAAAAAGAATTATTCTTCACAATTTTTAGAAGAAGTGCATTGATTCTCTTCTTCATTCTCTTCGTTATAGTCAGTGGGTTTGGTGCTGTCGGTGCGTTACTTGGATACTCATTAGCGCCACTTATTGTCGGTATAATCTTTCTATTTTTAATTTTTCAGAAATTTGAAAAGGAACCCGAACCTAATAAAGTCGAACTCGATATGAAGAGAATCCTTAGTTATTCAAAATGGATGATTGTTTCATCTATTACATTTTATCTCTATAGCAACGTTAATTTCCTGATACTTACCTATTTTTTTGACCTAATAACTGTAAGCTATTACAAAGTAGCTGCTGCCACTCTTGATAACATTATCGGCTACATCAATGTTTCAGGAAGGGTTTTAGAACCGTTGCAAACAAGTTTTTTTGTAACAAATAAGAAAAATGACAATTTTTGGAAATTACAGAAAACCTGTTTTGAAAGTACAAAATATGCCTTCTTTTCTGCGCTTCCAATAATTGCATTCACATTTTTGCTAGCGGATTCTGTAATTTCTCTGCTATATCCTCCTGCATATTCTTCTTCAGTAATTTTTTTGATAATTCTCTCTTTTGGATACGTTGGACGTTCAGTAACTATCGGTATGCGATCAACTTTTGCAGCGATTGAAAGACCTGACTGGATCGCAAAATATTACGGTCTAATGGCTTTAATAAATACAGTAATTGCGCTCGGTTTAATTCCTTTCTTTCAAGAAATTGCTGTCGCGATCGCGTTTTCGCTTGGAAGTTGCATCGGCGTTTTATATTGCATTTTGAAAATTAAATCTTTTCTTAAAACGCCATTTCCTTCAATGCCAGTCTTTAAATATGTGATTGCAAGTATTCTCTTCTTTATTATATGCTATGGAGTTTTAAGAGTATTTTATTTATTTTCAATCATTAATTTTATTCTTATTATCATTATTTTTGTCTTAGGAATCGTAATCTATATTCCCTTAGTAATCTTTCTTGGAGGTATTAACTACGAAGACTTAGATCGTTTGAAGCTATTTACAGAAAGAATTCCTTTTCTCAAGAAACCTTTTATCTTATTTTATGATTTCAGTTGTGTTCTTATTGGATTTAAAGAAAAAATATTAGCAAAATATGAGGGAAAATTTTGAAGATTGGCATTCTTCACCGTTCTCTCCATACAACGCGTGGCGCAGAGAAAATGGTCATAGATTTATGTACGGGGTTGAAAAAAAGAGGTCTTGACATCACAGTTATTACCCAAAATATTAGAGCAAATGTTAAGAATATGTTTTCACGTGAAGGAATTCATTTTTGCGACATAGGCGGATCACCTATCGGTATGAAATACTGGTTTTCTATTCCTGAGGTAGTGAAGAAACTACAAAAACATGTTCCAACTGATTTAGATATTATAAATGCACATAATTTTCCTTCTTACCTTGTAGGATACAAATGCATTCAATCGCAAAAGAAACCTTTTATTTGTTATATTCACGAGCCTCCACGATTTTTCTATGATAGGAATTATTTCAGAGAAGCTAGCTGGTCTTTCAAGTTCTTCTTTGGATTTATTCGACATCTTTACATGTATTCTGATCAAAAAGCAGTTAAGTCCTCAGATTTGGTTTTAGCGAATAGTAGATTTACCAAAGCGAAAATAGAAGCAATTTATGCAAAAAATGCGCAAATAGTATATCCTGGAATTGATGTTGAAAAATTTAGTTTCTGTGATGAAGGAAGGTTCTATAAAGAACAATTTTTCCCGAATGCAGAAAATGTGATTCTTGCAGTTTCTAGTCTATCGCCTGTGAAGAACATTTCTATGTTAATCCGGTCCTTTAAATACGTGTACAAGAAATTATCTTCTTGTAGATTAGTTATTATTGGTAGAGGGCGAGAAAAAGAAAGTCTAATAAAACTGAGTAAGGCCCTACATCTAGATCATGCAATTATGTTTATTGAGAATGTAAGTGATAAAGAAATGCCAGTTTATTACTCTATGGCTGATATTGTAGCATATCCTCCTCTCATGGAACCTTGGGGCTTGGTTCCGATAGAAGCAATGTCTTGTGAAACACCAGTAGTTGCTTCAAATGAAGGAGGTCCACTTGAATCAGTGATTCATGAGAAAACAGGTCTTTTATCAAACCCAAGGGATCCTATTGCATTCTCAAATGCCCTTCTCATGTTATTAAAAAATGAGGAACTACGACACAAGATGGGCAAAGAAGGAAGGGCTTTGTCAGAGGCAAGATTTTCATTAGAAGTAATGATCGAAAATTTTCTAGCCGCGTTTCGGTCCGTCCTCTAATATTTTAGAAAACATTCAAAACAAGTTCAGTTTATTCTTTTTAAGAACTATTTACGTGCTGGAAGTGGCTCTCAATTTCTTCCATTAAATCATCGCAACACTCATCAAATAAGATTTTAGCAAATTGTTGCTGTACTTGAGCCAAATCATCACGACATTGTGCCGACAAAGTTTTTCCCCGATAACGCCTGAGAATCAGTAAAATATCTGGATCTTTGAACGTTGCGCTCACAATCAAATCATCAATTTCAGACGCAGCAGCAAACTTTGAACAAACGAAATCCCATTTTGAGATTTTTTCTTCTGGTGTGGCGGACATACGAAATGTCTCCCTGTGCTCTTATTTCACAGTCTTACTGTGTTTGTGAGCGAAATAATACTTAAATGTTTTCTATTCGGGGCAATACGCTCACGTGTTTTTACAATAAGGCGCGAAGTGATTTTGTTGAAAGTGAAATCCCTAAAGAGACAACTTATCTGTTTGAAAACCTGCTCCCAAGAATAACTTAAGGGGTGACCTTAGACACATGAATTCCATTTAAGCTAATCCGACAAAAAACTTAAACGCTCTGCAACTTTTTTTGGCCCTGCTATTGCGATATATGGACCAAGTTTCGGACCACTATCAGTTGACAGAAGAATGCGATAAAGCAATCTAAAGAAATTCCGAGGTTTCAACGAGTTGTTTCTTGCCGTCTCGAAAATGGCTTGTTGTATTACATCGCCACTTTCATTTTCCTCCAATAGGGGTATGAGGTCTCTGATTGCATTTTTTTCATTAATTGACAGTTCCACTGGTTCAACTTCAATTTCTTTGAAATCATCAACCCAATTTCTCGTGAATTGAAAACGTTCTTCTAGGCCTTTTCTATTTCCGTCTTTTAGATAGCCTAAATCTTCTAATTTCGTTATATAAAACTCTTGGGTATTTGTTTCGGGCGCAACAGACATAATATTCACTGATAAGGGATACGGAACATGTATTGAGCTACTCTCTGGTGTTTTCAGTGAGTTTGTATACTCATAGAGTGCAACGTTCTTTATTCTCTTAGCTTCGTTTTTTTCTTTCCTCACTCCAAAGTAGATATCTTCCAGATAATCGTATTCATCCATGAGTTTTGGAATATCTTCAATGCCTATCGATCTTGTTCCTTGAAACCGCTTGAGCATTAATAACATCAAAGATTTACATGAACCATAGCGAAGCCATACTTGTGGTGTAAGGACGTTTCCTAGAGATTTTGAAATCTTTGTTCCGCCTTTGTCGAGGAACATTTCATATCGTTCATGATATGGTGGTGCGGTTTGCAAGATTTCTCTCTGAATTTGATCATTAACGACCACGGAATCGTGAATATCTTTTCCATAGGCCTCAAAATCTATTCCTAGCGCATCCCATCTTGCAGCGAACTCAACTTTCCAGTTGAGCTTGCCTTGATCTTTTGTATAGTCCGCGAATCCTTCATGATTACATCCTTCAACGAATTTACCACTAATTTCCATTCCAATGCATTTATAAAAAACAGAATGTGTTTCTGGATGAAATTCTAAGGCATGCGTGGTATACATCTTGCCACAATTCTCACAAATCGCGTAATATGGCAAGACTTCTGTGTATTTTTCCTGGCCCGTTAACTCCTTTACAATATCTCCAACTTTGTCTGCATTTGCTAGTATTAACTCAATCTGTTTCGTGAATGCGCCTTTCTTATACATCTCCCGAGCTGAAACGGATGTGAACTCTACACCACAGATATCTAATGCATCAATTAACATAGAACTCATGTGAATTCCGTAACTTTCATGGCAGTTGAATGGGTCAGGAATATCTGTTACAGGGACACCAATATATTTTTTCAATTCGTCTGCGTTTGGCATTCCAGCAGGTACTTTTCTCAGTCCATCCATATCATCTGAATAGGCAATAAACTCAGATTTATGACCCACATCTTCAACTGCTAGCTTTATGATAAAACTGCGAGCCGCATCAGAAAAACTTCCTATATGAGGAAATCCAGAAGCGCCTAGCCCGCTCTCAGTACGAAATAACTCCGTCTTTTTCCCCATTCGCTTTTTATATGCCAATGCATCCATCGCAAGTTTGTCTATCCATGAACCTCTGCCAATTATTTTCATTCTTAATCCTCGGTGTAATTGAACGCTTTCTGTAAGCGCAACTTCTTAGTTTTATATGGAATGTGAAATACTTTTGAGTATAACCGTTCCTTTCACAATAGACATCTCTTACAGAGTGGCTATCCACCCACGAAATAGGTGTCTACACAACGATACATTTGTCTATAAATGCGACAACTGCTCATAACCCTTAGCAAATTAGGGTGATTGATTTTTTATGGATAACGATTGCTCACAAAGACTCAAATCTCTGCATTATTAAAAAAAGCTAAGTTTTTTGATAGTTTTTCATAACAACCCCATCTGCTCTTAGCATTAATTTCTTAAACTAATATTTCATATTTTACTTGGTAACCAAAAATAAGTCAAAAAAATGGAGTTCAAAATTAAATGAGCCACCAAGATGAACCTTCTATAGCAGATGAATGTAAAGATGAAAATACATCCTGTGCTTGCAATGATACAGCGTGTAATGATTCCCATAATCATGTAAATGAAGATTCCTGTTGTGAATACGACCATGAACACGAGCATGAACAAGATCACGAACACGAAGTTGACGAAGGAGAGCAATTTGAAGAGTTGTTCGGGACATCAGGCACGAAGAAATTGACGTTTCATCTCGGAGGCTTGGATTGTGCCAATTGCGCTTTATCTTTGCAGAAGGCATTAGATAAAGTTGATGGCGTGAAAAAGGCAACGGTGAGTTTTGGTCCGAGGATAACAAATCTCTTTTTCGATGGAGAAAAAGAAACCTTCGAACGTGTTGAAAAGACAATCCGCTCGTTAGGGTTCGAACTCGAAGGCGAACGTGTGATACTCAATTTGGAATCCTTGACCTCAAAATCGCTTGGAAAGAAGTTAGAACAAGAATTAGGCGGTGTTAGAGGCGTTCTCTATGCAGCTGTTTCATTTGAAAAAAGTACACTGAATCTCATCTATAATCCATCAGAAATTAGTCTGCCGAAAATTAAGTCAGAAATCCAAAAATTAGGCGTGACTATTGCTGGCGAGAAAAAAACAGCAAAGATTTCTAAACAAAAAATAAAATTGCTTCAGACCACCGCTACTGGAACACTTTTCGCATTAGGTTGGGCAACTGGATGGATTTTTAACACATATGGCGTCACTTCCTTATTTTTACCCTCAATAGTATTTCTGTTATCAGCAGTAGTTATTGGAGGCTATTCTACTGTACTCAAAGCGTTTTACTCACTTCGATCAAAAGTCTTAGATGTTAATACATTAGTCACCATAGCGGTGATTGGTGCAATTGTAATCGGAGAGTACTGGGAGGCTAGCGCGGTTGTGTTTCTCTTCTTATTTGGCTCATTACTGGAAAGTCTGTCGATGGAAAAAACTCGGAATGCTATCCGTGAACTGATTGATCTTAAACCAAAAGTCGCCAGAGTACGTAGATATGACACAGAGGTCGAAGTTTTTGCAGATGAGGTAAAAAAAGGAGAACTTGTTATTGTAAAGGCTGGAGAAAAAATACCTGTTGATGGTATGGTTATTAAAGGCTCTACTGCTGTTAATCAATCCTCTGTCACTGGTGAATCTCTCCCTGTTGAAAAAACGGTAGGTGACGAGGTCTTTAGCGGCACTATCAATACTGATGGCTATATTGAGATAGAAACAACAAAGACAGGCGAAGATACAACACTATCAAAAATTATCAAGATGGTTGAAAAAGCACAAACTGAGAAAGCTCCACTTCAAACATTTGCTGAAAAATTTGACAAATATTATGTGCCAGCTGTGCTTTTAGTTGCCTTAGCTAACTTCTTGATCACTCAAAATCTTCTTGTGACGCTCACTTTATTAGTAGTTGCATGTCCTTGTGCTCTTGTTATATCTACGCCTGTGGCAATAGTGAGTGGAATTGGTAATGCTGCAAGGAAAGGGGTTTTAATCAAGGGTGGTCGTTCTTTAGAGACTTTAGGAAAACTTGACGCTATTGCATTCGATAAAACGGGCACAATTACTCTCGGAAAAGTTAAGGTATTTGAAGTTGACAGCTTCTATGACGATGTCCCCATAAAAGATATCTTATATTGGGCGGGTATAGGCGAGAAGATGGCAGAACATCAAATTGGTAAAGCTATTGTGGAATATGTCAGATCAGAAAATATTACTATCCCAGATCCAGACAAATTGTCTGTAGTTAGTGGTATCGGGATTAGTGCTGAATACAAAGGTAGAAAAGTAATAATGGGTAAGCGAAAACTTCTTGAAAATAATGGATTAATTGTTTCAAGAAACGTTGAAAATTATCTTGAAAAGGCTGAGAGTAAAGGATACACCGTTATTCCTGTTGCCGTAGATGATCGCATTATTGGTGCTATTTCTGTTGCAGATTTATTGAAACCTGAAGCACCAGAGGCGCTTAGCAAACTAAAGAAAGTAGGTATCAAACAAATCTTAATGCTTACAGGCGACAATGAAAGAACTGCAGAAACAATCGCAAAATGTATGGAAGTTGACAATTTTAAGGCTAACTTACTTCCTGAGGATAAGGTTTCATATGTGAAACAACTCCATGAAGAAGGTCATGTAGTTGGAATGGTTGGTGACGGAATTAATGATGCCCCTGCCCTTGCGGCAGCTGATATAGGTATTGCAATGGGTGTTGCTGGTACAGACGTAGCAATTGAAACCGCAGATGTTGCTTTAATGTCCGATGACGTTTCTAAAGTGCCCTATGCCATAGGATTAAGCAAAAAAACCAATGCGATTATCCGCCAAAATATCGTATTCGCCCTAGTCATGGTCTTTGCCTTGCTAATAGCTACACTCTTCGGTGTGCTTGAATTAGCGAGTGGTATTCTTGGACATGAGGCAAGTGCGCTTCTTGTTATCCTAAATGGGATGCGTTTATTACGATACAAATGATTTTTCTTTAACCAATATATCTCTCAAAACTTCACTGATCCCTCTCAAGGAAGCCCTGCCCTTTAGGGGGGAGGAATTGAGGGTGTTTTTTCACTTGTAGTAGGGTCTCTCCGCTTTTAAATATATGTTCTGGGATAGAGGTACGTGGTCTCAAGGCACACCTCTCGTAGATGTGGAAACGGTTAATGACCTCAAGGGTGACGAGCAGTAAACTGGTAGAGCCCGACTCTAGATGAGGATTACTGGGCTGGGGTCTAGTAAACGCCCCCATGATGTAGCGTGCGATGAGGTTGAAACGCTAGCTGGTGTAGTTAGAGAACTGAGACCAAATACAGCTACAAGCCTCACTACTTTAGCATGAGGTAGTTTACACTATCACCTCAAGGATGCTCCCCTGTTTTCGGGGGGAGAGTGATGTTCATGGTGGGTTAAAAAAATCACCTATATATTATGAAAAAACGGTCTTGTATCCTCTATAGTTAATTTTAATAAAGGCTCTACTATATTACTTTTCTCAAGCATTCCTGCTAACATCCTAGACTTTAATCAACTTCAAGGGTGGATTACGTTATCCTAGGGAGTTTTCGTAATTTTCATCCGCAGATAATGATATTGGGGTAATATCTTGAGTATAGAAGCATTGGGTCTTGCTGTACTTGCTACTTTTATTGTAAGTGCCGCCGCATTTATTGGAGTCTTATTCATTTCACTTAAAGAAGAAACACTCAATAAATTTTTGCTTGCGCTTGTAGCTTTATCGTCGGGAGTACTATTCGGCGGCGCATTTTTACACCTCATGCCAGAAGCCTTGGAATCAGTAGGTGAAGAAATAATTCCAACTTCGATTGCACTTCTTTCTGCTATTGTATTATTTTTTATTTTAGAGAAGTTTTTATCCTGGCGGCACTGCCACAAGGGTGTATGTGATGTTCATGCCTTTACATACATGAATTTGATTGGAGATGGAATCCACAATTTTATTGATGGACTAGTCATTATAGCTGCATTCCTTATGAGCACTGCTCTTGGATTCATAGTGACGGTTGCTATTCTCTTTCATGAAATCCCGCAAGAAGTAGCTGATTTTTCAGTACTTATTTATGGTGGGTTTAAAAAAACAAAAGCGCTATTTTTTAATTTCTTATCAGCAATATTAGCCATAGCAGGAGCACTTGTGGGTTTTCTCATTTCTTCCAGCATAGAACAATTTACAACGTTTCTTTTACCTTTTGCTGCAGGAGGCTTTATCTATATTGCGGGATCAGACCTTATTCCAGAACTGCGTAGAAAAACAGAACTTTCAAGCGCGTTTATTCAGACAAGCATGATAATATTGGGAATTTTCCTAATGTGGCTTCTCCTTATCGTCTTCGAATAAACTCTGATGCGGTAGAGACACTACTGCACTATTTTTCCATTTTTTGTACGAGGTGCAAGCCAATCAATTAATTTCTCAGGATTATTCGTACTGATATCCATTTCTATTGGACCTAGTGGTGATTCAGTCGTAAATTCACTAACAAAAGAAGTGTTTCCAACAAAGGCGGCCTGTTTGTTCAAATAGAAATATATTCGATTGCCACGGATTCCTCTTCTGAGAGTTCTCCTTGCAGCATCTAGAATCCTCTTTTCTCGAAAGATCGTATGTAATTTTTGCAAAGTATTCTGTCCTTCGCCCCTCACAATAATTTCTGAATGATCATCAATTTCTTCAATATGAACATTTTCATCTTCTATATTTACTATGTTTAAGAGTGCCGTCTTTACTTTTTCAATACTTTCTGTGGGAAAAAGTGGGGTTCGAGCAGTTACTTTGACTTCTATGCTCATTTTACAAAACGCTCTTTAAAAGTTGGTCAATTTTTCCAAATAAATCTTCTTTACTTCCCTCATTCACAAGTATATGATCAGCTAATGCAATTACTGAGCCAATACCCACTTTTAGCTCTGTTAGGTCTCTTTTATCGAACATTTCTCTGTTTTTTGGATCGTCTGATCTACCTCTTTGTTTCAACCTATTAAAGCGTGTAGGAGGTGATGCATGAACTGCAATTAATAGGAAGTTTAGATGTTTTCTAAAGGTAGATAATTCCTCAAGCCCTCTCAGTCCCTCTATAATGGCCCATTCATATTTTACCTCGTTTTCTTTCAGTTTTTCTATGCATCTTTTTGCTACAATGTCATTACCTTCTCTTTTACGAATAGTAATCATAATCATTTGAACGTTATCTGGAGTTGGCTCTAACCCTTCCTTCATCACTTCCTCTCGAATGACATCTCCCATTACAATATAAAAAGAATTTAATTTTTCTTTAAGGATTTGTGATATAACGCTCTTTCCACTGCCAGGCATTCCAACAGTTCCTATAACTTTCATTTTTCTCTTCTCTAGAAAATACTATGAAATAGGCTCTGATTGCATTCCTATAAAAAACTACCAATTTCTTTGTTCAAAGAATTAAATAAAAAGTAGGTTTAATTACAAGCGTTTGCATTTCTTGAGTTCAAGAAAATATTCTTCTAAGTGTTTCATGCTTGCTTTCTTTTTTAATAAGAGCAAGAGTCTCATAGATTTGTTTACTCGTTATTCTATCTTCGGATTTTACTAAAGTTTGATGTAGTGCGCTTTTTAGTAATTTTTCTTTGAGATCTCTACCTGAAAAGCCTTCTGTGTCAACAGCCAACTTCCGAATATTCACTTCAATTTGTACTGGCAGTTTATCAATGTACATTTCGAGAATTTTAATTCTATCTTCTAAAGTTGGTAGTAGAAATTCAATCTCATCTTCAAATCGACTTCTTATTGCACGATCGAGGAGTTTGGGTGCATTAGTTGATCCAATAGTCACAACGCCCTTATTTTCAGTTATCCCGTCCATTTGCTGCAATAGAGCCGTAACTACTTCTGAAACATCCCCTCGAATGTTTTGATAACTTCTATCAAGTCCTATTGCATCTAATTCATCTAAAAATATAATACATGGAGCTTGTGCCTTTGCTTCTTTGAACAGGTTCGAAATCCTTCGACTAGCATCTCCAACATGAATTCCAATCAGTTCAGTGGATGATATTGCGAAGATGCCGGAATTCGTCTCAGATGCGAGTGCTCTTGCTGTCATCGTTTTTCCTGTTCCTGGAGGACCGTAAAACAGGATACTACGTGGTCCCCATTCTGAAAAACGATCAGGATCTTTCAAATAGTTTTTAACGATTTTGCATTTTTCTTTTGCTTGTTGATGACCAATAATCTCATCAAAAGCAACTTTTGGTATTTCCTGATGTATGTATGATGTTTTCTTTGACTTAGAGTCTAATATAATCTTTGTCTGAGTGCCAATTACTCCACCTTTTTTTGGTTCGCAGTTTTTTACTTCGAATGCGTAATCTGGAACCATAAATTGGTCGAATAGAAAGTCCCCTTCGTTCACCTGAAATCCTGCCCACTGTTCTCTTGCGTATGCTTCAAAAAGCCTAGGATTGTCTGTATCAACTTCAATATCTTTTTCCTCATGAAATCGCAGGGGGTAGCCTGCAGGTTGAATACGTATTATATTAAGTGGTATCTTTAGTTTTCCTTTTGTTGTTTTTTTGTCAATTAGATCCTCTGAAGGCGCCGATGAAACATGCCAAAGTTTTGTTTTTTTCATATATTCAAAACCCTCTTCTTATGATCCATGTATTCAATTCTGTGCACAATTGTCAGATATTTTATCAACAATAAAAACTTTTACACCAACTTGTTTTTCAATCTATTGTTATTTTAAAAATCACAAGAACAAATCTAATACAGTTCTCTATAAAGATTAAAACAATTATTAACTAATTTGAATCCGTATTACAAAAATACTTACTTTTATTCCGGCAAAAAGTATTGTAAGAAAGGTTGTGGAGAAAATACATGAGCAAATACGTGCGTTTCTAGCAATAGATATAGATGAACATTTATTTGATAAAATCAGAGAAATACAAGATTCTCTCATGCAAGTTAAGGATGATTTAAGATTAGTACCTCCTGAAAACATCCATATTACTCTCGAATTCTTAGGAAATATTCATCCATCAATAGTCGACGAAATTTATCGAATAATGCAAACAATTGAACTAGAACCTTTTAACCTTGAGTTTAAGGGTGTAGGGATTTTTAATCCAAAATTCATAAGAGTAGTATGGATTGGCACAGGGGACGGGAGCAATAATGCGATCTCACTTGCTGAGGATTTAAAAAAGAAACTGAAAACTCTCGGTATGAGAATTACTAAGAAAAAATTTAGTCCACACGCGACAATTGCGAGGGTTAAGAGCAAAAGGAACACTCGCGAACTTGCTAGGTCAATTCAGGAACTTTCGGAGATAGAAATTGGAACAATGATGATCACGTCATTTAAACTAAAAAAAAGTGAACTGAGACCAAGAGGTCCTATTTATACAGACCTAAAAATACGTCAACTGGAGCCTCTTCAG
Organism: Candidatus Borrarchaeum yapensis; assembly: GCA_016840515.1. Taxonomy (GTDB): domain Archaea; phylum Asgardarchaeota; class Sifarchaeia; order Borrarchaeales; family Borrarchaeaceae; genus Borrarchaeum; species Borrarchaeum yapensis. Next base: position 13,641 of record JAEOSF010000048.1, on the reverse strand, counting down.
TAGATATTAAGAGATTATATCAGGTATTGAAAAATGAGCATTCAAAGTGTATTAAAAAATGCTATAAAAAGGCTGAAACCGACAAAGAAAGAAAGCCAAGATGTTCAGCATCAAGTTAAAACTATAATTGACGAGTTAACTATTGGGCTCAAAAACTTCTATCCAGATATCGAAGTTCATGTAGAAGGATCAATCGCTAAGAACACTTGGATTTCCAATAGTAAGGAAATCGATATTTTTCTTCTTCTTCCTTCAGAGGCAACGCGAGAACATCTTCAAAATGTGCTGAGCACCGTAAAAAATGTAATTAAGGCTCAGTGGATTGAAAGGTACGCAGAACATCCCTTCCTTGAGTTTTCCGTAAACGACTATAAAGTAGAGATAGTTCCTTGTTTTAAAGTGCTCGATTCAAAGCACTTGAAATCAGCGGTTGATAGAACACCTCTCCATACACGATATGTTAACAAAAAAATGACCCCGCAATTAAGAGATGATGTCCGCTTATTGAAGGGTTTTAACAAAGGAATTGGCGTTTATGGTGCTGAATTGAAGATTGGAGGTTTTTCAGGATACCTTTGTGAACTTCTAATCATTGCATATTCTGGTTTTTTAAGACTCTTACAAGAAGCAACTTCATGGACAACTGGAACTGTGATTGATATTAAAAATCACTACAAAAACTTTAATGACTTACGAAAATTGTTTGATTCGCCTCTTATCGTTGTGGATCCAATTGATGTTTCGCGAAATGTTGCATCCGCATTAACTCTCAAAAATTTCTCAATTTTTGTCGCTGCTGCTGGCGAGTTCTTAAGGACGCCGCATCTCCACGTCTTTTTCCCTCCATCTACACCAAAACTCTCTGTCAACGAAGTAATTTTACGAATGAAATCACGCGGAACACATTTTCTTTTTCTAGTGTTTCCTGCGCCTTCTGTTGTTTCAGATATTCTGTGGGGTCAACTCTACAAATCAGTTTCAGCACTTCATACTTTTTTTGAACGTAATGATTTTCCAATATTCCGCAAAGATGTTTGGACAGATGAACAAACTCTTGTGATCATTATATTTGAGCTAGAACACAACAGTATTCCTTATGTTGTGAAAAGATTTGGACCTCCCACAACATCACCTCAACATGCAGCTAAATTCACTAAAAAGTATATTAAAAACAAAGATACCTTTTCTGGTCCTTGGATACATGAAGATGGAAGATGGATAGTTGAAATAAAAAGAGATTTTACAAAAGCGGAAGAATTACTTGCAAAAAAAATCCTTTCAAGTGATATAGAGGAAATTGGTCTTGGAAAATATATTAAAATGGAAACCCCATCGGCAAAAATCTACGTGGATGCTGAGATTGCATCTCTTTTGAATGAAACTCCCGATTTTCTAGATTTTTTCACTAATTATCTTGTTAAAACACCTAAGTGGCTTATAAAGAGCACCTAGTTGTATAAGCTATTTTTGAACTACTTATTCCTATCGAAATGAATTTTTTGCCGAACAAGTTAAATACTGCCTTTGAGAATAGGTAACTGCTGCGTCTTCTTTGAGTAAGAAGGACGTTTTTATAAACATGTTTATCCAATTAAACTTAATAACTGCATATTCTTCGATTAAGTAGAGAATGTGTCAAAAATATGATTATTCAATTTAAAATAAAATGAAAGCAACACAATCAAATTAATTTAGCGTTGGCAATACTTCGACAAAACTTCAAAAAATATCAAATTTGAATATTGCTTTCTTAGAGAAAATAAATCATATATAATCGTGTGAATACCAAATCAAGTTATTATTCATAAAATCTCTTAAAAAGGATGTGTGCGCATTGGAAGAAGATCTTGTTGAAAAAATATTATTAGGTGCGTCTGTTTTTAGGGATGAGCGCTCTTTATTTCCAGAATTTCTACCTCAAAAACTTCCTAGACGTGAAGAAGAAATTTCTCGTCTGGCAACAGATTTTCGTCCACTTATTCAAAAAAAGGGATCTTTTGCTATTAATATAGCTATTACTGGATCTGCTGGAGTTGGAAAGACTGCTGTTGCGAGATACTGTGGAATACATATCGAAAACGCTGCTAAGAAAAAGAATATAGCGATTAAATTCATTTTATACAATGCGCATACCTTTAGGACAAAAACTTCAATCTTAAGAAATCTTTTAACGGATCATTTCAATGTTACCGCTAGAGGTTTTTCTGACGAGGAAATTCTGGGTATGTTAGTTAAACGACTTGAAAAGGATGACATGCGTTTAATAATTGCTCTAGATGAAGCTAATCTTTTAGGTAGTGATGAAATTCTGTCAATAATTCATGCTAGTGAAGTTTTTGGGATAGAACGTAGCCGAATCTCCACAATAATAATCTGCAGACGGACAGAATGGCGGGCTATACTTAATGCCCCTCTTTCCGGACATATTCACGATCAAATTAATATACCTGGTTATACAAAAGATGAGTTATTCGATATCTTGAGTTATCGTGCACAGTTAGCAATAAATTCTGGAGTTATTTCTGAGGATATCATCGATATGGTTGCAGAAATTGCTAGCCAAACACAGAACGCACGACATGGTATTGAGATTCTATTAAGGGCCGGAAAAATGGCTGATTACGAACATATTAATGAGATAAACGCAGAACTTATTCGAAAGGCGAAGGTAGGAGTTTATCCTGAACTACGCCCTGACGTTCTTGACGATTTAAATGATCACGAACTTTTGGCAGCACTTGGTTTAGCAAGGCGTCTCAAACACCATGGAATAACTGCTACTACTATTAATGAAGCTTATAAATACTACCAGATCGCATGCGAAGAACGTGAGGGACTAAAAGCGCAGAGCTTGTCAGCCTTCAGAAAATATGTACACCGTCTTGATTCAGTAGGTATAATTGGAAAGGCCGTAGGACCACTTGGTAGAGGAAGACGTGGTCGAAGAGCGCGCATTACGTTATACGATCTTCCAGCAACAGTTTTAGAAGAGCGTGTGTTAAAGATATTCGAGTTGCATAACAAAAAATGAACAGAGAGCATGTCCTTCCGTATCGCAAAGAGTAATTTATATATCAAGATATACAAAATCATCGCTAGTTAAATCAAACTGGATTGCCAATAATGCAATAACTTGAAGGTTTTCCTCAGAAATAGTAATCATTATATCATATTAGAAGGAGCAAAAATCTATGAAACAACTACAGACTGGGATATCCGGCCTAGATGAAATACTTGACGGTGGAATCCCTGAAAAAAAAGTAATTATGCTCACTGGTTATGCTGGTACTGGCAAGACAATTTTTAGTACACAGTTTTTAATTGGCGGTATAAAAAACCAAGAAACTGCCGTATATGTTACTTTCGAGGAAACTGCCCAAGAGATAATTGATAATACAATGAAATTTGGATGGAATTTGGAATCATTAATTGAGGAAAAGAAACTTATTTTTGTAGAGGTGTTTGCCAGTGAAGAATCGGTAAGGATAGTCCGAGAAGTTGACGATCTGACACCTCTTATTGAGCGCATTAAACTTGCAATAAAAAGAAACAAAGCAAAGCGAGTTGTTTTAGATTCCATTACGGCACTTTTAATGGCTTTGAAAAGTAAAGATGTTGTACGCCGAGAATTACATCGGTTATGTGCGATTTTGAAGAATATGGGATGCACAATTTTGATGATTTCTGAAGTGCCTGAAGTATCCTTTGAACATGCTTCTACTGTGCTAAGTCGATATGGCGTTGAAGAATTCGTGGCAGATGGGCTTATTACATTGTACTTTAGGCCTGAAGGAATGACACGTGAACGATATATTGAGGTTCGTAAACTCCGCGGCGTTCATCATAAAATTGGCGTGTATCCTTTTGAAATTACTGATCATGGTATAGAAATAAAACCACGTGCGTAGGGGGGAAAAACCTGTCACACTCAAGGGATGATGTAGACCGAATAACATCTGGAGTTGAAGGATTAGATGATTTAATTAAAGGAGGCTTCCCTAGAGGAAGTTTTATCAGCGTTTGGGGCTTTGATGGATATGCAGAGTCAATTTTCTCAAAACAATTCTGCTTCAAAGGACTTGAAAACAACGAAAAAGTTTTGTACGTAGCTACAACTGAGACAGAATATGTATTTCGAAAACAAATGGAAGTATTTGGTTGGGATACATCTAGTATGTCCACGTCTCTCAACTTTCTTGAAATTCCTGAAACTGTTTTAACTGATCTTAATGCAGCCAGTAGACTAATTTATGATAAATTTGAACGTTTACAAGGAGTTGATAGATGTTGCATAGTTATGACGCCACTTGTACATCTTAGTCCACCTGCCCACACGTTAGGAGCGACAAAAATTTGGCGTGATCGCTTCTGGAGATCACGTTCTGTTGGTATCGCAGTATATACAAGGGGTGGTATTCCTACACCACTAGAAGTGTCGATTCGGGCGAGTTTTGATGGTGTTATAGATTTCTTACCCTCTGAAAAAGAAGAATATGATGGATATTTGCGTATTTCTAAGCTACATCGAACAAAAACCCCTCCGGAATATATTCCGTTTATTCTTGAACCAAAAATTGGTATCGTCTTAAAGAAAAATGATTGATTTTTTGGATGTCTCTTGAAAGATTGAGTATAACGGGTTTTTTAGACGTCTTCTTGACGATTTTTAAAGTATCTTAAGAAAGCTAAATTATTGCATAAGTTTAAGGGTTAGAAAATTATATGAGCAAAATCACACGAACAGATATCAAATAGCGTATCAAGTGAAACTATTCAAGGCTACAATGGATCTATCTTATTGGAGGACATAAAAATGCCAAAACAATCTGTCTGGGAATATTTACGAAATAAAACAGAAGAACACTCTGCTATACATCTTACACTCATTGATCCTGATCCTTTAAGTGGAACTACTTCAAAAGTAGCTGGAGAGATAGCCAAAATTGCTGTTGAAGTTGGAACTGATGGAATTATGGTAGGAGGGTCAACAGCCTTTGGTATTCTAGACGAAACTGTAAAAGAAATAAAACGATACGTAGATGTACCAGTGATCTTATTCCCTGGAAATATCACGGGTTTGAGTAAATTCGCAGATGCCGTATTCTTTATGAGTTTAATGAATTCTCGAAATCCTTATTGGATCTCTGGAGCACAAGCGATGAGCGCACCAATTCTAAAAAGATGGGATCTAGAGGCAATATCTATGGCTTATTTACTTATAGAACCCGGTGCAACAGCTGGATTCGTTGGAGATGCGAACTTAATTCCGAGAGAAAAACCTAAAATTGCAGCAGCATATGCTCTTGCATCACAGTACCTAGGATTCAAACTTATTTATCTGGAAGCGGGATCAGGCGCCAATGCAGCGGTTCCTTTAAATATGGTTAAAGCAGTTTCACAAACAATAGATATACCTTTAATTGTCGGTGGCGGCTTAAATTCAGTAGACGCGGTTGTTAACTGTGTTAAGGCAGGGGCAAATATAGTTGTGCAAGGCACATTTGTCGAAAAAACTGTCCCGATTGACAGTGGAAAATCTCTTTCCGAAATAATCCAGGCAGTTAAGAAGATAAAAGGTAGCTGAATCTACTTTCTTGAAATAAACAGTTTTGCAATTAAATCTTATTTTTATTTCTACGGGGGCCTAATTTTGATGAATTATGATATAATAATTGTTGGCGGAGGCTTTGCTGGATTAACTACTGCAATAACTGCATCAAGGAACAATTTAGATTGTTTAGTAATTGAAAAAGAGAAAGAACTGGGTTATCCTGTTCATACAAGTGGAGGTTCCTGGTATAGTGAGATGCTCCATCTGGGGCTTGATAAAAACCTTTTGCATCCCATAAATTCCATTGCTTTTCACTCCCCTTCATTCGAAATTGTCTCCGCTAGTTTTAAAGATCAAGACCCTTATGGTTGCATAATAGATGTAAGAGGGACAATTCAGTTTTTGGCAATGAAGGCGGCACAAGAAGGTGCGCACATCCTTCCTAATACCAAGGCCCTCTCACCAATCTTGGAAAACGGTGAGATTGTTGGTGTTAATACTAAATCTGGTTCGGAGACTAAGAAGATCTTCTCAAAAATTATTGTAGATGCTTCTGGTAGTTTATCACTTATTACACGTCGATTGGGATTAAAAGAAGGCAAATGGCAAAGATATGGTATCGGCGCAGAATATGAAGCATATGTTCCTAAACTACCAGATGAAAACCATGTAGATTTTATTTTGGGAGAAAAATTTGCACCTGCAGGTTATGCGTGGATTTTTCCTACAGGCACTGGAAAAAATCGCGCTAGAATTGGTGTCGGGATTATAAGACCTGACAGCAAAGAAAACCCATTCAAATATTTAGAAACAGTAATGAATCATCATCCAAATGTTTCAAAATATCTGAAACATGCAGTTCCTATTGAATATCACCATGGGATTTTTCCTTGTGAGGGTCCGCTTCCTAAAACGGTTTCAAATAGATTTATTAGTGTAGGTGATGCAGCAGGACAAGGATCTCCATTGATTGGCGAAGGAATCCGTTACGCGATACAATTTGGTTATTTAGCTGGAGAAATCGCAGCTAATGCAATAGCAGCTGATGATTTGTCAGAAGACTATTTTATGCAATTCTATGAAGAAAAATGGAAAGAGCAAATAGAAACAAACTTTAAGATAGCCTTAGAAATACAAAAAAGGCTTGCGAGATATTCTGATGACGATTGGGAACGAACAATATCTATGTTGAAAGCATTAGATTTTGAAAGACTTGTAGTTTTTTTGAATAAACTAAAGGGCGAATTTTAACTAGATTTAGTGCCTACATTCTTGTATAAATCTTTAAACCGCAGTATCCACATTCAATAATATTGTCAGGGTTTGGTAATATACTGATCCCTTTCCCACACTGAGGGCACTTCGGTAACGTTTCAAGTGCACTTGGTGGAAGAATTAATTTATTGAACCAGTCCACTGCTCCAGTCCACTCTCCTTTTTCCCAAAGCTCTAAGATTACCTCTTTGCATTTCTTAATAGGTATTTCAAATCGCTCGCAGATGTCACCAAGAGTTGTACGACCTTTGATTGTGGTGTACTTTATGATCTTCTGTGCCAGTTCGTTCATTTTCATCCCTCAGCGCGCTATCATACCATATATTAGAAGCCTACACACCATAGTTTAAATATTTCTCGTACAAATTTTGATCTAAATACTTAGAGATGTTGCTATGCATGGATTTTTGGTCTTTTTCAAGCCATCAATTTCGAATTTGGTAATCGTTGATGTCAAAAAGCAGCTGAATCGATTATTGACGACTCTCAAGAAAGTTATAAGAACCAGTAATTTAACAAGTTAATTGTAGAAACCTTTCTCAATTTCTAGGAGAATTGATCTGATTTGATGACAGAATTCATTATCAAGTCGATTGACATTACCTCTGGAAAGAATGAGGTCATTTTAAATGAATATGATGCTACAAAAATGGGATTTAAAAACGGCGATCGACTCAAGATAAGACAAAGTGAAGTATCTACAGTTGGTATGGTTGAAACCACTAAGACAATCGTAAATGAGGGCGAAATCGGAATTTATAAGGATATTTTAGAAAAATCTGCTTTTGAATTAAGTGCAGGAGTAGAGATTACCGCTGTAGGACGCCCTGATTCGTTCTACTTCATAAAAGAAAAAATGAAAAGTGAGAAGTTATCAAAAGACAAGATTTATTCAATTGTTGCTGATGCTGTTGCAGGAAACCTATCTAATTTGGAACTTGCGGCATTTATACTTGCTGAGGAGTTTGTTGGATTAGATATGGAGGAAATTGGGTATCTTACAAAAGCGATGGCAGAGACAGGACAAATGATCGATTTTGAAGAAACCGTATTTGATAAGCATAGCATTGGAGGCGTGCCAGGGAATAAAGTGACCCTACTCATTGTGCCCATCGTTGCTTCTGCTGGATTACTCATTCCCAAAACCTCAAGCCGTGCAATTACTTCCCCGGCCGGTACAGCAGACACCTTTGAAGTATTGGCGGATGTAAAATTTAATATAGACGAACTAAAAGAATTGGCAAAAAAAGTCCGAGGAACCATAGCTTGGGGAGGCGCTCTTAATCTTGCACCCTCTGATGATATCTTCATTCACAGAGTTGAGCATGGACTCGGTATAGATCCATTGCCGCAAATGATGGCGAGCATTTACTCAAAAAAACTGGCAACTGGTGTGGATTTTCTGGTTCTGGACATTCCTACACTTACCCGATATTATGAAAGAGGTGCAAAGGTTAACAGTGTCGAAGAAGCGCGTACTCTCGCTAGACAATTCGTTGAGCTTAGTGACCGAATAGGAATAAAAACAGAAGCTGCAATTACCTATGGAGGGCAACCTGTTGGCCATGCAATAGGACCTGCATTGGAGGCAAGAGAAGCACTTCAAGCTTTAGAAGGACTTAGACCCTCAGCTAGTTTAATTGAAAAATCATGTGCTCTAGCCGGAGTGCTTATTGAGATGTCTGGAAAAGCAACTAAAGGTCAAGGAAAGCAACTTGCTGAAGAGAGTTTGAACTCAGGAAAAGCATTAAGCAAAATGAAAGAAATAATTGAAGCACAAGGCGGTAATCCTACTATTGAATCAAAGGATGTTGCTGTAGGTAATTACAAGGCGGAGTTGTACTCATCCTGCGATGGTTATATCGTAAGAGTCGATAACAGTCAGATTGTAAAAATCTGCAATGCCGCAGGAACTCCTCGTGATAAAGGCGCTGGAATATTACTTTATGCAAAGGTGGGTTATAAAGTGAAAGAAGGTGACTTACTTCTTGAAATTTATTCTAATAGTGAATCACGGCTCTCAAAGGCACATGCAATTGCACTTAAAAATAATCCAATAGTGTGTGAAGGCATGCTCATTGAAAGAATCTCTGATCTCACGTAAAGACCATCTCTTTTCTTTTTATAGTTAAACCGCAAGTTTTTCATAACTGGATATTAGTTTCCTACGTTCTTCACTAAGCTGCTGCAATTCTGAAAGTTTCTCAGAGAATACATTTAAATTTTCAATGCCAGCACCTACAAAATTCTCGTTTATAATTTCATTTTTAAAGGATATTACACTCTCTTCTAACGCTTTCAGTTCAGTAAGAATATTGAATTCAAGAACTCGTACAAATTTGAAATCAATATCCTCAATTTTCTTGACTTCAAAATACGTGGAAAACCCATAATCTGGATTGGTTACATCGTTATAAAAGTTTTCAACCAGGTCAATAATTGAGTCCATCTGAGTCCATCTATTTAAAAGCTGTAACTCGATGAATTTTACATGGGCTTCCTTTAATGCATCTCCTATCGCAACTAATCCTGTCTTTAAACATCCTCTCACGATTTTTTCTGTACGATTCCTACCTTCAAGATCGATATACTTTTTATCATCTGGTAGTTTATCAGGATCAATTTTGGCAAATTCGTCTTCTGAATAACCCTTTGGGGTAATCTTATGCAGAGTGTCTTTTGACATTTTCTTGATTTTTTTCCAAACCAAATCGAAAACCACCGTGGATAATTTAGATGATTGGTAATTATTAATCTGCTCGAAGTAAAAGTGTCTATGTCATGGATTCTCTTATTACGTTTTAGGCTAGAAGCACACATATCTTACTGACAACTGAGCAGGAAAGCACCAATGCTTAAGCAAAGTGATGAATTGTGTTGTGGTTATATAGCTTGTTGGTGATAAAGTTTATGAGTACCTACGGGGCGTAGGGATGTTAAGCCTGTGGAAATAAGACCTCCGTAACCCGCAAGGGGATCGAGTCTGTCGTAGAAGCAGGAAGCCTCAAAGCTTTAGCACGAGGTAGCTCACCTAACATATTCCATTCTCTATTTTATTTTTTTTTATTCTATTATTCAATTTTCTTTAACTGACCTTCGAAAAGGTCGATAATTTCCTGTTGAGATGTTGCTTGTTCAGCTGTCTTATCATCCCTTATACGTCCAGTAAACCTTGGGAAACGCATAGCTAGACCGCTTCCTTTTCTTATCTTATCTAAAGCACATGTATGCACTGGTGAAAGTGTTAGTTCAGCAGCTTGAACCTCTAGTACAATTGTTGGTTTGATCCATATGTCTGGAACTGTTGAGTTTTTGATAAATACTCGAGGTGGTTTCTTCGAGACGCGATATTGATCTAGTGATTTTTGAAGAGTTTCCAAATGTTCGTCTGTAAAGCCACTCCCCATTCTACACACGCTTTTAAACTGATTTTCGAAAGGGTCATAACACGCCATGAGAAGAGAGCCATAGAAACCTGTGCGTGCTCCATATCCCACATACGCTCCAATTACAACCAGATCAAGGGTATCTGCAATTTCACTTTTGTAGTCTCTTTTGAATTTAATCCACAGCCAGCCTCTTGCACCAGCCTGATAAATGGATCCTTCTTGAATGGATTTTGCCATAATGCCTTCGCATCCCTTTTCAACCGCTAAATCGAAAAAGTCTTCCAACTCTTCAGCAGTTGAAATTTCTTTTTGAGTCGCAAGTTTTAGTTGTTCTGTTTCGTCCACGATATCCTCTAGCGTTTTTCTACGAAGAGGATAACTTTGAGTCGTGAAATCTTCGTTTTCAAGGTATAAAAGGTCAAATAAGAAAAGATTGATCGGAACGGCTTCCATTGCTTCTTTTATACCATATTTTCTCCGTCTTTGCATAAGTTCCTGAAAAGGACGTAATTCCCCCGTTTCAACATTGTATGCAACAACTTCTCCTTCTATAATAGCTTTATTAGCACAAATCTGTGTTTTAACCATGTCACACACGTCAGGATATTGTTCACTAATTTCTTCAAGTCGTCTCGAAAAAATAAGCACATTTTCGCCGTCTTTGTGAATCTGAAGCCGTTCTCCATCGTATTTAAATTCTGCAACAAACTTTCCATCTAACTTTTTAAAGATCTCTTCATTCTCTCCTGACCTTTGTGCCATCATCATACGAATTGGATGACGAATCGTGACCTTAAAGTCTTTTACAAAATCTAATCCTTCTGCCACTAATTTTTCTGCAATTAGGCCAAGGTTTGATGAAATATTAAATGCCCTTTCTATTATTGTCCTATTTGTTGCGTCATCAGTAAATGCAATGGCAAGTGCATCCATCAATGTCATATCGGCCATACCGAGTCTCATTTGACCCAAAATTGTTCGAATTATATATCTGGCTTCTAAAGGAGTAGCATTAGTAAGTAAACCCGCCAATAACTTAATTTTGAGGTCTACTGAGCCTTTTCCACTTGCTTTACCTATCTTATCAAGTGTTTCTGAAACATACTTGATTTCAAGCGGCTTTGTAAGCAAGCTTGTCTGTTTTTTAACTGCCAACTCTTCTTCTGCAGCCTTTCCTAGATCTCCCTTTACTTTTTTCTTTTCATCGATCTCTTCAGTCGTCTTTCCTGTTGCACTTGCAATCGATCGTATTACCATCTTTTCTGCCATTCCATATTGAAAATCTTCATAATCTGGGTAGGGTGAGCCGCGTATAAGTCCAACAACGTCTCGGATATGATCTGGAGGGGTCGTTTTAAAAAACTCTACTAAATAGTTGGTCATCTCCTTTCGCTTTGTTGTAGCTTCTATCTTATCCAACGTTCCTGCTAGAACTAGATATTTCACTTTTCTCGCGACCCTATATAGCAAAATTTAAAGTAACCATGATCCTATCAAAGCCTTATATTCCACAGAATAATATGTAAGGATTCATTTAAACATGGTACCAAAACTGAAAAATATAAGTCACTACTTTCTAAACTGTTATTCTTTCTATTCGTTTTTAGAGAGGCGCATTTAAATGTCACGTAAAAAAGCACAGTCAGAGGAAGATAAGTTAGAGAAATATCGACAAGCAGGTAAAACTGTTGCAAGGGCAAAAGAATACATTCGACCGTTTGTAAAAGTTGGTACAAAACTTCTTTCAATCTGTGAAAAGGCAGAACAGTTTGTAATAAAAGAAGGTGCACAACTTGCATTTCCTTGTAATGTCTCAATTAATCACGTAGCTGCCCACTATTCATCTCCACCTGGGGATAAAACAGTAATAGAAGAAGGAGATGTCGTGAAGGTAGACATCGGTGCACACATTGATGGTTTTATTGCAGACTCAGCATTTACAGTAAACTTCGATCCAGATTTCAATAAATTGGTTGAAGCTGCTGTGGATTCTTGCCATGCCGCAATTGAAGCAATGCTTCCTGGAACCAACACTAAAGATATTGGCAAAATAGTTGAATCCACTATAAAATCAAAATCATCTAAATATAGGCCTATCAAAGAGCTTTCAGGACATATTCTAGATGAATATTCGTTACATGGGCCAAAAACAATTCCAAACGTCCGTATTCCATACGGGGTTAAAATCGAAGAGGGAGAAGTGTATGCCGTTGAAACATTTGCCAGTTCTGGTTCTGGCTCAGTTCATGATTTACCCTATGGCTATATCTATCGTTTACTGCCAGTTCGAACTCCAGTTAGATCCAAAGGCGCTCGAAAAATAATTAGTGCTGTTTTAAAGGAGCATAAAACGTTACCATTCAGCGAGAGATGGATCGCCAAACAAGTCAAAGCTTATAAAGTGGCCTTAAATGAACTCGTCACGAAGGGTGTCTTCCATCGATATAAAGTACTTTCAGATAAGAAAGGCTGTAAGGTTGCTCAAAATGAAGAAACGATGATTGTCACGAAAGAAGGACCAGAAATTACAACAACAATTTAGTTTATAACGTATTTCAGAGAATTGCGATTTGAACTATACGCCCGTAGATGAAAATGAGGTCAAATTAAAGAATTACAGAAAAAGGTATAAAGTCTATGATTAAGGCGCAATCACTTTTTTCTCTAACCAGGGATATAAGGACACGTCTTTTTCTTAGTGTCCTAATTATATACGTATATTTTATTAACGGCTTTAATTCTCCCAACGAAGGGTCTCGCCTTGCTTTAATTATGGCAATTGTAGAACAGCAATCGTTTAAGATCAATGATTTTATGGAATGGACATTGTGGATAGATTATAGTGAATACCCTCCTGGGAGCGGAAACTATTATTCGGATAAAGGACCAGGCTTGAGTTTTTTAGGAATTCCCTTCTATTTTCTTGGTAAATTTGTTGCATATAGACTGTATTCAGATCCTCTATTAGTTAACGGAACGTTGGCAAGTTTTGTAGTTGTATGTGGCTCTATATTTACTGCACTTAGCGTTGTGGTGGTTTTCGAGCTTTGTAAGTTGCTCAAAATTAGTGAAAAAACGAGTCTCCTTACAGCGTTATCTTATGCCTTTGGTACAATCGCTTTTGTTTATGGAAAAACTTTTTTCGCACATGGGACTTCAGCATTTCTATTAATTTCAGCGGCATACCTCACCGTCCATTATTTTCAACATGGAAGGAAAGAGGGTACAAAAGTATTCCTTGCTGGCCTTGCCTTAGGATATTCTATTTGTATTGATTACCAGAATGTACTTGCATTACCACCAATTCTCGCATTTTATGCGTTTAAACGAGAATTTAGAAAATTATTGTTATTTCTAGTTCCTTACCTAGCATGTTTAGGACTGCTCGCCTGGTACCATTTTGTAATTTTCGATAGCCCATTCTCA
>JAEOSF010000086.1 GCA_016840515.1 Candidatus Borrarchaeum yapensis | reverse complement strand
GTCGAACTTGAAGAGCAAAATTGCTTTAATGCCACATTCCTGCAACGGATAGGAATTTAAAAACAAGGGTTCACCGATCACAAATCACGCCTCCTTTTCCGTTCTTTGCACTAATTCAAGAAATGCTTCCTTAACATTTTCACCAGTTAATGCTGATGTGGGAAAAATTATAGTAGGATCATTTATGTCCAAATGATCAGCAATAGCTTCAATGGGTATGGAGTTTGGAAGATCCTGTTTATTTGCACATATTACATATGGTAGACGTAATTCATCTACAATCAGCTGATGAATATTCTTAGTAACTGTAAAACTATCTATATTCGAGGAATCAATGATTAAAAACACGCCAGTTGCGCCTCTCCACCAGAGTTTCCAGAGCGGTTGATAGCGCTGTTGACCTCCCAATTCCCAGTTAACATAACACTTGCCATTATTCAATGGTACTTTGTAAAAGGCAACTCCTGGCGTAGGAACATACATGCTATTCGCTTTTAATTGTGATTCCTCAACTATACACTCAAGACAGGATCCAAAGGTACTTTTCCCAGCACCTGCGCTGCCCATTAGTAAGAATTTTGAAACTTTTTCTTGTATACTAGTAATCTTGTTAGCGGATAGCTGTTTAACTCCCATTAACGTTTCACCACTGACTTTTAATAAGGAATTATTTAAAGTCCGCGTTTTTCTGTTTCAATTTTAGTTTCTTCTTTGAGCCAAAAATAGAACGGATTATTTGCTCTTAAACTATAATTTGAAGCGACAAAATCTAGAAAAATAACCATTAAAAATTGTAGAACAAGTTTTGAAGAAATTAAGTTCGATTCAAAATCATGTTTAAAGCTGTTTTTGTCATTTCTAACTCTTTTAAAGATAGATGGGATAGTGGCTCATTTGAAAAATGACCGTATTGCTGGATATATTTGAATAATGCTGCAATTAATGGGGTATTGATCGTCTCAGCAAGTTTATATGACGCAAGAATGATAAGTTTTCTTTTTGCTCTTGTAATTGCTACATTAATCCTACGATTATCTTGCAATACCTTAGCAGCTTTAGGATTGATGCCGTCATCTACAAGTGATATAACGACAATATTGTTTTCGCGACCTTGATATGAGTCTATTGTGCTTGATTTTGTAAATGACCAAAGATTATAGACATTATTTATCTGCTTTGAAAACGTCTGTTTGATCAATCCCCCTATTAGTGCGGCTTGAAGACGAAACGGTGTAACTATAGCTATGTCTTTCTCAAGGGTATAACCCGCCTTGCAATATTCCTTCATAATTTTAATGACTAAGGCAGCTTCGAATAAATTACAGGCAGAATACCGTCTACCAAATAATTTCCATTCAAGTCCTTGCTCATTATTGTTAAAGGTATTTATCCAAACGATTGGGTATCGGCCTGATAAACTCTGACTCAAATTGTCTCTGTTTTGAGGAAAGTAGTCAATCTGAATGTTTTCAATACCGTAGGCGGTTTTTAATCGATCATTGTAGATAAAATGACTCGGAAACATGGCGATGTATTTATTCGACCTGTATTGTGTATCCAAAAAAACACTATTATTGGGATATTTTGAAATTAAAACTTCAAAAAGTGATTTTTCTAGCCGCTGCTTTATAGGTACATTAAATATTGGAGGTAGTTGAAGATGGTCGCCTACCAGAATTATCTTCTTACCAAATACCATCCCTACAAGCGTTAACGGTATATTAGCCATACTAGCCTCATCAATAACGACATAATCAAAGGGCGGATTGTTCCAATCAAAATTGGAATGAAGAGTGTATAATCCAGCTTTCGTTAATGTTGAACCGACTATTTTATAAGATCTCAAGTCTTCGAATTTTCTTATATTACCTAAGAGTGGTCTAATGCTTGGTAACAATTTGGCATTCATACCTAATCGAATAACTAAATGACTAATATCATGCTCATTCGTTTCCTTAAGAGCCTCTATGATCTTTTCCAGAGCGTTATCTACAGCAATGTTAGTATGCGATGTTATAAGTACTTTTTGATTTCTTTTAAGCAATTGTAAAACCAGTTCTGAGATAGTGGTAGTTTTTCCACTACCAGGAGGTCCATGAATCAGAAAGAAATAATTATCATCCGTTAAATAAAGGCAATTTGCCACGGCTTCTTTTTGAGATTCGTTTAGAAGTTCCGTGGTGTGATTTAGATTGATGGGAGTATTAAAATTAAAGCTTTCTTCTTCTTCTTCAAGAAGTCTTCTAAGTTTTCGTAGGTGTTTGCTTTCGCCCTTCTGAATTCTTTCCAGAATATTTTCTTGAATTCGTAACAGAATTTGGTCATCAGCTTTTCGAAGATTAACTATGTCACAATATTTAAGCTCCTGAGATGAAAATCTACCCGAAAATGAAATATAGTAATCCTTGGAATCGTAATCAATAACAATCCCATATAATTCATTCTTTGGATATGAAAGTGTTTTTAACGTATGTTTGGTAGAAAAGGGATTTTCTTCACCATTTTTCCATGATACAAATATAGCATCTCCTTGCTTAACCCTAAAATCGCCTATTGTATGTATTTTTTCAACTTTTATATCTGCCAAATATGAATAATCCTTTGGTATATTAAAAGAAGGCTTTCCAATAAGTCTTGGGATCGTTCTTTTACTAAAATGTTCCTTATTCTTCGCCCTAGTTAAATAGTCCCATAAATAAGTATATGTAGACTCTTCTGTGCCTATTTCGAGGCTCAAATTTATCCCACCAAAGGAAAGTTCAATTCAAAATTAGATAATTTTTCATTGAAACTTGATTTTAAATCATGGAGATTCTCGTTTTTGTATTCTCAAAACATAGTCGCAAATCAAATCAAATAATATCCTTACACAGTTGAATGCGAGAACGTATATAAACCCCGCTTTTTGAAAAAGTTCGAAATAGATATCGCACTTCAAGAAGGCTTCTTAATATAAAAGCCTCCAACTTGTTGAAAGTTCAAATTGAAATACGTTGGCTTTTTATATGCTTACTAAAATAGAGTATGAGTGTAGTTAATATGCAAATAGAAAGTGATCCATGGGAAAAGCTTGATCGTCTTCAAAGACTACCAACATTGCTGACTGATACATTGACCAATACAATGAGTTTCATCTTTCGTATGGGTTGGATGGTAGGTGGTTTTGTTTTTGCAATCGGTTTAATATGTTATATGTCGGGAATTGATGAACGTAATGGCAAGAAAATGATCTTCGGAGGCTTTCTTTTGTTCATGTTATTTCTCTATTTAGATACTGGTGTTTGGATAACTTTATTCGGATAAAAAAACGAGATTTAATTTCATTTTATTTAGTTAATAATACCTCAGTTATACTGATTTTTCCAATTGCTTCAGCTGGGCGGAGTAGTTTAAATCAGTTTGAAATACGTTCACTTAACTCTCTGCAGATTTTGTTCATCAGATCAAACGAACTATTTGTTCAATTAAGTAGATATTCATTTTGAAAAATACTTATAAGTTTAAACGTATGTCTATAGTAAATGTGGATTTTTGTGGTTATTAAAACCCTTTCCAACTTTTCATAATAAGTCTCCTTGGTGGTTAAATATGAGCGAATACAGCCTTCAATCATGTAATGAATGTAAAGGTAATATCGTGCTAAATAGAGGGCTCTATGTATGTGAAAAATGTGGTTTAGTTGTTGATACTCACTATGTTCCTCAAGACTACATTATCTCAGTATTTACTGACGAAAAAGAAATGGCAAAACAATATGTGAGTCCTGGTGAGAGAATTGACATTGTTGATGGAATGGGAAGTTATATCGGAAATCATAATGAAAAAAACAGTCGAGATCATAAGGGTAAACATCTTTCAAAAGAGAAAGAACTCTATTTCAGGAAGTTAAACCGAATTTACAATTTTAGAGCGCGAATACGTCATAAAGAATCTCAATACAGAGTGTTAAAATCATTGAATAGAGCCGTAACTCTTCTTCATCTATCAGATAAAATAAAACAGAGAGCAGCATATATTTATCGCACGAGTCTTAAGCATATTAACCAAAATGAAATTTTGACGCATCCTGTTTTAATGGTCGCTGCTCTTTTCATAGCGATTCGAGAACGAAGAGCACCTGTCACGTTACAGGAAGTAATGAAAGTATTTGGACAATTAGGTCATAGGATTCCACCTAGAAAAGTCATCCGTGGAATTGAACTTCTAAAGAAATCTCCAGGAATTGAACTTGTACAAAGAAAAAGCGAAGATTACATCCCCAGACTTGTCAGTAAAGTCCTTAAGCACCCTGAGGTTATACTGAGAATTAAGCGAAGATTTTGGACATCATTTGAGTATCAAACACTTATTATGAAGGCAGCAAATACACTCTTAGAAATAGTTACTACTGAGCAACGCGGTGGTAGACATCCCTACATATTTGCAACCTCAGTGCTTTATGGAGCCGATTTATTAATTGCTCAACAATTTGAACGTCGATCAGTCCTCACCCAGAAATTATTGGCAAAAATAGCGAATGTTGCTGAATATAGTATCCGCGATCATTACTGCACATTGTTGAAAAAATACGTTAAGGGAGAACAAAAACCTAAAATGTTCATTTAATTTTTTTAAAAATTCTTCACAGTTAATGATGATTAATAGTTAATGTATTTACCAAATTAAGATTTTTAGAAGGCTGTGGGTTAGTAAAAAAGTGATAAAGAAGATCATGGCAGAGAGAATTAGCATGGACCAAGAATTTTCTTCATCAGTGAATTCTGTGAGTTGATAAGCAGTAAAAATTCCAATGAAGAAAAAAGCTACAAAAGCAGGCCAAAAATTAAATGGATTGATAGTCAGACTGTTTGTAAGTTCTATAAAATTTTGTTGACGAAGTAGGAATAGCATTGAAAAAAGAGGTGTAAGAGCGGCGATATAACCCATCACTAATGAAGTTCCTAGTGATAAGATCTTAGTCTTAAGGTTTTTTGCTCTCAAGAAGTGATTACGCTTTTTAATAAGACTATTATTCTCTTCTAAGGCTCTAAGCATCGAAATTAGTACTTTGCCAGCCTCTATAGAATCCTTTTCTAGAAATTTACAAGTGAGTTGTAATAGATATCGACTATTAAGGTTATTTAGCGATAAAGCAAGGTCCTTCAGGAGCGATTTTAGCGGTAAAGCCCCAACAAATAGCTGACGGACGGCTTTCATAAAATGTGGCTTTAAAACCCCGTTATATTTACTTAAAGCATAGGTAAATGCTTGTTCTGGGCAGATACCAAGTTTCAACTCATCAGCAAAAAAGCTTAGAAAACAGGCAATTTCACTTAATTCTTCATCTGATTGTTGTAATACTACAGTTGACGGTTGTTTCATCCGATCAGCTCAACTTTGTTACTTAAGATCTGATTTTTAAGGATATACAATAGGAAAATGTGTAGAGGGACAATGAATAAAATGAAAGGAGAACTAGCAAACCCATAAAGAATTAAAAAGAGTGCTAAAAGGATGGGTAGAAAAGTGGTTATACCAATAGTTAAGGTTAATCGACTGTCCAATTCAAGAGTGAAGCGATCGTAGGCATAACGCACCTCTGATTGAGTTGAATCCTTCATCAATTCAATGGTCGTTTCTAAATCATTAATCGCGAATAAACTAGATAGGTGTTTTCGAAGCGTAATGGAAGGCTGTTTCTTAGCGTAATCTAATAAAAGCTTTTCCGGATCTTCATTGTTATTAACCTGAAAGAGTATTTTTTCGAAATCTTTTGAAACTTGTGGGAAATCACTTTTAGCAACGAAATATATTGCATCGAACGTTGATCCAGCTAATAACGCTAATAACAGAGTATTCAAGATCAAGTCAGCATATTTCTCAATGGTTAGTCTTTCATGGGCATATGTTAGAGGAAGGAAACGCATTAATAATCCATGAATAATATACGCGAGAAGTAAAGCAACTGATGAAAAAAGCAGTGGAGAAAAGTCTGAGATAAGTGAAAAACTGACAATTATTAGGAAAATAATGGTTGCGAAGGCTTTTGACCCAGCTGAAATATCTTCTGGAGTGAGATTTAACTCTTCATAATAACGACATGGCATTAGCAAAGAAGTGGGACAGAGTTTTTTTCCTATAAATTTGAAAGGTTGGATGGAAAGTGCTTTGTATATATTCATAGGCAGATTTGAAAACAAATTGCAAACCTCAGCTATTCTTTAATCTGGTTAACAACGTATTTGTAGAGAGAAGACCAGTCTATTTCGTTATGATGCATTCTATATCTGAGTTTTTCAGTGTGTAGCCCATGGAAGATTTGTACATTGAGATAAGGGTCAAATAATTGGTTCTGAACCAAATAATTGAGTAGTTTTATGTATGTAGACATTTCTTCAATGAATTCTTCTAAAGTTAACCCTTCAACCATTCTGATTGATTTCATGGTGGGGGCATCATATTGTTCGGATAATGTTTTTATTAGCTGCTTATCAAGATCAAAGACATCGAATAACTGTATAGAATTGACTTTCAGATCGATTTCCAGCGGTACATCGGTTTTTTCAAATGGTTTTTCCACTTCGCTTACTCGTCTTACCTTGCGGATAAGTTTTTGGTGATAATAAGCCCGCATAAAGACGATGAGATCTAAAGTTAACAGATTAATCGGAGCAATACCATGATGTTCTACCCAGCGGACAATCAGATTTTCAGGTGACGAGGCGTGACAGGTTTGGATTAAGTGTAGACCTGCTGTAAGTGCATGAAATACTGCCTGTGAGTGTTCTTGGGTTTGAATTTCTCCTAAGAAAACGTAATCAGGCGATCGATGTAATAGTTTCACAATTTCTTTACTCTTGCTTCGTGAGGTATTTTTGCCTTCAAAGGGGATAACCTGTAGCCGTACTTGATGTTTATCGTAAATATGTTGGGGGACACTTTCGATTACATCTTCGATGGTGATTTTTCGCCACTCAGGGGGAGTGATCAAGTCCAGTGCATTGACCAGTGTGGTTTTGCCTGAATTAGGTTCTCCAATGACTGTAATGTTACGGCGGCGTAGCAGTGCAAAATACAGGTAGGCGGCGACTTCCACAGGAAGGGTACCATTGTCTACTAATTCTGGTACGGTAAAGGCCTTACGTTTTAGTTTACGTACGTCTAAATGAAGGCCATCGGCTGCTAGAGGGGTGATATCCATTGAGATGCGAACATGAAAATTGTCAGTGATCAGCTCCGTCTTGATAGAAGGATTGCTTTCGTCAAGTAGCAGACCGCTTTCATAGCGCAACCGTGTTTTTATACGTTCTAAATCAGCTTCAGACAAATTAACATTAGTCTTACAACGTCCCCAGGTTCGATGGTCTAAATAGAGCTGAGTGTTGGGGCAATCTAAATAAAACTCCTCGATATGTTCATCCATAAGAAAAGGGGCAATTTTATAGATACCAGTTAGTTTATAGCAGGCTAGATCTCTTAATTCATCTAAATCTTTCATTGGTGCAAATTCAGGGTAATGTTTGTTAATATACTCTATAACTAGTGTCTTCCTCGTGTTGATTAACTCTTGTAGGCTATAGAATCGAGGATCCAGAGGTTTGTGTCTAGCCTCATTATCGAAGATCATATTTCCTGAAAGATGTTTTGCAATGGATTCAACGATTTCACCAAAAGGTGAAGTGTCTGCTAGACTGTTATAGGTGTATAGTGCTTCGTTGGTATATTTTCCTGCACAATTATATATTTTAATATGATAAGGACCTATCTTGTAATGTTCAATTACTTTTGAGAATTCATCCATTTCCGAAAGATTAGAATGGATCTTATTTTCATTGAGTTTGCATTTATTCTTCTGCAAAACACTTCACCATGTATATAAGCTCAACGGTTTAACCTTACAAATCTAAAGTAATGTCATCAAACAATTTTCGTTTCCCAATAACAGCTAACATTAGGCCAATGCTACTCACTGCGCTGACTCGAACGGCTAATGAAATCGTTGCGAGATTAAGACTTTTTGTCACTGTGAGACTGTGCTCTAGTTTTGAGGTGTGGTACCCCGATTTTTCGACTGTGACAATTAATAGATATTCACCTGGAGTCAACTCTGAAGTGATTAATATTGTTTTGTAGATGCCTGGTTCGATTTCTTGACATTCAAGGGTATAATTGGTGTTCAATGTGATAATGACTTGTGCCTGCTCGATCGGGGCACCTTGGTCGTCGTTAACTGTAACAAAAATCTCTTTTTTTGTATTGGAATTGAGGCGGGTGTTATTTTCCAAGTTAATTGTCACTATTAGCACGGGGATTTCGGTTGAGGAGTCACTTTCATCACCATCTCCGCTACCTCCATTGTTGCCGCCATCTCCATCTGTCGGGTCGTCAGTGTCATTGGTTTCAAGTGAAATATTCATCCCTAGATAGGCATCGGCGATGGTTATCCCATAGCACAGCCCCGAACTGCCACCCTGAGGGGAGTTGGCGTCTTCAGTAAAACTCGCGTGATACCAGTAGGTTTCCTGTGCGCCGATCAAAGCGTTGGACATCCCCAGCGTATCACTTGAGGTGGCCACCATCTGCCTGGAGGCCGCACTCAGCAAGTCCGCCCGATACTGCAGTTCAGCATCACTTAGATAGTTGGCCAGTTTTTGCAGGGCATAACTGCTGCCGTAGGCCGGTCGAAGGGCGTTGAGTTCCACTGAGGTGGCGAACACTCCTTTGGTCTTGAAATTGTGGTCTCCCAGGCGTGAATTACCAGTGAAGGGGACGTTCCAGGCATATTGCCAGGTTACCAGCCACTCGGCAGTCAGGTTCGCTTTGCTCAGGTAGAC
>JAEOSF010000015.1 GCA_016840515.1 Candidatus Borrarchaeum yapensis | reverse complement strand
CCGTCACACCGGTGATGTCAATTGTATCAGAAACATCATCATACGTGACAGATGGCGTGCTGACCGTAATAATATGGACAATCGTGAAGGTGCTTGATGAAGAACTAGTGCCTTCTGCATCGGAATCGGTAAAGTAGCAGGTCACGTAATAGTCGCCTTCTGATAGTGAGGAGACATCGACATCGAGTGCCTGCCAGTCGCTGCCAGTCCATGTTAGATCACCAGTGATACCGGTTGGTGAACCTCCGCTGGTATAGACGGTATAAGTATGATCAACTGCTTCCGAATCATCTAATTCCCCGTGCGCAGGATTGCTACAGGTGGCTGTCACGCCTGTAATATCGATTTCTTGTGTAGTATCATCTGTATAAGTCACTATTGGTGTGCTGACGTCAATTGTTGGAGTAGCTCCTACTACAGTAAACTCATTTGTTAGAGTACTGGTCGCGATCTTAATATGAATTCCATCGGCATAAAAATAATCACCGGTATTTCCTACGCCACT
The DNA here is from genome assembly GCA_016840515.1 of Candidatus Borrarchaeum yapensis. Classification (GTDB taxonomy): domain Archaea; phylum Asgardarchaeota; class Sifarchaeia; order Borrarchaeales; family Borrarchaeaceae; genus Borrarchaeum; species Borrarchaeum yapensis. The sequence continues at coordinate 69,576 of JAEOSF010000015.1, read as the reverse complement.
ACTAATGTGCCAAAACATATCAACAACCGTGTCAGAGTCGCTCATACCACCATTAAAATTATGTTCATCCATCATTGCTTTAGTTATCGTATATTGCACCCATGTGTCTGCTGGTTGACTCCCGATATTGATCGATTCATGCTGACCTGGTTGCAGTATACTATGAGATCTTAGAAACCCGAGTTTTATAGAAGCTGTCGGATCAGTAAATTGTCCACTAGGTCTATATATCCATACTGTACAAGAGATAAAGTCACCCCACAAAAAGGTAGTCGGCAAAGGACGATATGCTCCACAATGCCATCCAGAAGTAAGAGTTTTTCTTACTCTTAATGCTTGAGTGCCAACAGTGTTAGAGCCTGGATCTGTATCTGTAACTGTCATGCCCTGCCAAGTCGAATATTGTCCTGCATTGCCTTCTGTTCCTTCGTCAATGAATAACAGAATATTGCCACTAGTACCACTTCCATCAGAATCTTCAAAGTAACATAAAACGTAATAATCGCCATCAGGCAGTGAGGAAACACTAACATCAAGCGCTTGCCAGCCGCTTCCAGTCCATACCAAATCACCAGTGACACTTGTTGGTGATCCTCCACTTGTATATACAGTATATGTGTGAACTGTTGCCTCAGTATCATCAAGCAAGTCATGAGCAGAATTGCTACATATTGCATTCACATTAGTGATATCAATAGTCTGCGAAGAACTTTCATAAGTTACTTGAGGCATATTTATGTTAATTTGGTAGCCTGCACTCGTAATAGTAAAATTATTTGTAGGAGTGCTCGTGGAGAGTTTTAAGTTCAATCCATCGAAATACACTACATCATTGGGGTCTTGGTCATTCATAGTCATATAAAATGCGTGATGAGTAACTAAATCGCTATCAATTAATCCGCCGTAAGCAGATATAGAGTCATCTTTTGCTAGTGTATATTTCTGCCAAGTATTGAGGGGTTGACTGGAGATATCGATGAGAAAGGTTTCTTGATTGTCGTAAATATCGCCACTCTTAATGTATTTAGTCTCAAAACGTTCATTAGTGGCGCTGGTACGATATACCCAAACTTCCAATGAGATAAAATCGCCCCATTTAAAGTATGAAGAGACTTCTCTAAGTGCCGAAAAATGTGCATTTATAGTGGTACAGTTCAATGATTGAGAACTAGTGTAAACGATAGAGCTTTCATCCTCAACTATACCATCAAATCCGCCTGTAAAGGCGTATTCAGCAGCATTACCTTCCGTGCCTTCATCTTCAAGTAAAATAAACCCGGTTTCACTTGTTCCAGTTGCATCGGAATCTTCAAAATGACACTTAACATAATACGTGCCTTCTGGTAAACCTGAGACATCAACATCAAGGGATTTCCATTCAGAGCCAGTCCATTCGAGGTCACCAGTGACGCTAGTCGCAATTCCCGCATTGTTATAGACGGTATATGTATGGACTATTGCTTCATTGTCATCCAATGCGTCATGCGCTAGGTTACTACAGATTGCTGTCACACCTGTAATATCAATAGTTTGCGTTGAACTTTCATAAGTAACAAGAGACACATTCACTGTAATGTATTCAAGTGAGTAGATGTAAACCTTTCCTAGAGCAGATCCTCCTGGATAAAACATGGCACTGATAACTATTTCATCATGACCGTCACTATTCAGGTCCCCTGCCTCATTCACTGCATAGCCAAACTCATCACCAGCAGTTTCTCCTGTAAGAATAATATCAGATGTATTGTCCATAGGAGCGCCACCATAGAAAATGTATACACGCCCAGCATCGGTGCCTCCAGCATCGTTTCGTCTGGCACCTACAATCACATCATCATAGCCGTCATTATTGATATCTCCCGCTCCACTTACTCTCTCACTAAAACGAATGTCAGAGACTTCACCAGAAAGTGTAACGTTAGCATCTGTAGCATCAATAGCGCTCGGTAACGAATCACTTCCATAGAAAATATATGCACGCTCTGGTCCTGATGTCCATAACTTTGGTGCACCAACGATCACATCGTCGTAACCGTCATTATTTACATCTCCAGCATCACTTAGTGACACACCAAAATGACCTTGAGTAATTTCGCCAGTAAGAGTAACATCCGCTAAATTGTCCATGGATGCTCCTCCATAGAAAATATAGGCGCGCCCGGCGTCTGTCCCACCAGCATCATGCAAATATGCGCCGACAATTACATCATCATAGCCGTCATTATTTACATCTCCTGCCCAACTGACTGAATCGCCAAACTGGATATTAGTAGCATCGCCGGTAATAATCACATCAGTTGTATTGTCCATGGGATCTCCACCGTAGAGAATATAGGCACGCCCTGCCCGATAACCTCCAGCAGCATTCAAAGGTGCACCGACAATTACATCATCATACCCGTCGTTGTTTACATCCCCTGCAGTACTAATTGCAAGCAATTCATCACCAGCGGCTTCACCAGTAAAGACGACATCGGCATTCGAAGCATCAATAGAACTTGGCAGTGAACTACTGCCATAGAAAATATATACACGTCCTGCATCAGTTCCTCCAACATCGTTATAACGTGCACTTATGCCCACATCGTCATATCCATCGTTGTCTACATCTCCTAGCGCACTTATTATGTAGCCAAACATATCTCCATCCGTTTCGCCAGTGATAACAACATCGGAGGTATTGTCCATTGAACTTCCTCCATAGTATATGTAGACACACCCGGCATCCGTCCCTGATGCATCATTCTTAGTCTCACTGACTATTAGATCATCATATCCGTCATTGTTTACATCCCCAGCACACCCCACTTGACAACTAAAATCATCATCGGAAGTTTCGCCAATTAATGTGAAACCATGCTTGATTGTGTAGATATAGACCTTTCCTGGACCTGTACCTCCTTGATAGTGATCTGCACTCATTACTAAATCAAGAAACCCGTCATTGTTCACATCTCCTGCCCCGCTCACTGACTGGCCTAAATTATCACCACCGGTTTCACCAATGAAAACAAAGTCAGAAACGTTGTCCATTGGATCTCCGCCATAGAAAACATACACACGCCCAGTATCTGTCCCATGATCTTGACTGGATTTGGCTGAGATAATTACGTCATCATAGCCATCATGATTCAAGTCCCCAGCGGCACCTAAGTGTTGACCAAATCGATCGTCAGTCACTAAACCAGTAAGTGTAACATTAGCATCCGTAGCATCAATAGCGCTCGGTAATGAATCACTTCCATAGAAAATGTATGCATGTCCCATGATACTCGGTTCATACTGCGCAGGAGCACCTACGATCATATCGTCATACCCATCATTATTTACATCACCCAATCCGCACACATCGATACCAAGCCTACCATTTAGTTCTGACCCAGTAAGTATAACGTCCGCATCTGCGGCGGATAAGGAAGCAGTCCATACATCAGCACCATAGAAAATATAAGCACGTCCAGCATCAGTCCCTCCAGCATCATTCAAATAAGCACCTAAAATCACATCATCAATTCCATCACCATTAACATCTCTGGCTCCAGTGCTTGCCCCACCAAATTCATTATTTGTTGCTTCACCTGTAATTGTCACATTAGCATCAGTTGCCGATAAGGAAGGTAGTAATGAACTGCGACCAAAAAAGATATATGCACGCCCTGCTCGATAGCCTCCTCCGGCATTCAAAGGTGCAGCGATAACTATATCATCTATTCCATCATCATTGACGTCTCCAAGCGCTGCTTTTTTAACTCCCCCAAAAAGATCACCCGCTGATTCACCTGTGATTGTCACATTAGCGTTAGATGCGTCAATAGTACTTGGTAATGAATCGCTCCCATAGAAGATATACGCACGTCCAGCATCAATCCCTCCGGCATCATTATAGCGACCACTTATAATCACGTCATTAATTCCATCATCATTCACATCACCAGCAGGGCCTACCGTCCAACCAAATCCATCACCAATATTTTCACCAGTCAGGATGACATCAGGTAAGCTATCCATTGTATCTCCGCCAAAGAAAATATACGATTGCCCGATATTGTCACTTGAACTCCCTCCGGCATCATTCCACGGTGCACCAACAAGTATATCGTCATAACCATCATTATTCACATCACCAACCATAGCTACTGATCTGCCGAATATATCATCATCATTTTCGCCTTCCATTGAAACTATGAGTGTATCGGCTATAGTTGGATCAATCAATTTAGTGTATGTACGGCTTTTACCAGTATCATCTGTCACAGTCCAAGTAATTTGGAGATCTAATTTTATCTCCTCATCAAGATACGCTGTAAGGGCAAAAAAGGGATCTCCGTGTTTGGAGTCATCAGCTGGAATAGCATCATAATATGCGTCTCCTTGTTCTATTATTTTAACACCTTCAGCTGAAAAGATCCACGCCCTTACTCCCTCAGCATTTTCTTCACCTAGATTTTCTAATTCATACGAAAATTCATAGTAAATGCTATCTGTTCCTACATCTTTTGTGACAACGTGGTCACCACCGTTCACGTATCCGATATTTGCCAAAAGATTGTTACTTTCCACTTCTATTTCTCTGACAGAGAGGATGGTGGTTTGTTCTTCATTGCCAATAACTATATCACATTCAAATAAATCTTCAATATCTGCTTGAGTGATCTCAAGATGAACTTGATATTCTTCACCAACAGAAAATGCATCCCCATCTAACTTCAGGCCTATATACCTTCCCTCGTCTACAGATGACGTATTTACGAGAATAGATCCCTCAGGAAGATCAGGGGTAAACGTCCACTCGAAAGCATCCACTTTTTCAGGAAAATCTCCACTATTTGTAACATTTAGCCAGAATTCATCAACATTATCATCAGATAAAGTAAATGTCCCCTCTAATAGAACTTTATCCCACATTCTCGTAGTAAGGCTAAATTGCACATCAAAAGAAGCAGAACTCTCCATTTCGGTAATATCAAACCATGTTATTCGTTCCCACTCATCACCATATAATTCTGTAAGGATACCAATATCTTGCGAATTCTCTTCATTTTCTCCAGTTGTTTCTATCTTATAACTAACTGACTTAGTGAAACCCACACCGTCTATCGCTAATATGTTCAAATAATGTGAATTACTTTCTGCCAAATCATCTATCCCAATTAGACCTTTGAAGAAAAAGGAGTTATCTATAACTTCCATTTCCTTCCATGGTCCATCATCGATTTGATATGCCACGGAAGTGATACCGCTTCCAATATCTGTAGCACCCACGATGAACTCTGTTTCCCCTGTAACTGTAATGGTTGGTTCTGGATCATTAGTAACAAAGAGATCAAGTAGGAAGACATCTGGCGCATCATTGTCCACAATGATCTCAAGTTGATCACCAGCCGTTCGACCAGAAACATCTAAAACGATTACCATTACAGTATAAGTACCATCAGGTAGTATGCTAGTTTCCCATGTATAACTGTAAGTAGCAGGGGTAAAGAACGTCCCCGAACTGCGTAAACTCATCGGGTTCCAATTGGCACCGTCATCAAAACTCACCAGTACCTGATCTATGGCACGTGGTGTTTGCACTTGTGCTATAATCTCCACTTCACCGGATACATATTCACCGTCTTGTGGGGTAAGTAATGTGACCTGTGGCGAGCGAATATCATATACAGCCACAGTGGAAACAACTGAAACAAAAAAGATTAGACTTAATATAATAGAAGCAATGCGAATTGAACGATTTGAAGATGAAAAATGAAGCTTACAAGCTAAAATATTGCCTAAAGATCTATAATTCTTTCCCATAGCTATCCACATCCCCTCATCGAAAGTTGTAAATCCCCCACGATTTAAGAAACGTCCCCCACCCTGACGTATTAAAATGATGAAGTATCTTAATAGCGAAGTATCTTAACGTAGTTATTAAAAGAAATTTTAGTAGGTGCATATATACAATATATAATTTACGGAATATATCTTAGAGTAATAATGTGCGATTAATTTTGCGAATTTCATTGAAATCTTTAAGGATCTGTCATTGGTTCAAGTTTAGAAAAGGGTGTTGTATTCCAGATAAAATGTACTTAAAATTACAAAGATCTAGTATCCAAGCTTTTAGTCTATACCTTTAAAAAAAGAGGAATAAGAGGAATAAGAGAAAAAAGAGAAAAAAAATATATTAATAATTTCGCGTTACTGCATCGAACCACCACAATAGGGACAGAATGCTACTTGACGGTCAGGTGGAAGGTTTACTCCGCAATGGGGACAAGCAGGCTCTATTTTTGATTTTGAAATCGTGACCGCCGTTTCCCATGGTGACGAGAAAGTAGTAATAGTGCTCGGTGGCTTATAAACTGTAGGTGTCTCTGTACCTCCCTTTCTTTTCTTAATAAATATCACCGTAACCATTGCAATAACTACAATGACCACAACAGCAGCGCCAATAGTAACAATACTACCTCCAAAACCATTCAGCTCTAGTGTTGCAGTATCGGTTCCAATAGTATACCATGAACTCCAATCACTCTCATCTGACCAGTATGTATATCCATCATATGTTTCTAGGATAGACCATTTAAATCTCGCATAATATGTAATAATAACATCGATTGCGCCTGATCCCATGAAAACATCTTCCGTTATAAGTGTAGATGTCTTGCTACCTGAAGATGTCCATTCAAAAGTGATAGGATCCACGCTGTTGATGTCTCCAGATTTTTGAATAGTCGCAGTAGCTTTACCTTCCATATTTACCCATAAATTGAACACCCAATAATACCAACCGCTATACGTATCATGAACCAATAACTGCTTACCAGATTCGCCTAAGGGAGTATTAAAGTTCACTTCTTCCCAGAAATAGTCGTAATAATATGTACCTGGATAGTAACCAAGAACTGACGCTTGTAGGTTTGTTGTACCAGGAGTAAAAGTTATCGTTAATGTATCTGTCGAACCAGCGCCATACCTCCAGTTATCACTACTGCTTAAGGTGACATCTATGTCTGAGCGGACTTCGCAATAGCCATCGTATAAATCAAGATTTGTAAAATTACAAGTATCGGTTGTACTTATTGCCTGCGTAGGAGAAACGAATATAAGAGAAATTAATAACGCAGATAGAAGCAACGAGAAATATATGACTTTTTTCATGTTTATTGCTCCCCGTCCCATGTTAGATCTCCTTACTCATTGGAATAAGGAGTAAAGTGCAAAATGCTTCCTACATTCTTTTTTCTTATATAAAAAATTATGTATGTTATAAGCTGTGGTTTAAGGAGCTTAAATGGTTAGTGAACTTATGAAGGAAGAAATAAGGAGTTACAGGATGTTAGTGTGCAGACCGTTAGCTGAGCAGTACAAGTAACTTTTCTGATGTAAGCTCATTGACTCTACCAAAAGTGGACAGGCCATTCTTGAGCGAATTCACTTTTTCTTCTTCCGTAGAAAAAGAAAAAGTAACTGTAGCAGAGTCTGGATGTGATGAAAGTTCCATACTTTCAAGGCATACATCATTCTGCTGAAAAACTGCGAGCATTTCTTGAAGCGCTGTAAGATTTCTTCTTCTGGTCGTTACATGAAATGTATATTTCATTAATACGTCACCTCACCCATTCTCTCTATTGCTAATGCACCAGAGCGTACAAGTTGAGTAACTCCGAAAGTTTCCATTACGCCAATGAAGCTGCTGACTTTCTTTGGGCCTCCTGTAACCTCAACTGCTAATCCATCTTTGACTGCTTCAACAACCTTTGCTCCATAGACATTGACAAAGTTCAATATATCTGCCCTTTCCTCAGGACTCTTGGCTTGTACTTTCATTAAGGCGATTTCTCTGAGGAGGGTGGTTTCTTTATCAAGTTCTTCTATCCATTTGACCTCTTGAAGTTTGTCTAATTGCCTAACGACTTGGTTTGCTGTATTGTCATCTCCCCAGAACGTGATTGTTATTCTCGTGATGCCTTCAGATTCTGTCGCTCCAGCCGTTATAGTATGAATGTTGAAATTCCTTCTACTGATTAGACTTGAGATTCTTTGCAACACACCTGGTTGATCTAAAACCTTTAGTGATATCACATGAAGACCATTTGTCATTTTCATCACCTCTATCCACATCTCTCCACTAAGTCGGGGGGACACCGTCCTCCAATCATTTCATTTAATCCTTTTGGCGGGGGTACCATCGGTAAGATATCCTCTTCCGGATCTGTCTTGAAGTCAACCACATAAGGTACTCCCTCTCTTATTGCCCTCTCAAGAGCTTCCCTGATCTCGCCAGGTCGCTCAACAACTTCACCTTTTGCTCCAAAAGCTTCTGCCAACTTAACAAAATCTGGAACTTCGCCTAAATTCGTGGCAGAGTATCTTGCTCCAAAGAACAATTTTTGCCATTGTTTCACCATTCCAAGCCATCTATTATTCAAAAGTGCTATTACAACGGGTATTTCATTTTCAACTGCAGTTGCGAACTCTTGGCACACCATCATAAGCGATCCATCTCCTGCTACATCAACGACTGGTGCATCTGGTTGTCCTGAAACTTGCATGGCTACCTTTGCACCGATAGCGGCAGGAAAGCCAAAGCCCATTGTACCTAATCCTCCTGATGTTAGGAAACTGCGCGGATGTGTGCTCTTTAAGAAGTGTCCTGCAAAAATCTGATTCTGCCCTACCTCTGTTGTAACTACATGGCGTTTGTATTTTGACAAGACTTTGCTGAGTTCTCTCATCACTCTTTGAGGTTTTAATGGTACATCTTCAAATTCTATGTTGCAGTCACACATTTCTTTCAGTTCTTTCACTTTATTGCTCCATTCTAGCTTCTTACCATTCATTTCTACATTGGAAACCTGATTTAGCATTTCTGTCAGCACTTTTTTCGCGTCGCCTAGAATATACATATCCACCGGCAGATTCTTTTCAATTTCCGCAAAATCAATGTCCACATGAATTATCTGTGTTTTACTCCATACAGATTGCTGCCATGCTGTCACACGATCACTAAATCGGCAGCCTACGGCTAATAGAACATCGCTATTTATTAGCGGGAAGTTTGCTGTTCTTCGACCATGGAAGCCTGCCATTCCCATTGCAAGCGGATGTGTCTCTGGAATCACTCCTTTCGCCACGAGTGTCGTTGATACTGGAGCCATGAGGAGTTCAGCCAACTGAACTAATTCATTCCATGCACCAGACATGAGCACTCCTCCTCCGGCAAGAATAGCTGGTCGTTCTGCTTGAAGCAACATCTTGACAGCTTCTTTTACTTTCATCTTGTCCAAGCTATTATTATTCGCCTTCACGTTTACTGTCATGTTAGAATCGAATTCGACTTCCTTTTGTTGCACATCTCTTGGGAGATCTATAAATACGGGTCCTGGACGTCCTGTTTGAGCAATTGCAAGGGCTTCTTTCATTACATAAGGAAGTTTATTGACATCTGTGACCTTATAGTTATGCTTTGTAACATTTAAGGTGAGTCCAAACATATCAGCTTCTTGAAACGCATCGGTTCCCATCATGGAAGTAGGAACTTGGCCTGAAACATAAAGACACGCTGAACTATCTAGAAATGCAGTGGCCATGCCCGTAAGAAGGTTCGTTCCTCCGGGACCACTCGTCGAGAATCCGACTCCTACTTCTCCTAATGCTCGATAATATCCGTCCGCTGCGTGGGCAACACCTTGCTCATGTCGGCATAAAACATGTCTCACGTTGCCAGCATCAACCGCTGATAAAACTTCGTCATAAAGTTCCATTACAGCTCCACCAGGAAACCCGAAAATAGCTTTTACACCATCGCTTTTTAAAGCTTCAAGAACTACTTTAGCACCTCTAATTTTCATTAACAATCCTCCTTTTAGTATCTAGTTTGTATATTTCCCTGCTATTGACTGAAAACAAAGCATTACTGTCATTAAAAGCATTAAATTGTCTTAAAATGACTAAACCAATTTCATTAGAAAAATAGCTTTTATGCTTACCAAACGGAGTATAATCTTGTTTCAACAACAAGTCTATAGCTGGGAATAATTTTCTAGGTAGGTAACCCCCAAAATCCAAAAAGAATAATGATTTATCGCAAAGGCCAATGTAATTAACAGATTTGATGATACCTCCTGTTCATCTGCGGACCTCCATTGACTTTTAGGGGGTTGAATTTGTACGCTTACTTTGTACTTATCTTTTATAAGTCTTTGTTTTCAATCCGATCTTTTCAAAAATAAGCATTATGGTTAACAAAGCTTGACCTTAACTTATAAAAGCGCATTCGTGTATTCGTCGAAAAAGTAACACCTTTGGAGGATTAAATGTGGTAAAGATATATCATGAAAACGATGCGGACCTATCACTGCTAGATGGTAAAACGACCGCAATAATCGGGTATGGATTACAAGGGTCAGCGCAGGCAATGTGCATGAAAGATACTGGCGTTAATGTCATAATTGGTGCACGCCCTAATGGTCCATCTTGGAATAAAGCAAAAGAATACGGTTTTGAAGTTTATGAAATTCCTGAAGCTTCAAAACGTGCCGAGATTATTTACCTCTTAGTACCAGATGAATGGCACGAACAAGTCTATAAGGAACAGATCGAGCCATATATGGAAAAATGCGAAGTATTTTGTGTTTCACATGCATTTAGCATTGTCTATGGGCAAGTTGTACCACCAGATAACGTGGATATAATTATGGTTGCTCCTAAAGCACCTGGTAAAATAGAACGTCGGCTTTATCGTGAAGGCTTCGGTGCACCAGCACTAATTGCCATAGAGCAAGATGTAAGTGGGAAGGCAAAGGATATCGCGCTAGCAATTTGTAAGGCAAATGGTTTTACAAGAGCTGGAGTAATTGAAACAAACTTTTATGATGAAGTGACAAGTGATCATTTCGGGGAACAAGCCGTACTCTGCGGTGGATTGCATCAACTCATTAAAACTGGCTTCGATTTGCTGGTCGAAAATGGGTATGATCCGGTTCTCGCGTATTTTGAATGCCTGAACGAATGCAAACTCATAATGGATCTAATTTACGAGGGCGGTATCGAAGGTATGTGGAACAACGTCTCCAATACTGCGGAATACGGCGGTCGTACAAGAGGAGAGAGCATAATCAATAGAGATGCAATGGTCAAAATCTTAAAAGACGTCCGCAGCGGAAAATTTGCTCAAGAATGGATTTCAGAATATCATGCAAATTCACCATCTCTCAAAGTCCAACGAATTACTGGAGCTAAAGAAAACATAGAAGAAGTTGGAAAAGAAGTTAGAAAACTCTTTGAAAAGAAATAGGTAACCCCCTCTTTTTCTATACTTTCATCTATTAGTTTTTTACTTTTTCTAATAAATAACATACGAAGTAAAAACATTTAAACTTAGTCAAATTTTAGATATTGTTTTTTTATCCTGTTTCCTCGTAGATTGATTTGGTTTCTAATGTCGTGAATCTATATTTTCACGTAATTCGAAAAAAGAATATTGAATGAGATTCTGTAATATTAGTGTGAATTGAAAGAATTGAGTTTAAGTTATGAACAAATTCTAAACTACTAATTTCATCAGACAAAGTGAGAGGGGAGAAAACTATGACTGAGGAGTTTGTGACGGTTAGAGGGGAGAAATATTACGTGGAAGATGACACACTCGACCTGAGAAATAAAGAAATCAATGATATCACAGAGATTAGAGGATTAGAGAAGCTTACTTCTCTCCAAGAGTTGGATCTCAATGATAATTTGATCAAAGAAATTCAAGGATTGGAATCTCTAACCAATTTAGTAGTATTAGCTCTTAGTGGGAATAAAATTGAAGAGATCAAAGGACTGGAAAGCCTTACTAGCTTGGAAGAACTTTACCTTGAAAATAATCTAATAAAAGAAATCAAGAATTTGGAATATCTTACTAATCTCCAAGAACTATGGTTAATTGGTAATCTAATAAAAGAAATCAAGGGACTGGAAACTCTTACTAACCTCTATAGATTATACCTTAATGATAATAAAATAAATGAGATAGAAGGCTTGGATAAATTAACCAAACTTGAAGAACTGTACCTTGCATACAATCAAATAGCAGAGCTTAGGGGACTGGAGAACTTACTAAACTTAGAAGTGATAGACCTTGAAGGAAACCCCTTTAATGATGATGAAAAGAATATTATTTACATAGAGAAGGGAGAAGATGTATACCACGCGTCCATAGCTGACCTTGTAGAGTATTGCCAAGAAAAAGTTGGCACTCGGAGAGCAAAAAAACGTAAATATGTGACTTTTGAAGGAAAGAAATACTATCCTGATGGAGACATCCTCGCCCTTGAATATAAAGGAATTTCTGATATCAATGACATAAAAGGATTGGAACAATTAAGAAACATTAGACATCTTATCCTTTATGGAAATAGGATTGAGGATATAAAGGGACTAGAACATCTTACGAAACTCGAAATCCTAGATCTTTCTAATAACAAAATACAAAAAATCAAAGATCTCGGACACCTTACGCAACTCAAAGAACTTGACCTTAGTAAAAACAAGATAGAAGAAATTGACGGATTGAACAATCTTGTTAATCTTGAATCTCTACAACTTCAGAATAATGTAATCAATAAAATCAAAGGCTTAGATTGTCTCAAAAATCTCAAATATCTAAATTTAGAGGATAATCAGATAGTAGACATTAAAGGATTGGACTTCCTCACTAACCTTCGAATGCTATATCTTAGCGGAAATCAGATTAGAGAAATTAATGGAATAGTGAATCTAAAAAATTTACAATATCTTAGACTTAAAAACAATCAGATTGGAGAGATTAATGGACTATATAACAAAGAACTAAAAGAACTAATAATTAATTCGAATCAGATCGAAGAGATCAAGGGACTGGAGAACCTTACCCAACTCGAAGTACTAGACCTACGTCGGAATAAGATAAGAGAGATTAAGGGGTTGGATAATCTCGTTAAGCTTAAAAAACTAATGCTAGAGAACAATCGAATCGAAGAGATCAAAGGTTTGGAACATCTTACCGATCTCAACGAATTAAATCTTGCAGGGAATCCAATAAGAGAGGATGAAAAACATTTACTAAAGAGGAAAGCACGTGAAGTTGTGAAATACTGTCAAGAGAAAAAAGATGGTAAGCTAGAATTTGTGATTTTTGAAGGGGAAAGGATTTACGCAATAAACGATTTACTAGACCTGAACGAAATAGGAATCACAGATCTCTCTGAGATTAAAGGATTGGAAAATCTCATTTGCCTAAAAAAACTGAGACTCAATAATAACCAAATCAAAGAGATCAAAGGATTAGAAAAACTTACAAATCTCCAATTTCTTTCCCTGCAGCAAAATGAAATAGAAACAATCAGTGGGTTGGAAAAACTCACTGACCTTCAAAAGCTAGATCTTAGAAAGAATCGGATAAAAGAGATCAAGGGATTGGCAAATCTTACCCATCTAGGTACGTTAAAACTCGGAAGCAACCAAATAAAAGAAATCAAAGGATTAGACAGTCTCACGAATCTTGAGGCATTATATCTCTGCAGTAATCAGATAGAAGAAATCAAAGGCTTGGAAAACCTTATTCAACTTAAAAGCCTAGGTCTACTTCATAACCCTTTACGCAAAAAGGATAGGGAAAGATTTGAAATTAGTAAGTGGTCACTTGAAATAATACAAATGCATAAACTTCAGACAATATTAAGATTCTGCCAAGAACAGGCGAGAAAAGCAAAGAAGTAATTTATACACATTTTTCAAAATTAAATTTTTAAAAATTCCTAAATAACCTCAATAACGTCTGCTCTACACTGTTTACAGTGCCGAAATTGAGGAATTATTTTTTCGCAGATATTCCTAGCATCAATTATTTCGCTACATGTAGGCTTTCTAATATCCTCAAAAGAAGCTAAAGGGATTAACGGGGTTATATTCTGGAGGTGTGCACCTCTTCTTTTCACTTCAGCTGCAATCTCCGCTATATGCATATCGTTTACTCCTGGGATCAAAATGGTATTAATTTTTGTGACTATCCCCTGTTTAACAATTTTACTTAACCCTTTCAGTTGCTTTTCTATCAGGAGTTGGGCTCCTTCGATTCCTTCATATCTAATATCTTTGTATGTCACATAGGAGTATATCTTAGCCCCAATATTTGCATCAACGCAGTTAATTGTTATTGTGCACGCTTTAACACCCAAATCTGTCAATGTTTCAGCGTATTCTTCTAGTAGAAGACCATTTGTACTCAGACACAGTATCAACTCTGGAAAGGCAGTATGAATTTTCTCTAGTGTTGTGAATGTATCTGCATTATACAATGGTTCACCCGGGCCTGCAATACCGATTACTCTCAGCCGTTCATTATTTGCATATTTGCTGACTAGATCAAGGGCATCATTTGGTGAAAGGATTTCTGCAGCCACTGATGGTCTAAATGCATGATACCTACAGCCAATTTTCTGATCACAGTAATTACATTTTATATTGCATTGTGGAGCAACAGGAAGGTGAATTCTTCCATATCTCGAATGACCGTTGATATAGCAAGGATGATTCTGCATTATGAACTGTAAACTTTCCACTCTTGTCCCTCAATCATATCAATTTGATCATTCAGTTTAATTCGTAACTATTTAGGTAATAATTTTTTTTGTTAAGCGTTTAATTGATGTACTTTGTGCTGTTTGTTATCGTAAGTGCCCGAAAATCGGAAAGAATATGCCGATGGAGAAAGTTTTAACAGAAACAATTAAGTATAAGGTCTTTATATGAGGCTGATGATGTAGTGCAAGAACTTTGAGGAGGTGGGCGTTAATTTCCACTGTCGAACGAATGATAGTAGAGTCACGAATGCTTTGCTCTAAATGAATCACGGAAGCGGATCTGAAAGGGCTTGACATTGCACGAATCACATATGTCGATGACACTGGTGAACACAGATTATTGGATAATCCGCTAAAAAGAGTAAATGGTCTCTGGATGAAATGCCATACGAAAAAATCACAGAAGATCATAAAAAGTTGCGATTATTGGGAGGTCGTTGACACGACTGCTTCATTTGCAGAAATTAGCGGTCACAGAATTCGATACAGAGAAACTTTTCTGCAATATGATCCCTTGAGGAATATACCCTTATCTCTTAACATCTGTGTGTATTTTCCAAAGCAACCGTTCTTTGTAGTTGATTACACGATAAAAAACACTTCCAAAGACTCATCACTTGCTGATTTTTCTCTTTATTGGCTCATAGACCTTGATGTCGAGGGTAAGGAGAGTTACAAAGATAATTTTGCACGGTACGAAGATGATATAATCTACCAATACCATTCGAGATCTAATGTTCATGCGGGCTTCTGTAGTACAATTAAATCATCCCGGTATGAGTGTAACAGTCCTTATGCACTCAGAATCAAATCACATCACCTTAACTTAGGAAACATCAATTCTAGAGGTCCTGCTGACTGCGCAATTGGCTTACAATGGGATTTTGGACAGCTATCGCCTCAAAAAACGATCAACTTACCAGTGGTTTTTGCAGCAGGTATGGATAAAACACATTTCCACTCGAACATGAAGCAAGGTATTGCGCTATTAAATCAAATAAAAAGTACAAATGATTCCACCTCTTAAAACCTCTTGAGGTGGGAGATGGGCGGTGAACGCGACCGCCAGAAGATTCATACATTATATTTAGGAGAAATAAAAATGGAAATAGAAGGCTATACATTTCCTGATGATCTCTATTATTCCGATCAGTTTTTGTGGATTCGTATAGAAAATGACAATTTGGCGACAATCGGACTCAATGAACTTGCTGTAAAAGCGGTTAAAGAGTTTGCGCTCATCGAAATCTTCTTTCCAGTTGGATATGAAATAGCTGCTGGAAAACCAGTAGGCGCATCAGATTCGTGGAAGGGATCCTTAACGCTGTACTCTCCCATTTCAGGTAAAATCATAGAGGTGAATGAAGCTGTAGAACTTGATCCACACCTACTCATGACAGATCCGTATGGAGCAGGATGGTTTTTTAAAATCTCACCTATTAATTTGCTTGCAGAAAAAGAAGCGTTAATGAAGGGAGGAAGCCCAGAACTCGTTAAATGGGTGAAGGCTACTATAAGAAAGGTAGTGTAACATTGCTTTTCTTGGATGCTATCGGTAATTTCCTTTTATCGCTGCTTATGATAGAGGGTGTTTACTGAGAAGTTCATCTAATCGTTTTACTGTTGTGTTAATATCTGTTTTCTCTACCCCAATAGCAGCATTAATTGTAAGATATTGGGTTGGATATTTGTCAAAGCACGTTCCAAATGTAGAGTCTGCCTTAGGTAACCCACGCGGTCCTGTTACTCGTGAAGTGTATAATTGCTCACCTATTTTATGCGCGATTCTTGGTTCTGTAATTGTCATTGCCACAGCGATAGTACTATTTACTTCAAGTAAACGCTCTCCATGTTTTTCTGCCGTCTCTTTAAGTCTTTTTTTCAATAAATTAAAGCATTCATTTTGTTGCTGTATTAATTCTCTATATCCGTTTTCTCCCAATGATAGAATTGCTGCCAGAAATTGTACAACTGGTGCAGCAGTTGCACGTCCAGCGTATGAATGCGCTACTCTTTTAAGGAATTCCTCATCAGGTCCAGCTATAATAGATCCGCCAACAGGGCACAGAAAATTCTTGTCAGTAGATTGGATTATTGCATCTACACGTCCCTTAAAAATCGCGCTTCTTATCATCTTCATTATCACAGGTGATTGCACACCGTAAGCATTGTTTATTACATGTGGAATCCTCTTGTCTTTTGCTATTTTTGCTATTGAAATTATATCATCAGGCTGTCGTGGTGGGAAAAAGGTAGTGGTTGTCAAAATCGCCGAAGTGCGTTCATTTATTGCAGCTTCAACATCATTTGGATCAGAAATAACAGCATCACCATCTAATTTACATTGTACAATTTTCGGTTGCAAATCAACAAGTGAAATACCGTTTAACGGTGATTTATGATCTATTCGAGGATAAACGACCTCTTGTCCTCCTGTAAGATCCCGTGCAACTTTTAATGCCAGACCGATACTCATACCAGTAGCTAGAGGAATGATGTATGCCCCTGAAATATTTTCAATTCCAAATTTCTTGAGTAAGTCTGTCGCAAGTCTGTTAGCGATCTGATACATTAAAGATCCGCCTGCTGCCTTTGGTTGAGGATCTATTAATACACCACTTCTTCCAACTCCATGATTAAATCCCGCAGCTAATTCTGAAACTAAAGGCGATGCAATTCTCGCTTCTCGTTCGCCGATTCGCGCCGCCTTAGGATCCTTATCTGTATCCATAGATGACAAAACCTTGAGCAATAATCTAATTGACTCATCAGACCATCCCTCTTTTGGAAGTGTTCTTTGCTCAAAAAGCCTTTTTATAGGTTTTATTAGCGTTTCTTCCAAAACAATAAGACCACGATCCAGCATATGAGGTGGTATTAATCCTAAAAGAAGTTCTTTTGGTAACTTCATAGGAATCCCCTATTACATGTTATATGGTACTATTAGATAGTTTTCTTGCTCTTCAAATCAAGATATAGTTCATTATAGTTCATTGTAGTTTATAAGATAAACCTTTTAAACCCTAAACTGTAGAACCCACTCGAACAACTAAAATAATCATTAATCATTAGTAGAAAGAAATTCAAAATGCTAGGGTTTGTTGTTCGAGGATATTGTTTTGATGTTCAATGAACATTTTACTATAAGTAGATGATAAGAGAGTGAGCTGAAATGACTTTAGAAGTTGAACTTAAACTAGGCCCATTTACAGATTTAAAGGCTGATGTTATTGATAAAGGAACGTGTACTGGTTGTGGTAGTTGTGTTGCTGTCTGCCCAACTCAAGTTATTAAATTTATTGACGACATTCCAACTCTTCAAGAAGTTCCTGGGGAGATTCCTGAGGGGGAACCACCCGTAGGCAAATGTATTGAGTGTAAACTTTGTTATTTTGTTTGCCCTGTTACAGAATCACTTGAGCCACGTATGCAAGAATTATTTGGCACAGAAGATGTTTTTGGTACTTATCTAAATCTCTATAAAGCTAAGACTGAGGTACCTGAGATCGCCGAAGTCGCTCAAGATGGAGGTATAGTCTCCACAATCTTAGCATTTGCATTTCAAAAAGGACTCATAGATGGAGCTATTGTCTCTGAAGTAAGTGAGGAGAATCCATGGGTTCCAAAACCAAAGATCATAACTTCCTATGAGGAATTAATGAAATCCGCCGGCACGCGTTACTCACTCAGTCCTAATATTATTTCCCTTGCCCAATATAGGGAAGTTGTTGAGGAGTTGTTAGCGAAACATCCTGTAGGCGAAGATTGGCTACGATTAGCTTTCGTTGGAACGCCTTGTCAAGCACTTGGCATAAGAAAGATGCACAACGCCTTGGAAGGTGCGGATATCCGCCCAGCAAATTTAGTTGTTTTAAATATTGGACTATTTTGTATGGAAAACTTCGATGCGAAGAAGTTGCATCAACTTATCCTAGATAAGACAGGCGTGAACATCGATCAGATACGCAAAATGGATATTAAAAAAGGCGCTTTGCACATCTTTCCAAAAGATGGAGGAGACACTAAAACTATATCCCTAGAGGAGACTACAGAGGCTGTAAGAAATGGCTGCCATTCATGCGAAGATCTTACTGCTTGGTATGCTGATATAAGTGTTGGAAGTATAGGCACGCCCGGTGGCTGGTCAACGGTCTTCGTCCGTACACAAAAAGGCAAAGATATCTTTGAAGGCGCCGTTAGAGCGAATATGATTAAAAAAGAGTCTCTTACGGAGAAAGGAGAGAGTTTATTACGCCAATTAACAAGTAAGAAACAAGAAACAGGCAAAAAATACAAAGATGCTCATGCCTGATTAATTTCATCATTTTAAATTAACATTTAAGTAGAGTGACATTCATGAGTGAAGAAGAACTTCAAAAAAGCAATAATGAAGAACCCCGAATTGGTGTTTACATTTGTCATTGTGGAAAGAACATTGCGGGAACAGTCGATAGCGAATCGGTTGCCGAATATGCTGCAAAATTGCCAAATGTTGTAACTGCTAAGGATTATTTGTATACATGTTCTGAGCCCGGACAAAATATGATTCGGGATGATATCAAGGAACTTGGATTGAATCGCATTGTTGTTGCGGCTTGTAGTCCAAAAATGCATGAAAATACCTTTAGAAAAACGATTACTGATTCTGGCTTAAATCCTTATGTCCTTGAGGTTGCAAATATCCGGGAGCAATGTAGCTGGTGTCATATGAATGAAAAAGAAAATGCCACCGAGAAAGCGAAGGATTTAGTGCGTATGTCTGTTTTTAGAGCGAGTGACCTTGAACCACTAGAAAAGATGACTATACCTGTTGATAAATCAGCTGTCGTTATTGGCGGTGGAATCGCAGGAATCGAAGCAGCGTTAGATATGGCTGATGCGGGCCTAAAGGTCTTCTTAATTGAGAGGGAAGCCAGCATTGGAGGAAAAATGGCGCAATTAGACAAGACATTCCCCACACTCGACTGTTCTGCTTGTATTCTAACGCCAAAAATGGTTTCAGCATCTCGACATCCTAATATTACACTTCTTACCTATTCTGAGGTAAAGAATGTAGACGGATATGTCGGAAATTTCAAAGTAACTGTGGAGAAAAAACCTCGTTATGTTGACATGGACGCTTGTACTGGCTGTGGTGAATGCGCCATTGTATGCCCAGTGAGAATTCCTAACGAATTTGATATGAACCGCGGCAAGAGAGCGGCAATTGATGTTCCATTTCCTCAAGCAGTCCCGCTCAAATACGCGATTGATCCTGAGCACTGTCTTTACTTTAAAAACAAACTATGCACCACATGCAAACAATTATGTCCTAAAAATGCAATAGATTACGATCAAGAGCCAGAAATAATTGACTTAACTGTTGGTTCAATAGTAGTCGCCACAGGCTGTGATACATTTGATGCTTCTAAAATTCCAGAACTTGGATATGGACGATATCCCAACGTCATTACGAACATGGACTTTGAACGGATAGTCAATGCAGGCGGTCCCACAGAAGGACACATTCTCAAACCTTCAGACAACAAAGAGCCAAAGTCAGTAGCCTTTATTCAATGCGTAGGCGCAAGAGATGAAGAAAATGAACTGTATTGTTGCAGATATGGCTGCATGGCTGCAATGAAACAGGCATATCTATTAAAGGAGAAACTCGGACCAGACACAGATGTTTACATATGTTACATTGATCTCCGCTCCTTTGGTAAAGGATACGAAGAATTTTATCGAAAAGTAAGGAACATGGGTGTCAAATTCATCAGAGGACAGCCATCTGAGATCTTACAAAACCCAGACGGATCACTAGTCTTCAATGTATATGATTCTAATATAGCTCGTCATATGGAAATAACTGTTGATATGGCTGTTCTTACCCTCGCATTAACACCACCTAAAGGAATTGATGAACTCCAACAAATCTTACGAATCTCAAGAGGCGCCGATGGTTATTTCCTAGAGGCCCACGTCAAATTACAGCCAGCAGAAACGCATACAAGAGGAATTATGCTTGCTGGAACTTGCATGGCACCTAGAGATATCACTGATACGGTATCACACGCAGCTAATGCTGCTGCCAAGGCAATAGACCTATTAGCTGCAGGTGAAGTTGAAATTGAACCGATTACTGCATGGGTTGATAAAGATATATGCAGTGGTTGTGGTGTATGCCTTGATGTATGCCCTTACTCTGCTATTAAAGGTGTTGATGTCGAAGGACACAGACGTGCAGAAGTAATTGATGCTCTATGTACAGGTTGCGGCACATGTGGAGCAGCTTGTCCATCAAATGCAATAACAAATAGACACTACACTAGAAAACAACTGATGGATCAGATAATCGCGGCTTTGGAGTTCTAAAGGAGGTAAATGTCATGAATGAAACTATAATGGTAGAAAAAGAAAAAAATGTAGAACTTTTTGAGCCTAAGATCGTAGGCTTCTTATGTAACTGGTGTTGTTATGGTGGCGCTGACATGGCTGGACTTGGAAGAATGCAATATCCGACTAATATCCGAATTATAAGGGTCATGTGCTCTGGACGCGTTGACCCTGAGTTTATTCTCGAAGCATTTCACCGCGGCGCAGATGGTGTATTCATCGGAGGATGCCATCTCGGAGATTGCCACTATGTTTCTGGTAACTATAGGACCCAACGACGAATAATCTTACTCAAGGAATTTCTTAGTTCGATGAACATAAACCCAGAACGCCTCCGTCTAGAATGGGTGTCTGCATCTGAGGGTGAGAAATTTACGCGCGTTGTCAAAGACTTCGTTAAAGTATTAAAGGAGTTAGGGCCCTTTGATGGCTCCGATAAAGAATAAAGAATTCACAAATTAACTATAATGAACAATAATGACAAATAATGACGTTTAGGCGAATGTAATTAACAATAATGAAGATTTTTAAGTAGGAAATGGAAAAGGATGTGAAAAGGAAACATCACAATGAAAGGAAGAGGTTGATTATTATGCCGTTGAAAGTAGCTTTTTTGCAACTTGCGAGTTGCTGGGGTTGTCATCAGTCGCTGGTAGATATGCATGAGAAATTACTCGATGTGATTCCACATCTTGAGGTCGTACACTGGGCGGCTGTTGTCGACTATAAATACAAAGACCTTGAAGCAATTCCTGATGGAGAAATCGACATCGGTTTTGTCGAGGGCTGTAGTAGAACAGAAGAAGACGTTCATCATCTAAAAGTTCTGCGGAAGAAATCAAAGGCTTTAGTTTCATTCGGAACTTGCTCTACTTTTGGTGGAGTTTACGGTATGGCTAATTCATACGATATAGAGGAATGCAAAAAACGCAAATTCCTCACCGCTGATTCAATAGTTGAGGGAACTATTCCCACTCACGATGTACCTGATTTCGAGCCATTCGTAGTTCCAAATCCCGAAATCGTGCCAATGGACTTACGTATTCCTGGTTGTCCTCCCGAGACTGATGTGATTCTAAAGGTCGTGGGTGGCGTTCTTGAACACGGACTAGATACGGTTGTTAGTATCTTGCAGGATAAGGGTGAACTATATCTCTGGACTGAAGTCCTAGGATTTCCACATAAGACTCAATGCGATGAATGTGAGCGTGAAAGGGAAGAAAAACAACTTACAGAAATTAAAAGGGATTATGTTGGAATTACTGACCCTAAGAAATGTCTTCTTGAGCAAGGTTATATCTGTATGGGTCCAGCAACACTTGCTGGTTGTGGCGTAAAGTGCCCCAATGCCGGTGTACCTTGTACTGGTTGCTGGGGTCCTGCTCCGAATGTCAGAGATCAAGGATCTAAGATGATGTCAGCACTTGCTAGTATTTCAAAAGATATAGAACCTGAAGCATTTCGAAAAATGGTTCCAGACACAGTCGGTACATTTTACAAATTCTTCTTGGCTAAATCTTTGTTACCAAGACGAGTAAAAGAAGAAAGTATGGAGGGCTAGAAAATATGCCAACAATCAAGATCGAACCTGTAACTAGATTAGAAGGACACTTAAATGTAACAATCGAGTTAACTGACGATGGAAAGGTTAAAGATGCAATGGCAAGAGTGACGCTCACAAGATTCTTTGAAAAGTTTCTTGAAGGTCGCTTAATGGAGCATGCTCCTCGCATAGTGCCGCGGATCTGTGGTATTTGCCCAGAAGCCCATCATTTGGCATCTATAAAGGCTGTAGAGGATGCATGGGATATTACGCCTCCAACTCCTGCGCATAAACTTAGAGAACTTTTACTTCAAGCTAAAATGATCTCCAGCCATATAATCCACTTCTATGCGCTGGCAGCACCTGACTTCGTCTTTGGTCCCTTTGCAGATCCTGCAGTACGAAACTTAATAGGGATTGTGCAGCACTTACCTAACGAAGCAAAGGCGACAATCGCAGCCATGCGCTTTGGACAAGATCTCTGTGCAACAATTGGTGGAAGAGCAGTTCACCCAGTAACATCACTCCCAGGAGGCCAATCAAAAGCATTGTCAGAAGAAGAACGGGATGAATACTTGAAGCGAGTTGATGAAGTAATTGACTTCGCCAACTTTAGCCTTGGACTCGGGAAAAAGGTGACAAATGATTACATTGATGTTGCATTAAAGGTCGGGATTCTACCGACGTATTATGTAGGTATGGCAAACAATGGTGTCCATACATACTTTGATGGAACAGTACGCGTAATGGATCCTGAAGGAAAGATTGTCGCAGATTTTGAACCAAGAGACTACAGGGATTACATGGGAGAGTATATAACCGATCATAGCTACACTTCACATGTATTCTACAAGCCGGCTGGCTATCCAAAAGGAATTTGGAGAGCAAATACGCTTGCTAGAATCAATGTTGTCGATAAAATGGAAACTCCACTGGCACAACAAGAACTGGAAGCATTCAGGGAATTATTAGGACGTCCTTGCCACGCTACGTTTGCGTACCACTGGGCCCGATTAATTGAATTACTTGAATCAGCAGAAAAAACTAAGATCCTCTTAGAGGACCCAGACATTGTCAGTACGGATGTCAAACTAGCAGATATCGAGCCAAAGGAAGGCGAAGGAGTAGGTATTGTTGAAGCACCTCGCGGGACGCTCACACACAATTACTGGTCTAATCCTGATGGTGTGATTACTAAGGCTAATCTCATTGTAGCAACCAATCATAATCTTGGCGCAATTGAAGTAGGACTAAAACAGATGGCTGTGAATGTTTTCGAAAAAGGAATCGTAAGCGAACTCAAATTACCTGAACCTATGGTCAAGACATAAATATGCAAGGATTAAGACAGGAGAGAACTTAAAATCATTATTGATAATTTAAAGAGAGGAGATAATATGGTAGAAGTAGATGAGAAACTTTTAAACTTGTTCGAAATGTTAATACGCTGTTATGACTGCTGAATAGCATGTAGTGCCCATCTCATCGTTAAAGATGATAAGGGCAAAGTAATAGCAGAGAAGGATATGACCATTGCTACAGGATGATCTGATCGACAAAAAAGCATGAAGTCGACAGGAACTGGGCCCATATGCGGGGCTTAAACATATCCTTTCCCCCATTTATTCAATTTATCCTTCAAATTATTAATAGACTGAGTTTTCAGTCATTTAATTCATTTATGCTAATCATAAATTATTCAAATTAAGAAAAAAAGAGCTGAAAAGCATGACACCAACTGTATTGGAAACAAAAAACGCTGATCCGAAAGCATTAGCAAAAATACGTACTATGGTAGGAGACCATGAACCTGGTTACTGCTATCAGTGCATCAAATGCACTAGTGGTTGCCCTATCTCACGTCAATTGGATGGTTTCAATCCACATGTTTTTGTAGCAATGACGCGGATGGGCTTTATAGACGAACTTATTAACGATAAAACCATCTGGGCATGCGTTACGTGTTTAACATGCAAAGAGCGTTGCCCACAAGATGTGTCTCCTGTGGAGGTTATTCGAGCACTTACACAACTCGCCTTTAAAGAAGGGATTGATCCTCCTGTAGCCGGTTTGAAAGTACAATTTGAAAACATTCTTAAGAGCGGCTATTCAAGAGATTTCACATGGGTTGAAGGAGAACGTGAAGACATAGACGACCTCCCTGAGTTACCGAAGCCGTCGTTAGCTAAGATCAAAGCAATGCTAAGAAAGACCAATCTAGCGAAATGGATGAAGGAGGAATAGGAATGGATCTTGCTCTCTATCTTGGATGTACCGTTCCAACTTACGGATATGACTACGAACTATCGATTCGAAAGGTATTACCAAAATACGACATTAATTTAGTTGATCTTCCAACAGCAGGTTGTTGTGGACTACCATTTGCTGACATTGATAGTACTGCCTGGTTAGTAATGTCTGCAAGAAATATAGCTCTTGCAGAAGAAGAAAATCTAGATATCCTATCTCTGTGCAATGGGTGTTATCTTTCTTTAGAAGAAACTAAGCACTTTTTGACAGAAGATCAAGATCTCAAAGATAAAATCAATCAAATACTTGCCGAAGAGGATCTAGAATTCAAAGGAACTAGCACTAACTATTTAGTTCTTACAGTGCTTCATGATATTATTGGTCTTGAAAAAATAAAGCAATCAGTCACAAAGCCCTTAACAGGTCTTAAGATTGCGACTCACTATGGTTGTCATTCAATAAGACCGAGTAAGTTACCCGGACGTCCTGATGACGCTGAAACTCCTATGAAGATGGAGCGAATTCTTGAGGCATTAGGAGCGGACACGATGGATTACCCTGAACGATTAGCATGTTGTGGAACGAAAGAATATGCCTATGACCCAGAAATTACATTAAAACTAGGATATTCAAAATTAAAAGCTATAAAGGAATATGGCTTCGATGCAATGGCCACAATATGCCCATTATGTCAATATGTTTATGATTACAGCCAAGGATCAATGGAAGCAACGTTTAAGACGAAAATACAAGTTCCAGTACTTTACTTAGTCCAATTCATGGGACTTACAATGGAAATGGATCCCGAAGAGGATCTTGGATTGGAATTTATGATTCACACGAGTCCAATAGAACCTATCCTTGAAAAACTGCAGATTTAATTATGTGGAGGAATAAATATGCCGATCACCATCACGTATGATGAAAAACGCATTTTTATAATGTTGGACGATTTGTATTACTGGTCGGGTATAATTGGTGCACATCCAGGACATATCTGGATGTCAACACATATAATTCCCAAAATTAGAGTTGGTATCGACGATTTTGGTGTGTATGAAGCAGGTGAGATTAAGTACATACGCCTTCCCTCTGAAGCTGGCGGCGAAGTTAAGCAAGGAAAAGTCTTTGGAACATTAGAGGCTGGTAAATATGTTGGACCACTTATTTCACCCATTAGTGGTAAGATCGTTGAAGTAAACCACGCAATCAAGGAACGGCCCTTACTCTTGAATGAAGATTGCTATGACGAAGGCTGGCTCATAAAAGTTGAACCATCTAATTTGGACGCAGAAATTAAGAACCCGAACATAATTTATGGCGAAAAGGCTATTGAAGAATGGATGAAAGGCGAATTCGAAAAATTTAAAGTTGCAGGAACCGTACGTGTTGTTAACCGAACTGAATACGGTGCATGGAAAATAATAGCACGCGAAGAAAGCAGAAGAAAGGAATAAGCCACATAAAGCGCCTTCCAACCCCTCTCTTTTTTCATAACTATTTTAGCTTTTTTTAGTGATTCTTGACTTCTTTTTAACATAATTCGTTTGATATTCACGGCTATCCCTCAAGAAACTCTATCAGGTGTAACTAGAGGACTGAGACCAAGCACAGCTAAAAGCCTCATAGCGTTCGTGTGAGGTAGTTTACTATTTCAGAATTTAATCTAAAAAAAATGTAATTTTCTTAACCTAGGTTGCTTTCGATAAGCCGACAAAAATATCTTTTGCGGAGAGTTTTTCTAGTTCTGCGTAGAGTTTGCCCAGAAAATTTTAAATCTTAAACCTAGACAAAGTATTTAAATAAAAATAAATGGGGGTACACCTCTGTGTTGACGTGTGAGATTGAGATGTTTCGCTTGAATAGTGAAGGTGAACTCACCCCAATCAACTTGGATAAAAAAGAATTAAAAAGCATAGACGTTTTACTGATTGCAGACGAGTCAACAAAAACCCTTTGGCTTTGGAAAGGCTCTAAAATAGATGTTCGTAAAAAATTCTTAAGTGCACGGGCAGCAGTTCAATTAAATACCCAAAAGGGACGAAAATTCAAGTCTAACGCTATTGACGAGGGAAATGAGCCTGAAGACTTTTTAAACCTCTTTAATAATACAAATGTCAGAAAATCTACTTCTAAGAAAGCTTTTAATTCAAGTATTAGAAAATCGAAGAAATCTAAATCTGAAGTACCCGTCACTTCTACAGAAAGTATAACATCTTCGATTAAAGAAACGATTTCACCTCAAGAAAGTCCCCCTAAGACTGTAAATTTAGTGCAAGAAAATAATGAGTACTCTAACAGTCAAACTCTGAAAATAGATGTAATCGAAAAACTCTTTGGCAAAATGCCTGAAGGCTATGATAGAGGATATGTTATTATAGGATCAGAAATCTATGGTTTAGTTGTAAGTAAGAGTACGTTTCTTGGAACTAAAACAATTGATAAGAGTTATCAGAAATTAAAAGATGTCAAAGATGGACGTTTCATTATCGATGGTTATCTTCCGCGAGTTGTAATAAAGGATAACAAAGTAAAAGCTATTGAACTCATTAAAAAACCTGAAACTAACAAGGAAGGCGACAAAATTGAAGATATCAAAGCCTTAAAAGAAGAAGTCCTCGCTGAAAAGGATTTACTGAAAACTGAAGATGAAGAAGCTCTTGTTGTATATGTCAATCCGCTTTTCAAATAGTTTTTATTCATTTCTTACAAAATTTTTTTGCTTATTTTTCGATTTGATTCAAGTCAAGTGTGTTTGTGATTTTGACTATACTAGTGCCTTAATCATGAAATGATTCTAGGGGAATTTCGCAGACAATATATAATTCATAAACTACTGATTATAGGAAATTATTCATAGAATTGATCAACAATAATTTCATTAAATTGTAATGAACTGATATCAATATTCATTTACAAAGTCTTTATTGAGTGGATTAAAAATGGGAAAAGATGCTAACCTTACGAGGTCGAAAATCGTGGCGACCATAGGACCGGCTTCTGAATCTGAGGAGACACTTGTTGAGATGATTGAAGCGGGAATAGACGTTGCGAGACTAAATTTCTCACATGGTACTCATCAAGATCAAATTGAACGGTTTGATCTGATAAGAAGTATTTCTGATATCGCCATTATGTTTGATATTTCAGGACCTAAGATGAGAACAGGTGAAATGGAAAAAGGTAAGGAGTCAGTATATCTTAATCTAGGAGATAATTTCACTTTAACAACCCGAGATGTATTAGGGAATGAATCAATAACCTCAGTTTCTTACAAAGATCTTTCGTATGATGTTAATATAGGGGATAGGATTTTTCTCAATGATGGTATTATTGGGCTCCGTGTTGTCTCGATCGATGATAAGGATGTTCATTGCCAGATAGAATCTGGAGGAGTTTTAAGCGCAAGGAAAGGCGTTAATATCCCAGATGTTCATCTAACAATTGATATTCCTACACCAAAAGACATAGCGGATATGAAAATTGCGGCAAAACTTGTTTCAGATTATTTAGCGGTTTCTTTTGTGAGAACATCAGAAGAAATGCTAAGAGTAAGAGAAATACTGCAAGACAAGGGAGTAGATATTCCACTCATTGCAAAGATTGAACATTCAATTGGCCTAAAAAACTTTGATGCAATTTTGGAGGTAGCTGATGGAATAATGGTAGCTAGAGGAGATCTAGGGGTTGAGATACCACCAGAACGTGTTCCCTTAGTTCAAAAGGATATCATTCACAAATGTAATCGATACGGGAAACC
This sequence comes from Candidatus Borrarchaeum yapensis, assembly GCA_016840515.1. GTDB lineage: Archaea > Asgardarchaeota > Sifarchaeia > Borrarchaeales > Borrarchaeaceae > Borrarchaeum > Borrarchaeum yapensis. Next base: position 41,054 of record JAEOSF010000015.1, on the reverse strand, counting down.
TGTAATTACAGCTACACAAATGCTAGAATCAATGACGACAAATCCACGCCCTACAAGGGCAGAAGCGAGTGATGTTGCAAATGCAGTATTAGATGGAACTGACGCGGTAATGCTTTCAGGTGAAACAGCAGTAGGTAATTATCCAGTTGAAGCTGTAAAGACTATGGAAAGAATTGTAAAAAATGCAGAAGGCTCAATGCCCTACAGAGATCCAGATTATTATGATCATGGTCACGAAGATGTGGCGGAGGTAATCGGACACGTCATTCATACAATTACTAAAGAAATGGATGTAGCTGCGATAATAACAGTAACGACTAGAGGTTTTACTGCACGTATGATTTCCAAATATCGCCCGAAAAAAAGTATAATTGCGATCACACAAGACGAACGCGTTATGAGACAACTAAGACTTCTTTGGGGCGTTTATCCATTAAATAAAGAAATCAAAACTGATGATGCGTCAAAGTTAATTTATAGTTCTTTAAAGGCAGTTTACGATGAAGGTTTGCTTTCTAAAGATGATACGGTTGTTATTGCTTGCGGTTCAGTTCTTGTACCAGGAAAAACCAATTTAATTGGAATTTATGAACTTGATGCAGTGATAAAATATTAGAAAACCCTCTTTTTTAAAATTGACTTCTGGCTGTATACATCGATCTACTCTAGTATACTAGCGGCTGAAAGATACATAAGTACAATCTATAAACAAAATATGCTTTTCTTATATTAATTAATTAGGTAATGCATCATTTAGTTTCTCCATTGCCTTTATTATATCTTGAAATCTTTGTTTTGTATCCTTGCTCACGTATATAACTACAACACCCTGATCTGGTTGTCCATAGAGAATAATTGACCCATTTGGAGCAAGTAGGGTTGCAGGAATTGCGAGAAGATCTTCCTCGCCATCAATGTAAAGCCATATCGGTATTTTCTCCTTTTGATAAAGTCTTGTTAATAAGGACCAGACGTCTTTCTTAATAATTCCCGCTGGATTTACTAAAGAATAATCACATTTGACAACTTTTGATGGAGGCAAAGGTCTTCTTTTTGTTTTAAAATCTACGATAATGATATCAGGTACTACCCCCGCTTCAAGTAATGTTGAAGAAACGACATCTCCTACAGTGACAATTTTGTTATTTGCCATTCGTACGTGATTGGCAATTTCAGTTAGTTCTTCAATAAAGGTAGGGTTGTCTGAATGAATTAATTGTCCTAAAGGACGTTGAAGAGTCTTACGTAAGTTTAATGGCACTTTTAAATCTGTTGATATGTAAAAAAGACACACCTCCAAATAGAAACTGTCAAGTGATAAATTGACTATAAACGTGTTTTATCTTATTACATTAGATTGAAGTGAAAGATTTAACAGTTTCATTGTCTGTTCTTTTAATCAATTCGATTAGCAAATTAATCATACGTTCAATATCTTCTATTGAAGTCATACTTACATGTGAATGAACATGCCTGGTAGGAACGCCAAGTACAATTGATGGAACTCCTACACGGCTTATGTGAATCTCTCCAGCATCTGTCCCTCCTCTAGGCATTGCAGACAATTGATATTTTATATTAGCTTCTTCTGCGACTTTAATTACAAATTCCTTTAAGGGCTGGTTAGGAATCATAGAACCATCGTGTGTAAGAATTGAGACGCCTTCTCCCATTTTCGATGGAGCTCGAAAGTTTTCTACCCCAGGCACATCGCTACTGATATCTATTTCAAGAACAAATGCAACATCAGGATCAACTAAATAGGCTGTAGTTCTAGCTCCACGAAGACCAACCTCTTCTTGGGTTGTTGCAGCTCCTAAAACTGTGTTTGGATGCTCAATACCTTGCGCTTTTACTCTTTTGAGTGCAATCATAGCTGCAAAAATTCCGAGGCGGTCATCAAATGCTTTTCCAACCGCGAGTTTCCCGTCCCGTATCAAAGAAAATGGACTAATAGGTACAACAGGATCCCCTATTCTGAAGCCTTCTTCTTCTGCCTCTTCATTGTTTGAGCAACCAACGTCTATGTACATTTTATCTCTCGTTATCACCTTTTTTCGTTCTTCACGTGGTAAGACGTGTGGAGGAATGCTTGTTATGACCCCTAGGCGATCTCCTTGCTGCGTTCTAACGGTTATTTTCTGAGCAAGAAGCACCTGATCAAACCATCCTCCAAGAGTGTTAAAAGTCAAAAAACCACTTTGATCTATTCCTGAAATGACAAACCCAATCTCATCGATATGACCTGGGATTAAAATAACTGGTTTTTTGGCACTTCCATTGATTTTGAACATCACTGAGCCTAACTTATCGGTTAGGATTTCGTCTGCAAATTCTTCCACATACTTTTTTACAATGCTTGCCGTTTCTCTTTCGAAACCTGGAGGTCCAAATGATTCTGTGAGTTCTTTAAGAATTTCTAATTCATTTTTTTCCATAAAACCCATCTCTTGATCAGAAGCTTTTAGAAAATACCAAAGATACTAATAATTATTCCTGAGAAATGAATGAAAATTTATAAGTTAATTTGTTGATAGCTCATAGAGATCTTAAGATAATATCTTCTTTTCATCAAAAAAGTGTTGTTTGGTGGTATTGTATTGAAGCAAATACTAGAAGATGATATAGGGAAAAAGACGCTCCTAATGGGTAATGTTGCAATTGTGCGTGGAGCAATTGAGGCTGGTGTTTCATTTGCATCTACATACCCCGGTACTCCCGCTTCAGAGATAGGTGATACCTTTGCTACTTTAGTTAGTCGTTTTGGCTGGTCTGGTTATTTCGAGTACAGTACAAATGAGGCAGTTGCCCTCGAAGCCGCGGCAGGTGCGTCTTTTGCAGGAGTTCGTGCAATTTGTTCCATGAAACATGTTGGCGCAAATGTGGCTGCTGATCCACTGTTTTCGTTAGCTTATACTGGTGTTGATGGTGGGTTGGTAGTAGTTACTGCAGATGACCCCTCATGCTGGAGTTCTCAAAATGAACAGGACAATAGACATTATGCTGTTCATGCTGGATTACCCATGCTCGAACCTACTTCATCTCAAGAGGCTCTTGAAATGGCAAGAGTTGCGTTTGAAATTTCTGAAAAAACAAGAGAACCAGTCCTATTAAGAACCACAACTCGTATTGCTCACACTTATGGCAATGTTGTTTTTGGTCCTATTCAAGAACAGAAAACCCCTAATTTTGAACGTCGAATTTCAAGGGTAATGGTTCCTTCTAATGCACGACCTGCCCATCTAAGATTACTGGAGAATTTAGAACTCGCACAAGAACTCTCTGAGAACTCTGAATTCAATAAAACTTTAATGAAAGACTCAAAATTGGGCATTATTACTTCCGGGATTTCTTATGCATATACTCTTGATGCATTAAAATGGCTTGGTATTAATGCATCTATCCTTAAACTTGGAATGCCCTATCCTTTCCCAAAAAAGATGATTGCAGAATTTGTCGAAAATGTAGACAAAGTTCTTGTAGTGGAAGAGCTGGATCCTTGGTTGGAAACTCAGGTCCGTGCAATTGCTCAAGTAAGCTCGTTGAATACGCCAATCTTTGGAAAAGAACAGGGATTATTACCTCAAGCATTTGAACTATCCACTAAACAAATCGCTTTAGTACTCGCCAAAATCTCAGGAAAAACACTTCCTATTGACTATACTGAAGCAAATGAGAAATTTGAGTCTGCTAAAGAGTTGCTTGTATCCCGTCCACCACAGTTATGTGCAGGATGCCCTCATCGAGCGTCTTTCTATGCTATAAAACAAGCAACCAAAGGTCAAGAAGTATATGTCGGAAATGATATTGGTTGTTATGCTCTAGGCATCGCACCACCATTCCACCTCGGTGATTGGTTGGTCTGTATGGGCGCTTCGGTTGGCATAGCTTGTGGAACAGCACAGGTTGTTGATAATCCAGTAATTGCAGTTATCGGAGATTCAACATTCTTTCATGCAGGGATACCCGCGTTGATTAATGCAGTGCAAAATAACGCAAATTTCACATTGGTGGTTCTAGATAACCTCACAACAGCTATGACAGGTCATCAACCTTCTCCAGGAAGTAAACTTGGAGATATGCGTGGAACGGCAATTAAAATAGATGACCTTGTAAAAGGTTGCGGTGTGAAAAACATCTATAAAACAGATCCCTATAAACTTGAAGAAACAATCCAAATCTTCGAAGATGCGATAAAACAAGATGGTCCAACTGTAGTTATTGCACGACATGTTTGCGCATTATTCTTAGACAGAATGAAAAGAAGAAAAGGTATTAAAATTACCCCCTCAAGAGTTGATCCTGAGAAATGTGAAGGTTGTAGAACCTGCATTGATGAGTTTAGTTGTGTACCATTTGTGTGGGATACCTCCACAAAGCAGATGAGAATTGAAGAAGTTCTTTGTGACGGATGCGGGGTGTGTATTAACGTTTGTCCTTATCACGCAATTTACAAAGAGGAGGCACAATAATGACGGAAGAATTCAATGTCCTTATCGCTGGCGTAGGCGGAACTGGAGTTTTAACAATCGCACATATTTTAGGGAGTTCAGCGTTATCTGCTGGATTTCAAGTTGTTCAAAGCGAACTACATGGCATGTCTCAACGAGGAGGAAGCGTTTCAACGCATTTACGAATGGGTACGCATGTTTACGGCCCTACCTTTCCTGAAGGCACAGGTGATCTTCTTGTTGCAATGGAACCTATAGAAGCCCTAAGAAATATTAAAAGTGTCCGCAGTACGGGTGCGGTGATCTTTAACAATTACAAAATCCGACCTCTTTTCTTATCTATTTTAAAAAAAGAATATCCATCCCTAGAGTTATTGGTTCAACAAATGAAACAGTTCTGTCAAAATGTCTACTCTATTGATGCTACTACAATTGCAAAAGAACTTGGTGCATCTATAGTGGCAAATATTGTGCTTTTAGGTGCTGCTTTAGCTAAGGGATCAATTCCTATCAGTTCGGAGACTGTTATTGAAGAGATCAAGAATACAGTACCGGAACGTTTTATAGATCTCAATGTGCAAGCATTTCAGGCCGGCCTTAAGGCGGTAAATAAACTTTAGAATATCGTCTGAAGAGGATGATTTTTCAATGGAGAGCTCTCTGACTTCTATTCAGAAAATTTTAACAAAATTTCCAATAAAACTCTCGGTCTACGACCTATTAGCACTGGTTATTACTTTCAGTTCATTGGCATTACGCATCTTCTTTTTGCAATTCACTTTAGCTATTAATCCAGACGGTACTTACTATTGCTGGTCTGCACGACATCTGCTAGAGGGAAAAGGCTATACCGTCGGTTATGGAGACATTCCTGCAATAAGAGCTCCCCTTTATCCCCTTTTTGTAGCCCTCTTTTTCCTGATTTTTGGTGTTAATCACATTTCTGCAAAACTTGTGTCGATAGTTTTTGGAAGTCTTTCTGTATTTATTCTGTATGCGCTAGTGAAACTGAATTTTAAAAATGAAAGGACCGGGTTATTCTCAGCGTTACTTTTAGCTGTAAACCCCTTTTATTTAGGAGGCATCGATTTTTATTTAGGAGGTGTCTATAGAGAGGGTTTATCCACCTTTATTTTCCTTCTTGCCGTCTATGTTACAATTAAGGCAAAAAATGAGAGAAAATACACAAATTTTCTCTTAATGGGCTTATTATCTGGAATATTCTATCTAGTAAGACCTGAAGGACTTTATATATTAATTTTCCAAGTTTTTTATTTCGGTCTTCTGTTTGTAGATCAGAGGCAAATTGACTTAATCAAGAAAATTACACTCACTATTTCTGTAACTGTACTTGCAATTCTTTTATGGCTTATTCGTGATTATCTCGCTTTTGGTGTATTTAATCGGGAAAGCTATTATCATGGTGCATTTTTTTTCCTAAGGGAATTCGGCACACAGATTCCTACTATGATGCTCAGTCCCCTTGACTATTTATTCTCTTATCATTCATTAACACAAATTGTTATTGGCTTATTTATTGGATTTTATAGACTCTGGTTACAACTCTCTACTGGTCTAACACCACTCGGCTTTTTTTTGTTTGCTTTTGGATTTATCCTCACGATTAAGAGGAGATATCTATTTTTTCATCTGCTCTTAATTTTCTATCTGCTTTCTTACAGTTGGCCGTCTTACGTCTGGCCCTCTATCGTACCAAGGTATCTTACTGTGCTCGTCCCTATTTGTTTGCTCTTTGCAGGACAAGGTCTTTCAGAACTTGAGCATATATTAACAACAGTATATCAGAAAACAATTGTAGTCTTTCAATTCAAGCTGTCAAGCAAACAATTTCAACAAGTTATTATTTTCGGTGTTTTACTGATAATTACAATCAATTCCCTTTTATTAGCTAAAGATATTATAATTGATGAACAGTATAAAGCCCAACTTGAAGCTTTTGAAAGAACTGGAGAATGGTTACAATCAAATACTGCCTCAGATTCAATAATCTACACAAATTTTCCTACTCTGATTGAACGATACTCTGAACGAACTACACTTGATCTCAAAAAAACGACTATTCAAGACATTCTTATAATGTCTCATTCAAATCCAGTGTACATTGTAGTAGATTCTTCTTGTGTCCAATCAGACGAACTTATTGAAATGTATCTCTATAGTACACAGCATTCTGTTGTGTGGTATGATTTGATTATTCCTGAAAATGTAGACTGTGTATTTACTCTAGGAAGCGGTAGCTGGCATCCCTACGATATCGCTATATATAAAAAAGTTGTTTTTAACTAGCTTCATTTTCTCAATGAAATCAAACCTAGAATAATTCCAATAATTCCTAAAACCAACCAAGCTGGATAAATAAGGAGTAGGCCAAATCCAATGAGGATATTCTCCTGTATAGTGACTGCCGCAATGCTTTGGATGAAATTGAATGTCCAATGGAAGAAGAGACTTCCTTTTATTCCGAACTTCAAATAACTGAATGCGAGAAACAATCCGCCGAGAGCTGCCACAGGTAAAAATCCGATGTCCCACATCCCGATAACATGAAGAATACCGAAATAAGCGGCAGAAGCGATAATTAAGAAATATTCAAAACGATAGAGTCCGTAATATCTGCCTGATCGTTCTCTCGCAGTATTAGGGTTCACTAAGGCAACTAGAAATACCTTTAGATAATTTTCTGGAACACTGTGTTTTTTTATGAAATAAATGTATCCGATCCCTAAAAATGGCCCAATCAACACAAGTCTAAACCAGAATTCTTCTAATACAGCTGCAAGAACTCCTTCGATGATAAAAAGCAAATTAATCTCCGTTGGACCGCCTAAAGGAAGTCCTACAAATGTAACTATAATTATCAAAACGTAGATGATGATATAGTTTACGCCGAGAAACAAAATTAGTGCAAGTAAACCGTTTTCTTCAAAAGGCTCTAAAGTTTCTCGTTTTAGCAGCGAGATCAATTTTGAAAAGAAGTTAGTGCTCGGTCTAAGAAATAAGAGGACCAAAGAAATCAAATAGACAATGCAGCATAAGATAAAGATAAGACCAATAGATATGGAACTCGCCTGTAAAAACCAACCTATATCAAAAACGATGAAGCCGATATAATAAAAAATGTAAAACAAGAAGCCGCTAGGAATTATTTTTACAATTGTTTGGCCTTCAGGAGTAAAGAAAAGAAGGTACGTGCCATAAACAAATCCTAAAATAACAACTAAAAAAACAAAGAAGATAATTCCGCTTATAATAAACCACGCGAACTTTCTAAGAATCCCCGGCACTGTTTTCTCATCCATTAGCTCTATTGTACAAAAGACAGTACTTTAATTCACTAATCCCCCTTAAGGAAGCCCCTGTCCTGTAGGGTAGGGAGGAATTGAGGGTGTTTTTCATTTTTACTAGTGTCTTTCCATTTTTAAATATATGTTCTGGGATAGAGGTACCTGGTCTCAAGGCACACCTCTCGTAGAAGTGGAAACGGTTAATGACCTCAAGGAGAATGAGCAGTAAACTGGTAGAACCCGACTCTAAAAGAGAATTACTGGGCTGGGATCTGGTAAACGCCCCCATGATGTAGCGTGTGATGAAGTTGAAACTCTAGCTGGTGCAGGTATAGGGCTGAGACCAAGCACAACTACAAGTTTCACTGCTTTAGCGTGAGGTAGTTTACAATAAACAAAAATATATTCTATAAAATCTATTGTGACACTAGTGTTTCTACTTCCTCTTCCTCCTCTTCCTCAAGATCTCCGTCCTCATCGTCCTCGTCCTCGTCCTCGCTGAACGACCAGGTCTCTAGATTAATTGCTAATTCTATATCTTGCGACCGTGGACATTGAATACGGATTGTAACATGATTTCTGTCCTTTTCGATTACTTCAGGATGTAAGCAATCTTCTTCTAATTTTTCGCAAAGAAATCTGATAAAACTCTCTGTAATCAAGTTTAGTGCGCCTTCAATTAAATTTTGCCCTATTTCGCCAACATAATATCGTATACGGCGTCCTTCTCTCATCACATCAATAAGTCCGGCCTTCCTCAATTTTGAAGCGTGCCAGCGAACTGTATCGTGATGGATTTCAAGATTTTCAGCGATCTCTAGTTGATGGCAACCTTCGTTGTTAGTAATATACTCAAAAATTTTTCGTGCTGTTCCACTTTTCAAGGCAACATATGCAGTTTCAGCTTGTGCAGTTCTTAGCACTTTAGGGTAATAAATACGTTTTCCTCCAAACTTCATAGTCTGGATTAAACCAGCCCTCCCCAACATCTTCAAGTGCCACGAGAGTGTCCCATGGGGCGCAGATAATTCGCTAGCTAACTCGAAAAAATATGCTCCAGGGGATTCGCAAATTAGCTTATAAATGTTCCTTCTTAACGGATGCATAAGGAGACTCATTCGTTTTTCTTTAGTTGGGGACACATCTTTCCCTCTATGAGACTCCTCTCACCCCGCCTTTAACTCAACAATGTTGACGTTGTTGACGCCTTCTAGCTGGCTGATATCCGTCTGTAATTGCCCCATATCAACGGAAATCTCAGCTTTGTCTATGTAGCCTTCGTAGACGCACTTATCTCGCGTAAAACACAGTCCCGTTGAATAAAGTGTCTTTATTTTGTTCCTTGCAAACACAGATCCCATATCCTTCAAGAAATCTGGGGTAAGTTCGCCAATTTCTATGGCTATCTTTACAACTTCATTGCCTGTTGTTGGAATAATCCTAATAATACGGGTAGAGGGAGCCAATATCATTACGGCAGACTTCGAATCTCTCGTTTGAAGCGCCTCTAGGAACAGTTTGGGAATTTCAATTGGTTGATCAGGCTCTAAGGTTACCATCTTTGCGATTGTCACTTCTTCGCTCATCTTACGACCTCATTACGATTTATAATCTATAGATTAACTCCATGATTGATTCGGTTCATTAATATGAAAATGATATTTCTCATATATAAACTCTCTTATCAGAGTTTTTTGATAGGTTATCAACTTCCTTTTAAATGATGTTAAATATAAGGAGTTTTTGCTATTTTTTAGCGAGAAATCTTCTTATTTGCCTTATATTTTGTTCTGCTAAATCCTGAAGAATTAAATAAACTGGATTTTTTCAAAGACTTTTTTTTCAAGATATTTACAATTGTTTTGGAATTTATACTAAGTACTAGTCGAATTACATACTGATGAATTTTAAAAAAGTATTAAATACGATGAACGAGTGGATAGCACAATGATATTCAAGGCGGTCTGAGGGGTATATGAATATAATAAAACAACGAGAAATTCTCTATTTCACATCTCCTCATTGTTTATTTTGTCATGTTGTAGAGCGCCATCTTAAAGAGATATTAGATGAAACAAAATTGGAGTTAGAGATCCGAGAAATAGATGTAACACAAGAACCCCATCTTGCTGAAGAACATCATATCCTTGCATGCCCAACACTAATATTCCCTGGGATTACTAGAGTTGTGGGTAATGTCGAAAAAGAGGAACTATTTTCGGTTATTTTTCAGTTTTACACAACTTTTAATGGATCTTAATTTGGTTAATTTCATTTTATCTACTAAAAAATCGATTAAAAAATCATTTAATCATAGTGATTCAGATATTTGACGACGAGTTATAATTATAAATGTTAAAGTGTAAATCCCATTATAGAGAGCAACGAAAAACTTATTATATAAACGTTAATTACTTTTTATCATGCGAGAATAAACCTCATCATCATAAAAGTTATTCGAAACAATTATGCCACATTCCTCTAATAAATTGGGGGGTCTTCTTGCGCAAGAATTATAAACTTAACTAATTTTAGTGTATTCACAATCATCTAACGATTAAAACCGTTGGTACTCACTAATACTTATAGCAAGAAAAATCTTTTTTTGCTCTAGGAGGAACAGTCGATTGAGTTTATTTGAGTCCAGACTTTCAAAACAGCAAGATGAACTAATAAGAACCTTAACCAAGACAGGAAGAGTTAAGTTTCCAGGTAAGAGAATTTTTCAAGAATTTGCTGAATATGGTATCTCCAAAAGTAAGATCAGACGTACAATCCAAGAGGGACAGATTTATCCAGTGAATTACGAACTATCTTACCCAACTGGCGTTAGAAAACGTAGGGGTTATATCGCTGAACGTGAATTTGGCGAAGATTCAACACTATTAGTTAATTTTAGACTGCTTCCAAGTGGCGTTATTGTGATTTTTAGCGCAGAATGGAAAGGGATGGTTGAAGAGATTCCAGAAGACGAGATGGTTGAAGCAGAGTTAGATTTAATTGAACCTTCAGATGAGTTAGATTTGGAAGCAGAATTAGATATGATTGGTGTAAAAGAAAAACCAAAGAAGAAACTTAAAGAAGTACCAGTAAAAACAGAGCTAGACTTAACGCCGGAAGAACTAGAATTAGACCTCGAACTAGAACTAACTGACCTCCCAGGTGTTGGTCAAAAAACAGCTGAGAAGTTGATGGAGGCTGGTTGTTCATCTATAGAAGATTTAGTTAATGCGAACCTAGATGAGCTTTCACAGAAAACTGGCATCCCACTTTCAAAATTAGAGAAATGTGTCGAAGAGGCAAAAAAGATTTTGTAGGTTTAACTTTTAGGTTTTCCCTGAATTCTTTTTCTCTTTGTATTTGTTTGTAGAATTTAAAGATTGATCAACTATAAACGCATCAAGCTTTGTTTTCTGTATCCCATATTCAATTTTAACCCCTTCTTTCATTTTAAATCGTTCAGAATATTTTTTTGGAACACAGCGCCTCGCCAATCTTTTGTTTCTTCTGGAAGGTATAGAAGAAACATCATAAAATGCTTCGAAAATTCTCTCGATATCTTCATTGGAATCCTTTTGAACAATAGAGCATGCTAGAATCTCTTTAATTTCGTCATTGATTTTTGCTCGTAAAACTGCCATTTCTTCACCTTCTACAAAAGAGACCTTACCCTTGGTTCCTTTGTATGCAAATGGTTTCTGTTTACTTGGAGAAAAGAGCACCACTGTTTTTTCTGGGTAACGTTTACTCCAAAATCGAACTATTAGATCTTCTACTTCATGCTCAAATTTTGCTGTAGATACCAAAAAATCTCCTACAACATCCAGCCTTAGAAATCCACATGCTTTATGATATTCACAACCCACTTGACGCGAACGTCTATACGTTTCTCTGCTTTCTGTTGTTACTTGACTCAAAACAATGCTTGGTCCTTCAACTAAACATTGTCTAATTATTTTAAGGATTAAAGCAAATTTACCCATATCGTTCTTCTTATAACGCAAATTCCAATCTATGAGTTTCTTAATCTCTTGTAACTCATAATTACTTAAACGAAAACATCCTTTCCTCTTTTCATAAATCTTTAGAATTTCCTCAAACTGTATATACCTCTCATCGTTATTGTTAGCGGTTTGAATGATTTTGCTTTCTTTATCAATCATATATGGATTAAAATGGTCTTTATGAACCGCTTTTGCTCCCATTCCCATTGACTCACAAACTAGTGCTGTCGAAAGGAGAGATTCAAAAGTGGAATCAAAAACTACAACGACACTCTTTTCTTTACACATAATTATCAATCCTTGCCTGCTTTCGTCCATTGATTTCCAAGAAAGATGTCGCTCGCTTTACTACAACTCCAATTCTTGCTAGTTCTTTCAATTTCTTGAAACGATAACCCGCTTTTTTTGCTTTAATAATCCTCCTAGCTGACGTGGGTCCAATTCCTGGTACTTTTAGTAATTCCTGTAGAGTTGTATCTTCATTATTCACATCTATAGGATAGCGATCCAAGTTTTGGAAAGCATAGCAGAGTTTAACATCTTTTGACAGATTGAACATATTGTTTTCATTTAACACGCTTTTTAAATCTCTGAAGTGAAAATCGTAATTCCGGTGGAGAAAGTCAGCTTGATATAGTCGAACTTCCCTAATCAAAGGTGTCTTCGGAATTTTCTCTAGAGGAGTTTGATCAATAGGGTCAAATGCACTAAAATATGCCCTTTTCAGATCCATTTGAGAATAAAGTTTTTCCATTCTTTCTAATATCTCTAAATCGCTTTCACCTGCCGCACCTACGACAAATTGAGTTGTTTGACCAGCCGGAACATAATTGTCTTCTCTCTCAGCCAAAGTTTTAATCCACTTCATACGCTTTAAGATGTCAGTCATCAACCTCTTTGTGGATGAAAGTTCAGAAAGTCTTGATTGGTTTGGAGTTTCAATATTCATTGAAAGTCTATCGGTAATTGCGGAGGCTCGTTTAATTTGATCATAATTCGCCCCTGGAATGAGTTTTAAATGTATGTAGCCATTGAAATAGAATTTTGTTCTTAGCAATTCAACAACTTCTAGAGTTTTTTCCATAGCTACTTCCGGATCTCTAGGTATTCCTGAGCTTAAGAATAAACCTTCTACATAATTTCGTTCATATAGTCCGAGAAAAACTCTTACTAGTTCTTTTGGTTCAAAGGCAGCCTTTAAGCATTCTCTTCCAACTCTATTGATACAATAAGCGCAGTCATTAGAGCATTGATTCGTTAAGAGCACTCTGAAGAGGGAAACACACCTTCCGTCCGGGGTAAAGCTATGGCAAACACCACCTGCTACAGGATTTCCCATTCCAATTGTATTAAATTTTGAATATTTAATTGCCCTATTAGAGGCTGTTGAAGCACAGAGATCATATTTTGCCGCGGGTCCTAATATTTTCAGTTTCTCAAGAAATCCCATTTCCCCTATCTCACCGAAGCCAGTTTAAAAGAAAGTTGCACTAATTTAAAGACTGAAAGCGATGTTAAATAGTTAGAGAGGGTTCAAGGTAAGTGATCAAAGTAATCTTGGAAAACGTGATTTTGGCATTTTTAACTTATGTGACTTTCAAAAATCTATATTAAGCTAAAGATTAATTCCTGACTATGGAGAATCAGAAACGGGCCTATACGTATGCGCTCACCGCAGTATTATTTTGGTCAACGGTAGCATCTGCTTTTAAAATTTCGTTAAGGTATTTAGACATTCTCCAACTATTGTTTTATTCTTCAATTGTCTCCACTGCAATCTTTTTTGTGGTTTTGTTAATCCAGAAAAAGCTAATTTTATTGAAAACATATTCAAGAACTGATTATTTACACTCTGCATTTCTTGGCTTTTTAAATCCCTTTCTTTACTATGTTGTTCTGCTAAAAGCGTACTCAATGCTTCCTGCTCAAGAAGCCCAAGCGTTAAACTATACCTGGGGGATTGCGATAGCATTATTATCTATTCCGTTACTTAAGCAGAAAATAAAATCTACTAGCATTCTTGCACTCATTGTTAGTTTCATCGGAGTAGTCGTAATTGGCACAAGAGGTGATTTAGCGTCATTAAAGTTTTCTGATCCTCTTGCTGTTTCTTTAGCTGTTGGTTCTTCAGGAATCTGGGCATTGTTTTGGATTTACAATACAAAGGACAAAAGAGATGAAGTAACAAAATTATTCCTTAACTTCACATTTGGTTTTATTTTTATTTTAATTGCAACCCTTATCTTTTCAACAGTGATAGTTTCTCCACTCGGACTTTTTGGAGCAACTTATGTTGGTATCTTTGAAATGGGGATTACTTTCATAATCTGGCTTAAAGCCTTAAAATTCTCAAAAACAACTGCACGTGTAAGCAATCTGATTTACTTATCACCCTTTTTATCACTTGTTTTCATCTATTTTTTTGTAGGTGAACAAATACTGTTCTCAACTGTGATTGGGCTTATCCTGATTGTAGTTGGGATATTTGTGCAGCAGTATAGCAGCTTAAAGTGAACTATATATTATAGAAAGTACAAATTGATAAAGAGGTGAGTTTAATGCTGAAAGTAGATCTTTCTGATAAAGTCGCAATAGTCACAGGTGCAGGTCAAGGGATTGGTCGTGCTATAGCTCTATCCTTAGCTAAGGATGGAGCGAAATTAGTAATTAACGATATTGTAGAAGAAAACGCAAAAGAAGTAGTTAAAGAGATAGAATCCAATGGTGGAGACGCAACTGCAATTCTTGCTGATGTTTCTAACAAGAACGCTGTAGAGCATATGATAAGCCTTACATTAGAAAAATATGGACAAATCGATATTCTTGTAAATAATGCAGGCATCTCTGGCCCGATGGTACCAGTTCAAAATTTACGCGAGGAAGATTGGGACAAAGTCATAAATGTCGATCTGAAAGGAACTTTCCTCTGCTCTCAGGCTGTAATTCCTTCAATGCTAGAGAAACAATATGGGAAAATTGTTAACATTTCTAGTATTGCTGGTAAAGAAGGTAACGCTAACATGACTGCTTATTGTGCAGCTAAATCAGGAATTATTGGCTTTACAAAAGCTTTGGCAGAAGAGGTAGTCAAAAATGGAATAAATGTCAATTGTATTTGTCCCGCCTTGATCGCAACAGAACTGACTTTAGGTTTAGGAGAAGAACAAATTAAATTCTTAACAGAAAAAATCCCAATAGGTAGACTTGGAAAACCTGAGGAAATTGCAGATTTGGTAAAGTTCTTAGTTTCAGATGCAGCAAGCTTCATTACACGTCAAGCGTATAGTATCTCTGGCGGAAGGTCAAAGTATTGAAATCACTTGGATCACTTCCAGTTCCCCCCCTCATTATTTTAATCTTAGCAATTCCTATGTGGAATTGACAAGTATAGGTGTATTAAAAATGGAGATTAAAGTAGTTGAACTTAATCCAATGAAAGTAGCCTCTTTCCAATATGTTGGCGAAAATCCAGAATTAAATGCTTTCAAAGAAATGATCACGTGGGCACAGGAAAAGAATCTTTTAAGCAAAAATATGAGATATCATTTCTTTGGATTCAACAATCCTATTCCTACTGAAGACAACCCTGTATATGGATACGAAGTGTGGCTGCCGTTAGATGATGATTTTGAAGGCGATGGTGAAATCAAAATTAAAGAGTTCAAAGGTGGCTTATTTGCGGTTACAGAAATGCTATTTAGTGATTTCCTTTCTGGCCAAGATTGGAATGTATTTCATTCAGCGGCGAAACTGTGGATGAAAGAAAATATGTACGAATTTGACAGCACCGTTCAATGGCTTGAAGAACATATAACAGAAAAAAAGGAAATTGAAAACTTCATACAAAAAAACGATTTACCTAAATGGAATATAGGCTTATATTTGCCAATAAGAAAAATTGGATGAATGCCAGCTCTCAAATATCAGTCAGGCAATTAATGACTGTTCTTATGCGTGTTATTAGTTTATGATTGCTTGGATGCAATGAATATTTGATCTATAACAGCGATTTCGATTCCTTCTTTAGTGACGCTTGTGTATTGCTTCAATACTTCCACTGTTTCCTCTCTATTCTTATTTAACAATCCCCTCTCCTCAAAAAAATCAAGGGCGTTATCAATAGTTTTGAAGTACAAAGCATTTATCACAACAGTAGTGAAGTCTACGTGAAGGTTATGTGATTTCAATTTTTCTATGAGAAATTGCTTGCTTATTACAGGTCTCTTTTTTCCTTTAAGGTGATCACGTAATTGATTAAAGGGAGAATTTGGCTTGATTGTGACAATAACTAATTTTCCAACGCCATTACGGAGAACTCGTCTCGTTTCTTTAAGAGTTAGATCGAAATCGTCATTTCTAGACAAATGAATAGAAAAATAGAAAGTTTGACAGTCTATACAGTCTGAAATGAGAGGTAAGTACTTCATATCTGCACAGATTGTGTGGATCTCATTTGTTTTGCATTTTGCTTTTAGTTGATTTAGCATTTTAGCAGATATGTCTATACCTATGTATTCCCCCTTTATTTTATTCTTCTTCATTAACTTCTGCAAAGCGATTATACTATTGCCCGTGCCAGTTCCCACATCGCAAATCCTTTGATTTTGTCCTAAGTTCAAGTGCTTGAACAGAATTTCGCTGTTCTTATTTTTTTGTTCTAACTGCTCTTCGAAGGAATCGTATATGGCAGAGTACTCATCAAACCATTTCTTGAAATCTTTGCTCAATATTATCCCCAGAAGACTATTATTTTCATTTATAATTAAGTATCGGAAGTAGTGCTAGTATGTCTATTTCCATTATTCACTTTTCATTTTGCAGAATAAATGCAGGCACTAAAACAATATTATTGAGTCCTAGTGATAGCTCATTGCACTGAGCATTGAAAAAATGGAAAATAAAAAAGAAAACTAAGTGAATTCAGAACATCAGCGTACCTTTGGATCGAGCGTACTGAAGACACGCATACTGTCCCGGTTATCATCACGAAGTACTGCTAAGAATTCGCTTATCATAACGAATTCTAGGAGAGTTTCAACCCTCAACCGCCACAATCATTTCAATTTCTACGGCAATATTGCCCGGTAGAGCATTCACACCAATCGCGGAGCGTGCATGTTTGCCTTTAGCACCAAAAATATCGACCAGAAGATCAGAGGCGCCGTTGATAACTTTGGGTTGATCAACAAACTCAGGTGTACAATTGACCATACCCAGAAGCTTGACTACTCTTTGTACCTTATCTAAGTTTCCGATCTCTTCTTTCAATGACGTTAACAACACCAATGCCGTCTGACGGGCAGCCTGATAGCCTTCTTCCAGAGTTAAGTCAGCACCAACTTTACCTGTAATCCAGCTGCCGTCCTTTGAGATCGGTCCGTGACCCGAAAGAAAAATCAGATTACCGCTACGCACAGCTAGAACATAGTTTGCTACCGGTTTTCCAGGTGGTGGCAGTTCAAGACCCAATTCCTTTAGTTTTGTTTCGATTTGCATGTGATCCCTCCCTAAGTAAGTGAAATTTATGTGAGTATAGTTTTTCTTTAAAATCGTTTATTTCTTATATTCTTTCCCTTTTTTATAAGAGAATAGGATCACCATGATATGTGCAAATGCGACTGAATTGCTGACATTTAAGCTGTCTAATTATACAAGCAACTGCTACATAAGCATAAGAGCCACTTAAAACTACGGAAAAAGCAGTATCATCAATATAGTAGTTTCCAACTTCGACTAGATTAGTCACATTTGAGACATCAAGGATTCCTAACGCGTTTCCATAAAGATAACATTGTTGCTGAGGACGCTGCAACAGAATTCTACCTGAAAATAGGTTTTCTAAACCGTTTCAGAAGCGCATGAAGCATTATTGATCGTCATGCTGCTCCATGATTTCATCAATAAAGAACGACATCCAATTAAAACCTATACACTTGATGAAGATGTCTACAAACTGGCAAAATACACTAGCTACAAGGCGAAATGTTCCTCGCATCACGCGGAGAACGCGTTCTTGTGCATAAGACAGATTCCGAGAGGCCCCATGCCTTCAGCAACGGGATGGATGACAGGGACAGGGACAGGGACGATAAAAGTGATAGTCCTAGAACATCAGCGTACCTTTGGAGCGGGCGTATTGGAGATAATCCATTTCTTTTCTACCTTTTATTTGGTCTCTTACAGGGATTGTACGTTCCCTTTTTTCGAGTAATACATCTGTTGTTATCCAGGCAGATGCGTCACTACCTGCACCAGAACCATATGAAACAAGTAAGATTTTCTCATTATCTTGTGCAATGTCTAACGTGGATGCGAATCCGAGTGGACTAGATCCAGAATACAGATTTCCGCACTTTGTTACCATTAATCCTGGTTTAAGTTGCTCTATTTCAAATCCTAATTGAGTTCCGACACGAATTGGAAATTTACCATTTGGTTGATGAAAGACGACATAGTCAAAGTCCTTAGGAGTCATTTCTAGATCATTCATTATTTTCTCAGCTGCACCCATAACATGCTTAAAATAAGCAGGATCTCCAGTAAATCGTCCACCATGACTTGGAAATTTTTCAAACTCGCGTCTCCAGAAATCTGGTGTATCAGTTAAATATGATGCGAATCCAAATGGTTCTGCAATGACATCGGTCTTGCCAAAAATAAGGGTTACTCCACCTTCTCCAACGCTGTAGTCAAGCGCGTCACCAGGTCTAGCTTGGGCTTTGTCCGCCCCAATGACCATTGTATATTCATGTGTTTTACTTGTGAGTTCGTCATTAACCAGTGCTATTGCGTCTGGAATCGCATCAGTTGCAGCCTTACACGCAAATTCACGGTCGCTGCCTCCAACGTAAGGTACAGCGCCAATAGCTTCAGCAACAATAGTAGTTGTTGGTTTAACTGCATAAGGTGGTGATTCAGAACCTACCCATATACGATCAATCTTTTGTGGATCAATTCCTGCGTGATTAAGTGCCCTTCGTGCTGATTCGACTGAATATGTACCTGTATCCTCGTCCAAATTGCCAACACCTTTTTCCTCAAGTGCTAATCCTCTTTTATACGTATTTGCGTTGGTTCCAAAGGTGGTTGCTATCTGTTCTACAGTAACTTTGTAATTTGGAAGATAAACGCCATATCCCACAAGCCCTGCTCTATGAGAAGTTTTTCTAGGAACATATGTACTGTATTCTTTAAATAATGATGATTGGAAAGGCCTGAATTTCATGCCGTACTCTATAACGCCATCGTCACCCTGTTCTGCGATTCTTCTAAAAACGGGTTCAACTGGCATTCCGATAATGTCATTGACGATGTCAATTTCATCACTTGTGATCTCAAAATCCGTAATCATGGTCGGCAATTTATATCCATCCATTTCCACGACAGCTGAGATATAGGGCGCATATCCTGTGTGGGTTGTTGCAGGATGTCGAATAACGGATGCAGAAAAAACATTGGCACGATGACCGTTTTTTATAAGGCTAATATCCTTCAAATGATCATTATTTCCACATTTTGGACAAATCTTGCGCTTTGGAAAATATTTTCCATTGCACGCGTCACAATAACTTGCAATGAGTCTATAACGTGATGCAAGGTTTCTGTGAACATATGGAACACTCATATTTCATAACCTCTAAATTTTGGCTTTAATCTTAAACTTGTAGCACATGAACACTACCAACACCACCAGTACCACCGATATTATGTGCTACACCCGTTAAGAGATCGGTGTCTAAATCAACTTGCTTCTTGCCAGCAATGCCTAAAAGCTGTTCCCAAATTTCACAGATTTGTCTCGCACCTGTGGCACCAACTGGATGTCCATCTGCTTTTAGCCCACCACCACAGTTTACAACTATCTCACCAGTTTCAGTGGGATATATGATATGTTTACTTCCCTTGAACGAATCTACGGATTCTCCAATAAATGGGCCGCCTTCTCCTTTTTCAACAAATTTCAAATCTTCAAGGGCAGTGATCTCTTCAATTGTAAAGCAATCATGAACTTCTAAAATATCAACATCTTTTTGTATAATTTTGGCTTCTCTAAAGGCTCCTTGGGCAGCAAATCTTGTGGCAGCTAAGCCTGTAAAATCGTTACGGTTAAAGAACGAAAGTGCATCTGTAGCTGCGCCAGCACCTGTCACATAAACTGGTGTTTCAGTATATTCTTTCGCTATCTCTGGTTTGCACAAAATTATTGATGAAGCACCATCAGAAACTGGCGAACAATCCAGCAAACGAACAGGATCAGCAATTAAAGGAGACTTCAATACTGATTCAATTTTGATTGGAAAGGGATATTGGGCTTTATCATTATTAACTGCATGCTGATGATTTTTTACAGCAACCATGGCAAGTTGTTCGCGCGTAGTTCCATATTCGTACATATGTCGTGCCATAAGTGTCGCATATAGTCCTGGAAAGGTATTTCCATAAAATCTTTCCCAATCTGAGGCAGCTGAAGCTAAAGCATCTGTAACAATTTCACCACGATCTGTCATTTTTTCCACGCCACAGACTGCGACAACATCAAATTTTCCAGATTTAATCCCCAAACATGCATTATAGAGCGCCAGTCCCCCTGACGCGCAGGCTCCCTCAAGACGGAATATGGGAATATGAGTACCAAATTGTTGCGCTAGTTCCCCGGCAACTAATCCTTGATCGACAATCTTTTCTGAAATAAAGTTGCCGATATACATCGACTCAATGTCTCTGAACTCTATATTGCCGTTTGTAGAATTAAGTGATTCAAGAAGTGAGTCTAGCATCAAGTCTGATAATGAGTCTTCCCAGAGCTCGGAAAATTTAGTTCTGCCGCACGAAACAATTGCAGCACTAGCTCTATCCTTTATTTCTGTCATTTTTTTCACTTCACCTTGTTTTAAATTCTAATTAACGTTGGAATGAGATTTTGAGTCTTAGGAGTAATCTCAAAAACTGTTTATAAACTCATATTTTTGTTGATTGAAACATCATTCATATTTGAAATAAATCTCTATCAGAGATTATAGTTCAAAAATAGTTAAAATAAACGCAAATAGTTAGCATACCTATTTATTTTGATCCTTAATGAGTACCTCAAAAGCCCTTTATAAATGTATATTTTCCGAAGCTGAAACATCAGTTATTCTTAAAAAATAATTTTCAATCTCTTTTTTTTTAGGACTAGTCAATAATCAATGTATTATTCAAAGATGTTTTTGATGAGGCAATCCTCTTTTTTAAGATTTTAAAGTGTCAAAAGTCGAGTAAGCTCTTCTAGCCCCAAGATATTGAATAGAATGTGATGCATACCTCATCGCAAGCCGAACCGCGTCATACATGTCCATATCTTCGAGTAATCCTTTGATAAGCCCTGCAGCAAATGCATCTCCAGCGCCAGTCGTGTCCACTGCATCTACCTTTTTGGCAGGAACAATAAATTCTCTTTCATGTTGATATACTATACATCCATGTATGCCTTGAGTGATGATGACTGTTGAGCAACCATAGTCTAATAAATCGTTAGCAGTTCTGAGTTTTTCATTTGAGGATGATTCTAATAATTCCCAACCTTTCTTATTCATAAGAAGGTAATTTGTATTTTTTAAAATAGGTTCTAAGGACTCAATTCCCTGCTTTAAATAAACTGTTGATGGGCGATAGACTACCAACTTATTATAATTTTGACCATAACTTGAAATCACGGCACTCACTTCCCGAAACATATCGCCAATATAAAGACATCTTGCGCTTTTCAATAACCCCCAATCAATCTCCTCAGGAGAGTCGATGGATAAGGCAATATCTTTTCCATATGGAGCAATTATCCGTTTTTCTCCGTTTAAATCAACAAAAACCACTGGTTCAGGGGCTTTTTTATTAGGTTCTATTTTAAGATTAGAAATATCAACACCTTCACGAATAAACTCTTTGATGAGAAGTAAACTGTTGAAATCTCCTCCTAGTTTTCCTACAAAACTTGTTTGAACTCCAAGCTTGGATAAAGCTACAGACACATTTGCTGCAGAGCCTCCAGGTAATCTATATATCTCATCTGAGATGACTAATTCATCAACATCTGGAAATTCTGATTTGATCAATATATCCATGGCTGCAGACCCGAAAACAACGACATCTGGAGCAATTTTTGGTACTTGAATTAGCTGAATACTAAGCTGAGCAACAATTTTGTGAAAAATATCGTGAAGTTGTTCTAACTCAAATCCCTGTTCAAATGATAATCTTAAAGCGCTGTCTAGGTACAATTGAAATAAGTCTTCAAATGCATTCCTAATTGAACTTCTTGACATTTCATGGCCTGTAAGGAGCAAAGATAGTGTTTTTCCCATTTTTGTGGGGACATAACAGAGCAATCTACGCCCATTGATTTCTCTGTGTTCTGATTTTAAAAGCTGCGACATTTCAAAGAGTTTCAGTTTTTGAATGATAGTTTTATTCGAATGACCCTTTTCTTCCGAATCTTCCTTCTTCTTTAGGCGCTCAATTACATCTTTCTGAATTAGACATACTTCATTTCCTAACTCTCTAAATAGCCTGATGCCGAGCTCAGAGCTAAATACATTTTTCAAAATAGAGCGAAGCTTCTTAGAATCGATTGGCAGTAACAAAATGTAGGGAAACAAATTTTCATGAGATTCATTCTCGTCTTTTTGGCTCATATTCTATTTACCTCCAAATACAGAGCGAAAAGATGCATTCTGTTGTTCTTAATATGTTTTTGGAGTGATGTGGCGCCTTTTTTCTCAAACGAAAGATAAAGATTATAAATAGATAAATTGAGACTATATTCGTGTTCTTAGTGAAACATAAGTGTTACCTAGGACACTTGTAGTGTTAATTATTACATAAAATTAGGCTATTTAAATTTTTGGTGGAATTACCAATGAAACGATCGCAAGGACTTATTCCAAAAGATTCATTTAGTTGGGCACTTGTTGCAATCCTTGCAGCACTTCATATTATTCTATCCGTTGTTCCCATTTTTCCAATAATTACTCCGTTTGGTGCTGGGCAGATCTCGGCTTCTGCTATCACTGTTCCGCTTTTTGGAATCATCTTGGGACCAGTCCTTGGTCCGATAGCAGCACTCATTGGCGGGATCCTTGGTGGCTTTTTGAACCCTGGAGCCAGTGCAATTTTTCTTGGCCTCGGTTTTATTCCAGGAGTTGTTGGTGCATTCATTGCTGGTTTACTAGCGCAAAAACGATTATATCCTTATTCAGCGTATCTTGCCTGTGTTATTTACGCCGCTCTAGTACTTGGTTTTCTGTTCTTTCCTCCAAATAGACCTTTTGCTTCGTTTCTTACTTTCCTTTGGCTTCATCTCATTCTTTTGTGTGTCTTGACTATAACGGTTCTTATACCACCAATTCGGAGACAAATACTTGAGAGTGAGACCCCTTGGGTATGGGTATTTTTCATAGCTTTTAGTAGCACAATGAGCGACCAAATTACAGGTAGTTTTTTTGTTCAAGCTATAAGTGCACCAATTCTTTTTGGAGGGTATTTACCAGCAGAAATATGGATCCTTGTCGCTTTTATCTATCCTATAGAACGAATAATTATTGCTATCGCTACTACAATAATAGGCGTCGTGGTTATACGGGCTCTCAAAGAGATCGGTTTTGCTACAGAGCAACAATCGATAACTTAGTTCCTTACCCATTACTTTTTAGGAGCAAATATAGGAAATGAACTTAATTAAAGCGATTGAAGGTTATTTCGTTGAAACTAAAGAATCTTTGATTTTTGACGTTAAAGGTATTTTACACCCTCATGATCGCATAATCGCGTTTTTAAGATATTATCCCTCCTCAAATGGGACACGAGTAAGAAATGGCAGGAGATTTTTGAAAGTTTACAAACTTAGGGATCGCTTTGAGTTTTTACAAAAACATCATCCTTATTATCTCTTCCAAGACGAATATAGTGGGCAAATTCTTCAAGGTGTCCATTATAAGGACATAAAGAAAATATATAACCCCACAGAGACTGTACAACGTCTTTTAAATCAACCCAAACTCTCAGATCAAGAAAAAGAAGGTATTTCTTTTGTTAAGATTCTTGATGAGGGAGTTGTTGATAACTCAATTGGGATTTCTGGTTCTTTAATGGTCGGATTACATACACGAAAATCTGATATGGATATCGTAGTTTATGGTATGGATGCTTCCTATAAAGTTCATAAGTGTTTAACTGAGCTAATGGATGAAAGAAAACATAATGTGCGTCCTATGACAATTGATGAGTTGCAGGATCTCCACTTTTTCAGAAATCAACAAACAGAGTCGGCTTTTTCAACTTTTGTACAGCTAGAAAAGAGAAAACATATTTCAGGTATGTACAACAATCGAGAGTTTTTTATGCGCTTTGTAAAAACTCCTTCTGAAATAGATGAGAAATACGAAGATTATCACTATAAAAAAGTTGGCTTTGCCGTGGTGAAAGGTAGAGTCGCTGATGATTCTGAAGCTATCTTCACGCCATGTAAATACTTATTAGAAGACGCAAAAACTATTGAGGGCGTCCAAGTAAAAGATATTCGCCAGATAATTTCATTTAGAGGACGATTTTGTGAACAGGCACAAAAAGGAGAGATAATTGTTGCCTGTGGGAAAATTGAAAAAGTAATAAGAAAAGATGGATCTGAATGGTATCAAATGGTACTTGGAGAACATCGGAATGATTATTTCATGCCGATTAAGTTCTTTGAACCTAAGCCCAAACCTGTCGGTGTAATTTCATGAACTTATTTTCAAATCGGGGCTATTTTGCTGACAGAGATTTTATTCGGACAAAAGAAGGTTTCTTTTGGGTAGTTGTAGGCTATACACATCCACCAAATCGTATTATCGCTTACCTTAAGTATATTCCCAGTCCAACTTCTGGGAAATGGAAGGACGGAACAACGCCTCTTGAAAGAGTGCTTCCATATTATTCTGCAACAACCGTTGGGGATACATTTGGTTTTTTACGGCAAGAATATCCCGAATATCTCTTTTTCTGTCCAGTAAATCAGATTGAGATGTCTACTGTTCCTTATGACAAGATTGATAGATATTATATTCCCGAGGAAAAACTCCAGAGTTTATTAAAGATGAACTCTTTAGACATTCTCCAAAAAAAGGCAGTGAATCTAACCAAGCAGTTATCTCGCCGAAGTGGTGTCCCTTTAACATCCTTTGGAATTATTGGTTCCATTCTTCTTGATATTCATAATCCTGCCTTTTCTGATATTGATATCACTGTATATGGATCAAATGCCTATAAGGTAAAAAATACATTGCTAGAATTAACAAAAGATGATGACCCTTTTTCAAAAATGTCAACTGAGTTTTTGAAAAACTGGTGCGAATCAAGAGCACAAGTACTTCCATTAGATGCGAATGAATTAGAAAAAATCTTCCTTAGAAGATGGAATATTGGCACATTTGAGCACACCCGCTATTCTATTCATCCTATTAGAACCAAAGAAGAAATTTATGAGCAATACGGGGACGCAAAATACGAACCATATGGATTAGTTAAGATTAAAGCACAAATAACAGACAATTCAGAGGCGATATATCTTCCATGCAAATATAAACTTTCTAATGTAGAAATACTAGAAGGCTCAAAGACTTTAGAAGTCGACACCACTGTTGAAGAACTTGTTTCATATGAGGGGTTGTATTGTGACCTCGCGGAAAAAAACGAATACATTTTCGCTTTTGGGAAACTAGAAAAAGTGATTTACAGAAATAAAGAAGCATTCAGAGTTTTAATTGGCTCAATAGATGCACATTCTAAAGACTACATAATTCCACTAATTTAGACCATCAAAAGAAAAAGGCTCGCTATTCTAAATTTAGTTTAAGATTTTCACCAAAAGACTTTTCATTAGGTTTGAAAAATTTTTCATTAGGACTTACCATTTCGAATTTTAAGCTAATGCTGGGAAAAACAATGTTTGCAGATTGGACTAGTAGATGGGAGAATCTCATTACTGAACAAAAATCGAGAATGTATGTTGTCCAACCAGAGGATGGTAGTTTAACAGAAGCTGTTGTTAAACAAGAAAATTTGAATTCAGTATCTGTAGTTTTGATTGTAGATATTGTTGCTCGTGCAATTTGGATATGGCATGGAAAAGATGTAGGTCCAAAAGATAAATTTGTTGGTGCAAGAGCAGCCAGAGCACTACGAAGTGTAGTAGGTCCAAAATTTCGTACTATGTCTCCAATAGGTGAAGGCGAAGAAACTTCAGAATTTTCAAAAGTCTTTGAATCTGCTGGTGGGGTACCAGAAGAACCTTCATCGCCGCCCGTTCAACTTGAGGATGTACCAGATGAAAACTTTACGCCACTCGTTCAACTTGAGGATGTACCAGATGAAAACTTTACGCCACTCGTTCAACCTAAGAAGGTAGTTGAAGAATCTTCGGCGCCTCCAGTTCAACTCAATGAAATAACTCCTCCGGCAGAAGAAATTAAAGAAGTCATTAGTAACGTTCAGACCGATACATCTGTTCAACCCGTGACAAATACGATTGAGTCGAAAAGTGAAGAACCATCTAAGGTCACTCTACCATCTATAGATCCCGAAAAAGTACGCGATTTAGCATCATTAATTATTTCGTATACTTTAAGGCAAATTTATCGAGTTGAACCAATTACAAGTAGAACTAAAGCACATGACCTCTTTCGAGTTAGTCAAGAGGGCGTACAATTGTGTAAATTAAAGACTCAAACACAAAATACGGCTATTAACGTCCTAGAGGCCATTTTTGATGAAAAAGAAGAAGAAGAGAGCTTTTTTGAAGAATTAACTGATTATTTAGAAATGCTACAAAAAATATCTTTAAGTAGATAAAGCGCTTCTTACCTTTTAATTAATATCACGATCCTATTTCTATTTGCCATTTTGTCAGATGTGAGGGTTCACCATGCAATTAAATGATCTAAAAGGTCAAAACCAGTTAATAAACAGAGGTATTCCTTTTACATTTCTATTAGTTTTCGTAGGACTTATGGCTTTCACATTCTTCTATGAGGCATATCTTCTTGCATTTTTGGTTTTTGGCCCTATTGTCTTTGCATTGGCGTGGTTTTTCTATGGCTATCTAAGGGTGAAACCGTTTCATATCCCACTTAAGTTAATGTTCCTCGTAGGATATGGAGGCGTTTTTATCATATTCACGGCTTTAATACTCAACCAGCTTGGAGCGCTTAATGCTATTGTAGGAATTCTACTCATTGGCAGTATAGTTGCCCCCGAATTGTGGCTCACGATACTATCAGTTGTGGTGGTCGCTCCCCTAGTAGAAGAATTTACAAAAGCACTTCCTAATATGTTGTTCTACTGGTCAAAAGAACGTAGTGTTTCTGGGACGGGTGAGATTAGATTAGGCGAAAGAAAAGGGATGCTATATAGCGAGTACAGAGGCGTGTTCTTCGGAATAATGACAGGAGGAATTTTTACTGTACTGGAAACTTATCTCTATGTTTTTGTTAATTTACCCGCCTTTGGAGTAACAAGTCTCTTTCAATATTGGTTCCAAGTAGTTCTTCGGAGTAGTGCTCCTATTCACATTGGTGGTGGGATACTGACAGGATACAGTTTAGGAAAATCAGATCGTTTAAGGCAAAAAGTAGACTCCCGCTTTTTGGCACTAAAGACGTTTTTTATGTACTATATACTGGCAGTTATGCTTCATCTTACATGGAATGGATCAAGCGTGTTGTTTGACGTGTTACCTGACGGATTTGCACTTGATATCGCTTCTATCGCAGTCTTTGCAATTCTTGGTATTTTAGTGTATGTTATTGGATTTAAACTCATGAAAAACAGTTTAGATATAGCCAAAGACTTTTCTAGTTGTGAGAGATGTGATCTAAATTTTCCCTCAGAGTTAGAAAGTTGTCCGCACTGCGTGAAAAACCTAAAAGTAGTTAAAAAGATGCCTTCTGAAATGGTCTCGTATAAGTTTTGTGAATCCTGCAATGAAAAGTATTCTATAACGGATGACTTTTGTAAAAAATGCGGTCAAAAACTTTCTTCTAAAAAAGACATAGACACACAATTTGTAGAAAAAAAGCCTCAATTACTAGCAATTTCGACGCTTTTAATGCTGATGCTAAATATCTTGTTA
Organism: Candidatus Borrarchaeum yapensis; assembly: GCA_016840515.1. Lineage (GTDB taxonomy): Archaea > Asgardarchaeota > Sifarchaeia > Borrarchaeales > Borrarchaeaceae > Borrarchaeum > Borrarchaeum yapensis. The sequence continues at coordinate 13,153 of JAEOSF010000015.1, read as the reverse complement.
GGGTTTGCCCTAGTTCTTGGAGGTTATCTCCTCGTATTATTGGCGGCAACAACAGGTGTTTCTGGGGCTGTTGTGTTGGCAAGCTTTGCTTTGCTTATCGGTATTCTCTCATTTGCAGGAGTATTGGGCGTATTTTTCCGATGGTATTCAGGTTGGTACATTTCAATACTGTTTGCAATTACTATCGCGGCATCTGTTATACTCGTAGCAAGTTTCGGAGTAGGCTTCTTAATCATTACAACAGGATTAACGCCTTTAGTTGGTCTTGCACTAGGACTTGGTGGTTTCGTTGTAGTAGCTATTCTCTTAATTCTCTTCTTCGTCTTCACAAAAGAAGAAGACTTCCTTACAATGCGTTTCAGTGTAATGTGAGGCCTAATAACACTTCTAAAGAGAATGTAAACCTCTCTCTCTGCAATAGTTCCGTACTAAATTAAATTGGTGTAATGAATTACACTTTTCCTCTTTTTTTTATCGATTAAATAAAAACCGTTAAAGCCAATGAACGCCCGTATTGTCAAGAAATTACTTAGTACTAATCGCAGAGCATTTAGTTAAAATCATCTCCTTTTCAACTTCCAAAAAATGAACAATTTCAGAAACAATAACAGTGTTTCAGAAAATAATGATGTTTCTTTTTTGTTGTGTCAAACTACACGAAAAGTGAGATAATACCGAATATCTTCTTTTTATCTTAGAATACTTGGGAGGTTTTAAAATAACATACGCTGAAATTAAGATTAATGTAAATTTTAGCACTTTAACAAAATATTTTGGTCTTTTCTTCAACATGATTGGAGTTTTTTTGCCCTGGATGAGTGTATTTTATTACGACTATTATTATTACTATTACTATGGCTGGGAGTTCATCGGTCTGTTTGGTATTGGAATATTCTCAGTATTTGGCAGTTTTCTGGCATTATTTGGTATAATCAAGAGATTAAGGATACCTTTGGCTATCGGAGGATTGCTAAACATCTACAACGCAGGAGGCGTAATAGCGCTTTTGGTATTTTGGTATTTCCCAGAAGCAATAGGAATTGGTGCAATTATTTGCTTGATTGCAGGAATATTATTATTAATTTCTGCATTCTTACCAGAGGTCACGAATCATCAAACGATAAGCCATGAGAGTTACCAAATGTCACCTGTCAGCAATATCGTACCTGAGTATAGTTGCGTTGAAAACAACTCTAATTACTTTATGCAGCAAAGCGACTATTCACCATCGCACCCTGTTATCCGATACTGTAGGTTCTGTGGAAAGAAATTGTGTTAGTTGTCAGTTACTGGTCTTAACAAAAGTTCATTGTTAGCCTACTATACTTTTTTCTTGTGGTGGTCGTTTATATAGGATATCTTCAACATATGCCCTAAGAGGTTCCGCGACACTCCAGGCCTGAGAAATACAACCTCGTGCAGAATGGGGATAATCTCCGTCAAAGATTTCACTGATGCTACCAAGTCCGGAATGTCTTACTTGGACAACATAAGGCTCTAAAAATGCCTCTAAAGCAAATTTTCTCCATTGTGGTTTATATTTATTCAGTTTGACAAAGGAAGTTATGAATGGCCCTAATAGCCAACCCCAGACTGTACCTTGATGATATGAGGAGTCTCTTTTCCATCGATCGCCTTCATATGCTGACACATATCTTGGATCTTCTGGAGAAAGGCTTCTTAAACCATATGGGGTAAGTAGTTTTTCCCATACCTTATCAAGGATAAGTTTTTGTCTCTGATAGTCTAAAAGTGGGAAGTCCATAGAAATTACAAATAGTTGGTTTGGTCGAATAGAGGCATCCTTTTCATCTTTATTTACTACATCGTAGAGACAATTAACTTGTTCGTTCCAAAAAGTCTTCTCAAAGCTATTCTTTACTTGATTCGAAAGGGCAGTATAATTAGCTAATGATATATTATCTTCAAACCTGCGAGCTAAATTCTTCATTATTTGTAGAACATTATACCAAAGCGCCTGAATTTCAACAGCTTTGCCTTCACGAGGCGTAACGTTCCAGTCGTCAATTCTTGCATCCATCCATGTCAATTGGGGTCCATGTGAAAGAAGTCCATCAGTTTCGTCCATTTTAATATTAAAATCGGTTCCGTTAATATGGGCATTTATGCATCTCTTTAAAACTGGCCAGAGTTGATTTCTGACAAAATTAAAATCATTTGTGTATTTCAAATATTGATAGACTGCATAGATATACCACAAAGTACCATCGACTGTATTATACTCCTCTCCTGACGTCACAGTAATTCCTAGATCTAAAAATCGATTTGGGATTAATCCATTTTTACAATATTTGGCAAACGTAGATAGAATTAGTTGTGCTTCTTTATATCGTCCTGTGACAAGCAATAATCCAGGTAGCGAAATAAACGTATCTCTCCCCCAATCTGAAAACCAATGATAGCCTGCAATAATTGTATTTCCATTCGTCCTCTTTACAACAAACGATCTTGCCGCTCTAATCAGCCATTTTAACCAATCTGTTTTAGCTGCAGCATCATGTAATTTATAGAATTCATCTAGTGCCTCTGTTATTTTATATTTCTCAAATTCGAGTAAGGCCTCCCAGTCTGTGTTTTTCTGTATGTTTAGTTGTTTCATAGCTGTCGCTTCGGATTGTAAAGTATCTGTAGCAAAAGCAATGATATGTACTGTTTCCCATGAGGCAGGTTCTACTTCTATGGAAAAACTTCCTGGAGAGTAATTATCTTCAAGAAAAGCTTCGCCACGGCGTTCTTCAAGGGGATACTTTAGATTTGAGTACCATCTTTGTTTTTCGGGCAAATTACTTTCCTGATAACTGCACCAATCTGAGAAAAGAGACAAATATGGGGCATCTTTGTATGTTGCAACAATATTTACATAATTTTCCTCTATTTCTTGTTGAAATTGCCAGCTAATTTCATCTAAACGTGTAATATGATGAAAGGATCGTGAATTTATCAACGGATAAACTACAAAACGTAGTTTTTCGTCATCTAAATTCACAATTCGGTATTGAATGATTGTAGCATTTTTTTGATGTATCATGCTAATACGTTTTTGGACAGTTACTCTGTTGTTACTAAAAAGACTGCAAGGAAAATAGGCGAGTACAAAATTCTTAAGATGCTTGTAACCTTCAGGATATATTGTATCTTTGTAAAAATTTGTTGAGAGTTTGAAAACCCTGTTAGACTGAATTATTTCTTCCTCAAGTTTATTTAAGAGCACTGTTCTTTTTAATGGGGGTTTCATAGACGCAACAAGCAGTCCATGATATTTTCTAGTATTTGCACCAAGTATAGAAGATGAAGCGTATCCGCCAATAAAATTGGGGACAATCCATTCAAAAGACGAAGCAATTTGCGAAGGGGTCATATCAAATTGCGAAGGGTCATATCTTAACTCTACTCCAAACATGATCCGTTACTCTAATTATTCTCGCATAAATAACTATGCTTCAAGGTAGTCTAAAGATCTGAGATCATCCAAACAAAAAGATTCAGAATTAGTGTATGATTGTCCTCAGCGCGTATCACCTGATCATGGAAAAAGTTAGGTGTTCCAATAGCTACAATCTTCCCATTTTTGACAGTAGTTGTGGCTATAATTGGCACATGTGGAATACCGATGTCTATCCAGTCATCTTTACCAAAGAATCCAGTCCTATCTGAAAACTCCCTTTTTTTCGCATCTCTATTAATTGCTTCAACTGAAGCGTTATCATCTGAATAGGCAATATTTTTCATTCTTCTGGTTCTAGTTAACAGGCTACAGCCTACAGGATAAATTAAGCGTTTCACGCCTAAAGTGACTTGATCTTCAATTATATCTGTGATAGTTGGCCATGATGGCTTTCCAACATTGTTATGATGGTCAATAACTCTATCTGATTGAAAAATAATACCGAATTGCTTCCCTAATTCACTTAAATTATTATTCCAGTTGAGATCTCCACCATTGCCACTTATTATCCAAAGACAGCCACCATCTTCCACAAAATTGATGTATTTGATAATATTATCAATCGAAAATGGCTTTTTTGGATGCCCTATTACTACTATGTCAAAATCAGTTAGTCCCATCGCTCTAGGTCGCGAAGAGTAGAGTTCCAATGGAAAATAACTCAACCAAGGCACTGTTAGCAAGTCCCTAAAGGCAGAATAATATGGCAATTCTATCTTGATAGTTTCTTGATGCTCTGAAGTGAATAGAACCTTTCGGAATTCAACCATAACCAACACTTCTCCTTTTCCAGAAGATGAATTACTTGGAACAATAGGTTTATCCTTAGTTAAAAATATTAACAAGTTAAAAAATTCTCGATAATCGAGAGGTTTATAATTACTGAGCAAGAAAACTCTCTATTTGTGGAGGATGTATTGCGTTTTTTTTTCCACTTTCACAGCGGTCTCTAACCGTTAAATATGTTTTTTGCAAATAAATCTGTGTGATATAAAGCGGTATGCTTTCTGCAAATCGTAGAAAGCACGTTCTTGTGCATGAGACAGAACCTGAGAGGTCTGACGCCTCATTGAAGGGAATGGATGACAGGTAGGGGACAAGAAAGGTCAAAAAAACGTTAAACTGCCCAATGCACCTTCAGCATACATAAGCAGTTTTAAATTGCTTCGTCACTCTCAACAAGGGGTGGCGGAGCGATTTTATTTTAATATAGCTGAATAAACGCGGAAAGGAAAAACTTGAATTACTTACGGCAATAGATACTTTTTTATGATCAAATGATGATGCGAATAAATATTAGTTAACTAATGAACTGCCAGATCCATTACTTCATTTTGAAAGGTGAGAAAATATGTACGCTGAGGGTGCATTAGGTGGGCTAGCGGAACTTTTACCTCAACTTGCCACGTTCATTGTTAAAAAAGGAAAACCTGTTAATCTTGAAGAAAGATCTGAGAAGGAACGACATATTTTTACGTTCATAGATCGATATGATGAAGTTACCCCCCAAGATATTCTCAAACGGGAAGAGCATGCAGAATTTGGAATTAGACACGTACCTGCTGAACATATCAAATTCATGATCGACAATTCAGTCGTTTCTGCAATAGAACAATTGTATAATGCGGGAACTATTACTTCAGATTCTGAAGATTTCAAACCAAAGCTCAAAGAAATTCGTGGCATTTCTCAGAAACTAGAATACCTTCGATTTTTGCCCCGTCTTGACATGGACGTTTTACGAGAAGAAGGACGATTAATGGAATTACGCGATAAATCATTAGAAGAAATTCAGCAATTTAATTTGACTTATGATGGGACTGACTTTAAAATTGATAATATACTTGAGTCTGTTTCTGAGTATACAAGTTGGATGCATTTGTTCAGGCTAATTCCTAAACTAGTTTCAAAAGGTGTATCAATCAAAGATATGATCGAAAAGACTCATGAAGTTACTGATAAATCAGTAGATGCACAACCAATTGCAACGCCTGCTGAAAAACTCAAGTCGATTGAAGATACTCTTGAAACGCTCAATAAGGGTTTTAGTGAAGGAATTTTTGAATCAGATATTCCAACAAAGGACGTAATTGATTTAATTCAAGAGATCCTTGATATACTCAGAATCCAAATGAGCAATCCAACATCATACATAGAAATGTATGAAGTCTTAGGAAAAGGTGGTTTTCGACATTCTCCACGATTCAAAAAACTCAATAGTCCAACGTATTTAGTTGTGAATACAGGAGCTGCAAAACAAGTGTTTTCTATTGATTGATCAACTATAAAAGCTGTTCTCTCTTCTTCTATGGATATGCTTACCGTAAACTAAAGAAAAAAAAGAAAGCATAAAACTTATTTTATTTCGTGATACCTAAGATGTTTTTTCATAGCTTCGGCAGAAATTTCAAGAATCCATGCTAACCAAGATGCTTTCATATTTCGCTCAACAAAAGGTATGCGTGCTGCTCTCATGCTTTTTCAAATTTAGGACGATGTTCAACTACCCACTCCGTATTTAATAAAATTGTTGGTACTGTGAGAGATATATAATGGAGATTTATCGAACTCTTGAGAAGGAATTGGCTGTTCCCGATGAATTCAGACCGGTTCTTAGAAGGCTACTATCCCTAGAGGAAAGCCAAGTTTTAATTTTGGTAACCAAGGAGTTTCATACCCCCTCAACTATAGTAAAAAGACTTGGAAAGTCAAATTCAGAGGAGATAGGCTCGCTGCTAGAGGCGCTCTATCAAAAGGGGATTGTTAGTAAGAAGAAGATCGATAGTAAAGAGGCTTATCGCTGTAGACGATTTTACAACATCATCAGTCAATATCTTCAAGAGCACCGGTATGAGGAGTTAGGAATCGAAAATCTTCATGCGCTCCGACAATTCTATAGGCTCACACGAATCGAAAAAACCGAAAAAGCAATCAAAACCGGTCGAATAAGCTCTTCCTCGAAAGTTATATCCATCGAAAAAGCTTTCGCCGCAAGACAATACATCTTGCCGACAGAACAAGCCCTTCATTTCTTGAAGGAGGCTAACACTGTTGCCCTTACCAACTGTGGGTGTCGAACGACCTTTGAAAACTGCGAGAGCCCAGTAGATACATGCCTGCTCTTGGATGAGGAGGCCAAATATCTTATATCACGAGGGTACGCGAGACAAATAACGCTAGACGAAGCAAGAAAGGTTCTCAATATCGCCAATGAGGCCGGCTTAGTGCATCTCACATTATATCTGCCTGGCCAGAAGGTTTATGCTGTCTGCAGTTGTTGCCCCTGCTGCTGTCATGATTTACAACCGCTCTTAGACTATGGAAAGACATCCTTCGTGGCAAAGTCCGACTACATTGCAACGGTCGATACAGAATTGTGTGACGGGTGTGGTATCTGCATAGAAAGATGTTTCTTCAGTGCTAGAGAACTGCAAAACGGAAAATCTACACTTATCGCAGAAAAATGCTATGGATGCGGGCTATGCGTTACAACATGCCCCACAGACGCAACGAAACTCGTCTCAGAGAAACACAAGACTACTTAACTCAAAAACCTACGAATGAATGTGAAGTCGCCTCTAACTGAGCTATATGATTCTAGCTGAAACACTATGGAAAACCTATTTTCATGTAGAATAATTCGTATAAAATCGGTTTTACAGAGGAAATCTCCCCTAAAATCCCATATAATAAATGTATGTTCTTTTTCATCTTCTTTTATTTTTTTGGTGAAGAAATCCAAGTCGCAAAAAATTATATATATGACAATTTCATCTATCGATGAATACTATTATTATAGGGACAAGGGGTGGGAAGGTTACAATATGTCTTCAGAATCAGCCATTCGTTCGTTTCTTAGACAACGCCCGTTGGTCGGGTATTTTCTACTCACTTTCTTGATCTCTTGGGCAATTCTGATCCCTGCGGTTTACGTTTTTCTACAGCTTCGGGTAGAAACGTATCCGTGGTGGCTTTTATTGCTCGGAATGCCGGGCGCATACGGCCCCTCAATCGCAGCAGTAATTATGGCTGGGGTTTTGGAGGGTAAATCTGGCGTCAGAAGGCTGCTTTCGAAATTTCTTATCTGGCGGGTTCACTTGACATGGTACTTATTCGTGTTTTTAACACCACTTGCCTTGCTTTTTGCTGCGATCGGTCTTATTGCTTTGCAAGTGGGAGGAATAGGTCAGTTTGACCCGACCAACTGGTACCTCCTGATCGTTGTCTATATCTTGATTGCTTTGCCCGTTGGTCCTCTGGCTGAAGAACTCGGGTGGCGTGGTTATGCGTTACCAAGACTGCAAGCGAAGTATAGCGCCTTGGTTAGTAGTCTTATTTTGGGGCTTATATGGACCTTTTGGCACATCCCTTTATTCTGGCTTCCAGGTGCCGCAATTCCTTCAATTTTCGAGGTTACTGCATGGACTATATTTTTATATCTTGGAAGTATTACTGGTGAAGCTATTCTTTTGACCGCAGTTTACAATAATACCAAAGGGAGCGTTTTAATCGCGGTAATATCTCACACAATGTTCAATGCTGCTGGGAATATCGTGTTTTCTATGTTTCCAGACATATCATTCAGTCAGCATTTACAAATTTACATTGCGAGCATTATTCTGATGTGGATTCTGGGTATTATGTTATTATACTTGAAACCTGGAACACTCATCAGGGAGAACGATATAATCTCTTGAAAACAGATCATTCTACCTGAAACTCTTTGAAAAATCTTATTCTCAGGTAGAATTAAATATTTGATCTGGCCTCTTCCTATTGACTGTGATAAAGATATTATGAGTCATCCTCAAATTAAATGCTACTTCTCCACTTTCTCTACGAGAGAAGCACCTACTACAAGTGCGATTATCCCTACTGCCACAACAAACGCTGGATTGGTACCTGCGAAAAATATTGACACACCTGCGACATAGCCGACCACTCCTTCAGCCAGCATCAGAGCTCCTAGCACGATGACGATGATACCTTCCACTAGTCTACCTATACTTTCAATTTCCATGAACTCAAAATGAGTCTTTTTAGCTATATAAAATTACGTGACGTTTGTTTCATTAACGTTCAGTTCTAAAAGCGTTTACCTCAAAAATTCTAACTGAAACATATTGGAGAAACACTCATTTTTTATGTTAGATTGGAGCAAAAGGGAAAGGAAAGAGACGATAAGGTCGAGAAACATATTAAAATGATAGAGGATTTTGTACCTCTGCTTGAAGATTTTGAAGAGTTCAAGTGTTGGAAAAAAGAACGCGATAAATTCTACCTGAGACACTTGGAAAAACCTTATTTTCAGTAATAATATTATTTAACAAAAATAAAGCGAAGAAAAATCTCTGCACCTCTTCGACCTGGCTGCAGAAGAAATCTTCTTTTCCAAATAGTCTATTGTGTGAGAAATAAGTATTTTCTAGTTTTGAAGTGATAAATGCATTTCAGGTGACCAAATAAATTTTCCTGCTTCCACAACCAAAATAACTGATGCACTCACTACTATAATTATCAGCCATTCTACTAGGTTTAACGCTGTCGTATTAAATAGTGGCTGAAGAAAAGGTACGTATATTACTGCTAACTGTAAGACAATCGAAGAAGCAACAGCTAGAAGTAGCCATGCATTGGTAAAAAGACCTAGTTTAGTAATAGAGTGTTTTTCAGAACGGCAATTAAATGCATTAAACATTTCAAACATGACTAGCATTGTGAATGCTATTGTCTGAGCTTTTTGAATTGTTGCTCCACTGTTTACAGCCCATGTATATACAGGTATGATGCCAATTGTGATTAAAATCGCAACTGAGGCAATTAACCAAAGAACTCTTCTCGTAAATACGCTTTCAAGTGGATCTCTTGGTGGTCGGTGTAATACGTCTGGATCTCGTGGATCTATGCTTAGTGCTAATGCAGGAAGTCCATCCGTAGTCAAGTTTATCCAAAGAAGTTGAATTGCAATTAAAGGAAGTGGAAGTCCCATTAAGCTAGCAACGAGTAGTAAAAGGATTTCACCGGCATTACAACTAAGTAAATAAGCCAAGTATTTCTTTATATTATCGAAAATACCCCTTCCTTCTTCCACTGCCGCTACAATTGTGGCAAAATTGTCATCCGTGAGAATCATATCACTAGCTTCTTTTGATACATCAGTTCCAGTAATACCCATTGCTACACCAATATCTGCCATTTTTAATGCAGGTGCATCATTTATTCCATCTCCTGTCATGGCAGTAATGTGTCCACTCTTCTGTAATGCACTTACTATACGCTGTTTATGTTCAGGTGAAACACGTGCATAAACCGATACCTCTTCTACCATATTTTCAAACTCACTATCTGAAAGTATATCCAGTTCTGAGCCCGTTAAAACAAGATCATTGGATTTTAAAAGATCAATTTCCTTAGCTACTGCCATTGCTGTGAGTTTATGATCGCCAGTAATCATTGTCGTCTTGATACCTGCTTGATTGCACTCTTGGATCGCCTGTTTTACTTCCTCTCTTGGCGGGTCTATCATGCCTTCGAGACCAATAAAGCAGAACCCATTTTGCAAATTATCTTCAGAAATATCCTGACTTTTTGATAAATGCTTGTACGCTACCGCTAATACTCTTAAAGCCTCAGAAGCCATATTTTGATTGGTCTGTAAAATGTTTTTCCTGTTTTCTTCATTTAAAGGTATGCTATGACCATTTCCATACACATCCGAACACATATCCAGTATAATCTCGGGAGCACCCTTGAGAAATGCTACTAAATCGCCATCGGCATTTGAGTGAACAGTAATCATCCTTTTACTTTCCGAAGTAAAAGGTATTTCCCAAACGCGTGGATACTGCTTCTTGAGATCTTGTTGCCACAAACCTGCCTTTGCTGCAGCGACTATTAGTGCGATTTCCGTAGGATCACCGAATACTGAAAACTTATCTTGTGAGGCAGTATCTATTTCAAAGGACGCATTAGCACATAACGCTGCACTTTGAAGCAGAAGAGCAAGGGTCGACCCTTCATTAGGGTTAATTGTCCCTCCTTGAAACAGAAAGTCTCCTTGCGGATCAAACCCGACTCCCGTTACATCAATTATTTTTGAGTTTGTGAAAATCTTTGAAACGGTCATCTCATTTTTAGTAAGCGTCCCAGTTTTATCACTACAAATGACCGTAGTACAACCCAGCGTTTCAACGACTGGCAATTTTCGTACAATGGCATGTCTTCGCGCCATTCGCTGGACACCGACAGTCAAAGCTACTACTACTACTGCGGGGAGCGCTTCTGGAACTGCTGCTACCGCTAACGAAACTGACCAAATAAAAATCTCTACCAAAAGTGCTTGATGTAAGAGTGCAAACTTGAACCCAGTCTCGTGATAGACAAGTATCAAGGCAACAAAAACGACCACAACAATGCAGAGGATTCCCAACCATTTACCAATGTAATCAAGTCTTTGTTGAAGAGGCGTTTGCCCTTCTTCGGCGGTTTGGATGAGTTTTGCTATTTTACCAAACTCGGTTTTCATTCCCGTTGCTACAACAAGTCCAGTTCCTCTTCCATATGCAACTGTAGTGCCAGAATATGCCATATTTGTCCGATCTGCTAGAGGCATATCCTTCGCAAGAGGTAGTATAGACTTGTGGACTGAGACAGATTCACCAGTAAGCGATGCTTCGTCCATCTTGAGATTAATTGCTTCGATCAGACGAACATCTGCAGGAATTTTGTTTCCCATTTCGAGAAGAACAATATCACCAGGAACTACTTCCCTCGAAGGGATTTCTTTAGTAAAGCCATCACGTCTAACACGCGCAACAGGTGCTGCAATCTGTTTTAGCGCTTCGATTGCTTTTTCTGCTCTGAATTCTTGTACAAATCCAAGAATAGCTACTGCAATAATAATCGCGAAGATTACTGTTGCGTCAAGCAACTCTCCTAAAAAAGCAGAAATGGCAACAGCGGCTAACAAAATAATAATCAAAAAACTCTTGAATTGCTCTGCAAATAATACTAAAACATTTTTTTTCTTTCCTTCTTCAATTTCATTGTAACCTGTTTGTAGGAGACGTCTTTCTGCATCTTCACAATTTAAACCATCCGTCTTAGAGTATAAAGCCTCTAAACATTCTTCGACTGATGATACGCTGTGATTCACTTGCGATTCTTGTATTTTCAACGATATAGCACCAAAATGTCATTATTACTTTCAAGTATTATATGAGAATAGTAAATTAGCGCTTCTAATAAGATGAAATACGGCGCAAAAGAAGTTCGCCAAACTTATTAAAGTTTTTGGAAGCAGATTATCAATCTTCTTTAGATTGACTGTAGAGACTCTAAAATCACACTTCACGGCCAATTTAACAGCCTCATAGGTTACAAAATTTAATATTCATTTGCATAAATTGTGCAAAAAACACATGTTTCACAATATTTATAAATTTTAGCCATCCCGGAGAAAGGTTTTTATATTTGATACCTCTACTATTATGTAGAGTCATCAATCGAATAATGCGGAGAAATTTATGGAAAGTTTTAAAAACAATGTCGAGACATCAATATTATTATAGAATTGATAATATATCAGAAAAAAAAACTATAAAGATCGGACGTGAAAAATAATGAAACTTCCCTGCAAAAACGTTCCGTTAATTTATTGTATCTATGGTATTTGCGATGCATGTACGTATTGTCATAAAACTAATTTAGCCCCCCCAGAACCGCAAACGCAAAGAGTAGCAACCGCCTAAAAAACTATTGGCACGGCGTTAAGCCGTGCCTCCTCCCCCTTACTTCTCTTTTTCCTGCTCGTCATTATATTGCGCCTCATTTAATTTTGGAAGAGTGATCGCACAACTGTTTTTGTGAACTACCATGCAACAAGTTGTATGGCTTCCTGAATCATTCATTCCCCAACGGGACATGTCAAACAGGCTCTACGGGCAGTCCCTGCCCTGAACGTGATGTGAATGTGAGAACTGGCGAGTGTTACCTCAGCTCAATTCTACGTACAATCTCTGCGAAACCGTACTTAAAGGTTAGGGAGTATCGTGAAAGTGAACAAAGTCACGCACTTCATCCCTCCAACACGTTGAGGGATCTTCTTGCGGAGGAGTGATAAAATGGATAAGTTTTTATACTGCCTCTAGTATGTAGATATCAATGTATATAGACTACAACATATATTTACACTCGCTTGGCGGTCTACCTTGAAAAAGGCTTTGAGAATAAGTGATATCCTCCTCACCCTTTCGGATGGGGCTTCCAGCTTTCCATCGTGGTCTCGTTCCCTCACGGGAAGCGAAGCTTCGCCTACGTCTATGGGCTTACGGAAGCTTACTAGGTTGCACACGCTGCTCACTCACTATCATGCCCCTTATGCAGGGGAATGTCTTGCGATGCTGGATAGCGATCTCATGCACGGGCTTCCTCACGCTTACCCCTGTCACTATGCTGACTGGTCGCGTATGGGAGGATATCCCTCTACCCCAGTCGGGGAATTGCGGGTGCGGATTACAGCATCATACCAAAAAGCACTATCACCAAAAAATTATATAAAGCTAGCAGCTTTCATCCCTCACACCTTTTGGAAAGGGACTTCCCGCCGCATAAGTTAAAAATCGTTAAAACAATTAACAATTCTAAGTGTGATTGCAATGATGGAGAATGTTATTGAAGTGAGAGACC
>JAEOSF010000047.1 GCA_016840515.1 Candidatus Borrarchaeum yapensis | reverse complement strand
AATGCATTAGTGGATCCAGCTATAGCAGCATGTACCATTATCGCATTTTCAAATGCTTCTTTAGTAAGTATTTTTCCTGCAGATACTCCTTGTTCAATCAGATACAAAACTTGTTTTCCTGCTTTACGCGCGAGTCTAGTTATCTCGAAACCGGTTGAAAGTGCTAACGCACTTGTTGGGAGTGCCATTCCTAGGGCTTCACTCATTATCTGCATCGTACAGGCAGTCCCCATAAAGGCACATGCTCCAGGTGTAGGACAACCGAATTTAGCCAAGAACTGATATTCTTCTTTACTTAATTTTCCTCTTCGTCGTTGTAAGTCGTAAGTTGCCACTTGTTCTAGGGTCATCCCGTGAGGACCCCAATCTGCGGTACCGCCCGGAACAAGAATGGTCGGTAAATCAAGTCGTGCGGCTGCCAATAAATGTCCCGGAATCGATTTATCACAGCTACTAACAAGTGCCATTGCATCAAAATGTCCAGTTTTTGCATGCATCTCTACTGCAAATGAAATGAATTCTCGGCTGGGAAGACTATAACTCATACCAGGGGTGCCTTGAGAGATCCCATCGCAAGTGTCCGTAACATAGTATTTTGCAGGAGTTCCTCCCGCTGCTACGATTCCTGTTATTACTTCTTCTCCAATTAAACCAAGATGTACAGAACCTGGATGACTTTGCCCTTCAACAGAGTCAACAAGAATCCATGGTTTGTCAAGATCATCTTCAGTCCATCCACAACCTAGACGAAGACTGTCGATTTCTGAAGCCTTTCGCCTCATTTTTTGGCTGATTAAATCAGAAGTCTTCATAATACCACTTTTCTTATTTGATAAATTGAGAAATCTCAATAGTATGATTTCTCTTCCTATTAATTAACATTGTCTAATAATTATCGCAATTAAGAGTAAACATAGCTCTCTTATTTCATAGTGCAAAATGGATTAATAGTATAAAATAAAGAAACGAATAAATAGCCAAAAGATACTGCGATAGGTCATCGGTTATTTCACACTGAAACTAAAGATTTCTTCATTTTTGGTGAAATGGATGATTATGGCATTGAAGGGGCACACTGAGACTGTTTACGACATTGCAATCAAAAATAATGGTCTTATTGCATCAGCGTCTGGCGACAAGACGGTTAGATTCTGGGATTTAAAATCAGGTAAGCAATTAAAGGAGCTTAAAGGCGCACATTCAAAACCAGTTTATGGAGTGGCGTTTCACCCCTTTGATGATAATCTACTTGCAACGTGTTCGATGGATAACGAGATCGCATTATGGGATATAGCTGCAGAAACAAAACTAAAAACTTTGATGGGACATAAGAAATCGATTCGATCGATTAGTTTTTCTCTTGATGGAAATGTTTTGATATCTGGATCTAATGATAAAACTATAGGTTTATGGGATACAAATTCTGGTGAACTTCTAAGAACACTAAAAGGACATCTCGATCAAGTGTGGAGTGTTGCTATTGGCTATGATATAACACTTGCCTCCGCTTCTAAAGATAAAACAGCACGTTTGTGGAATCTAGAAACAGGAGAACTTCTACAGGTTTTTTCACATGCCAACTATGTTTCAGATGTAGCGTTCTCCCCGCAAATTGACCTTTTAGCATCTGCATGTTTTGATAATAACATCTATTTCTGGCAAAGTGGCTCAAAATCTCCTATCAGGCTTATAAAAGCCCATGAACAACCGGTGTTAGGCATAGCTTTTAGCCATAATGGCAAATTTGTTGCATCGAGTTCTGCAGATAATTCTATAGGTCTATGGGATGTTCGTACTGGTGAATGTATTTTACGCTTAACTGGGCATTCCGAGCCAGTTAGAAAGATTTTATTCAGTTTAGATGATTCATTTTTGATTTCTTGTTCAGAAGATAAAACAATTGGTGTCTTTGAAATCGTTTAGACGTTTTTACTTTTACAAAAAGGAGACTTCTTATAACATTAAATCGCCATAGAAAGAAGCAGGATAATTACCCGCTTTTTCTATGATCGAATAGGAAATTTCGAGGAAATAAAAAATGCCTGATTAGGATATTAGAACTTATGTAATACTGGAACTGGCCCTGTGATTATAATCTTTGAACGACTGATAGTCTTATCACATTCTTCACAGAAGTATTCCTCATATATTTCTCTTCCATTGTCACCATGTAGTATTATGAAACGAGATGCACACTCTACCCCGCATTTCGGACACATTGTTCCATTCAATAGTTACCACCTCTTCAATAGTTAACATAGACTTTGTAGATTGTTATATCGAGTTACCGTAATTTACAATATCCTTTTTTTCTGCTATTTGGGCAAAAAATCGATTCAATAGGAGCTTTTTTCTTTTATTCCATAGGAAAATGGGTTTAATTAAGGGTTCATTTTAAAAAATGACCCCCGTCTGGAGGAAAATTCGCCTCTTGACGAAAACCCCTTCTATTTCCAACTTTCACTTTCTTGACATTTCTTGTTTACTACTTTCATTTCTCACCTCTTTATTGAGTGTTCAATATTTTTTTCAAATATTGTTCATTTGTCTTATCAATCACCCTCTAGACTGTTCATTTAATAGGTCAAATTGAATACCAACATTAAATCGTTCATTTATAAATCTTTCGCTATAGAAGAAGATCGAATTATATCAAAAAAGATATTTTTTTACATTTCTATTTCAAAAAGAGTTGTATATTTCACTTACGTGTTACAAATAGGCTAAAAAGTTCTAGTAGGCGATTTGGTGAACTTTGGCTAAGTTATCAAGAACAAGAAATCATCTTTTTTTTCTTTCTTATTCCCTACCAAATCACTTATTTAACTTTTCAAGCACTTCGAATAATGCTTTATTCTTCGGAATGTCGCTCATAGAATCACTGTAATAAGCGTATTGAATGATTCCCTCTTTGTCGACTATAAAAAGCGCCGGCATGCGTCCTAATTTTCGAATTTTGAATTCCTGATGCAGTTTTTTGACAACTTCCTTATTGTTATCGTAATATATCGGAAATTCTTCTTTCGCGTACTTTTGTTCCATCTTAATAGCATTTTCAAGCTTGTCAACCAAAATTGGATAAATAATCGTGTCTAATTGCTCAAATTGCTCTTTATCTTTAGCAAAACTGCGAACTTGTGCTCTGCAATATGGTCAGTTGATGCTTCTAAGTAAAGCAACGATAACATTTTTCTTTTCGATGAAGTCTTTGATGTTTACGTTTTCTTCCCTTGAATTAGGCAGAGAAAATTCTTCAATTTCCTTCCCTACCATTTCAAATTTATCCTTCATTCGTATCTCTCTCAAGTTCTCCGTCCTTTGAATTTACTTTGATTCTGTCATTACAGTGTTTTTAATCTTTATTGATGCGGTATACGGCCCTTTTGACTTAAAAATAAGAATTCTGGCGATTTGGTCAACTTTGGCTAAGTTCTGGGATTAAGAAATCATAATTCTTTTCTTTCTTATTCCCTACCAAATCAGTTACTACTTTAGATTTCCTATCGCTTCCAATAATTCCTCAATTTTGGGATTGTCACTTCCAGAATCACCATAGTAAGCATATTGTATGATTCCTTCTTTATCTACTATGAGGACGGCTGGCATTCGTCTATATGTGTCATCTACTACTTTTACTTCCTGGCCGAGTTTTGTGAGTACTTCTTTCGATTCATCATAGTAAATCGGAAACTTACCTTGTGCATATTTTTGCTCCATTTCAATAGCATTTTTTAGCACATCCTCCGTAATTGCAATGATGATGGTATTTGACTGATCAATCACATCAAAATGATTAGCTAAGCTTTGGATGTGCTTTCTTCAATGTCCTCAGGCCAGTCCTTTTTTCAATGATATGAATATGTTTTTTCGTCCAAGAATTTCTTTGATATTTACCGTTTCGCCTCTCGAATTAGGCAGGGAAAACTCCTCGATGTGTTTTCCTACCATTTCAAATTTATCCTTCATTCTAACCTCTCTTAAGTTCTCGTCCTGTGGACTACCTCACGCTAAAGCAATGAGGCTTCCTGTTTCTGCGACCAGACTTGCCGCGACATAGGGAATACCATTGAGGTAGTCCAGCGATGCCGCAGTAGTGGTCTCGATCTCCGCAGGCGTAACTTCGGTAGGTCCCCTACCTAGTAGTATTTTATGGCCTTCGTGTTCGAGCACACGACTGCTGTTAAAATCGCGGTCTATGACCAGACCGCAGTTATGACATATATAGATGCGTTCTTCCAAACCAATGGTACGCTGATGTCCGCAACGCGAACAGGTCTTGGTGGAGGGGAAAAAGCGGTCAATTTCCACTGGTGTTTGCACCTTTGTTTCAAGTATGCCAATGATCCCACCGAGGCTGGTTGACAGCATTCTGCTACCCCACAGGCGTTGCCAAGCGCGAAAACTCTCGTTTTGATAACATATCACCTGGAAAGTGGTGGCGAGGAAATGAACCAGTTTATTACGGATGTCCCGCTTAATATTGGTGGTTTTGGCGTAGGCTTTGAGCAGTTTATATAAGGTTTTCCACCAATTCTTACTGCGATATTTTCGTCGACTTAATTTCTTGCATAACTGCTTTATGCGGCGCGTAACTGGCACCGTGTAGCGGATACGTACCCCGTTCGACAGCGTTAACTGATTTTTTACCCCGAAATCAATGCCAATCGATTTTATCGGCGCTACCGTCATGATTTTGTGTTCTCGTGGGGTATAGGTGGTTATGGCCAGGTAATATTCGCCATGCTGGTGAAGTAACGTGGCATTGGCACATTCACAAGTAGCCGGCAGTTGTTCCAGACCGTTGACACGCAGTTTTTGTGGTATCTTTTGAATGTGTATATATTTGTCATTGATGAGCTTGTAGGTATTGCCGTATTGCTTGAGCGGGATGGAATTCACATACGACTTGAACTTCAAGCGCCCAACTTTGTGACCCTTAACTTTTAAAGCCGCTAAGCCACGGATATTCTGCTGGGTGCGGGTGATGATGCTCTGGCGCATGTGTGACGATAATTGCCTCAAGAAACGCAACTCAAAGCGGTCTTTCACCTTTACCGGCACTTCTGTTAGTTTATCATCGATCGCAAACACATCAGGATGCCCTACACAGTAATTGTACAGCCACTTGGCCTCCAAAAACAGGCGCTGTAAGCGCGCTACCGAGTCGTGGTTCAAGTGCGAGCGGTCAAGTTTCACGGTGTACACCCGGCACATCATGTGGTTACGGCGCTCTTTCGTGCCCTTCAAGGTGGCTATGATCCGCTGGTTCTTGGTTGCCATAACACCCGTGCTCCGCACACATTAAACTATCCTGTTAAGTATTAGCTACGCAGGTTCTCACAGTACTTACTCGATCCTGGTTTATAAACGCCACACCATTTTTAAGAAGTGATATACGTAGTATCCTGACATAATTCACCCCCAAGCTCAAGCTATGGGGCTTTCTTGTGTCGTTACCTGTAAAATTACTTTAATTCTGTCATTACCTTGTTTTTAATCTTTATTGATTCGGTTTTTAAATCACTTGTCAATAACACAAGGGCACACAAGGGACACTAAGAATTCGTAAGAAGTTAAAAAAATCAAAACCACGAATTGCGAGAACGATAAAGTAATTAAGTTCAGTTCACAGATTTGTATTCTTGTATTTAAGACAGATCGAAAGGAAGGATAGTATCATGAAAATATCGATTTTAGGCACAGGCAATGTGGGTCGTAGTTTAGCGAAACCATGGGCAGAAAAAGGTCATGAAATAGTATTTGGATCTCGTGATCCCGAGAAAGCGCAAGAAATAGCGGAATCAATAGGTAAAAACGTATCTAGCGCGACATACGCCGAAGCCGCGAAATGGGGCGAAATTGTCGTTCTTGCAGTTACATATACGGCAGCTGAAGATGTACTTAAAGCAACAGGAGATCTAACCGGAAAAATCTTAGTGGACTGTACTAATCCTCTTGCTCCAGATTTGAGTGGACTTTTAATAGGGCTTAATACTTCTGCCGCCGAGGAAATTGCTAAGTTGACAGAGGCTAAGGTGGTAAAGGCATTCAATAGTATGGGAGTTGGGAACATAGCTAATTTGCAGTTTGGATCCGAAATAGCTAGTACGTTCATCTGTAGTGATGATGAGGAAGCAAAATCTGTTGTTAAAAGTTTGGGAGAAGATATAGGTTTTGATGTTGTTGATACTGGTCCGCTCTCAAATGCTCGATTGCTCGAACCATTAGCTCTGCTGTGGATTTACTTAGCATTTAAGCTTGGGATGGGAACTGGGATTGCATTCAAACTACTAAGACGTTAAACAATCCAAAGAAATCTATAAGTCAAATCCTACTTCTTTCATTTCTTGACATTTTTTCAATCATTGTTTTTGCGAATATGTTTGTTCTCATTTAAGAAACTTTAATTTCTGGTTTTAAACACATTAAACTCATAATTTAAACTAAACTTAAAGTAAAACAATGGACAGCTACCCCAATAATATCATAACTTATATCTAAAAACACAAGAAAAGTAAAAAGGATTAGAAGTTTTTTGTCGGATTGATTTTGAATGAAAGTAGCATCAGTTGTTTTGCAAAGTAAGACTGTAATTTGTAATATTTGCGGAAAGCAATGCAAAAATGAAAGAGGTTTGAGCATTCATACAGGGCACATGCACAACGGAAAGGGAAATGGCTTCTCTAATCATCATCTAAACGCTGCAGGTTTGATGAATAACGAAATTATGGCAGAACTTTACTCACTTCGCCATATGATCATCGACTTGACATATAAAATAGACAATAACGGAAATTCCATAAACTATGAACAACTCTATGATACATCGCCAAAAATACAGAGTGCTCCAAAGGGAGATTCAATTCTTGCTCAACAACACCTTAAAAATTATCTGGGTTACGGAGGCGATCATTTAACTTTAATGGACGAATTAAGATCAGCATTAAAAGAACGTACATCCATTTCAGTTTGATATCTTTCAAAACACTTTTACTACTTCCTAGAAGCTTCTTTTAAAGAAATGAGCTTAACTATAAAAGCAGAAAGAAATTATTTCTTCTATAACTATTTTAGAATGCAAACGTAATTTCCAGTTCATAAATAGGAGGATTGATTGCTATTTTGTTTGAACGCCCCATTGTAATCAAGAATGGTACGCTAATTGATGGAACAGGTAAGACACCTATCGAGAACAGTGTAGTTGTTGTTTTTGGATCCAAGATCATTGATGCAGGAACAAATGGCGAAATTGATGTTCCACAGAAGGCAAAAATTATTGATGCAAAAGGAAAAACAGTCATACCAGGTTTCATCGACTCCCATGCTCACTTCGTTTTACTGGGGCTGAAAGTGCTTACTGAACTTGATCTATCCATGACCAGATCTATTCCAGAAGTTGTGGGATTAGTCAAAACAAAGTTAATTGAATTACCGAAAGGGGCTTGGCTAAAAGGTCACGGATGGGATGAAAGCAATTGGATCGAAAAAAGACACCCAACAAAGAAGGATTTAGATCCTGTATCGCCAGATCATCCAGTTGTCCTAACACCTTATTATTGGCATACTATTACAGTAAATTCAAAAGCTCTCGAACTCGCACAAATTGATATCGAAGAAAAAACCCCAGATCCTTCTGGAGGAAAGATTGAAAGAGATCCGACCGGGGAACCCACGGGTATTTTAAAGGAGGAGGCAATGAAGTTAATTGATAATGTCCAACCGCCATTGACTGAATCCCTAGCCATGAAAGCTATACAAAAATCCTGTGAAATTGTATTACGATGGGGTTGTACTAGTATTCATGAGTTAGCCTCACCGAATAGTAAGTTAAGTACATACCAAACGGCTTTTGAAAAAGGGTTTCTAAAGGTGAGAGCTTATGTTTTACCTGCAACTAAGTATATTGAAAATTTGTTAGAAATATTGAGTATTCTTGGTATCAAAACTTACTTTGGCAATGAGTTTTTAAGACTAGGCTCTGTTAAAATCTGGTTTGACGGCGCAATGGGTTCACATACAGCTGTCTTTTCTGAATCCTATGCTGACGATCCAACAACAAGTGGATTCTACACTATTTCTCCAGAAGAACTCAACAGGACTGTGATGAGGGCACATAAACTAGGAATGCAAGTCGCTATCCATGCAATTGGTGACAAGGCAATCGAAGAAGCTCTCGATGCTATAGAACTCGCACTTAAGGATGAACCAAGAGAAGACCATCGTCATAGAATCGAACATTGTGAAGTCATTAAAGAAGATCAAATAAGAAGGATGAAGCGGTTAGGAGTTATAGCCGCGGTACAACCAAATTTTGTTGGAGAGTGGGAACATCCTGGAGGAATGTATGAGCAGCGTTTAGGAAAAGACCGTTTAAAACTCTGCAATCCATTTAGGAGTCTTCTCGATGAGGGCATTATTGTTACGTTTGGTACTGACTGTGGCTACTGTCCACCCTTTCCGTTTAATCCTTTGTACGGTTTATGGTCCGCAATTTGCCATCCTATAGAGAAATATCGCATCACGTTAGAAGAAGCAGTCAAATGTCATACACTTAATGGTGCTTACGCTTCCTTTGAGGAACACGTAAAGGGGTCAATTGAACCAGGGAAACTTGCCGATATAGCAATTCTATCGGACGACTTGACAGCAATCGCTGCAGAAAGAATTAAAGATGTGAAGGTAGATCTTACAATGGTAGGCGGAAAGATTCAATATCAAGCGTAAAACTAATTGACCTAGTGTTTACCATAACTGTGTTTCTTTCTTTTCAATACTCTTACGCGCATCTAAGTTACCAATACTCTTTTTTTTTGTCATGTCATTTTTGACAAATCTAATTCTTTAAGTAGACTTAAAATCTAAAATTGGATAAACAATAAATTTATATACTATAAGTCTATTATTATATACAAAGTACAAAAGACTTTGTAGACGTGAGGTATAAAAATGGATAGAAAACTGTTAGTTGCTCTGGTTATAGCCGTTATAGCAATCGTAACCGTTGTTACATTAGCAATAGGACTCTTAACTTTTCCATTGCTTACCCCTCCTGTTGATGTCTCATCTGCATGGCGTGGTAGGGCAATGTTTGAGATGGTCGGTCAATGGGGTAGCATGATTATCTGGGCCGTGCTGTTCGTCGTCTTCATAGCTTTTGTTCCTTTCTACAGGGAGAGTCAACGACGCCCAACCAGCACCTATCTAGCCTTCATAGTAGCGTCGGCCTTCGAGATGTTTGGCGTTCCCCTCAGTGTTTATATAGTGACATGGGCGGTCGGTGTTACATTGCCGGAAGGGATACTCTGGGGAAATACCCTAACACTTTATGTGGGACATTGGGTAGAGTACGTAGGGGTTGTGATGATCTTAATCGGGGCCCTCTTCATAATCTTTGGATGGAAAGAGATTTACAAACAATATTGGAGCAAAGAAAAAGGAACGGGGAAACTGGTTACAGACGGCATCTACGCATTCGTCCGCCATCCCCAATACACTGGTTTAATCTTAATCACATTGGGTTTAATTGCTATCTGGGCTACCATTCCCTTACTCATTATGTGGCCGATCTTAGGGCTTTTGTATTATCGGCTAGCCAAGAAAGAGGAGAAGGAAATGGAGAAAGAATTTGGAAATGAGTACATCGAGTACAAAAGAACGACATCCATGTTCATACCAAAATTGGTATGAAGAATCTAAACTAAAGGATAGGAAGTGTGGATATGCATGAGTTAGTAATTGGTTTAATTTATATCATGATGTTCTCGGTTTTAGCCGTAGTTATTATGGTTAAAACAAAGTTTAACAACTGGGTCCGAATTGGACTCTTAATTGCGACATTGCTGGCGTTTTATATGCTTCCAACTGGACATTTGATCGGCTTAATGCCAAAATTGGGCTCTAATGGTGTAATGGCTGAAACAGGAGACTTTGGATCAGGTATCGTTGCAACATATACTTTCCCATTAGCATTGCTAGCACTCGTTGTAACACTTGGTTTCACTTTTATTGTAGGACGTGCAATATGTAGTTATGGATGTCCTGTCGGTGTAGTTCAAGAACTCCTCTATGAAGTTCCAACTGGCAAAAATGGGAAAAATAAACTGATAGTGCCTACAAAAATCAGTTATTTCATAAGATTGGGTGTACTAGGTCTGATAGTCGTCCTATTTTTTGCCTTTGGTCTTGGACTCATTCAAATAGCAGCGCTATCTCCATTCGTAATTCCAGTATCGTTCATTATAGGAACTTGCATTATGGTTTCAATTTTCGTATATAGACCCTTCTGCAGGCTTTTCTGTCCCTATGGCGCCTTAGCAGCATTAGTGGCGAAATTTTCCAAAGTCAAACCAGGGAAGGGAGATTCCTGCACGGAGTGCGGTCTGTGTGATATGAAATGCCCAACAGGTGAGTTAAACGAAAAGTATGGTGAATGTTATCTCTGTGGACGATGTGTTCGAACATGTAACGTGGATGCTGTAAAATTCAGCTGAGAGTAGATGATTTTGCTATCTACGGATAGCATTTTTTTTAAATTTGAAAGAAATCCGTTATTAGATAATTGAAGGTGTAAAAAATGTCTGGATCAAATGATAGAAATGCTGAAACAAAAACTGGTGCGAAATTGACGAGAAGAGAACGCAAAACGTTACGAACACGACAAGAGATTCTTGATGCAGCGAGAGAACTGTTTGACAAAAATCCTTATGATGATGTAACGATGGACGATATTGCAGAACAAGCAGACTTAAGCAGAGCTACATTGTACAACCATTTTAATAGTAAAGAAGATATATATTTCGAAATTGGTATTCAAGGCATTAAAGCTAGTTCCAAAAAGCAAAAAGCGCTAATTGAATCTGAATCTTCTTCAGGGATTGATAAAATCGCAGAATTAAGCGAAGATACCCTTAGATATTTGTTTGAAAATCCATTAATTCATGAAATCATGCGCCATTATCTTGTTACGGAAAGTAAAGCAGAAATTACCACTGATAAGATCCTTAGAAAAATACAATTAGAGGGGGATGTGGAGAATCCTTCTGATAGAATACGAGCAAGATTTTTACAAGAGATCCGCAAATTCGAGAAACCCTGGGCAATCGCAATGGAACAGGGCTTCAAAGATGGATCAATCCACCAGGATATGAATCCCGATCATTTAGTACATTTCCTTTTTATGATCATTTCTGGGATTGTTGATCGTGCCAACTTGGAAAGAGTAATGATGCAAAAGGTGAACTTATCCATCGAAGACATCATAATGAGGACCATTGATTTGATCCGGAAAGATTTGGAAAGTGACTGAACTCTTACGAATCATTAATTTGAAATATACAAAACATTTGGCAGGAGGTGATAAAAATAAGTTCAACACATGATAGACATGAACATCTCGTAGGCGAAGAAATGCCTTATTCACATCTGCTGCAATTAAGTTCTGCAGTAGTGTTTCTACTAGTCTGGTCCTTAGATTCTTTTCTTTTCAAATTCTCTGTCGGGCTTGCAAGTTTTGTTCTATGGGTATTTCGATTAATTGGGGCTCTTTGTGTGATTATACTTGGAATTATGCTGGTGCGTTCGGCAGAAAATGCATTATTTCACGAAGAGCTTGAGGCACCTACGGTAATTGATAAAGGGATACTTGGTCATGTGAGACATCCTTTATACCTTGGAGTGCTTATGATCTACATCGGATTTATCATCGGGACGTTTTCGATCATTTCATTTGTGATATTCATATTTGTTGCACTAATTCATAATAAATTGGCAAATTATGAAGAACAAGATCTTGAGCGGATATTCGGTGAAGAGTATTTAGAATATAAGACCAGGGTGCCAAAATGGATTCCACGTCTATCATCAGCCAAGACCTGATCCTGAAATTTATAAAAACAATACTAATCCCTTTTAATCTTTTTTTGACAGTACTTTACAACCTCCTGTGCACTCTTCCCTGCCAACTTCTCTTCATCAACTTTTATCGGATTATACTGAAGATTTAGACCCTTGAGTTTGTTGAGATTCTCTAACCCCTTAATTTCCTTTATCCGGTTTGACCAAAAGGAGAGTTCTCGGAGATTAGTTAGGTTATCTAATCCTTTGATCTTTTCTATTCGATTCTCACTAAGACCTAGATGTTGGAGTTTAGTGAGATTATCCAATCCTTTGAGTTCTTCTATTCGATTATGGCACAGGTAGAGTCCTTGGAGTTTAGTGAGATTATCCAATCCTTTGAGTTCTTCTATTTTATTATCCATAAGGTTCAGTTTTTTTAGTTTAATGAGAGATTCCAATCCTTTGATCTCTCTAATTTGATTATATTGAAGATTGAGTTCTTCGAGATTTTTGAGCTTCTTCAAGCCTTCAATCTCTGTGATATCTTTAATCCCAAGATTTCTTAGATCTAATGTGAGGTTCTTGACATGATATTTTTTCCCTCTAATTGTCACAAAATCTGAATCCGGACTCATATGTGGCACCATTTTCTTTCCTTGCAGAACTTAGTAGAAATTCATCTGAATTCCTCATCATTTTTATTCTTTGTATTATTTAGTCTGATTCTAATAAGTTTTTTAAATCATTAACTGTAATAGTATATTGTTTACTTTGCCATATCTGGCAATAGATGATATATTCTAATGTCATATCTGGCAAACAATTAGAGCAATTTAGTAGCCAATAGAAAATCTAATTGTCACATATGAAATAGGTCACATGATCTATTTCATTTCTGGCATACAGAAAAAACAAGTCTAGTAGCTATACCCAGCACAGGTAGAACTATCCGCAGTTTACGATAAATAAGCCAGAAAGCACCACGGCTTCAGCGTGAGGTAGTTCACAAACAACCTAGCTGCCATATTTGGCAAAGTAGACATCTTTAAAAGAATATAAACGAGGTGAAAAGATGTCTGCGATGGTTCACCAAATTCCTAGACTGATCAAAATCCATGATCAGATTGTAGGAAATGGTGTGTATTATTGGGATACTCCTGCCAAGTGCGTTAATTTTGCTGCTTCGTTGCAGGTAAGTGATATTACAAAAGACTTAATGTATAATGTTAACAATCCCATAGAATATCCGTTTCGTGGAAAGGTAAACATAAGAAGAATAGACAAGGAATACTGCCAAAAAGGGTATGCAGAAGGACGAACCATAAGCTATAGACCAGTACACAGTATAGAATTTACAGACCCTATGGCAAGTGATGAAGTATTACTATATGACATCCTAAAATCCGTAAATACTGTTGATATTCCTCTTTGGTTCGCTAAGAAATCTGGTGATCTTGATTTAATGCCTTTAGGACACGTTTTGAAAAAATGGAATATACAAATGGTCTATCAGTATAAGGGATGCAATATGCATTGTCGATATTGTTATGTTAGTGATATGGATAATTCTGCCACACAAGGATATCCTGCTAATCTGACTCCTAGAGATATTTTCGATTCTTACAGATTTTATAATGAACTAGGGAAAGTACAAGGCATTCGTTGTAGTGGAGGTGAACCAAGTATATATTTGGATCACATACACCACGTTATTAGAGTTTTCAAGGAAGAAAACTATCCCGTAATTATCCAACTTGATACTAATGGTTCAACATTCCATTACATTGAACATATGCTCAAACATGATCCTAACTGGGATGATGTTATGATACGAGAGCTTGCCGAAAAAACGATGATATTTTTTGCATTTAAAGGAACCGATGATAAAACAATTCAGGAGATAACAAACTCAAACCTCACCTTAGATGACCAGTTTGATACTCTAAGGTTTTACATATCTAACGGTTTTGATGTGTACTTACACCTATATTGTCCAAACCCCGTAACATTACCTCCTTTCATTAAACGGCTTGATGAAGAGTATGGTATAAACGCTGTAAGAAGGTTGCGTTGTTATCCTCTTGAACTCTATACTCCGACAAAACAAAGGCTAGAAAGAAACGCTAAACATAAAGACATGTTTTTCAGGCGGCATCCTGAACAATATGCAACTGGTATAGGCATGAAGTGGATGCTGGATTTCCAAGCAAGTACCAGGTACTTGAAAAGGATATGCAGAGCAGAATATGGGTTCAAATATCCTGAGGTTATGCGCTGTAACTATGAAATAGGGAATAGGTGATTGTAAATGCATGTAGAATCACTTGGTGGTCTAACCGCTCTTTTACCCTCACTTGCAACATTCGTAATAAAAAAGGGAAAAATTGAAAATAGAGAAGAACTATCAGAGAAGGAACGACGAATTTTTAGTTTCTTGGATCGATATGATGAAGTTACACCACAAGATGTTCTTAAGCGCGAAGAACATGCAGAATTTGGAATTAGACACGTCCCTGCCGAGCACATCCAATTTATGGTCGACAATGCGTTTAGTTCCGCAATTGAACAGCTGTATAAGAATGAAATAATTGCTTCGGATTCTGAAGGTTTCGGCCCAAAATTAAAAGAATTTCGGGGAATTGCTCAAAAATTAGAATACTTACGATTTTTGCCTCGCTTAGACATGAACGTTCTAAAAGAGGAAGGTCGATTAATTGAATTAAGAGATAAGTCGTTAGATGAACTTACGCAGTTTAAGTTAATGTATGAGGGCCCCTTATTCACGTTAGAAACTATACTTGAGTCAGTATCAAATCATACTTGCTGGATGCATCTCTTTAAGCTCATTCCCTATTTGATTCGCAAAGAAGTTTCTATCAAAGGCATGATCGAAATGACTCATAAGGTTACTGATATGTCTGTAAACGCACAACCTATAGTTACTCCTGCCGAGAAACTCAAATCAATCTCCAATACACTCGAAACGCTCTATAAAGGATTTAAAGAAGACATGTTTAAATCTGATGTTCCTAAGGCTGATGTGCTCGAATTGATTCAAGGGATCCTATCCACGCTTAATAAACAAATGGATAATCCAACAGACTATTTAGATGTGTACGAGGTCTTGGGGAAAGGGGGCTTCAGACATTCATCTCGCTTCAAAAAACTGAATAGTCCTACATACTTGGTTCAAAACACACAGGCTGCTAAAGAAGTTTTCTTCTCTTAATAGACTTCTTTTATTCTAAGATTATTTTGGATGTTTAATACGAATGGAGGAAAAAATTAAATGAAGATCGCTATAATTGATGGAACTGATAAACGAGGAATAGGTTTAGCTTTACGCTGGGCAAAAAACAGTGATATAAATCTCCTTATCGGATCCAAAGATGAAAATATTGCAATTAAGGTCGCAGAAGAAATTCGAAAAACTACAGGTGCGTCACTAGATCATGTTACTGCCATGTCAATTACTGATGCTGCAAAAAATGCAGATATAGTAGTTTTAACAGTCCCATTTCGAGAGCAAATTTCTACACTCCGAGAAGTGAAAGACTATCTAAAAAAGAATACTATACTGATAGATACAACGCTTCCAATAGACTTGACTGATGATGGAGACCCTGTTTTTATACAGGTTTCTGCAGGTTCTTGTGCCCAACAGGCAAATCAGATACTGGGAGATAAAGTAAAAGTTGTTTCCGCCTTTAAACCTCTTGGAGCTGAGTGTCTCTCCAATCTCGATGAGGAATTTACATGTGATATTATTGTTTGTAGTGATCACGAAGATGCGAGAAAAGTTGGAGTACATCTAGCAGAGAAAGTCTCATCAACATTAAAGATTACAGAAGGACCTCTTTCTTTTGACCATCTCTCAGAAAAACTGGTTGCCACACTGATCAACTGGAATAAAAAGTGGGGACAATTATGCAACGTCATACGAGTTCCAATGGAAGGCCTTGAAGGGTCGATGTGTAGTTGTTTGAATCCCTTCCTTAAGTTGTGTGAGAATAGAGGCATAAAATGTCTTTCTATATGAAAAATAACGATAATTTGTGTTTGAGGCAGAAGATTGTATGAATGATCATTTGTCACAATTAGAAGATCGATTTCTGGTCCTTTTATATAAAAACGAAGGTATTTTTCCGCTTTATGAACGAATGGACTTTGGCAAGACGGAGCTTTCGTTAGGTAAACTGATTTTCTGGTACGCTGGAAAACTCGACATCGGAACAAAAACGCTTCTAAGGACATTGAAGAGTCTTGAAGAAAGAGGAATCATTGAAAGGAAGGACCGTGCAAGAAAACGTTCTTTATTAATGAGATACGTCCTCACAAATAAGGGAAGGGAACTGGCAATTCAACTTATGACAAGATTAGAAGCAGCATGCCCCAAAGCGTCAGAATGCTATATCAAAGTATTAACAAAGACAGAGAGCAGTGAAGGTGCAGAACAGCCACTTTTTGCGATAAAAAAGGGAAATATATTATCAATCGAGAACGTTACATTAAAGAAAGAATTCACAGGGGGCACAGAGTTCGCTATTACGTGCGGAGACACACTTGTAGTTACAGTTCGAAAGAAACATGTAGCGCATGAGATTTTCATAAAAGGACTTACTTACGATGCTAAGTCTTTTGAGAAGGCAAAACGATATGCACTTGTCATTTTACGGCAGAGGAGCGATTCCAAAAGACATCGAGTGTCCTATAAGTTTATTCCTCTCACTCCCCTGTCAGGTGATTACCTTTCAAGAAAACCCCTTTTACGGCAGAAAACTAAAAAACTTCTCGAAGAATGGGAGCAACATAAGATTCCTATCTAGCGCACATTAGGTAAGGTGTTGTATCGAAAAAGGGATAAATGACAACATGTGCTATT
This sequence comes from Candidatus Borrarchaeum yapensis, assembly GCA_016840515.1. Taxonomy (GTDB): domain Archaea; phylum Asgardarchaeota; class Sifarchaeia; order Borrarchaeales; family Borrarchaeaceae; genus Borrarchaeum; species Borrarchaeum yapensis. The sequence continues at coordinate 11,649 of JAEOSF010000047.1, read as the reverse complement.
GAGCCCGTGGGTATGAACCTAAGATATACAGGAACGATGTCAGATCTTTGAGTTCTTCGAGAGCATTACTAAATTTTTTGTCCTCAATGTGTCCTGCAAAATCCAGAAAGAAGATATAGTCTCCAAATTTCTTTTTGGAAGGTCGTGACTCGATTTTTGTCAAGTCTATGTTCCTTTCCGCAAAAGGGCGAAGTGTCTCGAAGAGAACACCCGGTCTGTTGATAATTCCATATACAATAGACGTTTTATCATTGCCTGTTGGTTTCATTAGTTCTTTGCCCACAATAACGAACCGAGTAATGTTGTTTTCCGAATCTTGGATGTTTTCATCTAGAATTTTGAGTTGATATTTCATCGCTGCTCTTTTTGACGTAATAGCCGCAGCATTTTCGTAGATTCCTCCAGCTACTTTAAGTGCCGCGTCTGTTGTAGATGCTGCTTCCAGTACTTCTGCCATTGGATACTTTTGGTTAATATATGACTTGCATTGTGAAAGCGCCTGTGGATGTGAGATAATTGTCGTAATTTTCTCAGATAGATCTGTTGCTAAAACATGTGAGATTGGTAGTAAGATTTCACCAACAATTTTAATCTTGGATTCTACAAGCGAATCTAACGTAGAAGTCACCGAACCCTGCAAAGAGTTCTCAATGGGTACTACTCCAAATTCGCAAATGTTTTTTGCAACAGAACTAACAACAGCTTCAATTGTTCTGAAAAATTTGAAATGTGTTTCATCAAAAACCGTTAGTGCTGCGGATTCAGTATATGTACCCCTAGGACCAAAAATAGCTACTCTTTTATTTTCAGAAAAGACGATACCTCTGCATATTCAATCCTCCATATACAGCAGAAATATCGCATTAGTTATCCTTTTTATAACTTTCTACTGGCATAAAAACCCAATATCTGGGAGTTGTTCACTTCTTGTGGCGGTGTTTGAATTCCTTAACGATTTCAATATAATCTTTTACAGGAATAACCTTAGGATTCCGACGAAATCCCGCAGGAATATTAGCATCACAGCGAGAACATAAAGTTGAACTTATCAGCCAATCATTGAACTCATCAGCATGTGCTGGATATCGGCAATGAGGACAAAGAACAACGCCACGCCCCTTGTCTTCAGATTTAAACTCTTGAAAACAAAATATGCATTTGAAGTCGTCCAATGAGAGAAGTTCTGCTGTCGGCTTGAATTGTTTGAATTTTGCGCACATTTTGGGCTTTTTTCGTTTAGCTTTCTTCCTAGGAGTAGTAACTGCCGTCGAAGTAGTAGTTATGGTAGTTGATGTTTTCTTCTTGGTGGTAGGTGGCGTACTACGGGTTCTTTTCGTAGTTGCTGTAGTTGTCATCGTAGTAGTTGTGGTAGTTGGACTTCTCCTCCTGGTGGTAGTTGTCGTAGTATCTGTTGTGTTACCCGCACTACTGCTGCCGGGTATTTGTCTACGAATATTCGTAACAACCGTAGAAACGTCAGGGATTGCAGTTCTTCCACCGAAAATCCCGAATACGATTAATAAAAGCAATGAGATAATACCCAGAAGCCAAAACATTAAACTAGGGAAGAATGCCAGAGCACAATAAAATCCAATGATTGTAGTTAAGAAACTTAGAAAAAATCCGAACTTTCGGGCGCTAAATGATTTCTGGCCTATATAGACCACAGTATATCTTCTAAAACAAGAATAAATTATGAATATGCCATACATAAGGTAAGAAAATGCAAAAATGAGAGTCCACGGACTCAAATACACTATTGAACTCTGCAGGAGATTTCCTCTGAGTAAACCTGTGGAACGTCCCCACAAGCTATAAAATATTCCTATAAACAGTGGACCAAAAACGAAGAAGGAAGTGTTATGCGGTGAGCGGAATTCACGGGCATATTTTACCTTAGTTAAGAATGCTAAGGTAAAGCACATCCAAAATCCAACAGCTAGCCAAGAAAGAAACACAAACTGTGAGTTTTCAATTATCAAGCCATGGATCATGGCTGCAATTAGGTTTGCTAGTAATATGAGTGCGTACCAACGCTTCTTAACCAATATATATTTACCACCATTCTTCTAATGAACAATTTTTCATTAATCTTCATCATATTCGAGGTATAGGGCTTTTCCTTCTGCTATCGGGTTTATAAACTCTAAAAGCTCTGGTAATAGACGCACATCAAGTTCGCCTTTTACATTAAAAGGCACTTCAAACCACGAACGGGATTTTAAATCGGATCTGAAAATTTTAAATCCTAATGATGTTCCGTCAATTAAGTAGGGGTCAATCACGAGCGCAATCGCGTTATTCCATAATTTCTGGTATCTGACTTGAGTATCAAAATCGTCCATGCTCATAAAAAGCCCATAGCTTGGATGGCTATGATACCATCCACAAATGAAGAATTTGTTCTTTTTGATATCCTTGAATGCTCTTACATAATTCTTATAATCCTTGATTTCAGCAGCTATAGCTGATCCGTGTCCCATAGGGTAAGCGTCTTCAATATGAAGTATTCCATCATCATCTAGTTTTCCTGCTAAGAGTCCTATAACTTCTACCCATTTATTCTTCGGAATTTTAGAGTTAGAATATTTAAATGAATGACTAGCGATTTTGAGGATAGTCGTAACTGCAACTGAAATGGTTTTCTTATCTTTAGCAGGTGCAGTCGGGACTGGTTCTGGGGCTGATATTTCTGCGGTCTCTACTTCATCATCAACTTGGGCAGTAAGTTCTTCTCGGAGTTCCTCCGACATCAATAGTTCACGGCGGATTTCTTCAAGAAGTTGTTTTTTTAGTTCTTCCTTAATTTTCTTTTTCAAATCCTCTAAATCCAAAGCGTCTTTTGCTCCGTTACTATTCATTTAATGCTCCCTCTACCATTTTTTGTTGGCATATTTTTTTACGAGGTGTTTCACTTTTTTGTTAAACTTCTTGGGATCATTTATAAGCTCAAGTGCTGCTTTTTTATTGAAAACGTCTGTTGGGTTAACGTAGTACCCTTTTGTGTTCAACATTGCCCGTATTGCTTGTATAACAGTTGCAATAGTTTTCGATGGACTCCATCCGCCCTTTTTGCCTACGTAATTCGGATCGATAAGGGCAAGACAGATATTTCGTTGTCCAGGGTATTCGTGAGGTTTTGGCCAAAAATTGGGGTGCCAAATACCTGTATGCATACGTAAAAATGGAGGATGACGTGGATACTCCGGAGGAAATTTGATCTCAAGCCTAAAAAGCCCGTTCTCATATGGTGTCCCTTTGGGACCAACTAAAGTGACCGCTAGATGGTCAAGGCTTTTTTTCTTTGGATTAAAAGGCTTTAATTGAGTAATTGTACCCTCATTCAGCATTTTTTTTAGTGTCGCATAATCTTGAGAAATTCGACTACTTCTTAAGCTCATTTTTTATTACACCCTTTCTTTGTTTGTTCTTCGGTCGTGTGAGGTATTATACAGTCTTACCTCAAGGAAATTGTCAACATGGTCATTAAAAAAAGTTATGATCTCTGCATCATCATCATTTTACGATCCTTTTATTGACTTTCCTTAAGGGAATTGGGAAAACCGTGGCACATAATAATAATAAGGTCGTTTAAACGATTTTTAAAGTTATAAAAATTTCACCACCATCAAATCCTGCAGCAGTAACGAGTTCAAGATTTCTTAATCCATTTTTCTGAGGTGTAGCATCTATATCTATTTCTAATACATTATTGAAATCCATAATACTTAAGATCGGCACCATGTCTGGAGCTGTTACAAACCCATTTCTTTTAATTGTATCAATAATTTCCTTGCATTTCGTCTTATTTCTAATCTCAACATCAATTCTAATCACATCATCCCCACATTGTCTGCATTGGGGATTTTTATTCTTTTCAAGTTCATAAAGTCTCATGGTCATTCCATTAAATATTTTATAAGATCTGACTGGTTCTCCAAGGCTCTTATTTCCTTTTTTCGTATGTAAGATTTTCAAAACTTCATGACTTTGTAGGGCTGAAATAACTGCATTTATCGTTATTATCCCCGGATCGTGTATATCGATTAATTGAACAATCTCGGCTTGTGAAAACAATGGAGCGAAGTCATATCGCGTTGCAAGTGCATTTGCTTCTTTTTGAATGAAACTTATATGTTCAAGGTTCTTCGGATTCGCTTCGTCAAGCCCAAACCGCTCCATGAAGGAAAGATATGCCTTAAAAACGCAGTGAACTCTTTTTCGTGGGACTCCAACGACCGTACACGCTGCCATATCGTCCATTTCAGCCTCAGGCATTGGATAGCATTCGAAACACGCATTTTCATACGGAAAGACCGTATAGATATGACCGTGATAGCCTACGACACCACCGTCAACGAGTGGTTTCTTGAAGCGCACACACTGCGCATTCAGGTTAAATCGAGCATTCATTGAGTCCAGTCCACCGACAACCACATCCGCTGCAGCATAGATTGCGGGGTCAAGTCTTTCAAGTGAAGTGTGGTAACCCTTAATAGTGATATTTGGATTAATTTCTTTCAACTTTTCAGCAGCTACAGTGGCTTTGGGTTTCCCCATTTTAGCCCCAGCGAAGAGAATTTGCCGATTTAAATTCGAATGTTCGATTACGTCCAAATCAACTAAATCAAGATGGCCAATTCCGAGCATGGCGAAATTCTTAGCGATCTCGCATCCGAGCCCTCCTACACCTGCAATCAATACTCTGCTATTTTTAATTAGCGTTTGATTCCAGCCGTCCAGACGGAATTGACGATCGTATAGTGTTCGTTCTTCAGATGTAAATTCTTCACTGAACCAATCTGATGTTTCCAATTGTTACACCTGTCTCTATTTTCGATTCAAAATCAAGAAGAAACTAAACCTTCTTGAGAAGATATAAAAAAAATTGGTTAAAGTAAGTGAGGAAGTGTTCCTCAATTTGTTAAAAATGAGAACCAAATTGAGTTTAACCTGCTGTGCTTGCTGGAATTAAGAGGACAGTATCTCCATCAGCGACCTTATAATCTGTCATGGGGCTTTGTTCATCCATGGTAACGCCCCCCGACGACAAATGAAAGTCTGTTGGTGTCAATCCAAACAAACTGGCAACCGTTTCCTTGATATCGCCGACGCGGTAACCCGTATCGATAAGAAGTTTTTGCTTCTTCTCACCAGGACCAATTGTGGACATGAAATAAACATTAATCTTCTCTCCAGTAGTCACTGGTGCGGCTGGTGTTTTAGAAGTGACGTCTACGGGTTTCTTCTCTTCAGGTTCCATCTCTAATTCTTCATCAAATTCGTCAGACATTTTAAATTCCACCTTATTTTGTAACACAGCCCAATAGGAAAACGGCACCAAAGGTATTTAAATATTGTTAAACTTCTAAAATTACCAAAAAAGAATACCTGGATACTTAAAGGCGCCTTTTCGGTAAATTTTTGCATAAAACTCATTTTTTGACTATCTCTGATGTTTTAGAGGGCTTTTATAGTTTTGACTATAAGTATGTAACGCAAAGGACATGACCGCCTTCTGGATAACCGTTAGGGATCAACCTAATCAATTATGAAAATGAATAAGATCCCCATGAAAGACCATCAGCAGATTTTTTATATGTGAAAAGTGGCAGTGAAAAGTTGTATTAGATAAAAGTGGTAGTGAAAAAATGTTTTATAAGATATCTGGCTTGATAGAGCCAGTAAAAGTTGTATAAACCTTAGATAAGATTTGATTTCTTGATAGAAAAGAAGTAAAAAAAAGTTGTTTTAACACAATTCATGCTCATCATTTTTTTATATTTGCAGGCAAATATACCGATTACAAGGCGGAATGTTCCACGCACCACGCGGAGAACACGTTCTTGTGCATGAGACTGAACCCGAGAGGTCTTACGCCTTCAACGACGGGAATGGATGACAGGTATGAGGACGAGAAATGTCACAAAAACACAACTCAATACTTTAGAAATCCCGAAAATGATTTCAATTTCACTAAAACCATAGAATTATGTTAATCCAATCACTTATAAAGAATCTAAGTTATGGAATATTGAGTCTGAGTTAAAATGACTGATGATACTCCTCCTAAAATTCAAATCAGCGAAAAGGTACCCGACAAAAACCTCCTCAAGGAATTGAAGAAAGAAAGGGAAAAGCTAGAAGAAGAGCGCAAAAACTTAGAAAAGGAACGGAAAAACTTCGAAAAAGATCGAAGTGAATTAGAAAAAATAATCAAAAAGATTGAAGATTACAACGAAACTATCGAAGACCTTGAAAAAAAAAGAAAAAATCGTGAAAATGAACTCAAAGATCTTTTGATTGAAAAGAATCGTTTAAACAGTGAATTGGAAACACTAAAGCAGAAGATTTCAGAAGAGAAGAGTAAACTTGCTGAGGAAAAAAAACAGTTTGAGAAAAAAGTTTCAGAGGAAAAAAAGAAGGTTGCTAATGAACAGAATAAAATTCGCAAGCAAAATAAGGAATTAGCTGAAGAACTTCGCAAGAAGAATGAAGAATTGGCTGAGATGATTCGTAAGCAAAACGAGGAATTAGATAAAAAAACCCGTGCTACGGAAAAGAACGACAAAGAATTGCAACTTATGAAAGAGCGAATAGATAAAGAAACAATCGATCTGGAAGAAAAAAGACGGAAAGAAGAGGATAAGCTTAGAGAGTTAGAAAAGAATGTTTCAAAATTGGAAAACGACAAGAACTCTCTGCAAAACCTGATCAATGGTCTGAAGAAAGAGTCAAATAGATTAGAAGATGAAAAGAAAAAATTAAAGCATGACACGAATCTCTTAAAAAGTGAATTGAATGAGACAAAGAAAGACCTTTCAGAAGAAAAGAATAAAATCCGCAAACAAAATGAAGAATTAGCTGAAGAACTTCGCAAGAAGAATGAAGAATTGGCTGAGAAGATCCGTAAGCAAAACGAGGAATTAGATAAAAAAACCCGTGATATGGAAAAGAACGAAAAAGAATTGCAACTTATGAAGGAACGAATAGATAAAGAAACAATCGATCTGGACTACAAAAGACGGAAAGAGGAGGATAAGCTTAAAGAGTTGGAGAAGAATGTTTCAAAGTTGGAAAACGAAAAAGAACCACTACAAAATAAAGTTAACGAATTTAGAAACGAAGTAAATAGACTTTCTGATGAAAAAAAAGGATTAGAGGAAGACAGGAAGAATTTAAAAAACAAATTAGATCAAATCGATAAAGAAATTTTAGAAGAAAAAAATAAGCTTATAGACGAAAAAAGAGAATTTGACAAGGAAAAAGCTAAACTGGATAAACAAGCCCGCGATGTAGAACGGAACGAAAAAGAATTATGGCGACTGAAAAAACGAATAGATGACGAAAAACAAGAACTGGACTTCAAAAGACGGAAAGAAGAGGATAAGCTTAAAGAATTAGAGAAGAATATTTCAAAATTGGAAAACGGCAAGAACTCTCTGCAACGCGAAATTAACGATATGAAAAACGAATTAAATAAACTGAAAAACGAAAAGAAACAATTAGAAAATGACAAGAAGCGACTCTTAGATGATCTAAAACGTCAAGAGTCCACACTTCAGAATGAAAAGAAAAATATAGAAGATGAAAAGAAAAGAATTGATAATGATAAAAACAATATCCGCGTTGAGAGAGATAAATTGAAAAAAGAAAGGGAAAGATTAGAAAGAGAGAGTAAGAAATTAGAAGAAGAAATAAGAAAACTGAAGAGTTTACCAAAAGAAAAAATAAAAACCAAAACTCCTAAAGGATATTAACACCTCAGAAATCGTGTGTTATTTTGCTTTTTATCACGAACTTAAACGTTGTAAGGGCTTCACCCCTATACGACACATATTCGGGATTTAATCTCGTTCGTTCCGATCTAAGATCTTATCTCTCTTAATTTGTTAATTCTTATTAGAGAATGCATGAACAGCGAATCATGTTTAACCTGCTGTACTTGCGGGTATTAAAAGGACGGTGTCACCATCATCTAAATTATACTCTGCTAAGATGTTTTTTTCTTCCATTATAACGCCGTTATGAGATAAATGGAACGCTGTTGGGATCATTCCAAATAAATTGGCGACTGTTTCTTTAATAGCACGCACATTATGCTCGATATCAATGATTAGTTTATGTTTCTTCTCGCCAGGTCCAATCGTGGACATGAAGTAGACGTTGATTTGATTCTTGGGGAGTTTGTTCTCTATGGATTCATCAAATTTTTCATGTGCTACAGATTCCACCATTGCGATCGTTTCATCGACAGGAACTTCTTCCATTGCCGAGGGCAACTCTAACTCATCTTCAAATAACTCTTCCGCCTCGCCTATGTACTCTTCTTCTTCTTTTTCTTCTTCCTTTGCTAGGGGCATAGTGATTTCTTCAGCCATTGCCGAGTCTTCAACGATTTTTTCAAGTTCAGCTTCTTTTTCTGCACGTAATTCCTTTCTGCGAGTCTCCTGTTCCTCAACTTTCTGCCTAAAGTGATTAATAACTGTTTCAGACATAGTATCCTGTATATCATCTTCATCTATTGTTTTATGGTCAGTTACTAACCATCGTGCATTGAATTGAATCACATTTTCTTCGAATTCGTCAGGACATATTAACAAAAATTCTCCCGCAGAGAGTTTAGGTAATTGAGCTGCTATGTCATTGGCTTTCTCTGGATTCAAACTTTTTAATAGGTGATGCACCTTTGAGATGTCCTGTTTTGTCATCATGCGTCCTAATACCCATGTATTTGCTTGTGCCATGGCTTTGTAGTCAATGTCTGCAGGATTTTGAGTTGCAATCAGATTACTTACGCCATATTTACGAGCCTGTTTCATAAGAAGTTGTAAAGAATTCTTAGGGGGAGGATTGTAAGGATATGGTGGCAAATAAGGCGCGATTTCATCAACATAGAAAATGAGTTGAGTCTCATTTTTTGGATGGCGGAGCATCCATTCATACAATTGTCTGCCTAATGTAGCGATGAAAAAGTGTTTATCTTCTTCTTTATTAAGCGTGTTCAGATAAATAATGTTCACAGGTGTCTTTCCCGCCTCTACAGGAGTTAAGAAGGTATCAATATCCAAAGCTATACCCATATCGAAAATCAGTTTAGTTGCCCCAGTTGCCAAAAATCGAATTTTTTTTGCTAATTTACGGATTTCCCTCGTATCGATCACACCAGAAGACCTTTCTTTGAGGGTTTCAGGAGGATTTTCCACGCATTCAGCTAAAGTCTTTAAATCGTCTAAAGGTGATTTTTGTTCTCTATAATAATCCAAAAGTTGAAAGAGATAGGTTTGTGCTGCTTTTCCGGTATCATTTTCAGGATCGTAACCAAGGAAACGAATTAAAGTTATGGCTATATTGTCTACCGCCTTTATGATATCTTCAACTTCCATTTCTTCTTCTGAAAATTTCAAAGGGTTTATACATAAAGGAATACCTTTTGATGATGCAGGAGTCCAGATACGAACTTCTGCATTTTTTATATATTCTTCCAAAAATACAGGAGGAATTTCTTTTTCTTGCAATATCGCTGGGTCACCAGGTAGGCCAAGGCTTGCGATATCCCCTTGCGGATCGATAATTATAATAGGAATTCCTAGCTGTACAGCTTCTTCTACCACAGCTTTACAGAAAACAGTCTTTCCAGACCCACTAGTTCCCAATGTACAAATATGTCGCTTTAACGTCTTCTTTTTAAGTGAAACGAATTCCCCGGTTGCTTTATTTTTTCCAAGTACTATACCCACAGTATAGCCTCCTTTTCACTAGAAGCTAGGACAGTATATACTATATTTCTTTCCTTTAGACAAAAAAAATGAATCAAACGGAGGCTAATTTAGGGCATAATTCTTCTTATTATATTAGATGAAACGTTTTCTGGTGAATGTCGAATACCTAAGGTTTTTTGATCTCTTTTCCGATGGAAAACGCCTTTCCTAGAAATCCTCCCATAGAATAATATTCACGAATTCCGGGAGCATAAGCAATCGGATCAATCTTTTTAAAATCGGGATTTCCGTCTGCTCTAAGGCATTCTTCATCAATTTTTACGTCTAACACTTCGCCCACAAACAGCGTATGCAGTCCTAATTCATGAGAATGCACAAGTTTGCACTCAAGAATAAGAGAGAATTCTTCAATATAAGGAGCATTCACAAGATCACTTTTGACAGGGGTGAATCCAGTGTCTTCAAATTTGTTTGTGTTTCTTCCTGACGCTATACCAAAATAATCAACTTGCTTCACGTAGTCTTGAGAAGCGATGTTTACAGTGAAAGCTTTCTGTTCTACTACATTGCCATAGGTATAAGTGGCTTTTCGTAAAGCAATAGAGACACAAACAGGTTTTGAACAACAAATGCCGCCCCAAGCCACTGCCATAACGTTAGGATTTCCAGATTTGTCATAAGTTCCAACTATATAAACTGGAGTTAGGGCAATAGTTTTCGAACCTAAAGATTTTTTCATTTATGATCCCTCTGATATGTTGTAGACTATGAAATTTATTTCTTAAAGAGTTTTTGAAGAGATTGTTATAGTTCTATTTTTATAGAATAAGTTTGTTATAGTTCCCACATCGGAACTAGAGAAGAGAATGAAGATTAAAGATCCTGGCAAAAGTGAAGCATATTCTTTTTGTTTTCATTTCGAAGATGAAGGTGTTTGGGACGAAAGAGTAACGGTTGAACTAGATGATCCATTAACGAATTATTCAGAGCATCTGAACGCTTGGTACTTGATTTTACGATTTATTCTATAGAGATCCCTTTAAACCATAACACTGAAAATTGGCTTATAATATTTAAATAACTCTCATCAGTGTTATCACATGATTTAGAATATCAATATGTTCCTCATCAAGATCTCTATTGATTAGAATGCCAATTTTTTCTGACAAGAGTTCGTCCCTCCACATGCAAAGGACAAACCCATTTAGAACGTCCCACTCATCCAGTAGTGCTTTGAAATCACTTAAGTCATAGTATTTCAGCACTTCTAAATCTGTTAATTCTAACTTCTCCGTTAGAGATCTATCAGAAAGATCGACACAGAGTAATTTGACTCCCTTGTCATCTGCCGTTAATTGCGCTTTTGGTCGTTTCTTTTTAATACTTTCAATTACGATATCTTTTAGAAGCTGCTTGGAGTTAAGGGCGATAGTATAACTTCTTGCGATGGTTTCTCTCCCTAGAACTGATTCAGAAAAAGTAATTTTTGCCTTTCTCTCGATTTCTCTTAAATATTTGCTTCTGGATATGTCGGGTTGATAAACTTCGATATTAAAGATATGAGCAGAACTTTCAGCGAAAATATCAAATCTGTCCGGCTTATCGATATTGAAATTTGAGGTCGCAAAACCATAAAGGAGATGAATTTCAGTTAACATTTTCTCAAGTTTTGCTTCGTCCTTTAATTCAAATATGAGGCGTTGTCTTCCTTGTTCACCCAGCAATGGCATGATATAGGAATAACGGGCATTAAGTCTTTGCAATCGGACTTTATTATAGAGAATGCGAGACAGCTTGACTATTGATATAGGATACTCAAGGTTCGCCAATTTTTCTTCGAAATAATGCATAATCATTGATAAGAGGGTAGAAAATAGTCTTTTTAACGATTGTGCTTCTTAATTCTTCGTTGATAAAACTAAGGAGA
>JAEOSF010000046.1 GCA_016840515.1 Candidatus Borrarchaeum yapensis | reverse complement strand
TTCAATTATGACTCATCTTAATCGTGGTGACGGCATTGTTCTTGAAGCAGAATGCCATACTTATTTGTATGAAGCAGGAGGAATTACATCAGTTGTTGGTGCATATCCTTTTCTTATAAAAGGAAAAAATGGCGTTATGGATCCAAAAGATGTCGAAAAAATAGTAACGCGACCCTATAATGTTCATTGCGTACAACCTAAATTGCTGTGCTTAGAAAACACACATAATACAGGTGGAGGAAAAGTAATCCCTAAGGAAAATACTGACGCTCTTGCAAAGATTGCCCATGAAAATGAGGTCGCGGTTCATGTTGATGGTGCTCGAATTTTCAATGCCGCAGTTGCTTCAGGTATTCCTGCTTCTAAGTTGGTCGAAAATGCTGATAGTGTTCAAATGTGTTTAAGTAAAGGACTAGGCTGTCCTGTAGGATCACTAATCGTAGGAACTGAAGAATTCATTCATAAGGCACGTAAGAATCGTAAAATAGTAGGAGGAAGCATGAGGCAAGCAGGAATTATTGCAGCACCTGGAATATACGCCCTAAACAACATGATAGATCGTTTGGCGGAGGATCATATGCATGCTAAGTTAATTGCCAATGAACTAGAAAAGATACCAAATATTCAACTTAGACCTGTTGAAACTAATCTTATCATTGCTGACCTTTCTAAATCAAAATGGACAGCTCCAGGAATAGCAAAGAAATTTGAGAATAAAGGAATAAAGGTCTCTCTTATGGGAGAGTACTTATTTAGAATGGTCACCTATTTGAATATCTCAAGGTCAGATATCGACACCGTTGTCACTACAATACCAGAAGTATTTCAGTAGATTTAAAACTACCATGATGTTTTAGGTGAGAACAAGTTGACACAACAAACAAGAGAAATACCTTATTATTTTGAAAAACTCATTATGGGCAGCCTAATTTCTGCTGCTATGTCTAGCATAGTTTTTCTATTCTTTATGAGTTTCAGAACGTATGTTTCAGACCCAAGTACACTTGTTGCATATATTCTGTTATTCGCCGGAATCTTTTTTGCGGGGTTCTTTTCTGGAATGTTTATATTAGAAGTTCCTAGAATAATGCCCCTTGATGGAGGTTTAACTACTGGAATCATCTTGGGTATTATTTGCCTTGTAATTAACATTAATGTGGTCATAGTAAATGAGGCAGTGGATTTCGTGGCATTTGCGCTAATATTTATTGCAGCTATTTTGTCAGCTTTGACTGGTGCATTTATTCATAGCAATTACTTAACAAAAAAACAATGAATTATTTTTCAACCTCGTAAAACCGATAAAGTTAAATTGATCATTCCGTAAGTAAATCTTAACACCATAGTTTAGCCCGGTAGTGTAGTGGCCAAGCGGATTCAGTGGGTATATTTCAAAGAAATACATCACTAAATCTTGGAAATCAGGGACTCTGGATCCTTGGACCCCAGTTCGAAACATCCATATGACAAAGGTGCGAAAATCTGGGCCGGGCTACCATTTTCCTTCTGCTATGAATTATACAAGTATGCGGACAATTTACTGAGAATATTTTTAAGAGAGATTTTTTAAAAACTAAACAGGGATTACTAAGATAGCTATCAACAATTATTTGTCAACAATTGAAAAAATTCAGCAACACAGTTTGTGCAATTCCTATTACGTTTTTATATCTATTAGTGTTCCGAGGATTTCACTGCAATGCCAATTCATAATGTTCTAATCTTAATAAGCTCCGGTCAAAATATATTTAGTTGGACTCAAAGATCTTTCAATCTGGATGATGATCTCTTGAGCAGTTTTACATCTGCGATCTTTACATTTACACAAGAATTAGGGGAAAAGTCTATTCATGTTTTAGACATGGAAAACTTAAAGTTTCTTTACGCCTACGAACCAGAGTACGATCTTATTCTAGCAATGGGCATCGATCGAGATGATGAAAAGCAACTTGGAAAATTTAAGATCGTATTAGATGAGATTAAAACAGTATTTATAGAGAAATATGGAGCATTTCTAAAAAAATTCAATGGAGAGGTAAGTGTCTTTAAGGAATTCGAAACTGATGTTGATCGAATTGTTCAAACGATTCAAGAACAAACAATGGGCCATATTATAGCAGTTCCTTTCCTTGTAGATAGTACGGGTGAAGAGATCACCAACTTTCAAAAAGAAATCGCTCTTATGTTCGCGTTATTTGAAGACTTGAGAGAGAAGGGAGGAGGAAGATTATTCAAGAAACGTAACGAGAACTTTGAATACTTAACGAAAGTCCTGTGGCCTTTTTGGGTTATTAATACTAATCAAGGACCTGTAATCGTTGATGGATTTGCTTTAACTACGTACAACAAAAATGTTACAACTCCGATCAATCTCGCATCTTTCGAAGATATTTTAAGAACTTCTGCGTCAAATTCAATATTTGCTCTCGATAAAGTTGAGGTTTTACTTAATCAAATGTCTAAAAAGGAATTCAAACTTGATGCGATGGTTGAACCAGATCTTTTAGAAGCAATATTAAAGGTATTTCCAACCGTACAGTATTATGAAACTTCTAAAATATTTAGTGAACCTCTTCGCTCTATTTTTTCCAAGAATAAGGCTATAATACATGGAACAAAAATTGAAGAGTGTTTTCAATTTAACCAAGATGCTACACAAAGTCTAGAGCAACTTCAAAATCTTTTAATAACTACTATTAATAATTGGAAACAAGAACTTCATGGTAAACTACAAGAAATAGAAGATGATTTTTCAAGTAAGCTTACAGTTACAAAAGAGGATGTACAAAAGGCAATTGAGAAAATAGTTGTACAACGAGAAACTGAAATTGAAGATAAAAAACTTGATGCACAAAGCAAAATTGAAGAATTATACGATACATTTCATAAGGAAACAAAGATTTTGGACGAAAGTACCAGATCATTACTAAAATATTCTGGGCAAATCTTACAGTCTAACGCTTCTAAATCACAAGAAGATTTTACAGAAACCTTTATTGATAGTATTCGAAGAAAACGACTTCTACTAAGCAGTGTTGAAGTAGCCTTCCATAACACAGAAGATACACTTAATAAAATCGAAATACAATATGATGAACTTCAGTATTCCCTGCAAAAAGAAATTAAAGATGTAATTGTTAAGTACAACAAATTAGTATCTGAGCAGAATGAACGTATTGTACTTCTAAAAAAGGAATTTGAAGAAAAACGTGCTTCAATATCCGTTTCAACTAAAATGCTAGAATCTAAACGAGATAAGCTCTTAGAAATGATAGAGGCCTTGAAACAAGTAATAACTAATGAACTTAGCGATTTAAATAGATTCATAATTCCTTCAGGATCAATTCCTGCCGCTCTTACAAAGCATGCTGTTATTTCTTATATGCCATGTTACGTCACAAAATTCGTTAATAAAGAAGATGTAAATGGGGTACGGTTTGTTGTGATCCCACCCTGCCACTTACATTCAAAATATAAATCTGTTAGCAAAAGAATACCAATTAGTATCGATCCGCACTTTTTCGATGCTATTAAACAACGTCTAGAAATGGCATTGGTAGAACGTCAAGAAGTACAGAGAATCTTTGATACCGTGTGCACTGAAAACAATTTTTTAACTGACAAAGAGATCGAAACTAAAATCTATGATGGGCTAAAAGAAATCTTTGAATACAAACTGATCAGCAGCAAAGATTACGAAAAACTGAGTCTTGCATGTATAGAGACTTTCAGAAAATAAAAAATCTTTTTTTAGTCTTTCATTGGCACTTGAGTTCCAAGTATGATTCTTAAAACGCTTTTTTAAGTTTCTTTAATTGCTTTTGACAGCATTCTTATGATAGAAAAATATTCAAATTTTCAGAAAAGTTCATGTTCAAAGATGTGATTTGATCCACCTAAATGTTTTAAAGAATGAACACAGCGAGAACGTTTGCCTTTTTCCAAAAGAATTAAATTCACTATTTACCTGTAAATTTTCACCTATAATCTGTACATTGATGTGTGTTAATTTGTTAGGTCTTATCGACATTATGCCCAAAATAAAGATACTCCGAGTTTCAGAGAGTTTTACTTCTAATGTCTATTTAATAGGTCAAGATGCATACCTGGTTATCGATACTGGTTTATACGCTCATAATCTAATTGATGCAATGAAAAAATCTAATATTTCTTTAGAAAGACTTCAAAATATAATTCTGACACATTCGCACATCGACCATATTGGCGGGCTGAATGAGTTAGTAGAGAAAACGTCTGCAGACGTTGGTATCCATGAAAGCGAAGCAAAATATGTCGAGGAAGGAGATAAGGAAGCCACAGCAGCAGCACTATTTTCTTTACCGTTACAAGGAACACCTATAGCAAGAAGATTACAAGAAGGCGATATTATTCGGTTTGATGAATTTGTTTTTGAAGTGCTTCATACGCCTGGGCATACTTGTGGAAGTATTTGCCTCTACGAAAGAGAAGCGCGCATATTATTTTCGGGAGACACAGTTTTCGCTCATGGGAGCTTTGGAAGAACCGATTTATCTCCAGGAGGAAATAGCAAGGATCTTGTAAATTCCCTAGAACGTTTGGCAGACTTAAATATAGACATTTTAGCGCCAGGACATATGGATGTCGTCAATAGTGGTCAATCTCATATAAAAAAATCTTATGAGACCGCAAAAATCTATTTGTAATGCATTTAGATACCAAGGAGTCGACTAAGAATCGTATCGAATTCTCTATTAAATAATTTCCTCGATACAGCAATCAGTCCAATTTCATCAAATGATTTAGGATAATCTGTGGTGATGAAGTCAGTAACTACAGCAGCAAACTGTGCATAAATGCTGAGGCATAGAAGCACAATAAAAGCGATCCAAAATATCCTTTTATGTTTATATGAGTCTATAGATTTTCCTATTGGAATTGTAAACATTGGAATTGCTTCATGCAGTAAACGAGGTCCATAACAAAGACCACCAGGCCAATACCACCATGCAGAATAGACCAACAATAATATCACAAAGGAACTTATTAGGAGAATTGTCTCTTCTTTTGCTTCAGGATAGAGTTCTTTTATACCGATAATGCTAAACAAAAGAACAGGCGAATAGATAAACAGCCCCCTTTTCGGAGAAATAAGGAGGCCCCATAATCCTATGTAAACAGGAGTTGTAAATCGTTCCGTTTCATTTCCATACAGTTGATTTAAATGATAGCCTGTAATGAAGGGATTGTCAAAACAAATGAAATTGTACCAGCCAGCAATCAGAATGAATATTAAGAGAGGGAAAATAAAAAGTGTTGCTCGCTCCTTTTTCAGAGACATAGGTTTTATTAGGAAATAAAAGACCAGAGGAAATACAAAAAGGAAACTTGTATAGCGAATGAGAGTAGCAAGCCCAATTGCTATTCCAGACAGTAACGACTTTATGTATACTAAATCCTCTTTTTCATCTCTTGCCATTGAAATGAAAAAAAATAAACTCAATAATATGAAAAGCGTAGCAGTAGAGTGTGAAAAAAAGGTCTTCGCATATACCCATGCTATTGTTCCAAATCCATATGTGACAATAGTTGCTCTTTTTGCTATATAACTGAATTTGAAGAATGTACAGAACTCATATACTATTACAAGAGAAAATGCGGCAGAAATACTACTAATGGAACACATAATAATCAACGGGAATCCATCAAACCCCAATAACTGCCAAATGAATCTTCCAACAAGATAGAATGGAATTGAGAGAAAAGGCAATCCAGGAGGATACTTTGAGTACCAGTTCCCATCATATTGTACGAAGTTTTCGGTGTTGCTTAAATGGTGCCCTGCAATAGGGTCGATTATAAAACTTCGGTTTTCGACAATAGAGTAGGTCAAGTAGAAATAACTGAACTCATCCTCCGAGTGAAAGGTTCGAAAAACAGATAGAGAAAAGAGATAGATTACAAGGGCAATAAAGAAGATTTTAACGCGATCGTCATTCCAAGTGGATTTTGTACCAATTTTTTTAAATAAAGAGATTATGCTAGCTTGCAGGAAGGAGAGCTTTTCTATGATAAAAGTCACCACCAATCGATATCATCAGCACTATGGAGAGATATTTTAAGAACTTTTGGTTTCGAAATCTAAAAGTTCTATAGAGACATAATTTCTCATAAATCAAGGAGAAGTCGTGCTCATTATATTCTGTGTTGAAATGTCGAATTAACAACAAACTACAAATAACTCCGTTTAAAGTATATCTAATGTACGATAAATTGCTAAGTTAATTACAATTAAAAAGCTCTGAAGAGGGCAGAGGTGAAAAAAATGTTAGAAAATCTCATAAAAACAGCACTCGGAGAGATGAAAGCTGATTTAGTAATAAAAGGATCAGATATCGTAAATACGATAACGAAAGAGGTTTATTCTGCAGATATAGGAATATCAAACAACCAGATCGTACGCGTAGGTGAAGTTGAAGATATGATCGGAAACGATACGGTTCTGCTCGACAAGACTAAAGGTGTTGTAACACCAGGGTTTTTTGATTCACACATCCACATTGAGAGTAGTATGCTAACTCCTACAAACTTTTCAAAATACTCGCTTTTGCATGGAACAACAAGCATTGTATGGGATCCACATGAAATCGCTAACGCTTCAGGAATTGCAGGTATTAAGGAATTTTTGCTTGAAGCAAGAAATATACCTCAAAGGATCTATTTCCTTGTTCCGACATGCGTTCCATCGGCACCAGAATTGGAGACCACAAAACATACTATTAAAGAACACGATATCGCGACTCTGTTGTCACTATACCCTCGGTCGCCTATAATTGGGCTAGGGGAAATGATGAATTATCCAGGTGTTCTTCATGCAGATCCAACAATCTTGGCTAAGTTAGAAACAGGAAAAGATACTAGAGTCATAGATGGACACGCACCAAGTCTTACTGGAAAAGAATTGAATGCATATATTTCTGCAGGCATTATGTCAGATCATGAGACCACACAAGGAGATGAAGCCCTGGAAAAACTTAGATTAGGCATGTGGCTCCAAATTAGGGAAGGCACTGGCTGCAAAAACTTAGAAACTCTCTTGAAAGCAATTATCGAAAAACAGATTGACAAGAGGCACTGTTTACTTGCTACCGATGATCTTTCAGCGTCTGATCTTATTACAAAGGGACATATAGATTATGTTATAAAAAGAGCAATCGAGAGCGGATTAGATCCTGTTACTGCTATTCAAATGGCTACAATAAACCCAGCTGTATATTTAGGATTAGATAAGTCATTTGGCAGTATAACTCCTGGAAAAACTGCAGACATTGTCATATTAGATGATTTGGATTCCGTAAAACCTTCTACTGTCATTTTCAATGGTAAACTTGTTGTAAAAGAAGGACAATTGCTAGTTTCAGCACCAGAGTTTGAGTTTTCAGAATCAATTAAGAAGACAATAGAGATTAAAACTCCACCAAAACCATCGCAACTTTTAGTAAAGACTAAGAAAAAGAAACCACAGAATGTTCGTGCAATTGGTGTAAAGGATGGCACAATTTATACCACCTCAGAAGAAGGCACAGTCTCTGTTAAAAAGGGAACGTTGGAACCAAACCCTGAAGAAGATATATTGGCAGTAGCTGTCATTGAGAGATATACTAATGAAGGCAATATTGGCAAAGGTTTTGTCAAGGGTTTTGGAATTCAAGCTGGAGCCATTGCAAGTTCAGTCGCACACGATTCACATAATATAGTCGTAGTTGGAGCGAATCCGAACGATATGAGCACTGCTGTTGAGCATATTATTGAGTTGAATGGTGGTTTAGTGGTTGCAGAAGATGGAAAAATACTTGCAGATCTTCCACTCCCAATCGGTGGAATACTTAGCGATGCATCTGGTATGACGGTGGCTAAAAATTATGTGGATTTACTAAAAACAGCAAAAACTGAATTAAATTGTACTCTTAAATCACCTTTCTTTACAATATCATTTATCGCACTGCCAGTGATTCCCGAATTGAAAATTACTGACAAAGGACTTATCGATGTCACACAACAAAGAATCGTAGACGTTTTTGTCAAGTAAAATTTCCTTTTTTCATCTTTTTTATTCTTTAAATAACGAACTATCCTTCACGATTCCTCTTGTGATATTATCGATAAATTCTTAATACCATTTTAGTGTCATTAGTGGTGATAAAAATGATTATTAATGGAAAGTTGTGAAAATGCTTTCAAGAACCTCAATCAAGCGCAATTTATTAGCTCCACGTACTTTGAACATTTTTTTAATCATTTTAATTACTATTATTGGGGCGGTATTGAGGTTTTACAAATTGGGTGCTCAAAGTTTTTGGTATGACGAAGCCTCATCTATTCTGGATGCTAGAGGCAATTTATATAACATCTCACATCCACCGCTCTCTTTCCTGATCCTTAGGATCGTAATAGAAACTCTAGGAACGACAGAATTTACTGCACGACTTCCCTCATGCCTATTTGGCATTGCTACCATACCTTTAATCTATTTGTTTGGAAAACAACTATTCGGCGAAAAAGAAGGCTTGGTAGCCTCATTTATCATTTCTTTATCCCCATGGTATATTAGATGGTCTCAAGAGGCAAGAATGTATACTGAATTAACGGTTTTTACTATCTTAGCCTTATATTTCTTTTATCGTGCAATTTATAAAAAAACGCTCACATCTTACGTACTTTCAGTAATATTTACTATACTAGCCTTTTACACGCATTATTTAGCTATTCTTATCCTAGTAATAATAGCGGTTTGGTTGATCTCAATAAAATTTTTTGAAAAAACAGAAATCAGCATCAATTATAAATATCTTATAATCTTTTTTGCTTTGTTCTTTATCTTTACCTTGCCGTTGTTTCTTACCATTATCCCCCAGACTCTGACATTCAAGATTGGAAACACAAGCGCAAGATGGGGATTGCCTTTCCACATTTATTTCTTGATGCTATTTGAAGACGCTTTTGGGCCAACGTTATCGCTATTCTCAATAGTTGGTGCAATTTATTTAATTTCACAAAGAAATAGAGCAGGCTACTTATTAACAGTCTATGCAGTAATTCCTGTGGCTACTATTTCTTTGCTTACTTTTGTAACCAATGTTGTTCCTCGATATGTTATTTTTACTTTACCAGCTTTTGCATTATTGTCTTCTAGTCTCATAATAGAGATCTTTGAAAGAATTATGAATAATATTAAAGAAAATAAATTTCACGTCATAATGTTAAAGAATCTAGAGTTAAACAAGTTCTTAGCTCTAGGATTTGTATTTGCCACTGCTATTAGTGTAATTAACCTACCTGCCCTTTTTGAGCATTATACAAATGAAACCCATCCAGATTGGAAATCTGCCTGCGCATATGTCGCATCTGCTATGGAGCCTGAAGACCTCATTGCAACTACAGGTGATAAAGCAGTTTATTATTATTTAGGAAAAGTCGATTATAGATTATCTATTGAATTCTTTGAACCTAGTGTTCTTGACAAGATAAAGAATTCTGAAGAAAAAGTGTGGTTACTTATAGATAAGAGTAGAATACAATCTATTGACCCAGATTATGAGTTTAGAGCGTGGCTTGAATCTGATTGTGAATTAATGACAGAACCGTTTATGATCAAAGTCTATCTCTTCACCCCTCAAAGCAAATAAACTGTAAATAAATATAAAGGTCTGACACCTTTGATCAGACGGAATTATTCGCAGGGGACGAAAAAAGTCGCATACAAAGTTTTATAAGGGTACGTGATCTTTTCTTAGATAAAGAACGAGTTTAAACGAAGTGTCCCTCCTAATAGGACTGAGGGCGCTGAATTAAGCGGCAGGTGACCGATAAATGGTCTTTAAAAGATTTATGAGTTGGTTAGGTGGAGGAAAAAGCCTACAGGACTTAATAATAAACTTGAAACTCACAGATCGGCGACTAGAGCGACAAAAAAAGAAGTTGAAAAATAAGGAACGACAAATGCTTCGTGAAGCGCGTGGAGAGATTCAACAGGGAAATTTAGATAATGGAAGGACGTATGCAACAGATGCAGCACGCTATCGACGATGGGCCATGGGCTACAGTCAATTACAGAGCAGGATCAATGGTCTTCAATTTAAGTTAGAACGTGCACAAGCAGTAGGTGATTTGGGAAAAGATCTCAAATGGGTTATCAGGTCATTACGAACGGTTAATGCACAAATTAAAGCGCCTGAACTTGGACAAACCATCAATGAACTAGAAGGCGTGCTCGGTGAGGCTGATATCACTAGTGAAGTGATGGAAGATGGACTTGAGGGTACGATGGCAGCAGATGTCGAGGATACTGAAGTAGATAAGATAATGGTGGAACTTGGTGCTGAAAGAAGTGTACATGCCGAAACAGGACTACCTTCTCCAGATATTAGATCAAAAGAACTACAAAAAGAAATTGAAAAACTGAAAGAAGACTGATTAATCTTTTGCTTCCATCAACACTGTATTCTTTTATTTACACTAGATACAAATTAGGTTCGATATAGAGATTAATGTCTATTTTATAGAAGTTTAACTTTTTCTTTGAAAAGGTTGGGCTTTTTATGTATCACAGGTCATTTTATGAGGTTTTTTTAAAGATTTTATGAAGCACAGATTATCATGTCTTTTCTTAAAAATGACGAGGGAATGACTTTGCCTAACGATTTTTTAAAAGAAAATGAAGAACTCCTTAAAGATTTCTTCAAATTTGTCTTCTGGCCTATAATTGAAAGACTTGTTTTAACGCTAACCCCTAAGAAAAGAAATTTACTGCATGAAAAGTTACTCAAATCTTTTAAAAATGCGTTAATTACGCCAGTTACAGAGGAAGATATATTTTCATTTATGAAACGTACATTCGACACAGGTGATATTGATGAAGCCCTTCAGCAATTCATTGTTAATTCACTAACCACATTTGCAAAGCAATTCAAAACAGAGGTAGAGATAGCTACAGATATTGAAGAACGTATACAGGATCTTAAAGGATTAACTGCAGAATGGATTCTAATCACATTTTTTGACCGACAGTTGATGGAAACTGTATTTACTTTACTTACCTTGCGTCTCAGAAATTATGAATCAGCCCTTCATATTCGAGCATTTATCATTGAAATCTTCAAGGCGTATATTACGGAAGAAATTACGTTTGAAGAGGCCCACGATACAATCGAAGTACTTCTTGAAGAAAACAATATTGATTTTGCACCTCTAGTACTTTCCTTTATCCTTCCGTTTTTAGATACGATTCGAAAGTTTGGAAAAATAAAGATTGCACATGCATTAAAAACTAAGATTTCATCAGAAATTGCATTATCACAAACACAAGAGCGCATGGACGATCCTCTCCTTATTTTTGAATGCTATGCTGAAACTGTCAATGTTACATTAGCATTTCTTCAGGGGCTTAATTTGGAAATTGACCTAGAAAAAATCAAAGAAAATACCCTTACTGGCTTTCGGCTGGTTATGGAGGGATTACTCACAATAGATGATTTTGAAAAACGCGTTAAGCAAGAATTAGAACAGATACCACAGCTACCTGATGCAAATAAAGCACATATTATCGCCTCCATAGTAGCCTCTGCCGAATTAATCTACTCAGAAAAAAAATTAGATCCTACACTTGCTCAATTCAGTAAATGGATGGCAGAACGGATAGAAGAACGTAATAAACTGTACATGTAAAACTAGATTCATCTATACATCCTCAATACAAGAATCTAGAACAAAAACTTGTTTCTAAAGGATATGTAGTTTATCTCTTCTCTCTCAAAATCAACTATATCTGATTTTGAAATTTTGCGGGGCTTTTAAACACTGTTGAAATTATATTTTATGGGAAAAGTTGTTCTAATTCGAGATATTGCTCTAAAGTTGTTTTTACCTAATCAAATCCTCTTAAAATCATCTAGGGAGAAAGTATAGATGAGGAGGAATCGTGAATCTATTCCATACAGATGGGAGTTAATTCAGAGCGTCTGCTTCAGTGATGATATTTTTCTGTGTTTATTAAGAGGTCAAGACGAAAAATACTTTTCCTTTATTGCTGAAAACTCAAAAATCAAGAATTTTCATGAATTTAAAGAACTAAAAGAAGCTCAGAAGCATTTTTCGGGATTATTTTCAGAAATATCCAAAGATAAAAGAGTAGAAACAATTATACCGCTTTAATCTGATCTTTTTACTTTAATTAATGTTTTTCATCGAAATTTTCTTTCAAAGATTTTTTTTTAGCACCCCTGAAGCTTATTCAATTGATGAGATGCTATTTCTCTATTTGATTATAAATACTGTAAATGATGTGTGTGCGCGCACGAGATAAGAAAAGAGATTTATAACTTGAAGGCACAATCAATAATGAGTATGCGGGATATCAAAGAATAATCCTTTGTCTCATACTTCATCGTCTAGATGAGGTGAAATTGATTGCCAAAGTTCTTAGAAAAGTTATTTGGGAAAAAAAAGGTTACCCCTCAAAAAACCGTAGCGGTCCTTCGTCGTACGATAAATAAACTAAATGTGACAGCTACCAAGTATAAACGTCAATCTGATGAACAAAGAGTTATGGCGAAGGAGTTCTTGAAAGCAGGAAACAAGGTTGCTGCTAAACAAGCACTTATGCGTCGTCAACTCTATTTGAAGCAAATGAATACGACATACAACAAGGTATTCAACCTACAACGGACCATTTCTGCTCTTGAGACAGCAGGTTCTAACATCGATGTTGCAAACGCCATGGAAGAGGCGGATGTTGCTATACAAGATGCGCTTAAGGCAGCCTCACCCGAACGGATAGAGAAAACTATGCTTCGTAGCCAGGACGGAATAGAACGCATCACTATGACCGATGAGATTCTAGGTGATACAAGTTTCGCAGAAAGCGAATTAGACTTTGAAGAAGAATCTGGACTTGATGCAGAAATGGAAGCACTCATGGGTGAACTTTCCATTGAATCAGAAACGGAACTGCCTGATATCACACCCCCGATTGATATAGAACCAGTCCCTGAAACCGAAAAACCAGAAAAGAAAAAGGCAGACACAAAAGAACTAGAAAAACTGCGAAAGGAATTGGAACGCGAACTTGGTGGGTAAACACAAACATAAAATATGGTATGCTTTCCTTTTAATTTCTTATAAAATAATAAAAAAGGGGAAAACCGTTTCTAAGGTAAGATTAGATGTTCTTACCTTTCTATACTGTTTAGTTCATCGAGTTGTGTATCAATCTGATATAATTCTGCAGTTAAATTACGATACTTTTGTAGATAAAATTCCTTAGGGATTCCTCCTGATTTGAATTTTGCTTCTAGTGTTTCGATGGTCTTCAATATTGAATGTTTTTCACGCCTTAATCGTTCGATCTTTTTCGCCACATGAGAGGGCATATGTCTTAAACGGGGTCGCATTCTCGGACCTATCGGGCCTATCGGGCCTATCGTTCCATAGATGTCATCACGAAATCTTGGTCTTAGTACGACAGGGAACATCTTTGTGCGCTTATTATCCAGCAATTCTTGAATATCCCTATCCGTTTTGCGTTTAATTTCAGATAAAGTGATCTTACAGCGCTTTAAATCCTCTATGATATCTTCTTTGACACAGTTTTGCTGCCATTCTTTCATAAATTTGACATGTTTTTCAAATTCTTTTAAAGCATTCATGTCTCCAGAAAAGCTGATTAAGCCTTTCGTTGTTTTTAGATGAAGTTTTTTAGAAAATTTTCTTTCACGTATTGCACAACCAACGATTTTTGAAATAGGTAGTTCAAATAATTTTACTGAGTTTTTGGACATTAATCCTCTGTTTGCAGTAAAAACTAGGCGATAATTCGTAAAGAAAAGATGTCCACGACCTGTTTTTACTGGAAAAGACGATCTATTTAATTTACAAGTAATTTCAGGAAGATTACATATTGGCTTTTCTTTCAATCCTAGCCTAAGCACCTCTTTCCGCTCTTCAAATTGCTCTTTATTCTCTTCTAGAGACTTCAATGTGCTTTCAATTTCTTCGAATGAGTTCTTAAAACCGTCAAATAATTTATCAACACCAGTTTTGTAGACGGTATATGCTGCATCAATTCTTTCTAATTTTTCATTATAATTCTTGAATAGATAGGGGTGAATTTGCTTCTTATTCAAGAAATCCATCACATATTGTCTTAAAATACTTAAATATAGACTTTCTCGCTCAATAAGTTGCTTTTCTATATTGTCAAAGGAAGAATACGCTTCAAGAAGGTTTTTTTCAAGAAAGGGGAATGTAAAATAACCCTGACTGCGCAACTTCAATACAAGGTCTCTATATTCGCCCAGGCTTTTTACAAATTTCTGGGATTCCTCTAATGCAAGATTCAATTTTTCACCGAATTCACGATACTTTAGGAACAGGTTGCGTTGGTGTGTATAAATATGTTCAAATTTTTTTGACTCACAAGCAGGACACAATTGTAATTTTTGTTTCCCTTCTTTGACTTTTGATGATCCGCAGTTCCCGCAAAACAATTTAGTTATGTCTTTATTGATCCTTCTCAGTTTACGAATGTCACTCGAAAAGCATATGCTACAGAAATAATAGTTGCTTACTTCCATATGAGCACAACTCTCGCAAAAAAGCGAATTACATTCCAAACAAACATGCAGTGCTGTCGGCTTATTACAAAATTTACATAATATGTGCTCTAATCGCTCTTCCATGTAGATTGTCATCTTTCACACCCTTGCATAGTCTTTTTGGATAGAAACCTCTTTTACTTTGGTATCATCTGAGTCAGATATCGATCTCACGCAAAATAATCAACTATGAATTCAAACCAAAAATTAGTCTATGTTAGACGAGTTCACAATATTTGTCGGATTTTAAGGAGAGCAAAAAACATAGAAAGTGTGCTTGTCAGTGGGTTGATTTTTGTTTTCCCTTTTTTACGTTGAAGGAATTCAACCGGGTATTCATTAATTGAATATCCTTTTTGTGCGGCTCTAACCAAGAATTCAACATCCCAGGCCCAGCCATCCGTAACATAATCGATATTTTCTGTGACTTCTCTTCGCATCACTTTTAGGCCAGCCTGTGTGTCCCATTGAAGATGAAACAATAACCTGAGAAGCAGATTGAAAAACATCCCAAGAATTCGACGATGTGGAGGATCCTGTCGTATTCGATTTGCGTTCACAATATCAAGATTTTTATTAATTAAAAAATTAAGCATCTCAGGAATTCTGCGAGGTGGGTATTGAAGATCTGCATCAATAATTGCAATATAGTCACTAGAAGAGGCATAACGGAACCCATCTCTGATTGCAGAACCTTTTCCAGACTTCATACGATGATTTACAGTAACAGGTATACCTAGGTGATCGTATGCCTTTTTTGCCGTTTCAACTGTCTCATTGGAAGGGCTATCATCAATAATAATAACATCAAAATCAAATTGCTGAAGGGCTTTGTGAAGTGCTAGGGCAAGCGGCATCATATTTTCTGCTTCGTCCTTAGTAGGGATGATCACCGAGATTTTGCCCTGTTTTAGCACTTTCTTAACCTCATTTATAATTCATTTATCCAAAGAGCAAACATTGCGATTTATAAGAACAATGATTATTCACTTCATCCATAAATGAATTCAGGTGTGACTTCCCGAAAATGGTACCGCCTTTTTTTAAAGATAATGCCCGTCATTTACTGTTGTATTACTGGGACATACTGGGAATAATTATTGCTATTATTTCAGTTACTGCAAATATCCCTATTCTCCGTGCCTTTTTTGGTAGTACATTAGTTCTCTTTTTTCCAGGCTATTCGCTCTACGCGTCTTTGCTGGGAAGAAGGCAAAATCTTTTAGAGAAATTTACCTTTTCAATGATCTTGAGTATCCCCATTTCTTGTACTGTAGGGTTTCTTGTAGGTCTACTTTCTTTTAGTGTACTGCCTATTACATTAACTTTGTCAATTCTCTCAATATTTGGTATCATATTTGCTAAATTGAATAAGACAGATCAAGAGATCAATGAAGAATTTGCACTTAGTTGGACAAGCAAAATTCTTCTTATCTTGTTTATTTCAATTCTATTACTTCTTGTAGGAATACCACATCTGCTACTTGGTGCTCCATCTGATAGTGGGTACATATTTCAAGCTCCTTGGCACAGACGGGATGTCTTTTGGCATATTGCACTTTCAGGAGAGATTATGCATGGTATTCCACCTGGGAATCCTTATTTTGCTGGAGCAAGTTTTGTTGTCTATACCTGGTTTTATCATCTGCAATTTGCTGTAACATCACTTGTTTCAGGTATTCCTATTTTACAACTTTTCCGTGTCCTCCCAACAATACACACCCTTCTTTTTGCATTAGGTTGCTTCTTTTTCGTTCTTCGCGGCTTTCAAAATGAAAAAATTGCACTTTCAGCAGTTTTTTTCTGTACAATTTCTAATGAACTAGGTTGGGTTCGGTTTATCAGAGATCTTATATTTAATTCAAGTACGAATGGTCCAATTGGACTTATTGTCCTTAATAGAGGATACTTTGGGGGACATTGGCATGGAAATGTCTTTCCATTAATAGAATACTTTTTTACTCCACAACCACAATCAGTAGGATTTATTCTTATGATTGCAGTGCTATATTTTATACAAATTTCTTTAAAATATCGTGATATAAGATACTTAGGCGTCACAGGGTTTCTTCTGGGTAACCTAGCACTGACCCATGGACTCACATTTATCGCGGTATGTACGATCATGGGAGGCCTGTTTATTGCAAAGATATTGCTACAACGTCCTACCAGTAAAAGCCAACTTTTTCCCTTTATCGCTATTTTGACTGTCTTTGTTATTAGTGTTGCAATTGGGTCAGTTATACTTCTACCACTGATGGTGCTCTCGCCCAGTATAATTCTTCAGCCCTTCCAGATTTACACATGGATTTCTTTGATCCATATACCTCGGATAATTGGAATAATGGGCATTTTCACCTTAATTGGCCTGTTTATCAGTTTTAAAAAACGGAGAGATTTTGATATACTCTTATTCGTATGGATCATCTCAATCTTCATAGTTGCAAACTTACTTTTCATCCAAGATCCATATGGACAAGGTTGGGATATTTTACGTTTTATAGACTTCATGTTAGTTCCTATGGGAATACTAGCAGGCAAGGGATTTGTTGTTTTTATACAGGAAATTCAGATACGCCTAACGCGATTTGATTCTTTTCCACGTATCACAAAAAGTACGATAGGGATTACTGTCATATCATTACTCGCTTTAAGTTCGGTTTTATCTGTAATAATGTCTATTTACTATTCCACTCCAGATTTCTATGTGTCGCGTGATGAAATTAATGCAATGCAATGGATACAAGAAAATACCGAAGACGATGCAATATTCATTTGTAATTATGATTTCTATGAAATCGCTGTTTTCGCTGATAGACAAATTGTTTTTGCAAATCCAAGGTTCATGTCCCAGTATAAGATGGATGTCAATGACCGAATAAATGATGTTGATGCATTTTATACTACTTTAGATCAAAATCAAATTAAGGAAATCATTCAAAAATACGATATCGGATATGTCTATATTGGTAGAATGGAAAACGCGGTTTATTCAACAAAAGGATTAGAAAAATTCGATGATTGGAAAGACTTATTCGTGGAGGTTTATAAGCAATCAGATATTAGCATATATCGTATTAATGACTATAAAGATGGCAATATAGAAGTTCAGTGGGATGGTGCTTCAGATTCGATGGTAATCCAGCACTTTTATACCGGCTTAGTCCTGTATCTAATTGGAATTCTTATAAGTGTCCTGTTGCTATTCCAAAGAAAAATTCAGGACTTAATTCTTCATTTTAAGGTATAAAAAATCTTGTAGTGAAGAAAAGTTTTTTAAAAGAGAACGTCTTTGGTTTAAATGTTTAAGAAAAGTTTTAGGAAAAATCCACTACTTTTCAGAGTTTAAAGAAAGGCTATCAAAAGAGCGACAAACGAGTTCTTAATAGACTGCTTTTCTTACCATAAAAAATCACGAAATTAAATGTGATTATACATAGAGCTGTTATTAATGAAATTTAGCGATTTAAATATAGAACAACAAATTGTAGAGGCCCTTAGTATCTATGGGCTTGAAGAACCAACTGAAATTCAAATAGAGGCGATCCCTCTAATCCAAAAGGGTTTTGATGTGATAGGTCAATCAAAGACTGGTTCTGGTAAAACCGCTGCTTTTGCAGTGCCAATATTGGAAAAAATTGATGAAAGAATTACCAAACCTCAGGCTTTGGTTTTATCACCAACAAGAGAATTAGCTCAACAAATTGCTGAAGAATTTGTGAAGTTTTCAAGATTTTTGCGAGTAAATATAGCGTGTATCTATGGCGGTGTCTCGCTAGAGCCCCAGATTAGACAACTAAGGAAGGCTCACATCGTCGTGGGAACACCGGGCCGAATCCTTGACCATATAAGGCGAGAAACTCTTAACTTAAGAAACGTTAGAGTTTTTGTGCTTGATGAAATAGACCGTATGTTAGATATGGGGTTCATCGAGGATGTAGAGACCGCAATTCGTGCATTGCCAGAAGAAAAGCAAATGCTCTTCTTTGGCGCAACATTATCGAACGATATTCTTAAGCTTGCTAACAGATTTTCAAAAAATTTGGAATTCGTTCAGACAGAAACTCAAGTCAGTGACACCTTGTTGAAACAATATTACTATGAATTAGACTTTCGACAAAAGTTTTCCTTGCTAGCTCATCTTTTGAAAAACACAGGAACAGACAAAGCAATAGTATTTTGCAATACAAGACGTGAAGTTGACCTTATAACCAAAAATCTACAGAATAATGGTCTCTCCGGAAAGGTTTCAGCATTACACGGAGGACTTAGTCAAGCAAGAAGAAACAGCGTGATTAGAGACTTTCACGCTGGAAGATTTAAGGTGTTAGTGGCAACAGATGTCGCGGGCAGGGGTCTAGACATTGATGATGTCAGCCATATTGTAAACTATGATATCCCCCAAAACCCAGAAGACTATATAAATAGAATTGGAAGAACAGCAAGAGCGGGAGCCGAAGGCGAGGCGATTTCGCTATTATCAGAGAGAGACTTTGATTCATTTCAAAGAATAATGATTCATGATTTGCCAATAGAAAAACTAGAAGTACCAAAGATTAAGCGCTTAAGGTTCGAACGAGATAGTTATAATAAACGCCCTAGGAAGAAGAAAGCGCCTCAAACAATGAACGAAAATAAAATATACAGCAGCCATTGCCTGTAACATAAATTCATTCCATTTTATTTTTCATCAGATTCTTTGCAATGAAAATTTTTTTATTTTAAAATACACTCACTTAAAGCGTAGATATATCACGCCCCGGTACATGCCTCGGTATCTCTGTATAGCGTATCGGAGAAGTGAGAGCTCAGTTGGTAGAGCGGCAGCCTCGTAAGCTGTTGGTCGTGGGTTCAAATCCCACTCGGGGCTTCATATTTCTTTTTTATCGTATTTAAGTAGACTTTAGGTGAAATATTCGTTCAGCTAGATTTTTAATATAATCATTGTTTTCTAAACAATCAACCCATCTTTCAGGAATTGCATCAACGCCTAAATAAGCACCTGAAATTGCACCTGTCATCGCAGCAATAGTATCTGTATCATTGCCTAAACAAACTGCATATGTTATTGCATCCTCAAAACTATTCAAATTCGCTAGAAATGAGTAAACCGCTGAAGGAACTGAGTTAAAGGCTTCGACACCATTACCTAATTCGTCAATAACTAACTGGTGATCGCCTTTTTCATTTAAAAGATTTAAAATCTTGTGAAGTTTTTGTTTGTATATATCTTGTTTTGCAATACCCAATATTTCATTAACGAATTCAGTTACCTCTAGTGAATGTGTCGATTGGATTAATCCAAGTGCAAGAGCAATAGCGTGGGCTTGAATTTGAGCACCTTCTATTCCTAAGATGTGTGCGTGAGTAATTTCGCTACATTTAACAACTGCTTCATAAAGATTTGTAGGCGTATCATAATAAACGAGACTTATTGGTGCAATACGCATGGCTGCCCCGTTTCCATAAGAACCCGTTCCGAAAAGTGTTTTGGCATTTGCCTTTTTTTGAAGGATTTTTATTGTTCCAAAACCATAACCTCGTCTTCTATCAAAATTCTCAACAAATCTTTGAAGTATGTGATTGTTATCAACGAGGCCTTTGTTTGCGATAAGTGATTCAGCAATACCAATTGCTAGTTCTGTATCATCAGTGTAACTACCTTTAGGCAACCTTCCGTCCTGCATTTCAATCGGTATAGTGCATCGTGCATTGACTTCTTGAGGGTTCAAACCCTCATAAGGCATACCTATTGCATCACCAACGGCTGTGCCGATTAGAGCGCCAATAAACTTAGATTTTAAGGCTGATTGGTTCATTTATTCACCAAAAACTGCGTAAATCATTTGCAACATATTCGGGTGCTGTTTCAATGATAGGTTCAGCATAGAAGTTTTCCATAAAGGCTGTATCTCCAGTATAAAATGGTCTTAAAACTGGTCTAGAAATCACTTTTACATGAACTCGAAAGTATTCGCTTACATCAACATCAATCGGACCAGAATAAATTGTTAGATTTAGACTGCGAACATGTCGTTTCTCCCATAATCCAAAAAAGATCTTTGAAAGTCCTTCTGAAAAATCGCTAATTAAGGTTTCATCAAATGCACGAAAATGAGATATAGGACGTGTTACAATGCCAATTACTTCATTCTTTCCTATGGGCGCATAATTCGTCAGCCATGAAACTGCTCCGCTCGTACCAATAAATCGTTCTTTTAGCCACATCTCAGTTCCTTCTAAATCTGTCCAGTAGTTCGTACCATGCGCTTTATGATATTCTTTACTTTTCTGAAGGATTTCAAGCAGTTTTCCAGACCCTTTTATATCGCTTGTGATCTGTACGTGTGGGTGCACGATAGAAGCGCCAGCAGGTGGCATATAATTCATGTTTATTGAGCAGAATTTCGTTTCATTATTCAATTCATATATCCGAGTGAAGTAATCCAAGCTCACAGTGAGGCAATCTTCCAGTAGCTCCTTTTTAATTTCGTTTAATCCAAGAAAATGGTCCTCCGATAAAACACCGACTGCATGGTGTTCTGCAAACGGGAATAAATTTGGTAGAAGAACGAACTTTCCTTTTCTTAAGCGTCCTTCAGGCGCAACTTCTGGTGGGAATTTTGGCGTCATCGTTTCTATATTCTCGGGACAGAAAAAACATTTTTCACGTGTTCTATTAATCACTTCTTGAATGGTGTCATCATAATCTGAAGGTGCATGTGCTTGCTTAACACGCTGACTCCTACCTAGGTTTATTCGACACCAGTAATCCAATAAAGGATGCTTTCGGAATTCTATTTCTTGTTCATCTAGTTCGAAACCCTTCAAGGGACTCAATAATCTAGCCGTTCTTGTGAATTTATCAAACGTGAGTGCAGGGGGGTTTTCACTTTTCCATTCTTCCATTGTATTTCACACTCAAAAGTAATTATTGTAACATTTACATAGCTTTAAGGGGGTTTAAACTACTATTTATGAATTTAGTACCAAATGAAAAAAACTGAAGGTTATTGCGATTTGTTTTATGTAATCAATCACAATTATTGGCCTTGTTTTGCCTCTCTTGCATATTTCATGACTTCTTGTGCTTCTTTTTTCGAAAGTCCTTCGACACGTCTTTCGACACCTGGAGCATTAATGATGATGCTTGAAAACACTAGACTTTCATCTATTTGAATATTAACTATTGATTTGTATGGAAAATCTTCCAGTTGCTGTCCTATCGCCTTAGGAATACGAAAAATAAGCCTCTGTGTCGTTACAATGAGTTGTGGTGGATATATTGCATCCTTAAAAGAAGATGTATCCGCAACATAAAGAATATTTTCATCAGTTGCTAAATAATTTTTTAGTTTTTTAGCGAGCCGTTCCACTTTTCCCATAAGCAATCCTCCGTTCTCTGCAATAATAGAATCTGTAAATAATTAAAACACGACTGCTTATCATATAAACCTTTTTTATTTGAAAAGTTTCGAGATTTTTGATAAGAATCGAGAGGTTTTTACCGTTTTTGCATCTATTTCATGGATTTTACCATGTTCTACTACATAATAACGTGTGGAGAGAGATTCATCAAATAACCTATTGACCTCAGAAACAGTTTGATGTAATTGTACACAATGAGGCGACCCATCCACTGTTATAACAGAAATTTCCTCTAATTTCGCACTCTTTACCATTGTTGCAAGTTTAAAAGCGATCATATTCATATGATCTCGCTCAAGACAAACCGCTAAAGCTACTCTTCCTTCAGCATACTCTTCTAGGATGCTAGGATACTTTTCAGCCATGCATGTACCATATAAAAGCAGCTTTTTTTTATTCATGATTTCACGAGTGCCTATATTCGTTGAAAGGAAGTCCTTTATATTAACCATTGAAGCTCCTCCAATTAAGTTCAATAATATCGATAAGGTTAAAAAGAATATGTTGACGTATGTAAAGTTGTTTTTACGGATGGTGTTTTTACGGATGGAACTATCAATTCGCTTTGCAGGATCAGGCGGTCAAGGGACAATCACTGCTGGAGTTATCTTGGCACGTGCAGCTACACTCTATGAAAATCAATATGCTACTTTATTTCAAAATTATGGGGCAGCAGCACGAGGCGGATTAGCTAGCTCTGAGGTAAAAATTAGCCCCCACGAAATAATCTTTCCAAACGTAACAAAACCAAATATTCTTGTAGCAATGTCCCAAGAAGCCGTAGATGCTTATATTGATGATATTGAAGTCGACGGCATATTCATTTATGATGAGGGTTTAGTGAAAGAAGCATCGTTAAAATCTGAATCAATTAGAAAAATTGGAATACAGGCTACTAATACTGCAATAGATCTTGGAAACAAGGTGGTCGCTAACATAATTATACTCGGCTTCTTAGTCGGCCTGACAGAAGTAGTTTCAAAGGACACCATCGAGAAAGCTGTGCTTGAAGTAGTGCCAACAAAGTATAAGACTATAAACTTACGGGCGCTTGAAGTTGGCTTTGCTATAGCGGAAAAAGTTCCAGAAAAAACAAATTAGGAAAAAACTGAATAACCTCATATTCAGCGATTTATTTTCAAAATCTTTGTACTCTACTGAGTTCCTTCATCTCTCTTATCAACGATCAATTTTGTTTTTCCTAGACTCTTTTCATAAGTACCCATAGGACACGTTTTAACAGGGAACGACCTATTGATCATGTGTCGTGATATGTCACGGACAACGCTTTTAACTACGCTTTTCTGTTCTTCATTTTCAGGATCAGTCAGTTCTACGCTATAACGTACATCTGTAGTTCCCTCTAGTGATGAGAGCTCTACTCTAAACTCTCCAACTGCAGTCCCAAAAAGCTCGTGAAGTTTTCTTGTTGCATTGACGGCCACATTTTCGAGATCAGAACGGATAAGGAATGTTCCACCAACCTTAAATTCGTCCTTAACTTTTCTTCCCAAAACTTGTATACGAGGATAGCCAGATGCAAAGCATGCACAATCATTTTCCGCGACAAGTTTGACTTTATCTCCAGTGCGATATCTAATTGTGGAGTAACCTCCAGTATAGATATGAGACAATACGAGTTCACCAATTTCGCCTTCACTAACATCTTCGCCGTTTTCATCTAATACTTCCATATAAAATACATCTGTCCAAATATGGGAGCCATCCTGAGCAGTACATTCATGCCCGACAAATGGTCCTCCTTTTTCACATAATCCAAAAACGTCATATGCCTTATAATCAGGTCCCAATCCTTCTTCAATTAGTTTTCTTGTTTCGTTCGTCCATACTTCAGCGCCATGAGAGCCGATACGCCAAGAAACATCTACTCCATTATCATCTATGTAATAACAAACCCGTTTGGCGTAAGTTGGTGTACAGCACCACACCTCTGGTTGAAAACGTTGCATGGCTGCAATACTCTGGTCAATTGGGGCAGCACCTTGAGGTAATATTTTCATGCCGAGACGTCGTGCCGCCTCATCAAAAATCAACCCCCCAGTAAAGAAGCCATAGCCATAATTGACCTGAAGTGTCATCCCTTCCTCGCATCCGCAAAGCTTGAGCGAACGGGCCCCAAGTGTGCCCATTACCTTCAGGTCAACATCGATAAAACATGATGCAGTAGGCATGCCCGTTGTCCCTGAAGAGGTGTGTTTTCTAAGCGTAAGTTCAGGATGCCAGCAAATTTCGCTATTAGGAAGAGCTTTCAGTTCTTCTTTAGTAGTGAACGGCAGTTTTTTGATATCATCAAGACTCTTGATATCTGTAGGATCCACATCGGCTTTCCTAAATTTGGTTTTGTAAAAAATAGTATGATCATTCAACCATTTTGCAGTATACCGGAATTTCTTCAATTGAATCGAGCGTAACGCATTGATATGAGGAGGATAGATGCCTAAATCCATTTTTTAATCCACCTTCAGAACAGTGTGCTTCAAAAGGCAGGTGAATCATCCTTATAAGGTTTATGTGCAACAAATGTTAGCTGTAATTGAACTGTTTAAAAAAAACAATAACTTGAGGTGGATGAAATGACAAAAACTACCGATCCTGAACATTTAGTCTTTGAAGTTAATTCGACTTGGGATGGGGAAACTGGCGGAAAACTCACTGCCACACACAGCGGTTATGAGGTACAGTTTGATACTCCAACGGATTGGGGCGGTAATAGTAGAGCTTTATGTCCTGATGAACTTTTCATGTCGTCCGTTGCTGGGTGCATTACCACGACTTTCTGCTACTTCTGCAGAAAGATGAAATTTCAGCCTATTGAATTCAAATTAAAAGCCGCTGGAGATGTAGACTTTGAACAAAAGGTGAGAGCTTATCGGCTAACAAAAATTGTAATAAATGCTGAAATGCTGGTTGAAGAAGGTGAGGAACGACTCGGTGAGAAATGCTTCGAGTTGAGCGTTGAATATTGTCACATCACAAAATCAATTGAAAAATGCATTCCGATTGAAGTAAATAATCTTAGTATGCGAACAAAAGCTATTTGAAGTGAAAATACATCTTTACAAACCTCATTAAACCTAGATTAGGTGAGAAATATGGCAGAACCTTGGAAAACTGATAAGTGGTGGGTTTCCCCCTATAATTTCATTGAAGAGACAAAAGTAGAATTCCCTAAGAATATTGAATTTGAGGATATCACACTAAGAGATGGAGAACAACAGGCAGGCATTGTTCTCAGAAAAGATGACAAACTTGCAATAGCCCACAAATTAGCGGAATTAGGTGTCGATAGAATTGAGGCAGGTATGCCTGCAGTATCGGCAGACGATAAGGCGGCAATTAAGGCTATCGCAAAAGAAGTAGATGCCAAGATCTTTGCCTTCACGCGTTGTATGCGAGGTGACGTTGATCTGGCGCTTGAGTGCGACGTTGATGGCGTCATCATGGAAATTCCAAGTTCCGATCATATCATAGAGCATGCATACGCCTGGGATTTAGAGACAGCGCTAAGAAAGTCAATTGAAGCAACTGCGTATTCTGGTGAGCATGGGCTTTATACATGTTTTTTCTGCATCGATTCAACTCGCGCTGATGTAAATTGGTATCTTAATCTTCTAGAGAAGGTTAGTACCGAGGGACATGCAGATTCCGTAGCACTTGTAGATACGTTTGGTGTCTGTACGCCTGAAGCTACACGATATCTCACAAAAAAGATAGTTGATCGCATAAAGAAGCCTGTCGAAATGCACATGCATAACGATTTCGGCCTTGCGGTAGCAAACTCTATTGCAGGTCTACAGGCTGGCGCTGAAGTTGTGCACACAACGGTGAATGCAATCGGCGAACGACTCGGAAATTGCGCTCTTGAAGAGATTTTAGCAGCCTTAAGGATGCTCTATGGCGTGGATCTACCAAAAATCAAATTCGAAAAACTCTACGAAATGTCAAAATTTGTCCAAGAACGCACCAACGTAAAAATGCCACCAGCAAAACCAATTGTTGGAGACAACTTCTTTGTTACGGAATCAGGAATAGTTGCCGGTTGGTGGAAGCGCTTGAAGGAAAAAGGCATGCCATTAGTGATGTATCCAATCCTTCCAAAAGCAATCGGTCAGGAAGATGTTCATATTGTCCTTGGAAAGAAATCAGGTCTTCCATCGATTCTCATAAAAGCTGAAGAGTTGGGCCTACCAGAACCTACAGAAGAACAAGCGCTAGAAATCTTAGCTAAAGTCAAGGACTTTGCAATTGAGAACAAAAGAATCCTTACCAACGAAGAATTCGAAGAAATGGCAAAAGGTGTTCTTCCATAATAATAACGTTCTTCTTTCTTTTTTTTATACGACTTATTTGATTAATAGTAAGATATTTGTCCTAGAAATCTTTATTTTTTCACTTTTTGGAATTTTAAGTGCTTCTATTGTCAATTTTTCCCAACATGGGTCTCCATAGGGGGAGTCTGAACCAAAAACAACTTGACTAGCGCCAATTTTTTCGATTAATTCTTCGAGATAAGCAGTTGGCAAGAAAGAGGTCTCAAAATATACATTTTTTTGCTGATATGCAAGTTCAAGTATTTCTCTAAAAGCAGAAGAAGAATTTGAATCATTGCTATTGATACCGTAATGCGCCTTGTAGCTATGACCCATAATAAAATTCACATTTGGAAATTTATGTACAATATTAGCAGATTTTATTGGATCTATGCCCTGCACAATCCCTGAAGTATGGATAAGAATCGGCTTATCATAGTTTTCTGCTAGTTCAAATATAGGCATCATGTATGGCGCATCGATGTCAAGGCTTTGAGCGCGTGGATGTAGTTTTATGCCTTTTAAGCCTAGATTATTCACACAACGCTTCAACTCAGTGATTGCTAATGGGCTGTGTGGATCAAGTCTACAAAATCCTGTGAACCGTTCGGAGTGATCGTTCATTAAATTAGCAATTAACGTATTTGCTCTTCTGAAACAGTGCTCCTGATCCTGTTCATTAAAGGAAAAAATAATAGCGTGGTCAATACCACACTGATCCATTTTCTCAAGTAACATTTCGGCTGTTTGTCGAGTACCATCGAGATCATGCCCGATATGGCAGTGTGCATCAACATACGATAGTTCTGATTCACCTTCTAAGGAATCATTGCTCATTGTTATTCAAACTGAGTTATTAGTCTACAAATTTTATGCTTACAGATCCAAGTTGACCAAACGTTGCTCTAACATGATCTCCTGCTTGAACAGGGACGGCTTTCGTTAAGGATCCTGATATCACTACTTCACCTGCTTTAAGAATGATATCATATTCTGAGAGTTTGTTGGCTAACCAAGCTACAGATTCAGCAGGGTTCCCTAAGACAGCAGCTCCAGCAGCAGTTTCCACAATTTCGCCGTTCTTTTCAAGCACATGACCGATATATCTCAAGTCAAGACCTGGTGTTGATACGTCAGTAAGACCGCCTGCTCCGAAAATCACTCTTCCGATACTTGCACCATCTGCGATAGAGTCTTGTATCTTAATTCCCCATCCTGCAAAACGAGAGTCGATTATTTCAATACTAGGAAGGACTCCTGCTGTGGCGGCTAGTACATGCGCGGCTGTTACGCCAGGACCCTGCAAATCATCCATTAAAACAAATGCCACCTCAGGCTCAGCTTTTGGCTCGATCAACTCTGACATGGAAATGGTTCCTTCCCCAGCTGTATTGGTGGACATTATAAAGCCGTAATCAGGTTCATCTATGCCCAATAACTCCTGCATCGCTTTACTTGTCAGCCCAATTTTTTTGCCGATAACCTTTTCTCCACGCGCTTTTTTCTTTTCAACAACTCGTAGGTGGATCTGATATGAGTCCTTAATAGTAATATCCGGGAACCTCTCAGTAAAAAGTTTTAAAGGTTCCTGCGTATCTTCTGCGTGGAGAACTTCATTCGCAAGCATTTCGATTGTTGCTTCATCCATTTTACTTAATGCCTCCTTGTTTTTACATCATTTTTAGAATGAACTATACTAACTTTGAATTAAGTTAATTATGAAACTGATTGCTTCATTATAGTTTATGGAATATAAAGATGATATCTAGACTTTTTATAAGCGAAACAAAGCGAGCAAAGATTTAAATAATATTTTTGTGTGTTATAATTGTTTTTCTGCAAACTACGGCAATGAACGTCCGAGTTTTGCCTGTAAATCTCCAGAAATTGAAATTGAGGACAGAAAAATGAAGAAAAAAAGTCTTTTGAAGCTTCTATTGCTTTTTGTTATTTTCGTGCCCTTGCTTACAGCAACAATTAGCAACAATGCTTATGCTGCGGGTACATACGATTTATCGGGCTATGAAACAACAATTACAGTAAATCAAGATGCGTCATTAGATATCTCAGAACAAATAACATTCCGTTTT
>JAEOSF010000085.1 GCA_016840515.1 Candidatus Borrarchaeum yapensis | reverse complement strand
CTATATGTTGTATAGTTCTTTTTCTTTCTCTGTTTAAAGTACCATGTTTAAAATGAGCTGTTTCAAGAAAAATATTATATTTATTTTCATAACCTGGCCAAAATTCACCCATAACACGAATAATTCTTGATCTATGACGTGAATCTGGAATAATTTTTTTCACTTCTTTTTCAATTTCTTTTGCTGAATTTAAAATA
The DNA here is from genome assembly GCA_016840515.1 of Candidatus Borrarchaeum yapensis. Classification (GTDB taxonomy): domain Archaea; phylum Asgardarchaeota; class Sifarchaeia; order Borrarchaeales; family Borrarchaeaceae; genus Borrarchaeum; species Borrarchaeum yapensis. The sequence goes on along the minus strand of JAEOSF010000085.1, from coordinate 9,006 downwards.
TAAGTAATATTCCCAAAAGCATCAATGGCTTCATCTACCATTGTTTTACCTACTAATGGAACTTGTGCTTCACCTATAATTTCAGCATCAAAAGAACCGATACTACATTGATTAAAAGTTAATTTTGCTCTTTTTTCAATATAAGAAGGTCTTTTACCTGTAATTCTAAAACTTCTTTTTTTATCAGGAGTTGTTTCAGCAATATTAAATTCAGCAATATTATAAATTGTATCCTGTAATCTTTGTAAAACAGAAGCTATTTCCGCTATACCTAATACTCCTTCCCTAATATCTTTTTTTAATTGGAGCTTAATCTTAAACTCCGACATAGTAAAAATCGGGATAATTTCAAATGAGATAAACTTTTCCGAAAAATCTAACGGATTACCAACCCTTTTTGACCAACCCAAAATAACCACCTCTTATTTGACCAATACCCGGCAAAGTGCTGCGTTGCGTTAACGGGATTTAGACATCAATTTTGTTTACTGTTGCATGGTAGGAGTTTTGATATATTAGTAAGTTCAATCATTTTCAACCACCTGTTACCATCTAGGTTTATCGGTATTTTCGCCATCTGAGCAGGAGTCAGACCGCCCAGTCCTTGATGGGGTCTGAGATAGTTATAGTAAATTCTCATAGCCTCCGCGAAATCATCGGCACCACCGATTTTGCTAAGCCCCCGCATTATCTTTAAACGCTCCCGATAAGTATTATTCAACCGCTCAATGATATTGTTATTCGGTCTAATCTCAAAGCTCTTTAATCTAAGATGTGGATTATGGATTCTAGCAGATCTGTCATAAAACTCTTTTTTGATTACTTCTTTATACGCTTGTAACCCGTCAGTGACAATAGCATCGGGTCTCTGCCGGGTTCTCTTTTTAGAATCTTTCAAAGGTTTACGGGCATCCTTTGAATATTTGTTTTTTGTAACTTTACATGCCAATAAGAACCGTGTCTGACTATCCATAACATTCCAAATCCATTCATAATAACCCTTCTCTCCTTTCTTTTTGATGTTGACAGTCATTTCATCAGTATGCCAAATATTACTTACTTTAGCCTTATATTGGTCTGAATACTGAGATAACAATTTGAGATATTTCTGAATCCATCGCATAGGGGTGGTAGGATTAACATGTAGATTGTAGAATTGTTTGAGATGGTCACAGATTTTTCTATACGAAATTCCTTTAAAATACAAGTCCATAGACAACGTAATCGCTTTCGGAGTATGCTTCATCCTATAAAATCCGTTGTCCATAACAAATCGTAGGCCGCAATTCATACACTTGTATCGTTGCACATTTCCCCTTTTGGTTTTTCTTACACCGCTTTTTATAATATGTTCTCCTTTGCAACTGAGACAGTTTGGAGGTCTGAAATCTATCTCTTGTATCAATTCATCAGCATCCTCTACAAAATCTGCTTTCAACTTTTTAGACAACAATACGGCATAGATGTGCTTGCAATTTCGTTGTCTCTTGACGAAATCTATGCAATTACAACACCATTTTTTTCCTTTCTTTTTAACAAGATATTCTCCTATTTCAGTCTGTGATTTGACCGAGTATATGGTGTGAGTATATTGGGTTATAGCATTCCCCATAGAAAGTATAGCTAGGCCTCTTAATTCTCTAGGATTTTCTAAATTTACTTTCGACATCATCTATCACCAAATAATGCTAAATTATTAGTAGTATATAAATATCATTATAGGGGCATTAAAAGTATTAAAAAAATATTTATAAAGGTCATATTATTCTCATTTTGAGTAATATGAGAAGAATTGAAATTTCAGACGTTGAAGCAATGTTTGAAAAGACAGTAAATAAAGATGGTAAAATCTGGGGATTGAAAGACTGGGCTAACAAAAAAGTTTTTATCATCATTCCTAAAGGATAAGACAAAGATTGACCTTTCTTTCTTATAGAAAAATCAATAAACAAAATAAACGTTGTATACTTTAGATTAGCAGAGAAGATGCTATAAGGGAGGCGTCCAGTTTAATGATTCGGCATTGTCTATCACCAATAGATTTTGTCGATCTGGACTCTCCCACTGATAGTCAAAAATTTACTAGGTATCAAAAATTATATTAGATATATGTTATAAAGTCTGCTTTAACTCCAAAAAACTGGTATTAATAACATATCATTCGGAGCATTTGCTTTGAAGAATAGTAATCAACTTAAGGCAGTGGCGATAGAGGAGTAAATGATGCAAAAAAGTGAGTTAATAATTATATTTGTGGCGATTATTTCTTTAATAATTGTTATTTCAGGATGTGTTTCTCCTCCTCTGGAAGAGGAAACGTCACCACCTTCTCCTCAGTCTTCTCCCAGCATTAAGATAATTGATGTGTCATGGGATTCTAGTTCAGGAATTATTGAAATAACTCTTAATATATTTCCAACTTGGGGCAACTGGACTATGTATGTTGATGGCGAAGAGATATCTATGGAAGGTGGTGCAGGAAATCCAATTATTCGTCCCAATGCACCTTTAGATAAACCTCCGACAGGTCTCATTATTGGAACTGAACCATGGGTTTCTGGTCTAGCTGAGATTGATTTCCCTTGCTGTGGAACTATTCAATTAGATATCCCTGACCAAGGACTTACTAATATGTATGAATTCAATCTTGTTGATTTTGGTTGCCAAACTGCTTCTAAAAAAGAATGTCAATCAGAGTGGATAAAACATTATGGAGATTTGGTAATAAACGGAACCGAAATGATGTTAATTGAAGATACTAAATACTTACAACAGGGCAATATTTACATAAATGATGATGCTAAACTCGTTATAAAAAATTCTCAAGTTATGCTTGGTAGAGGAAATATACCCACAATACATACCTACATATTTGTGAGTGAAGAAGCTTCATTAGAAATAGAAAATTCTAGTATTTTTCCAGAGCGACCGGCAAATAAGATGAGTGCTCTTGTAGTTATAAGAAACAATGGAAACCTAAAAATAACAGATTCTCCTACTTCAGTACATTTGTTAGAGGTTTATGATGGTGCACAACTATCCATGACAAATTCTGAAATGGTATTTGATATTGGGGGCCTTTTACAAGTGAGTGGTGGGGATATAAAACTCAATAATTCTACAATAGGTGCAATCGGATTAACTGTTCCTGCAAATTCTTATTTAAACATAAGTGATTTAAAATCAGGAATTTATTTAGAATCATGGGATATTAAGGATATTATTACAAATGTTGATTATAACCTTGTATTAGAAAAAACAAAAATTTTAAAGGATGAACTTGAACCTGGTCCCTATGAACGGGGATGGATTTTTTTTATTGATCCACAAGCGCATGCTAAAATATCTGACTCAGAATTGAGGAAAGTGTTTCTCAATTTTAAAAATGAAAAAATAAAGCTGGAAAATTTGAAAATTGGTCTTAATTCAAGTCTAAATTACAGTGACATAGAATTAAACAATATCATAATAAACGGTCAGTGGGGATTTACCATATTAGATTCAGATATAACTATATATAATTCTACTTATCTTTTCATACAGATAAGTGGGGAATCAACACTTAATATGATTGATTCACATATGGTTGAATTTATCCCAAGGGATTTTTTCGGAACTATTATTTTTGAAAACTGTACATGGACTAATGCAGGAGAAATAATTGGAGGAATACCCTATCATTCAATGGAAAATAACTTCACAATTAGGGGAAGTTTAAAAATCTCCCATGAGTTGAAAGAGCATCTTCAATGGCAAGATGCTCAAGTCGAGAGGATATATGATATATTAGTTCTGGATAAAAATGGCCAACCTATTGAGGGAATCTCAATTAATATTGATGGAAAAAATTTCTCGACAGACAACATGGGCAAAGCGAAATTTAGTCTAATTTTTAACGAGGACAATTACATTGAACCAGAGAAGCTGGAAGTCGTAGAAGGAGATAGAATTATAGCAAAACATGAGATAGATTTTTTTACTGAAACCCCAATTATAATATTTATATGAAAATACTTGGTCTCCTGTATCATATACCACATAGCATGGGTTATACAGCCTCGGGCGTTTCGCCCAAATTTACCCTTGTTGGCCACAAATTTCAGATAAACTCGAACCATTATATGAAATTGGTCGTATTTCAACGTGAAAAATATAAAAGGTTGTATGCCTAATTGAAAAAATAAACAGCAGGTAATAAAATGGGAACATTTGATCGGTTCACAAATAAGAAACAGCAGAAGAAGAATGTTGACATAAGGTTAAAAGAAAAATTGGGGTCTATTGAAAAAAATAAGAAAGGAGTTTCTAAGGTTATCGTTTTCAACTGTAATTCATGTGGGTGTCTCCTTTCGGTCTCTGGAAAAGTTGATTGCATGAGAGCTATATGCCCAGAGTGCGAACAAGAGAACAGGATTACAGCAAGTGATAGTTCTTCTGCTTTTGATAATGCCCAAAAATTAGACACGTTTGTTATAGCTTATACCTCACATCTCGATGAAACACGGTTTGCCACTTTCGAGCAGCGGTGTCAGGTAGTAAATGATATACATGCTGAGTTTATGGCTAGGTTTGAACACCTAATCAATAAGAAACCCAGTACCTTCATTGACAAGTCGAGCAGTCACATCAGTCTCATTTATGAAACGATTTACATCGCACCACATATCTTTAATGAGATAAAACACTTCTTAGAAATGGCTTTCAAACCATTCGAGTCTGAAGTATCTAACTATTCTTATCCCGAATGGTCCAAACTCAAGAATGACCTCAGTCTGTTGCACCCATTGATGCTGAAGCAACTTCGGACCACGATGTGTTTCATAGTTCTCGACAAAGGCAAGCAGCATGTTGCCACTATTGTTCGCGTTCCGTCATCAGAATTCCCTAACACCATCAAAACAACCCAAATGAGACTTTACATTGGTTTGTGTAGAACCAAACATGCTGATATGTTCTTTTTTTACCCGGTAATCGCTGATATAAAGAATCTTTGGTGGACAGAGACATGGATATTCCCATATGATGATGAAATGATTGACCCTGGACCTTACAATCCTCTTTCCAAGGAAGCCCGTAAACGATTAAGTCTATTACTAAACCAGGAGTTTTCGTATGCACTTATTGTCGATGAAAATAACAAGTTACGATGCGATCGGAAAATTACCTTTACCAAATCCCAAAAAGAAGGATTTCCTCTCCTGAATAAAGTAATCAGACAATATAAGGGCAATAGGATTAGTCTCGCCCAGGCTAAGAATGCTATAGATGATTATCTGACAAAGATTGACGAGCTGCAACTTCAACAACAGTTTGAGCTGTTGTTACGGGAGGAATAGGGGTGAATCACTTCTGGTGAAGGAAAAAGTATATCAATACGCAAACAAAAGGAGGCAAAGATATGGAAGCGAAATTTAGGCGGGCATATCATTGTGATACGAGGAGGTAGTGATATGTCCAAAACTGACATCGCGATGATAGTGGATATCCGCACGGAGGGGCGAACACGACAGCAGATTGACGCCCAACTCCGCCAGAAAATTAGTGGCTTTCATAAAGAGGCGTCCCGACGCTACAAGCCCCTTGGGTATAATCTCAGGAGGGTAGAGGTGTTTGAGAAAGATCCAGGTAAGTGCATTATTATCACAGATACTGTGGAATCAGAAGAAGCTCTTAGGCTGCAAGAACTCCTGACCGAACTCTGGAACCAAATCGCTTGGCCAGATGCAAGCAACCCCTCGGCGCCGTACGCGGCCTTTGAACTACTTGTCGAAGAGTTGGTTGATATTGGCTGCTCTACGTATCGGCATGACGGTGGGCCAAGCAATTTCTGGCTACCAGCTGACGGAGCTATAAAGAATCCTCGTGTCGTCGAGATCGGGCGACAGCTTTACGAATTGGGTAACAAAAGGTTGGAGAAGATGCGCGAAGCTGCCGATCGAGTCTCGTTAGCCCTTGGCCCTGGCGCTGCAAATGATCTATCGCATCATTGGCATGAGATTGGACTAGAGGAATGGAAGCAGGGAAAAGGGGAGTGCTGGCTGGCATGAAAGGGAATACATCCCACACGTTTTTTATTCAAGGCAAATATAATGTTACGTTTACAGTTTATAGATAACGATAGAAACACATAGGTGTTGACAATACTTTAATAACTGTTAATGGTTATGATGGTGATAATGAGGGAGGATATAACTAGCAAAGAAGAGTCTGCACATGCGCCCCAGCATGATAAGAAGAGATCAGCCCTGTGGGTTATTATTAGCGTGTTACTAATTGCAGTCGCTATCGTTTGGTTTACGATGCATATACTTGAAAATTATGCTGTTGAAATTGAATTTGATAGACAAATTCTTGAAGCTTTCTCAGATGTATCTGAAGGAAATGGAGTTGTCGAAGCAGCAATTTATGAAGGACACGGTCTCCATACAATTGTACTATTGAATTCGTCAGGTAGTCCGCATCCATGGACAAACAAGATACCGATGGAATGGCGCCCTGTAAATGTTACAGATGTAGAATTGGTGGTTTTTGTTGGAGATGAGAAGGAAACGGTAGAAACGTGTTACTATGATGGTCCCTCTATTAAAAGATATCAATGGGGTCTAAATGTTGAACTGCTAGAAGCGAAAACAGGGGAAATAGTTGCAGGCACAACCTTATATGGTTATACACGTGAGTGTTGGGAAATAGAGTTATACAAAACTACTGAAATCAGGGGCGCTCATGTTGAGTTTGAAAAGCTAAAGCAATGGTTAGAGACATACATTAATGCCGATGCGTGGATGCCTACTAATATTCATGAGGTAATAGTTGATTATCCCCTAGAGGTTATACCTTTGTGGCATTCAGAAAGCGAAGAACTAATAGATTTTACCCTTTGGCCTACCTCCAAAAAGAACTATGATTATTGGTGCGGTAATAAACCATGGTTATGGGGAGAATCAAAGGAATTTGCGATAAATGGAACAGCAATTGAACTATCACAACCTCAGCTAATGTTTAATTTTTACGTGTTTGACAGTGTTAATTTTGATTTGTGGGTAACTGGAAAATCTTATGATGCTTACTACGAGATTCAGAAAGAGACGTCAGTTAGTTTTAGCTTCTCTATTACTTCAGAAGATGAAGTTCCTGATTCGTTTTACTTTGTTATAGAAGAGTATAGTGAAGGAGTAACACCTGAAGTTCATGTCAATGCAATGATCAGTTGGATTGAGAAAAACCCAAATTATGATAATACAGATTATCTTTCTTCCAATCATTTGTCTGCAGATCCTAGTGAAAAAGCCAGGGATTTTATGCTTGAAGTGAAAGCTACAGAAACTGAAAATAGAAAATTCAATTTCTACATTTTGGACTCTTCAAATTACGATAGATGGTTTAATGAAGAGGAGTACACCGCTTACTATGAGGCAAAAGATGTATCGATGATAAATTTCTCCAGGTCACTTACGGTAGACGAAGCTACATCTTCACTTGATTTTGTCGTTGAAAATCCTAATTTGAATGTAGATGTTATTGTGAACATCTCAGCTGCAATAAACTGGGTTGAATATGTTGATGATCGACCGAAATAAGAAGGTAAAAAAGACTGCTAAGGGTATTTTTGATTAAAAGAAGTTTTGTGGAGGGATTTGAAAAGCATATAAGATAGAGTTTTTAAAACAAATAGATATTTAGTAACCTAGGGAAAAGGAGATAACACATGGAATTAATAACAACTTGTTTAAATTGTGGCAACCTATTTCGATGGGATGACACATTTTGGAAAGGGGTTGGAATGCCGAATTGCCCGAAATGTGGCTTCAACAATCAAACTGGTCAAAAGGGTAAAGAAGGGGAACCGATTGAGCAACGTTATAGAAAGATGGCTCGTGAACTTTCACTGAAGTATGGTCCTCTTCGGTATGTTGAATATCTAAGCCACTATCCAGACTTCGGGATTAACTTTGTTTTTGAGACACACACTGTTTATTCTGGTCGTCGTCGCGGTGAATATGATATTAATTTTCTCTCTTTGGGGTATATTGGTGAGGGACCACGATATGCGAAAGTTTTCCTAGACGAGTTAGGTTTCTCAATAACTTCAGAGGAAATTGAGGCTATTCGCCCAGGTGCCATCATAAAACTAGATAAAGGTAAGGTTATAGTTCAGTACAATATTGGTCCTAGAGCTAAATCATTGATTAAAAAAAACAAAGAGAATAAAAATGCGTTAACAGGTCTTGATGAAGTAGAGATACTTTGTCAAGAATTAAAGGATGGACATGAAGATATTCGAAGGAGCGCCGCAGAGGCTCTTGGGGATATCGGTGATAAGAGGGCAGTAGAATATCTGGTTCAAGCTTTGAAAGATAAACATGAAGATGTTCGATGGAAATCTATAGAAGCTCTTGGAAAGATAGGAGATAGAAAAGCAATTGATTCTCTTAAGCAAGCTTTAGATGATGCATTTCCATTTGTTCAATATGAAGCAAAAAAGGCTTTAGAGAAAATTAAATCAAAGAGGAACTAAAAATAAATTGCGACTAATATCTTATAACAGAGAATTTATGATTCACCATCATTCATCCAAATTAGCCTATTAACAAAATTCGCAAATTCTAGTTCCTTTATCTCTTAAATTAATTGATGCAACACTCTATTTTAAAGTATTAAAAATCCCGAAGATGCAACAGAACCCGGCAAAGGGGGCTTTGCCTTAAAACTCTCTTTTAAGTCAGACTTTTAGGTCAAAAAACAGAGTTTTAGGTCAGACAATAACATTTATTAATAAGTTCATACCATTTTTTAATTAACTTATGGTGATTAATAAAATGAAGAGAATAAAATTAATTGTAATGAGTATTGTTTCTGTTGTTTTTCTCATTCTTGCTTCGTTCAGCACTGTTGTTGGGTACCAAACCGTTCAATCAACAAACCAGAATAAAATAAATGAAGAAGTTGATCAGAGAGAATTGTTGTTTCAAACTATTGTTGATATTGCAAATAATAAAGAAATACAAC
>JAEOSF010000014.1 GCA_016840515.1 Candidatus Borrarchaeum yapensis | reverse complement strand
TGAAGTTCCTTCTTCATGGATCTGACTAAATGTAATCCCCCCAAATTTTGTGGCATTATTTATCTGAATAGGAAATATAAGCATATAGGGTACGCTTCTAGTGGATATGCGATCGCGTTCTTATTTTACAAAAATCTTAATTTATAGAACTTCTTTTTTTAAATCATCAATTATTATACCTTGCAATAAAAAAATATTGTGGCAGTGTCTTTAAAAAAATACATTCTATTGTATACGGTTACCAAAGTGAAACTTCAGACAAAATTAGTCGATCACTTCATTAGAGTATGCTTTGTTGTATTAAGAATAAAGCTAAACAAGGAGGTTAATTAGTGTAAGAAATTTAGTTTTGTCACCTTGAATGATACTCCAACTACGCTCTTAAAAACGGTTGATGTAAGGCGCCCACCCCCTCCTTCATTTCTTATGGGGAGTAAGTAAAGTAAAGAACCTATGAATTTCAGAACATATGTTCAATATATATGTCTTTGACACTAAAAAAATCTAGTCCGCAACAGAAACCAAGGACTGAAACGAGATAATAAGGAACATTTGTTCTAACTGATTCATAAAGGGATAGTTTGTTCATTAAATCGAATAATGTGTCTATTCTATCCTATTATTTGTTTTAAATATAAGATAATGCATTCTTTTATACGGAAACTTTTATTAGTCGTGAGTTACTTATTTTCCTGTAAGATAAATTCATAAGGGGGATTACATACTTTTTGTTTTTTGAGAACACATAGGTGGTTAAAATGTGTCCTGAAATATCAATTGAAAACTCTCTCAAACAAGAGATTGAAAAAAAAGCACGACAAAAAGGGTTTCCAGAAATAATTCCACTACTTATTGAACTTATATTCTCATCAGAAACCGATCTAGGAACACTTCACCTTTTAATAAAAAATCATCTTCCTGGAGAAAAACAAGATGGATGATAGATTTCATATTGAAGAGATTTCTCTAATCAATGTTGCTGGCCACATCAATACCTCAGTCAAACCTGGAAATGGAGTTAAGGTCATAACCTGGTCCAATGGTACTGGTAAAACAAAATTTCTTCAAGTTCTCTCGGAGGTCTTACTACGAGATCAGTCTCGGATCAATAGAAAACACATACTTTTCAGAGAAGCAAAAGGATCCTATAGAGAGGGCCATATCCGTATAAAACTAACCTCCCCTCATTCAAAAAATCTGATATTAGAGGCTACACTTTCACCAGAAGGAAAGCATACAGACCGCTATAATTTAACAGTAAATGGAAAAGGGTATGAAGATACTCCAAGTCATATCTTGGAGAAATTCTACGCTCTTATCAATGAAAATCCAAGGAATCTCATGTTGAAGATTATGTTACCACATATCTATATCGAGAATGTACGCCACATTCTTGAGGATGCCGACAAGGCGTTTTTTATTGATAGATTGCAATTTCTCATTACCTCGCTTTCACACTTCTCATTATCTAGCAAACAGGATCGACTTTTAGATGAGTTACAACTTTCAGGCGCTATACATTTACAACCAACAGAGAATGATTTCAAAGAGAAGATAAGTATACTACACCAAACAAAACTTGAAAGACGACAGTTCCTTGAAGATGAAATCAAGAAACAAAAAATTCTCAACGATCAAATGGTCTCTACAATTACTGAGTGTAATGATTTTTTGAGTAAGTATGAGGATGTTTTTTCAGAGTACCAACAAACTCAGACAATCCTTAGCGAAACAACAGAGGCGATCCAAAAAATTGAAGATGATATTCAAAACTTGAAAAATAACAACGAAAAACAACAAATTGAATTAGAAAAACTCATTCCTGAACTTGCTCAGAAAACAGAACAACTCAATAAGCTTCAGACCATCCTACCTCAACTAGACCAAAACATCAATGATGAAGCTCGTGAATATCAAAGGAAATTACACCTGTTGCAGCAATATAAAACCGAACTGGCTAAAATTGATAGCCTGCTAACTGAAAAACAAGAAATCTATGGTACAAAAAAACAACAACTCGAAGATTTGACCACACAGTTTGGATTGCCAACTCAGGAATTTCTTAGATCCGTTGATATTGAAGAACTCATTGCGAGAGAGCGCTATGACACAATTCAACAGCGATTGAACAAGCATTTAATGTCATTAAGTAAAAAAACAGACGCTATTCGTAAATCAACTGAGTGTCGACTTACCGAAACCATGGTTTCACTTTTTGAAAGCGCACATATCCTCATAGAGTTAAAAAATAGTGAAGATGCCTTAGAATGTCCTCTTTGTCAGCAAGCAGACCTTTTATCAAACTCCCATCTCTTAAATATCGAGTCACAACTAGCAAGATGGACTCAACAATTCAGACAGTATCTTGATGAAATTCGGAAAATCGAAGACAACGCTGAAAAACTTAAAAAAATCCAAGAATCCGAACTAGAATCCATTATTAAACTCTTAACAGATGATTTGCCTCATCTTGACCAGGAAATCAATGCACTCAACGAAAAGAAATCTACTTGCCTGCAAGAGGTCGAAGGGCTACAAAACAATGTTGATATTTTTCCTAGCGAATCCAGAAAGCAGCTTGATGAATACTACTCGCTTCGAATGAAACAGAGTTCCGTAACATCTTCGTTAAGCAATTTACAACTAAGAAAATCACGCCTAGAAGATAATCTAAATTCAAACAAAACCGAGACTTTAGAACTCCTTTCCACTCTCAACGAACTTCTTGATAAGCGAAAGAAATTGGAAATAACGTTGTATCAACTGATGCATCCTGAACTTAAAAAGAAATATGAGGTTAATATGACTAAACGTAAAGAGTTATCTAGCCAAATTTTTGACTTACAGATTGCGCTCCGATCTCATGAGAATGAATTTTTGAAATTACGCAATATCATTGATCTTATTAACGAACTGGATCAAGAATTCGAAATCATTAATCGTTGTAAAATTGCGATAGAGATATTCCAAAAACTTCTCAACGAAACCATTGAGAAGAAACAACAGTTCTTGAAACAAGGGTTAGCTCCCGTGATGGAGCGTCTTGGCGTACCGTTGGAAGAGATAACTTATAAAGACAACGAACCATATGCGAGAATCCTAGTTGGAAAGGATCGAACGCCCGCGTTAGTCTCGCTGTCTGAAATGTCAAGTAGCGAAGTCATTAGGTTGATGTCAGCATTCCTCTGGATTCAGCGTCCTTTCGAGAGAGGGCTTGACAACTACTTTAGTGATGTTGAAAGACTCGATCCTGAAAGTGTTAGAAATCTAATAGAACTATTAAAACAACTACATTGTAATAACATAGCCCTCTTTACGACGCCACCACTAGTAATCTGATCGAATACTGTTTTTTTCTGTGTAAAAACATTACATAAACACATATAAACCTCATTTAAAACTTAGAACAATTATAAATATGAGAGGACAACACATGGTTCTTGATACTATCCTTGTGCCACTTAAAGACATAAGAACCGAAGAAGAGTTACTTAAGATCATTCAGGCCATTGATGCAATTGATGAATTGTACGACTTACACGGCATCAAATATGCCACTATCGGTCGTCACGAACTCTTTCGCATCCTGCAAGAATATGCTCTTTTCAAGGAACAACTTCCAGAATATGTTGTCAGGCTATGGAGGATGTATTACAACACACCAGAGTTAGTATCTCGATTACAACGCATCGGTGAAGCAATATACTCGTTAGGAGCACTGTCACTTAAATATCAACATCTCATCGATCACACCGATTATAATGGATACTATGTCCCTCTATCGTTTCTCAATAAACCTATGTGGTTTCATGACTCTCCGATTGGAAGTTCAGTGCATCTTAAACAGGAACTCCTTTTACTTAAATGCGAAATGGATTACGATAGTATTGAGACAAACACTGAGCTTTATACGGGGTGGAAACGATTATACGAAGTGGTTGAACGCTCTGTTAACCATGCGCTTATTATTATCTTTAGAGGTTAGATCTGTAAAGCCATTTTATTCATTCTGTAAAGAAAAAACATCTTACAAAAATGTAATAAAAAAGTAGAAGGATGTTTAAGGTTGATTACTTTGAGGTTTTAAGAAAAGAGAAACAATTTAGTTTCTCATGCGATAATTAGTATTAGTTTTGTTCGTATCAATCCTATGACACATTCCGTTTAGTTCGCATAAAGTAACAAAAATTTGCATTCGTTTAACAAAGTCATATTTTCCATGATTACGTAACAACACCGCAGCATCAATCAACGCTAGTAATCGAAAATCGTTTACTTGTTCCGTCTCCAACGTCTTGATGATATGTTGAACAGTTAATCTATCATAATCAATAATATGGTGCAGTAATTCTTTCTCCGAAATGTAAACGGAATCTTCAAAAGGAGTAAGTGTCAATCTAACGTTGTCTACTTTGATACTCAGCAATCACGAGACCTCCACGATACCACAAGAACTTATCCTAAGTAATCGTATTATCATTAATATTACCTCTCAATTAAGAAAAATATCATGTGTTCTATTTGCACGCCCTTCCATCTGGGATCATGTGATTCAATTATTTTTATATTTATTATGATTTATTTATTTTTCTAAAATACAACTTTCAAGTAGTTTAAGTATAACATGAAAATATATATATGTGTAATAACAGAATAGGAGGAACGAGAGTTTATTGAATTGGTGTTATTAAAATGCTAAAAATCACAGTTGATTGTAAAGAATGTAAACGAGAACTATCTTTGCGTGGATTCAAAAAAGAAAAGCGTAATAACAATCGAATCGATTTTTATGTGTGTCTCAACGAAAACTGTGTGAACTTTGGTCAAACTGTAGTCTTTAAGACCAATCCACGAATAACATCTCCCAGGTTTCACCAGACTTCGGGATTACAAACAGCAATGACGGTGTGAAAAGATGGATGAATTGAAAGTAGGAGATACGATAAAATTCATCAGCACTCAAGATCCCTATCTGATATTAACTCCAGGGACTGTGGGAGAAGTGATCGCCATCGAATCGTTTTGTAAGGAAATAATAATCAAAGTGAAATGGAACAACGGTCATACCATTGCATTACTCCCAGAGCAAGGCGATGTGTTCACGATTGAGGACAGCTTTTATTCCATGTTTTCCAAGCATCGTGTAGAGAAAAAATCTGTGCCATGTGCTGACACAATTGATTGCAACGATTAAGCAAACGCTCTAACTTATTTTTCTTTCTTCTCAGGAGAGGAAAATATCCCATGTAAAAAGATTAAGATCACAGCCAGCACGGACAGACCGACCACTATCGCGTAGAGTATAAAAGGATTAAAACTCATTATCTGAACCCCTTACAATGGATTGTATGAAGTTCTTTAAAAACTTTTATCATTTATGTTTTAGTATCACTTAACACAACCAACTATCGTTTCCTTCAGATCATCGGTGGTGAAATCTCCGTTTTCGTACGCCTCAACGGCAATTTGTAAAATCTCAGCTCGCGCAATATTATCACTATCATCGCCTTTTCCAGAAACTGTTTCCCAATACACCGAAAAACAATCCTTCACGGAAGAAAGCATACTTTTTCCTTTTAAAAAATACATTAGCTCGATGCATACGTCTCTAAATCTCATACTGCATTACCTTCTAATTTAGTACTAATGGAAAGAAATAAAAAAGGCGTGACTGTTAACTAACATCTCTAATTCCCTTATCATCGATTATGAATACAGCTTCGCCTTCCGGCATACAAGGACTATCAACGATACGTGCTATACGTCGATTCTCTTTAGATTTTCTCAAATAAACTCGCGTAGTACAGGCATGAGCAACGATATGCCCACCAACTGGAGTTATTGGGTCACCGAAGACTACATCGGGTTTCGCTAGTACCTGATTGGTTGCTACAACCGCCAAATCGTTCAGTTCGGCTATATACAGTAATTGATGAAGATGCTTGTTGAGTTTCTGTTGTCGCTCCGCTAACGTGCCCCGACCTACATATTCGCTTCTGAAATAACCAGTTAGTGCATCCACTACGATTAATTTAATTCTTTTTTCCTGAATGAGTGATGTAGCATCACTAACAAGCAACATCTGATGGTCACTATTGTATGCTCTCGCATACACCACCCTCCTCAATCCTTCATCGATATCTATTTTATCCCTTTCCATCATTTGGATCAAACGTTCAGGGCGAAACGTGCCCTCAGTATCGATATACAACGCCCCGCCATTTAACCCTCCTTTCTCAGGAGGAAGTTGTACTTTTACACACATCTGATGACATAACTGAGTCTTCCCAGATCTAAATGCTCCATAGAACTCTGTGATTGCCTTTGTCTCAATTCCGGTTCCTAGTTTGGCATCCAATTGTTCGCTTCCGGTCGTGATATACCCCACCTCTTTGCGTGAGATAAAGACATCCTTTGCTGTAGAAAATCCTATCTGTAATTTATCTCTGGCTGCCTGTATCATTTTTTGTGCCATGCTTGAACTAACATCAATTGCGATAGCAATCTCCATCGGTGAGGCGATAGCTAATGACTCAAGGCTCTCATACCCTGCTTGTTGTAATCGTACCGCATTTGCAGGACTGATTTCTGGAAGGTCTTCCAACACTGCCACGAAACCACCTCCCAGTATTTTCATATAGAAGACGGAAATATTAAACTCCGCAGGGAGTAGCTTAAAAATTAAGTTGTAGTCATTTCACTTCTAAACGAGAAAATTAATATATCCATCCAATTATTTTTTCGTGAGTGCTTCATATCATTGCTCATCTATGATGTGTCTCTCATTCTCATCCGACACAACCAATTATATGTTTCGGTTGCTCATCTGAAATACTTCAATTCCCGACGAGCTGTATCTTTCATAAAACAGTTATTTTTTTAAACATGAGAATATAATATTCTACCATGTTTGAAAAGACACGGCTAGACCTTCGAACGCATCGAACACTAACATATGTTACGTTCTCATTGGGAATCGTCTTTAGTTTAATATTTTTACATCAAAACGTTTCTTCAGGTCATATCTCTAGAGCGATGGGTTTTTTAGGCGGTATTTGTGCAGTAGTGTTCTTCTTAGGACTTATGTTGTTTATCTATAACGTGTATAGAAAGGTTGAAGTACAATTACTTGAACTTGAAAAACAAGAGGAAGGTAAAAATGGGGAAAAAAGGTAGAAAGCAAGAAAAGAAACCAAAGAAGAAGAAAAAATGAAAAAATATCATATTTTTCGCTGGTGGTGAAGAATCTGCCACAACACGGAAATCTTTATCTATATGCACTCGAACTAAGTGTGAACTCTCTATTCCAAGACAAAGAAATATCGCTCGAATGTTATTATCGACTCAACCAATTAGATCAAATTTCATTTCTAAATACCTTCCTGCTCTATCGTGCAACACAGGTTTGTATAGGCGATAAAATGGGCGTCGCTAACAAAAAGTAACAGATAAATTACGATACGTCCCTGTCATTCTTTTTCTTGCTCTGATTTTTTGAAAATTTGACTGAAAATAACACGCTGAACCTTTTTTATAAATAACTTTTTACCAAATTAATAATAGCAGCAGCACATCCAGGTGAATAGTAATGACAAACAGCATTTCTGAGGACGATACCGCATCTCACAACAAAACTAATTTCTCTGGGGTTCCAACTTCTGAACAACATAAGACTCACATCGAAGTGACCTTAAAATCATTTTCAGAGTGGAAAACATTGTCCGAGAAACCTACCGGTAAGATGACTCTATATGTCGATGACCGAGAACCTAACTCCGTACAAGAAATCGCGCGAGGGGTGTCCGAATTAACTGATGTTCATTTCGGGATTCGACGTCTGCCTTTAGGTGATTTCCTTATCATAGATCCACATGACGAAGCGATTGTTGTAGAGCGCAAGACCATTTTTGATTTCTTCAACTCCGTACGCTCCAATCATCTATGGCAACAACTACTTGACATCTTGAAAAATGGCTATGTACTCAATCATCCTATAAGACGCTGTATGCTCCTTGTCCAAGGAGTTCCCAGTGAGTTTTATGAAAATATACCACATGACATACGCAAAAACGACATCTCAGCGCTTTGGAATCAGGTTTCGGGGGCTATTCAAGAGGTACTTTTTGTGTATAATATACCTATCGTCCCCATTGAAAATTACCAAGATGCTCTCAAGTCATTTTTGGAGATCACTATCAGTCGAGAAAAACAGGGTAAAAACAACAAGTCCCCACACGGACGATGGCGAAGAAAGCCAAAAGGTATTCATTTACCAGAGAAGAATTTGAAACATTATGCTCTTGCCTCGATACCTCTCATAGGCGAAAAGTTAGCAGAAACACTTCTCAAACATTTTAAAACAATTCAATGTATAGCCAACGCCACTCTTAAGGATTTACAGGCGGTCCATGGCATCGGAAAGAAGAAGGCAGAAAAGATCCACAATATCTTTCATTAGACGTAACTTACTATAGTAAATTGTTTACTTGCATGAGTTCTCTTTTTGTTCAGTCCGTTTACTCAAGAAATCAGAAATTATGTCGAGTTAAATTGTCAAAAAAGAGGCGATTTCACTTGAACAAGATACCTCCAAGACTTTTAAGGGAAAAATCATCATCTAGATACTCATACTATGTCAAGGAGCGTTCAAAATCATTTGTTTGATGCAACCACTATTAATTACTACAAGCCTGAGAGTACCAATTTAAGAAAAGTCACGCCGTTTAACGAAACCACTTTCATCACCGCTTTTCAACTTAAAATTATCATGGATAGACTACATGCCTTGCAAAATAAACTGCATCAAGACGGTTTCATGTATCGGTTAGTCAAAGAATATGAGGCGCAAGGCATTGACGTTAATATAGTGATAGATTTGATGCGACGGGTAGTCCCGCAGGTCTTTCCCGATAACATCAAGGCAGGACCACAAGAAACCCGATTGTATTTCAATAAATCCCATAACTCAGAAGGACAGACCGTTCTTTTTGGTTTCGTGGATGAACCCCGCACAAAAACCAAGAGAAGGAAGTTCGCGGATTGTACAGTTATTTCAGCGTTTTTTTAATTGAAACATTAGTATACTGATGTGATAATTTATTGATGCGTGGTCTCACGAGTTTGCACAAAATCACAAGGAAAGGTCCGTAATTCGGGATTTTTTCAACTGAACACACATCATACCGAAAACACAAGTCGGTTTAAATCATCGCTAAAGATGAAAGCGATGTTATCGTGGAAGATAAATCAAGATATTTAAAGTGATCCACAAAAATATACGAACCTCAAAGGGGGGATAAACACCATGTCCTATGAAAATGACATAGGAGGAAATAACAGTCCTTCACCACAATTTAAACAAGATCGGAATAAGTCATTACTGAGTTCATACACCTCTGAATACGGTGAATGTCCTTTTTATGTGGATGATGATCCAAAAATTCGTTCAAAATGCACACTCGATCCAAAAACGCCCAGAAACTGGGATTGCAAGGGCGTATGCTATTTTCAGGGTCGTTGTTGTAAGATCCTCATCGACCACGAAGAAAAATCCAGCGATTATAAGAGTCGATAATCTAATCCTTGATTTTACTCATGTTAACAAACCAAAAAGAAATCAAATTAACTAATTATTAAGTTTTTGAGTACTTCCTCATCCCAGCGCCACCTGTTTGACTTCTGGTCAAACATCTCGATGGGGAGCGGTCTTGTGCTGGCTCTAAATTGAAATCGATGCGCGATCCAAATGTTGCCTTTATTGCCTAAAATCCGCGTGAGAGTTTTTGTAAGATTCATTAAACTTCCTGCTGGAAGTCGCAACCAAGCAACAAGAATTTGATTTGGTGTTTTTGGTCGCAGTGGGGTCATTAAGTAAGTGAAACTCTCCGGTAACTCATAAATCGCTGATTTTAAAGTCTGTGTGTAGTCTTCATCACCATTATACTCAAGTATAATTTGTTCTTCGAGACCAATTTGGTGTAAAATCGTAGCGGTATCGACAAAACCTTCATCCAACAAGCGTATTATCCTATTCTTAATGCCTTGCGAGGTCATATCAAGTTGCTTTCCCAACTTTGTCATCGGAACACGCATATCATTATGAAAGCAATTAAGAATGTGCAAATCCTTAACATCGAAGAAGTGTGGATTGAATTCTTTATTATCAATCTTGGAAGAATGTGTTTTCTTGTCAGATTTACCCGAATTTAACTTATCCTTTAATAGCAAAGACCAAGCTACCCAATCGATCATCCAGCAGGTTTTTATTGGGTTGTAATATCGGAACGACAGTGAATGTTTGCATCCCATGAATTTCAAAAGTGAAAAGTTGTTTATGTTATCTTCCATCACAGTAACGACATCTTCTAACGGAGAGATCGTGTCCGTGTGTTTTGGTAATCGGAAAGCATAGTCATAAATAACATTACCTGCTCTAAGTTCTTGAACGGATAGCAAATATGGGAAGTCGATGGAAAGTCTTTCCCCCGTCTTAAATATCACTGATTGCATACCCAAGGCAGACTCTCTTGGCCGGCCTTGAACAGAAAAATTATTCGCGGTCTTGAGTCGTTTGATTATACCCGATACGGTATTTTCATTCAATTTTAAAATATTTGAAATTTCCTTTTTTTTAATGAGAGGGATTTTCTGCACACATTTCACTACTTTGATATCTTCTGCAGAAAGTGTCGTCTTCCAAGACATATAGGCATTATCTATAAGTCGTGTTACCTCGTAACAAGTTAACGGTTCTTTTTTGTATTTGGCAATCCTTTTCGTTCTTTGCAACAGAATAGAAAGGAACTCGCCGAATGTTATTGAATTGGCACAAAGTAGGTCGTGAATGCTTCGGTAAATCGTTCCGTCTGGAAAGCGCATAAATGCTTCGGTTTCTCGCAAGGGGTCTAAACCTCGAAGTACATACCAATCATTTAAAAGTTTCTCCCTTTCATCATGAGCAAGAAGGTTATACGCGACTAAATAGGCGAGGTCTTCTGCGATGATTTCAGGAAATACATTCTTTGGTAAGTATAAATCAAGAAAAAGTCGCATAAGACGTTCTGATTTATTTAATGAATCGTATCTGTGAAGATCTAGTTGTGATTCATCATCAGATGGAACGCTAAGCAATTTAGCAATACTATCACATTCACGCATCAGAGTGGTCTCGTTGGCTTTTGACGGAGTGGTTGTTTCTGAATCCATGCCGTCCTCTACATACTGTTCTCCTATATATATCTTCACATATTGCCTCTTAGATGTTTAAACGCAAAAGAATTTGCCAAAATAACATAATATGCGTTATTTTATAAATAAATTAAAAAAAAGCTTGAGTTTAATTCAAAGAAAATCGCATTTTTGGTGATTCATGTCACTTTAAATGAACAGTTTTTTCCTATAAAATTTAAATATCTCGTGACCATCTCTTATATTGGGGTAAAAAATCAACCGAAGAGTTGAGAGGGGTTTGTATGTGTGAGCATTGGTCCTGTAGCGGCAGAAAAGCAATAATTACACAGATATCGTCTTTTGCGGTGTCGTCATCTCGATATCCCTACCAAGAAACCTATCAATTGGCCTCCGAGAAGGTCTGCGTAAAATGTGGCAGGGTGTTTCGATGTCATGTCCCCTATGATAAGTGGATCATTTCAAAGGACGTATCCCCTCACGCCTCGGATACATCTAATGCAGTAAAAAATAAAACTTGGGATGATACTATCCTCGCCCCCGATTCGATATTTTCTATTCACTCCACTTTTCACTTGTTTGACGCAAAATTACTCATGTCTATCCCGTTTTTCGTCCCATTCGTCTTTGTGATGATCCTTGTGTTCCCATCTCACATATTTTCGTGGTGGGATACAATAAGCCTTGCCATCATCATAATTGCTGTACTTTACTTAATTTTTGGAAACCCGCGAAAAAGAAAAGAACGTTATGTGAAAATTGACGGCACCTTACAATCATTGCGATTTCCTACAGAGAATTTCTTAGATGTGTGGCAAACAGAAGATGTAAGATGATCCCAAAGGACAAAATTCAGCATATTATAGCAGGATTTATAATTTACATAATTACCTTCGTGATATTGATGTTTCTTGATCTAATCTGGATCGGGAATGTCGTTAGTCGTTATAATCTGGTTATTAGTTTCATGGTAGTGATAATCGCGTCTATAGGGAAAGAACTTTACGACATCCCGCGACTTACAAAACACGTCGAGGCAAACGATATTCTCGCTACCATTCTTGGTGGGGTTTTCGCGCTTGTAATAGTTCTAGGAATAATGGTTATTTGATTATAAAGATCATAAAGCATATTTAATTATCACCCATAGGTCTGATATGGGGTGAGCTGGAGTTTCTTGGGTTACTTGGAATATCGCTCTTTTTTGTAGTATATTATGCAAAAGTAGACTATTTTTTCTTCCTGATTTTAAATTTCCTTCTTTATATACAATTTTCCGCGCATTAATCACAGAGACAAAACACCAACCACCGAGGAGGTAAAAAAATGCAACTATTAGGCAAGAAACCAAAAGATGAAACGCCAACCGATGAGGTAACGGAGTTAAGCGTAGACGTTCTAACCGCAGAAGAATACAGGCAAGTTGGTCGTGATGTATTCTTTAAACGGGTTCAAATGAGGGATCCTTTGAACTCTCTACTCGCGCGTTTAGCCATAAACCTTTGTGAGATTAGACCGTTTAATCAGAAATATGATGGATATCCAAAATCGGTATTACTGGTCCTGAAAGAGTTATTACAACCCGAGTTAGAGGCAATTAATGAGGCACTCATAAGAAAACTGTAGTTAATTCCAAACACTAAATTTCGTGTGCTGTAGTGGTGCTTATAAACGATTTTTTAGGAGAAGCATTCCTATTATCACTATTAGAACCCCAAGAGCTGCAAAAATGATCACCAAAAACTCAAGATGAACAACAAACTCAGTCCCAATACTATAAGAAATGAAAGCTACGATGCTGAACATCAAAATCCCGGTTATTGGCAGCAAATAACTCAGTTTTCTTAGGCTCCTCCAATCGTCTTGCATTAATTGTTACCCTCTAATTATCAACGGCTCTTAAATAATTGAACTTCCCCACGTAACCAATAGAAAATGTATTCCGAAAGCCCATGTCAGGGCCACAATTATAATGCGAACCATCACTCCTGTAACGGTTCTGATTCTCGCAGTTTCAATATATAATATCAAATTAATGGTACTCAATATCCCTAAAATCAGTAAAATCACTGCTAAATAAGGATATGCTCTCCTTAACCACGGCACGGCATCAAGCCATGTTATTGATCCAAGTTGCATATATCTCACATTCGAACAAGGTGTCTTATCTCATTCACTTGCGTTTTCTTATTAAATGTTATCAGGATGATGATTTGAGTAATTTGAAAAAAACATTGTCTTTAAAATTCGTTTTATGCAAATGAATTCACGTTACTATGACCTTCAATGATGGCACCGAAATAATTAGTAACCATCTCTTCTAAGTCATCCTGCTCGAAGACTCCACATATTCGCATATAACCACTAAATACAAGCGTGGGACAAGCAACTATGTCATATTCTTCCGCTACTTCGGGTTTCTTTACCACGTTTATTTTAGTGACCTTAATCGGCAGGTTTCTTTGTTCAACGACCTGTCGAAGACGTTTTTCTAAAACATGACGTGAAGTCGTAGGTGACACGAATATCATAATTTCCAATGCTGGTGTAGTGAGGATTTTTATCATCCCCTCTCGTCGTATGTTCCCCGTTAAACCCCCTGCTTCCCCATTAAAAAATGTTTCAGGAAAAAGAGTCTGTTATATCAACATATTAATACGTTTAAACATATTCTATTTCCTATATATCATAAGACTCGCTCGCCTCATATGGGCAGTCATAAAATTCTAAAAAGGTTCGACAGAACTCCCTCTTTACATATTCATTTGGAACTAAATATAATGCAATCCCAATACCTTTCATTCTATTCTAAGGTGTTATAACCATGGGGGTTAAAATTAGTCCTCTCTTAAAGGACTCAGTTCATCAAATTGAACTAAGAGATCTCAGCGGTAAAGACATCGCCGTTGACGCAATGAATACTTTGTACCAATTTTTATCTATAATCCGCCAAACTGATGGACACCCACTTAAGGATAAAAAGGGAAGAGTGACGTCACACCTAAACGGATTGTTCTACCGTACTGTTAACCTTGTCGAACTGAACATACGTCCTGTATTTATTTTTGATGGCAAACCTCCAGAATTAAAAAGTGAAACCATCAAGGAAAGAAAACAGATTAAGGACACCGCAACAGAAAAATGGCTTGCTTCACTCGCAAGAGGGGATTATGAATCTGCTCGTAGACACGCTCAGGCAACCTCGCGATTCGATACTGATATGATCTCCGATGCCAAGTCGCTACTATCACACATGGGGATCCCATTTGTGCAATCACCTTCAGAAGGTGAAGCACAAGCCGCATATATGAATAGTCAGGGTGATGTCTGGGCAACTGCTTCTCGAGATCTGGATAGTCTGTTATTTAATGCCGAAAAATTTGTTAGGAATCTCACATCCACAGGACGTCGCAAACTACCACGCAAACAGACATACGTAGAGATTAAGCCTGAACTGATCTACCTAGATCAACTACTTGAGCATCTAGAGATCACTCTTGGACAACTAATCGGTATTGGTATTCTTATTGGCACCGACTTTAACGAAGGTGTGGCAAAAGTTGGACCGAAAACGGCACTTAAATGGATCAAGCAATACGGTGAGCTGGGAACCATTATACAAGAAAAAAACGTGTTAAACGACGTTCCCGTCGATCAAATATATAACATATTCAAAAATCCTGAAGTAACCGATGCCTATGATCTGAAATGGCGTCAACCTAAACGCGAAAAACTAACCGAATTTCTATGCGAAGAGCATGATTTTGCTAAAAATCGAATCGAAAACGCCATCGAGCGACTTGAAAAAGCTACAGATACCCGACAATCAACAATGGATCGCTTTTTCTAATGTAATACAATTTCGTTTTACAGAATTAGTGACTTTATATAACAAGTTTCGTGTTTGATGTTAGGGAACAAAAAGGAGGATGGAATCATATCCCAATTACTATTGCCAATGGAATCTTTTGGATTCATGCAGTTATCACTCGATCTACGAAAACTGATCTTTAAAACTGCTAATAATATCTTTTCCAAGTCCGATCAATTGGATACAATTGTTTTTGACCAATACCAAGTAAACTACCCCCAAGAAACCACACACGGTACCATTATGACCATCCGAGGACTCGCCAATCAGAAGATTATCGCTACGAAATCAAATGACGATCCTAAGACTTGCACCCTTTCATTTTCACTCTTTAGTGAGATAAGCGATGATTAATGCACCGAAAAAAGTGAATGAATGTGATCTATTATATGACTTACGACGGTGTTTGATCGTTCAAAAGGAATTCTGAGGCGGCAACAAAACTACCCTTCGTATTCTCGATTATATCCACCTTTTCAAACATCTGTTTTGCACGGTGTATTATCTCTAACACCTTCACATCAACGTCAGGGGTTTTTTCTAACTTCATAAGTTCCAACAAAGACGTAACTCCCTTTTCCTCCATTCGTTTCTTATATCGTCCTGCTTTAATCAATCCGAAATCAGCCTGAAGGTATAGAGGCAGTGCAACTTGAATCCTTAATTTCAAAACTTCTTGTGCAGATATGTATGCATGTTTATCCAAGTTATGCCAATCTTCTACCAAAATGAATGATTCCGCATTTTCGGAGGTTTTTTGTGGTTGATATTGTTTTTCGAGGCGAGGATATATGCGCTGAGTGAAATGAGGGCATTCACACGTATACTGCAAGTATGGTTGATCATCAATCTTTTTTTGTGAAATCCAAACCAGATACCCTTCATGATTTGATGATGTTCTACTTTTGAAATGCACCCTATGAACTCCTCCAAACTCAGCTGCTCCGATCACAGGGTTTGGGTCCTTCGTCACTTGTATCCATCTTTTATAATCAATATATACGCGTGAAAGAGGTATCACTAACCAGTGTTTTCGAGGAATGTGGTCACTCATCATCACAACTCCACTCTTTTTAACTTCTATTCAGTTTGCTATTTAAAACCAGCACCAACACTACTTTTCTTCCGCACCCAGCCAGAAGTCCCCATCAGTTTTTGTTAAAACACCACCTACAAAAGACAATGTGTATTTCTTCATCATTTCTCGGAGAAAGATTCTCTCTTTTGTGGGTACTTTAAATAGCAACCTGTACAAAGATAATGACTTACATTTCAAACCAACACATTTGCCAAGGGGGTGTTTGGATTAAGGAGTAAGTCTTTTGACATGGGAGTTTCCTCTACCCGTTATGCTGTATGTCAAGCAGGAGTAAGACTTGAGGAATGCTCCTCACTTGAGAAAGCATTAAATTTTGTCCGACGAAATAACCTAGAAAATTACTATATCCGGAAACTCGAAACGGCGGCGATTCACATTCACAGCGATAATGATGGTCTATGTCCTAACTCCATCCTTAACTGGCATGGTAAAGTCGAACTAATATCTCAAGAGGATAGCAGAGGACAATACAAATATTGTCCAAAATGTAGATGGTATACAGGTATTGAAAAAGAGAGCAGGGACTCACTTGTTAGTCAATTAATTTTCATAGAAACACTAATGGAGGCTCTTGACGACTTTAAAGGTGTTATAGACCTCACACAACTCAATTTCGGATCATCTTTAACTGCTGAGGATGAATGGCATCAGCTAGGTGAAAGATTGCAAAAGTATGGAAATAATTCAGCGGCCGACTTAGACATAAGTTACAGAAACGAACTCATCACTAAATTCGAGTTAAAGGGATGGAAGGATCGTACTGAAGATGATTTCTTTTCCTCACACCGGGCCTTCGTAAATATCAGTGAAACAAGAGATGCAGCCAAATTCGATGGATATATTGCGTTTGTTACTCTCCAGGATAGATCAGTAATCTGTACTAGAGCGCTAGATATTGAACAAGAATGGAATAAACAGAAGGAGACCGTGAGAGGTAATGATATAAAAAATAAAACATTTGAAAAGTTTGCAGATGGCGTGTTGGTAGTTAAAGCTCCTGATAAACAAAAGAATGAGAGGTATGTGCTTTCAATAAACTATAAAATTAAACATTGTAAACACTTGCAAGCGGTTACCCCCAGAATCGTCGAAAAAATAATGGTAATTGACAGTCAATCTAAAATGACAGATATCTCTCTATAAAATCCATTTTCCCTAATTTTTTAATTCATCTTATATGCAAAAAAATTGACATACAAGCAAGACATTTACACAGTCGAGAAATCACTATTGGATTTGCAAAATTACAACTGAAGAAACAACAGATCGCTGAAGAATCGGAAAATAAATTACTTGATATCTTGGAAGTCATTAAAGAAGTAGACGCATAATACTTCTGATATGCAATACGGATCAAACCTTGCTTTCTTTGGTTTTCTGTTGGATTTACGACTCAGAAAACGTATCAATGTATCTGCCAATGAAAGAACATCTATTAACTTATTTTTTGAGAAAAAATTGAGGGGGCTTTTTATAACAATCTGAAGATAGATTTAGGGGTAATACCAACACCGAACACTCGCGTACGCCCCCTCAATATACAACATATTTGAAAATTTTAGGAGGCGATAGCATAACTCATAATGTGAATTTGGCTTTCCCTGAAGTCAAACTTGATCTGTCACCCATCCGCCAATTTTTGAACTCAGATGCAGGACAACTCCTCATCGATCATCGTCTTGCACAACATGGCTCTATTGCAACTATTTCCCTCGATGGGCGCTGCGGCCACACAGCCGATATCTCTGTGTATGAAGGGTTCTTCTATACGGTCTTTGAGAAAAATGAGAGATGTGAAAACTGCACCGCTGAAAACTGTGAGATCCGTGGTACTCGATGTCATTCTGAAACCATCAAAGTCAACCTACACGCACTTGAAACCATAGTAGAACAGATCTCAGATATGTTAAAGACTCAAGGGCGTCTTTCGGCAACTTGTAAAGGGAGCAGATAACAATGGCGACCACACAAACATCGGAAACAGTCGTTATCCAGCAACTACCACAGCACGACATCCTTGTTAACATTCGGGAGGTCTTAGATACCGAAAGGAGGAGATTATTCAATACCTACACAATCAAGACATCTGCTTCCCTTACTACGCTTACCATCACTGGATTTTGCGATCATCAATGCGTCATTCAAATCTTCCAGAATGGACATGACAAGAACTGTTTTTCACAACGATTGGTCAAGAATAACAGATGTAGTGACTGCACACAATACGACTGCACTTACTTTCGTAAGATTTCACCTAGCGCAAGTCGATGCATCACCGATTCCTTACACAACCTTAAGCAATTGATAGGTATACTGTCATTGCTGTTCGCGATCTATGATGTATCCCAGGTCAATTTCAGAAGTTACACTCCCGCATGCAGGTGTGATTTATGACCGTACAACATCTCCTATTGGAATTGACTCCGTCTCAACCGTTAGACCCCGTTGAACTGGTACTTCGTCTCCGAGAAATTCTTGAGGAATATGGGTTTAAGGTATCATTGACGGCACTCAGCGAACAATTTGGTATCTATACCAAGTCATGTGTAGAACAAGGTCTTGAGTGAGTTGTCATTAACTCCTAGGACTGACAAACATCTGTCATCCCTCACCCTTTATTCTCTTTTTCATAATCAAGAAAACCCGTGTTGTTCTCATCCATGACCCCTTGAAACCTGAAATCAGTTATTTTGTCACATATATCTACTAATGCTTCGTTTGCGCGGTGCTTATAAACCCTTTTGCAATTATGCTATCGATTTCGGTGTGTGTTGGTTGAGAGTCGTCATAAACACCCCTCTCATATGACGACGACTGTTTTTTTGCCCCCACCTTTCGGTGGGGCTATTCCCCCCTCTTTAATAAAATAAAGTCCCTATTCAATCATAGATATCGGTCTTCATCAGTATTCTTATTCGTGTTATCAGGGACGTATTATTCTTCAACAAGATAAGAGTCTCCTCATCGCATTTTCCTAAGAAATCAACTAAAAAACCTCTCATAATCGAATAAGTGCATAACGACGTAATCATCACACAAATTAGTATGGCAACAACAGACACGGATAATAATGTGATGTCTAGTGAAAAAAAATTAAATAACGTTGTATAATCGCCTTGATGTGCAGAACGGCTTTCATTAAATATTCCATACCAGCCATCAGATAACGACAATCCCCCTATTATAGTAAGACTCAACCTTTTATATCGCTCAACTTTAGTCCCTGCTATCAACAACAGTAAACCAGTAATATGTGAAATCAATGGTCCTCCAAAGGCTATCCAGAAGTCAAGAGTCCGCCAATTACCATCATAATTATGAAATTCACCGATCGTATACATAATATGTCCACCACTTGTAAGATCGGACACGATAACCCAATTCCCCCCATATAAAGCGATTACAATACAATGGCCTAATTCATGAATGAATAAGACTGGCAGGTACATTACTATTATCGTTAAAAACACTGCGAGAATAGGTTTAAGAACTCGTCCCACATACAACTCAGTTCATCCCTACCCTATTCTGTTCTACATCATTCTATAAAAAATGTCTACTTCTTACTAAAGCATGAAAATAGTACAAAAATTCGAATAAGTCGAGTTAATATAATTGGGACTATTCTTTGTTCTACGAAACGAGCGGCATTTCGGACATCATTAACACACCGTCCGTATATGCTCTTAGAAACTTACAACACATCTATAAAAAATGTTTTTAGGATGGAGACTTCGTTTAAAATGAAACATCCGTCGTTGTAGCTTAGTATCTTTCCTTCACCAGTGATGCTAACTACTTTTTCGTGAAGAAAGGTTTATTAATACCTGAACTCCATGTCTTAGCACCATATCACCTTCTTTGAATTGGGTTATCAATGGTGTGTGGTGTCGGAAAAAGCGGGGATGACTCTGGTGTGGTGGTGGAGAGGGGTTTCATCCGCATTTTCCGTGTTTTGGACTAGCAATGCTCAAACAAAACTAATGACTCTAATATTAAATATTTTCTAATTTCCTATTCTCATGTGTCTTTTTATATTCTTTTAAACATTAGTATTCGAGTATCAGCATTCTCTCTACTAATGGAAGTTGTGTGATATGCCAGCGATTTCGTTCTCTGTTTTCCTCCATCAACTCATAGAGCGAACTAAAAGGCAGACTATCAGGCTCACTCACCGGTTACGCGTTGGTGACATAACAACGAACTACTGGAAGGCGAGACTATCAATTCAACGGAAAAGAGAACTTGGCGTCCCGCATTTTCTCGGTGTTTCTGTAATTGAGGATATTGAGTCAATGACTATCACTTCAATGGACGATCGCATCGCCAAACTCGACGGTTTCAATTCATTCGAGGAATTGAAGGAATATCTCGTAAGTAAATACGAAAATAAACTCGATAAACAATTTTTTACTACAGAGTTTACCGTAAATCGGTTCCGCTGGCTCCATGAATTTAAGGAAGAGTGGAAGTATTTTAAGAGCCAAGATGTAAAACGGATCATCTTTGAACATAATAAGAACCGATTGTTTCTGCAGATGCTTCTATGAACGATTTAACGAGGAAAAGGCAAAGGAGGATTGTGAACTGTCCAGTAAAGTAATCAGAGTAATAAAGTGTCCAAAAGACAATGAAATAATCCACGTCAAGAAATGTCTTGATTGTGAACACAGGCATAAAGAAATCGACACTCTTGAAAAACTCTACAGCATGAAATACGGCACTTTTTGTGCGATCCATGTTGAAGAATTAAATCAATTAATCAAAAAGGTGATTAAACAGGTGAGCAAGAAAACCGTTCCATGTGTAGTGTGTGGTCTAGACATCACAAAAGGATATTTGTTAACAGAGGTGGCAGCAGCTGCCATTAGAGATATTACTAACAAGCAGGTCAAAAGAGAGGATCCTATCTGTGAAAAGTGCGCTCACTCGATCCTTGATATTCAAAACAACGGTCCAGCATATATGGACGATGAAGAGGATATCGACATTTAATAATTCTACTTCGGTCAAAATCTCTTTTTGTAAAAAATAAATGTTATGGAGTTAGCCGTTTTTGATTTCAGGTTTTTTGAGATGACCGCACAGCACTCGAAAATACGTCTTTAGTTCAGCAAACAGAAATTCGATGTAAAATCGGATGTTATAATAGAATTCAACCCCCAGCACAGAGTTGAGAATCTGCTGCAATGTATAGATAATGACCAAGACGGTACTAAGGAATGCACTCCATCCAACAATACTGCCTACTAACCCAAGCATCGTTTTCCATCTCCATAATATCGACGTGTAGTCACTATCCTAGATCTAAATTAGTATAAAAAGAGCTCAAGAACCGAAAAAATAATATGAGTAACTGATCGCATTAATGTTTACTTCCCTTTAATTGATGAAACCGTGGATGAGATTTCCTTCCTTTTTATAAAATACTTCATCCCTAAGTATAGTGAAATAATACTAAGATGTTCAAAAGAGTCGATATAATGGTAAAAGTCGTCATCGACGGCAAAATAGTGGAAAAATCACGACAGGGGATACAACGGATGATCCTAGAGGCTAATCCACATTTGTTAAACAAATTTAAACTACCCAAGCTCGAAAGGAAGATCTTGCTCGCTTTGCTTGAGGAACCCCGTAAACCTTCAGACATCGCCAAACGACTGGGTATAAGTTCGAGTGAACTACTTAGACGTCTTTATCCCAGAAGGGAATCCACTCCTTTATTGTTACAACTAAATTTAATACAAAGATGTGGAAAAAAAGGTCGATCCTTCTTTCGTGTAAATGCGAAGAAACTGAAGGAAATTATGAGACTCACCCAATCCGTGGAACTTGCTGACCCTACGGAGGCGGCGGTGCGATATGAAGCAATTGCGGTGGTACAACGAGCACATATTCGTAAGATTAGAGCAGCACACCGCAAACACATAGAGCGGAAACTAAACGAATTGTATGATCTGAAATACGGGAGGCTATGTCATGTCGAAAACGAATGATAGAGAAATCACAACTACCAGGACGGAGATAGCAGACACACCACCAAGTCTGACACAATCACAACTATTGATACTAGCTGCATTAATGAAGGGTCCGCTATCCTTCGGCGGCATCCGCAAAAGAATCGGGATTGATGCGGACTCGATTTCGAAGAATATTTACCCCGGACCTAGATCACACCACAACCTCCCGCCGTTACTCAAAAGAAAATATATCATGCGATATGGTACACGTAGTCGGTCTGCCTTTGGTATAAACCCAAAAAAACTCGCAGAGATCAAAAGACTGATACAAGATGTCGAACTTCCTGATCCTGAGAAAGCAGCGGCACGGTACGAACGTTACAAAGAGACACGATGTTTAAAGAAACGTATCATGTAATAACTTAATCATTGCCTAAATCCATTCCAATTCTTTCGTAACTCATTCCAGATCATTTATAACTTCATTTTAATGCACTAAATTTTGGTTACCTTCGATAAAAAACGCCTGTCGACAAGAATAATTGGCAAAAAGAATTACTTAGCAGTTTTCTTAACACACTGCCATCAGACGTAACTGCAAGACGACTGTTGTCCTTATATACTTCCCTTGAGTTCAGTTTAGGGGCAACCGATGACTGATACCGCAATAAAACCCACCGAGTCGAATCTGAACACCACCAAACTCTATCATGGGACAGGTAAGGTGCAGGCACTAAACATCATAAAATCGGGTTTCGTGATTCCCGACATCTCTGAAACATGGATGCTTGGCAGGGGGGCGTACTTTTGTTTCACACCAGAAGCAGCGGAAGAATTTGCCCGCCAACACAAGGATGGGTGTATCCTAGAAACCGTGTTGATCATTCGAGAAGACAAAATCTGTCAAATCTCTGAATGTTTTGCTATCGGTCTGTGCGAACATCGCTGGTTGGACAAAGAGCAAGACTGGAGTGATTATGAGGAATGCCTTGCTGAGTATGTAAAACTAGCTAAATTGGTGCAGGCAGATTTTTTAACTTCTGGTTACTCTCTTGTCCGCAGCAACCATCATGTCGTTATTGTTGATGAGGATTTGCTCAAGGAACTTCGTTTCAAGATCATTAAGTAAATTACAGCAACCAGGTTGTCTTTATATACCATTTTTCATCTTAGACTACGATCTTAAAACACACATCAAGGGAGGATAGTGTTGAAGAGGATCATATATTTATGTAAGTCATGCGGGGGACGCGAGATCATCGAGCGAACCTCACTTATTCAAGAATTGGATCTAAACTTCGGCTGTATAAAAATCGTTTCAGATACTCCCTCATTTCACTGCCTAAAATGTAATCAATCGTATCAATCCGTCGACGACCTCGATACCAAGGAAGTGGACGTTGAATATCGTTGTCCAAAATGCAATGATAACACCATCTTGTTGATCAAAGGAGATTTCTCTCAACTCAATATAAATACAGGATGCCTAGATCATAAACATCCATTAGACGATAATCCGATCTACTGTGTTAACTGTGGGAACAAATTTAAGAGTTTGAAAGAACTCAACGCCGACACCAATACGCGTATCGAACTAAAACCTGTTATACCGCTATCGCTTTAACCGTAAATATTTTTTCTTAACTTTTATTTTCCTTTTTCTTCTACTCACATGAAAAAAACCTAATGGAGGCAAAAAGCAATACCACAAAGGACGTTGCATGGTGGAACGGTTGCTCGAAAATCAGGTCTACGAGTCAAATCCGGCAAGTTACGCAATCTAGATGGTAAGGTAAGAGAAACGCTGATTAAGGTTAGCGATGGTTCGATAATCACTCGTTTCTCCAAGACACCATTTCCTCGAAAAGACACAGATGTCGTATGTCCTCATTTCTTGCAACTAAAATGGGCCGCTGGGTGTCGATTTGATTGTGCATGGTGTTATTTAAGGGGTACTCTCAGGTTCTTCCCAGAATGGCTAGGCAATCCACATATAAAGGATTTTGCTAAACTAGAAAAACATCTTGTCGCATTAGCTACCAAGTACCAAGGCTCAACTTTGTTGAGTTCTGGAGAACTATCGGATTCCTTTGTGGCAGAACATCTCGATCCTCCATTTACCAAGTTTGTCTACGATATTCTCGAAGAACATGATCCTCAACTCCACCATAAAATCTTGTTACTCACAAAGTCGAACAACGTCAAGAACCTGTTAACTCTCGATAATACACAGCGGTTCATCGTTAGTTTTTCTGTAAACGCCCATGATGTTGCTAAAAGATGGGAGAAAAAGGCACCGTCACCAAAATCAAGAATCGCAGCAGCAAAAAGAGTACATGAAAAAGGCTATGTGACAAGACTCAGGATCGACCCGATGGTATCAGTAGAGAACTGGAATGAGAAATATCTTTCACTTATAGATGATATTTTCTCAAAATTCGTCCCCGATTCAATCACTCTCGGCTCCTTGCGGGGTCTGCAAAGCACAATCAATGCAGCGACGGATAAATCATGGGTTAAATATTTGTCCGAATCCTCTAACTGGGGTAAAAAAATTCCATTTGATATTCGCTTTACTATGTATTTGACTTTAATTCAGTATTTGAAAGATAATTACAATTATCGTAAGGTCGGGTTGTGTAAAGAAACTCTTGGTATATGGAAGGCACTTAGCATGAACTTTCGGCGTATACGATGCAATTGCGTGATGGCCTAGTTTTTCTTTTTCTTGCGGTGTGTTTTTATACCTGTCTTGACTAAGATAGTAGTTCATTTTTGAGGGGAATATCCATGCCGAAGAGACGATCTAAAAAAAAGAGCAGGACTACAAAGGGCGGTCGAATTACAAAGTTTTTTCCGCCAACCACTAAAACAAAGACTGATGAAGAAAAAGAGATTTTGAATGAAACAACAAAAGATATTCGCGAACTACACGACAACCAATTGCAGGCAGCTTACAACTCATTACACTCGGCACTCATTGAATGTTGGGATCAACTGTGTGCAAAGAACGCACTTGGTTCATTTAGGGAATCCATCGATGGTATTTGCCAAAGTCTCTTTCCCGATCCAGAAGAAAACGCAAGAATCCGTAAAAAAGCGCGGCGATTGCTTGAAAGTGAAGAGATTAAAAATCGGTTAGCATTGATCGAACAATATGATCCAGACAATCTCGAAACCATCCTGATCGAGATCGATAAAAAACTCGAACAATCATTCGATGAGTTCATTAAGGTTTTAGGTGAGGCGACATCCGAGAAAGATTTTCAAACGGCGTTAGAGACGAGAAATAAGAGCGTAGAAGAGTTGCAAGAGACATATCCTGATTTCGGAGGAGATATCGAACTTAGAGCTTTTGAATTCTTCAAAGAACGCGAGGATGAAATCAATCGTGTCATCAAACGCAAATTGATCGAGTTCATATCACAACAACAGAAAAACGAGGAATCGACCACAACAAACAACGATCAGTCAGCAGAAGAAAAGTTAGAACCAACTCCGATGGAACAACCAATAAGTAAACAGTCAGATGATTGCCAAAAAACACAAACTGTTTTTAAAAACGATCAGCAACTCAGGATACTAATCGGTGGTTTTGAAACGGATTTGCGTTACACAATTTCCCGTGAAAGATGGGGTGAGGCATTACTTCAGTTCTGGGAAACAGTAAAAACTTTATCCAACGATCCCGCTGAAACGTCTCGATTATTAAAAGAAACGGAAGATTATCTCAATCGAAACGACCTACCCATCTTCACACAATTACGAGAGGTACTAGGAGTCGTTTATATCACATTTGAAGGTACAAAAACAACCAAAACAACTAACGGTATTAAACAAGACAATCTACTCGATAAACCGTCAATATCTAAGGAAGAAACGAAAACAAAAGAAACACCAAAACGGACCATCAATTCCATTCATGTGTTACATCCACTCATTCAGACCATTAAGCATAATTTTGCACGTAATCAACTTCAGGAATCCTTTATCGATCTACGCCACGCGATAAACCATGCTCGTAATGAAGAACATTTGAAACAGGCTTTTGATGGATTTAGTACCAGAATGTATGATCTTAAAGCCAACCTTGCTCAGTTTAATATATCTGAAAAACAAGCCGAAGAGATATTTCATATCGCCGATCAACTTTTCAATAGTTATGAAGTCGAAACACTTGTCAATAAAAGAAGAAAACTCATAGACTTAATTGGAGAACACGAGCAAGAGATTCAAGAAGAATTCGAATCGCTAGTTGAAATTCTATCAGATGGAGAGGATATCGATTCCTCACTTACTCAATTTAAGGCGACTATCAAACAACTTACGACCTCAATCTTACTTCCCGCCAGCGATAACAAACATCTACAAAACATCGCTAATCGGTTTCTTGAGAGTGAAGAATTAAAACAGGTAGTGAAGATTGCACGCACAAAAGAGAAATTTTCCGGTCACCAGGATTCAGGTGAAATATCATCGCTTATTATTAATGCTGAAGATGATGTGGATGATTCAACTCAACATCATGAAGGAAAAGAGCAATCAAAACCAACCGAATTTGACGAAACAGCAACCAATGGTGACAATCAAGAACTATACACCGAGGAAAAACAAGAGACAAAGGGACAAGTAATAGATTCATCCGCATTCTGGACTAAGATACGCAGAGAGTGGAGAGATAATTGGCTAACTTTCTTTATGGGATGGGATTTCTCTAACACCGACTCCGAGGACATTCGCCATTTACTACTTCCTCCTACCGATCCGTTAAAGATACTTATGTTTGATCCAAAACATCACTGTGGTATCGGGTTTTGGAGCGAGCTACAACAATCATCCTTTTATTTTCCAGAACATCATTACACGGATCGATTGCAACTATTACGCGACTCAGTACACAAAAAATCGCTTATAGACCAACAAGCCATCGATAACTATCGCACACATTTCCGCTTTGACGATGGTGAATCGAATGATGACAACATAATGATTCCAATCTTCTCTAATTACCATCTTGACTTCATAATAAAAGCATATGACTGCCTTGGAGGGAATGACAACCCCAACATTAAACTCTACGTCTGTCACTTGCCAAACATTCCCTGTTTTTTGGTCGATGACAAACAAGATGTAGCCATTATAATAGCCCCTATCCTTAACGACAGTCTTAAGGATCGATATCCAGACGAAATATTTCAAGATGTTCTAAAACTCAATAACACATTCTGGGCGATGCAACAATCAGCACCTCCTGAAATTACCAGGACGACTTGAAAAAAATGCGGTCTTTAAATATTATTTTTCGTCAAATACTATGAGAGGGTCCACATGACACGAGCATTTCTCGCATCACCTGTAATCGAATCAGAAGATATTGAGGCAGTCAAATCTAAACTCGATGATTGTGTCAAAATCTTGCAAGACTGTAACAACTCAGTAGATGAAATTATCAAACAAATTGAGAGATTGCCATATAATTCAGAGAAACGTGAAAAATTACTGGGACGACTTAATACAATCATTGCTAAATTCAACACGACACGTAAACACAGGAAGGTACTCGAAGTCAAACTACACACACTTCAAGAACAACAAATCATCTAGACATAATTTGAGTTATCCATCACCGATTCGTTCTCATCAACACCAGATGACGTCGACTTTATAATCGCTACACAAGAGGATTTGATGTTCTAAATTCTCAGAGATTATATAGGGGATTTTCAGATCTATAAAATGTATCGAAAAACGCAATCAAGTTCCAAAAAGTCATCATAAAACTCCGTAAGGACTATCTCGAAGAGATATACGATCTTGTATAGCATGATTTCCTCTCTTAAAAGGAGGTTTAAGATGGATTTTGTCCTTGAAATTTTCAATCCAATCCAACGCAGAGCTCTAGGCAGAATCTCTGTGTTACGCCAATATGCTGAACAAATAGACTTTATCGGTACGAAAAAACAACCAAGGATAAGACTATCAACTAACGACTATGATAACTTCAAACTTATCCAGCGCATCATTAAAAATAGAAATAAATACACAGGAGTAACGTTCACTGTCATTAAAGACAGCAGTAAGAATGCTTGAGTTTTTTTATTTCAAAAACATCATTTTATGCGTTTATTAATCCTGTTTTAATCAGTATCAAGTCTGTTTAGTGTAATTTAATGGCAGTTTAAAACTTGCTTGTTTTATTTTTTTCTCAATAACTTCTTAGGTCATATTAAGCACATATAAAATAACAACGTCTTGTTTTGGATCGTGGTCTCTTTTCTTTGAACATCAATCATATTGAACCTTTATTTCATTAATTTATCTACTTAATGTTGTGCAGTATTCTAAAAGTCTAACACAACCAATCAGGTTATAAGAACGACATAGAGTTGATATTGTTTAGTACGAATTAAGGTCATTTTAATGAAAACATCACACTATGACCCCTGGTCATAACAATCGGGCGCGCATACTATGACAACGACATGACGCTCCCGCCTCGTGCCACCCCAAACCTCGCATCGCGCTAATCGATAACAAATTCAAGATCGCTATGTTACTCTATTTTTGGGTGACATCCTTCTCTTATTTTAGCGATCATATCTCGCATAAAATCAACGAATGATACTGTTTTCATCAATCTAAGTTACGGGGTAATATGATTGATAACAAAATCGCTCTCTATTGTCTGATTCATAACAAATACGTTGGAATTCTTTACAACCACCAATTGGTTTTCTTTCCTTTTAAGATTTCTTTCCATATCGCTCTCTAGATTGCTTTTAATCAAGTTATTGCTCTTTTCCTTCCCGTAAAATTCAGAGTAAATTAATTAATAACAAACTAGAGAGATGAACACAAATAGTCTCTAATTAAATACTTGTCGCCCTCAATTCGCATCTTACGTCGCCCTTTAATAACAAGTAATTGCCTTATTGATAAAAATTTCAATCCGTGAGTTTGCTTATTTCAACAAACACACTAAAATAATTGAGTATCTAAATTGATGATGTTTGTTTACATTTGAGTTTAGGATGTACTTTTTTTTGTTTTAAGGGTGAATTTCGACACTATTTCTGATTCTAAAGTAATATCCATTTTTCTTGAAACAAGACATACTAATTATTTTCGCGTTGTGTTTTTATATCCGACTTCAATATAGTTTGTGCCTTTTATCTTGGAGGGAATACACATGACGGTTACCTTAGAACAAGCCTACACACGCACGGCGATCCCAGAAACAGACGAAAAAAATAATACCGACAAATCACATATCTTTCTGATTCGGTTTACACCATGCACCGCCTGCACCAATAGTGATGTGCAAGGCGATCCCACACCAGAGGATTGTCAAGGATGTCTGAAAAAACCTCTTGATTTTTGCAATTACACAGTCGATATTAAACATCTTGATCGAGGAAAATTCAGTATTCGTGAAAAAGAGTCAACTGAAACTCAAGATACTGAAACCAAAGTTGTCACAAACATATCCAATGAAGAACAAGAGAATCCGAAACAAGAAAACTTAACTCTCGAAAAATGGGTCATTGAACAATTAAACGGAGAAAGTTCACTTGTAGAAGGAGGGCTCCGAGGACATTTTGGTAAAGACTTTCAAGAAAAATTGACTCAGACTCTCCAGAAAATGACAAACAACGGCACCGTCACCAAAAACGATCAAGGTAAATATCAGTTGAATGACAACTTCTCAAAACAGGCAACGGAGATTGTTATTGAAAACGGTTCGAAAACAAAACTCAATGAAGAGCAAGAAATAATCGCCGAATCATCATTCATAACAGCAGAAACCTTACTTAAGAACCAGATGACACTTGATCCCACGACATTTACACGTATCGCCGAAGAATATTCGGCTCAGGATTTGGGGACACCCTTAACTGATACCCGTCTTCAAAAGGTAAATACATCTGTCATCAAACATCAGAAACGATACCGTGTAAGTTTCCTAGAAATACGGAAAAATGAATTAGTCAGAAAAGAAATAGAGTTCGATACACTCGACGAAGCAACCGCTTTCACTAAGGGGTTGTCACATTTTACTTTAGTTCCTATTGTTGCGACTTA
Source organism: Candidatus Borrarchaeum yapensis (assembly GCA_016840515.1). Classification (GTDB taxonomy): domain Archaea; phylum Asgardarchaeota; class Sifarchaeia; order Borrarchaeales; family Borrarchaeaceae; genus Borrarchaeum; species Borrarchaeum yapensis. The sequence goes on along the minus strand of JAEOSF010000014.1, from coordinate 41,761 downwards.
ACTCTCTCTCACTTTTTTCTGTTTCTAAGAGCGGAGTTTAAATACCGCGCTATATCATTGTCTAGGGGTAGTTTTATTGACTGAACTCGCAACCATTAATGATGAAAAAGAAATTGCAGCGATCTTAGAACAATTACAACCTCTACAAGAACATATATCTAATCCTGACTTTCTTCGTAGCTTAATTGGGCAACTCAAACAAGCAGGTTTTAACACTTCCAATATAATGAAAGCCATCGAACACCTATCTCCAAATGTTTTTGAAAAAACAACTGAAAAAAGGGCAACTAGGAAGGAAATCACTAACACAAAACGGTCTCAAGAAATCGAAATGAAAGAAGATGACTCACATACTTCTACTAGGGAAACAGAAGAATCACTCCCCGAAACTCAACCAAGACAAATCCCGGAAACCCTACCTCAGACCACCAACAAAGAAATGCACATCCCTACATCCATGCCCGTTCATTTGCAAGTTTTATGCAAGGCCGTTTTTCAACATCAATCCTTTGACGACTTCCTAAAGAAGATCAACACACCGAATCGCTGTGACATCCTTGAAATTGGAGGTCTATACTTTGAGGTTGTCCGTTCCCGTACAGGACAATGGAAATACATAGAACTGAAACGAATATCCCCGTCATCGACATCAGCAGGATACTATGTGACAAAGGAAGAATCTGATCCCATCTTTGAATCGAAGAATGAAGCGTTTGCTGCCATACTCCATTCCTATTTCTTCATTAATGACTGTAAACGGTTTTTTGAAATAGTTAAATCATTAGAACTCCCTCATACGTCAGACTTTGCTGTTTTATGGAAAGGTATCGGTGACTTATTCCTTCATATGGAGGAAAAAACATCTGTTAACAAGTCCCACGAGAACACAACACTTGAAAGTATTATAAAACCATTCTTCAAAAACAACGACTACGAATCCCATTACCGTATCGGTGATAGAGTTTTTCGTGTGGTACAGGACCTCTCAACAAATAGATGGTATCCCTACGAACTCAGTCCTATACAAAAGTCATCGATCTATCAAAATCAAAAACCGATATGTGGTCCAGAAAGAAACTTTGCTTCTGACGTTGATGCCATCATTTTCATCTTGCGAAACGAATTTAATATCCATACTTCTGAAGAATATCTCTCATTCCTCGATTTACATCCACAGGATCCAAAGATACAGGAAATTAGTCGAGAAACCGAGTCTGAAGTCGAGTCCGAAACAGACGTACCTGAACCACCCATGACCGTCACAGATATTAAGTTACCCGATACCATGCCTTCCCATGTCAAGATTTTTATCATGGAACTATTGGAATTTGATAATTTTGGCCAAGTCAAGAAATTCTTGGACAAAAACCCACTAACGATAGGTAATCAAGAATACCTTCGGCAACTTGATCCCAATTCCTTTGGTTGGCGACTTTATCTGTGTACAGATGAAAATAAAACAATGGTCTTTGATGAAATCTTCGCGTTTGATGACACGATTGATGCCTTACTTCTTCGTAAGTTTTTTGTGAGAGACCTTTCACAGTTCTTTGATCTCATCGTCTCTGAGACTGAAAAGGAACTTATCCCACATTGGCAAGACATCTGGAAAAAAATCATCCGATTATACAAAACATCAAACACAGAGGTACTTTCCGTTGAGTAAGGCTAATGAAAGTCAAATTGACGAACTCGTCAACACGCATTCCAACGTGGCTAACTTCAATCCTTTTCTTCAATGATAAAGTAGCTCAAATCCTCTTTAATGCAATTCAAGACAAAATAATTTCTACTCAGGATGACTGCGTATATTTCTCTTTTTCCTTACCTGAGTGGATAAAATCCATTTTGCTTGGTTCTACACTTGCCTATCGAGGGATAATCAGTCCCGACAAAATTATCGATATCTTGTATCCAGATAAAATGAAAAACAAAAAATATCCAAACAATAGCAACAAAGTTCAAATCTCACGCAAGAGGAGCCTCCGTACTACTCAGTTCCGAGATACATTTCTTAAATAGGGTGGTATTATGGTCACGGATGCTATATTGCGCCACTTCTGTAATGCGTGCCAGCATTTTTTGCGTGAGCAGATGTTTTCTGCCAAGAATCTCTTCGAGTAACAAATCTGCGGCATATACTGATGAAACCGCAAACACAAATGGATGCCTCCCCCCACGTTCTTCCCTACTTATTCTTTCTAATAATGCTAGTGCATGATGCTTCAACTGTTCTTGATATCCAGAAGCGGATAGCCTCCTTTTTTTAAGTCTTTCCACAACCTCAGGGTGTCGAACAATCTTGCTCACAAGTCGAGGAATATATGCCTCACTTCTTCTGGTTTTTAATTTGACTCCTGGTAGCCTCTTTAAATTTTCAACTACCTTCAACACGCTTTTAACAGGAACTCTATGCCCTAACTCCTCAAACGTTCTCGCGATCTCTTGCAATGTAATTGGTTCATCGTACTCTCGCACCGAGATAAACAATGCTCCTGTCATACAGACAGGGTGTGTGGTTATTTCATCCTTATCTAGAATCTTAACTCCTTTACGGTAAATATAGGCGGCCCTCTTCTTTGTTTCTTGTGAAACTTGTAACAACGCAACCGTCCGATTTAACGACTTCAATACACGATATTCAGACTCTTTTTCACGTATCCGAGCCCTGAAATTGTAGATTCTATCCAAATGTCTCATTCGAGTTGCCGTTTCTTTTGAAATTGGAACCTTATTGTAGTCTGTCTCATACCCCCCCTTACCTCTTCCAATACAACTTCCTAATCCTCCGACTACATCACTTCTGCTTCCTAGACCAACATACTGCCTCGCGTCACAACCGCTGCTACCCTCGATCGTAATGAGATAAGAACTATCTACATAATGTTTGTAATGTTTGGCGACTTCCAATCCGCAATTTTCACAAACGTAAACCCCTTTATTCAGGACTATATTTCCTCGGCATTCATTGCAGAATTTTTCCACGCACACACATTTCACCACGCCACTTCATGCCAATGTTGTTTACTCGTTCTTTATTTATATAAATTTTTTAAAACAAACGATTATTTTAATTTGACTTATTTTTTTATTAATCTGATATGTTGTATTGAGTTTATCGAAAGTGATTTGTTTACTTGTTTCTTTACGTAGAATATTATTCTACTTCTAAACGAAAGAGATATTTGATTATTATTTTTTTTGGAGTATATTTCGTCATATCACATCCTACTAATCAAAAATCTCATTCGCAAAAGTAGTCGATTCCTTTATATAGTACATTAATGGTATTTTAATTGTAGATTAATATTAATACACACAACACCGCGATCAACTCTTCCAAGGAATGTCAGCCTATGTCTTTTGTGAAAAAGATACTGACCGCACAACTACACACCGTGATGTTAATTATGTTGAATATTAAACACATTCGACAGTCTTCAGAAGAAACACAATCAATAGATATCCCTAACTCAACTCGCGCTTATGTCCTTTTTCTCCATCGAAGTAAGTGTTTTCCAGCCTTACTTCGAGGTTGCTGGATGTTTTATCCAAATGAAGATATGAGTAAGCTTGTCATCATCCGCACAAGCACTTTTTTTGATCTTCCTCATGCACACACACGTATACGATGGAGAAAGCATCGTGTGTGGCAGGAATGCGAAGAATGTGGTGATGTGGCCACGATCAGTCAATTAGATTATACCACTAGCACATGGCATCATTTCTGCGACATCCATCAAGGGATCGCAGAAGCAATCAGGAGGCGTCATTTTGTCTAAAACTAAATCCTTAGAACAACAAATAAAGACGTTAAACGAACGTGTCTCGGGCGTTGAACAAGGCTTAGAAGATTGCGTAACAAGACTCGATGAACTTGTAAGGAAAAAATGGATACTTATTCGATATGACTACAACAAAGATGCCACGCCCTCAAACAAATCCTCATGGAGTCAATGGTTGAACGCTCAAGAAGAATTTGGTCTTCTTAAAAGAGTCAAACAACAGCACATCGATGTACGCCCTGCTTTTGTCGAAGAAATTATCAAACAAGTCGAAAAGTTTAGTGCCACAGCGACCATCCTCACCCCACCCTCTTCAATCTCCGACGAGGAGATACACAAACTATCTGAGAACGTAAATAGTTTATCGCAGAGACTAAAGGAAGTTGAAGATATTGCTCACACACTAGAAAAAACCAATGAAATCCCCACTAGAAACGACGACTCAGCTCGTATCGACACACTTGAACTAGAAATTAATCGACTGAAGGAACAACTCAACTCCTTCCATCCATCGAAAGGCGATACTACTCAGGCTACAAGTACCTCAGAGGTTGAATCCTTAAAAAAAGCGATCTCTGAACTCAAAGGTACTGTCGATGACAATTCAATGAAAGTTAACGAAATCTATGAGAAGATGAGAGGCTATTAGGGGGTTCCATGAATTATGCCAACCATCAACACTCAACTGTTCCGAAACATTCGATTTATGTGCTTTTATCCGCCAGACACCATTGAGTTAGAAACTATCAACCCCCATAACAACACCTGCCATATAATCACTCTCACAGGGATCGCTCATTTTATTTTAACCATGCACTCAAACCCCTTAGTCACCAACAACAACCAAGAACTCATAGCTTTTGACTTTCCCGAGTTTGTTACAGTAAAAAAGATCAACAAATTCCTGTTTTTCTACCATCATACCTCAGCACGACTCAAATCTTAAAAAAAACATAACACTCTCTTCAAATCAGATTTCAAAAACACCATCGAAAAAAGAATGAGTGGAGGATTCTAAATTACGAAGAAAGTTATCAACACACAACTTATTCATAACATTCGCACGATCTTTTGGTATCCACCCGACACCGTAGAGTTGGAGATCATCCCTCACGATGATGTTTGTCGAGTTAAAACGATTCAGGGCATCACTCGTCTTATCCTCTCGGATAAAATTCCTCATCGCGTATTCATCACACCACAATGCTTTCTGTACGACCTCGACAGAGCGACAAATGTACGGACATATAACGACAGCTTGCTGATCCCTTCTTTTGTTGATCCACCAGAAAAAACCACAACGGTTTCGTGGGTTCTCTGAGTTAATTTTTTTCCTTACTCATCCAAGTAAATGCCCGTGTCATCCTTTGCCATATATTTTTTAGGTTTTCTCCTTTCCCAGATTTCTACACCTAGACTAATACCTTTTGCGCTTAGTTTATATAGTTTTTTTGAATAAAACTTATGGAGGTACTATAAAAATGATCGAGGAAAAAACTCATAAGAAAAAAGGGGCTCTTTGTCGCCACTGTAGTTTGGATCCATGCTGCTGTGACTTAATAAACAAAGTTGATGAAATACCAGCTACAATAAAGGATCATTACAACGAGGGCTTATACTAATCCATCTTTTATTTTTCTCAATATGCAAAAGCCTTTCTCTCTCCTTTTTCGTCATTTGTTGTTTTTCATCCAACCATAGCCTAAAATAAACGCTTAGTTTTTATAGGTAAATTTAAAATTACCTTGTGACTGATAGTATTGGAGGATGATTTTGTGAGCGATATTTATGAATCACTAAGACCTGTTGATGCCCTTTTCCTAAAGCACAGTAACGAAGTGAAAGCAGGAATCAGAAGAGCGAAATATTTTATTGAACTTCAATTACCACTTGATGAACTTTCAGAAGAAGAAATTAAACTTGCTGAAGGCACATATAAGCAAATGGACGAAGATTATCGCACTTTACTCATCAAAGGAGTAGAAAAACTAAAAAAACAACATCCTACTTGGCGACACTTTGATGGCGATGAAATGGAGGAATTTGTTGAGAAAATAATCAAGGTAAAAGATGAATCGGTAGAAACCGTGCTTTCCAAGTGGGCAGATTTCTTTTTTGATACCAGCGAGGATAAACAACACCCCGATCTTGCAAACACAATAACCGTTTAATTTCAAAGGAGAGTGTTATGAAATATCAAACGATAACAATATAAGGGAGTTGTGTGTTTGCGACACACTTCAGGACCTATGGTTCGATATTCAGTTAAGTGAACTTATGGGAGAACTTGATCCAGAAGAAGAATCAGATAATCAAATAAGAGTTGAGTCATTACTCAAAAAAATGACTGTTTTGGACATCGACATATTAAAATGTAAGTGCAAGGCTTGCGGTGAAGTCTTTACCCTTGATGACATCATTCTATCCTTTATCGGAAAACATGAAGAGGCTATCAGAAACGCCGTAATCAAACTTATTGATTTCAGCGATATCCCACTCAACACCAAAAGACTCACAGAACAAGAGGTTGCTATTGTTGCACATATTTTCGACTCCATCAAAGAAGTTTTTCGCTTTATCCTTAGACAACAACTCGAAGAACTACAAACGAGCGATCCATCAGAACCTTTCACAAACGACATAATCAGAATCGAAACAAAATCAGCAGAAATTGCTTTCAAAAACACCAAACGCGATTTAAAATGGTTAGCAGTCTCCTATGAGAAGTTTGATCCTTCATCCAGAAACTTCAAACAATGGACTTACTTAGATGTTATCCTTCTAAATGAGTTCAAAAAACTTTCAATCGAAGAAATATCGCATGAAACAAGTATTGACAAAGGCACTATCCAAGATATTATAGGCGACTATAATAAATTCAAGGAAACAGTTGCATCCTGTCATGTTTGATTCTAAAAATGAGAAGTTTGTCAAACGATCTTCGAGGACTATTACAAATGTATTGAACGTATTTCACCATAGAGTAACCAACGATCCCGCAACAGTTCGTTACCCCTTCTTTCTTTGGTAGTTTCTTTTTTGTCGTTTTTTTCTCCTGCCATCACCCCCACAATTACGTTGTCTTTATATAGTCAGGTAGACTTGGTTAGTGGACTTCACTTGAGGGATCAATATGATTGTTATGACTTTAGAGTCAATTCGACCATGGAAAACGACTCTCGAATGTCTACAAAAACTAACCAAAGAAGTTGGCTTTTATGCCAATCAAAACGGTCTTCATGTCAAGACCTGTGACGACACCCAAGCGGCCATGTTCGACATCGTGTTCCCAAGAGAATGTTTTTCATCCTATCATTGCGATGAAGCGATAAACTTTGGCATATACCTTCCTAATTGTCTTGAAATTGCCAGACGGATAACCACCAATGCCGATATTGAGATCAGGATCGACACATCCAAGAACAAATTCATTCTGAACTATCGGCACAATGGTATGACTCGTAGTTTCAAAACCCATCTCATCAGCACCGAGATCGCCGACCTCCCCGTTCCAGACGAACCGTATAATGCCACCTTCGACCTTCTGGGCGAGAACTTGAAAGAAGCAGTAAGGGACATCGAGGTAGCAAGCGAATGTGTTGCCATCAAATCGGACTATGATCAGCTTTCATTTGAGTCATTTGAAGGTGAGAGCACCGCCTCTCATAACGTATCTTTGAATCAAGATAATGGTCATCAGGATAACACACCACACTTTCATGGCATCTACACCCTCAATTACCTTAAGAAATGCGCTAACGTGATTAGCAATAAGCAGGAGTTTCGTTTAGCATTAGCCAACACCCATCTTAATATTTCGTTTTGCATAGACTTCACCGATTACCATTTCTATCTCGCCCATCGTTCTCAGGAGGCAACCAATTGACAGAAGTGAAAATCGGCAACTCGAAAGGCAAACGACTCACCACACAAGAACTTGAGGAAATAAGGGATGACAGTTTACTCGTTCCAAAAGAAAGTGAGGAACCCACGATCAGATATAAGATCCCATCATTGATCGAGGGCGAGGTCATCATTCTTCAAAAGCGTAAACAACACAAGAACAACAACCATCGGAATAACAAGAAAAAAAGGACGCTCACCACCGCACAGACAAATTTATTCACCGGGAAAACGATCAATCATATCACCACCCACACCGAGTTCGTTTCACAAGCGACTCTTAGTAAGGAGGGAATTGGTGAGATAACTCATATTCCAAAAGAAACATCCAGCAAAAAAACATCCAAGAAGCGCAAGAAAATCGATGATAGTGAGATTACCCTTTTCAATCGTACCACCATCCACAACTGGAGGGTCTGGGCAGGCATACAACCCACCTTAAACCAATTATTTGCAAAAGCAGAAAAGAACCAGCACGCGCGAGATGAGTTGCCATGACAAGAACCACTACAGAGAATCATCCGCCCATCAAAAAAACGCGATCATTCGGTCAGCGATACACCTACTTGGGCAGGGGCAAATTTGCCGAAACCGACCTCTCGGTGACACAATATGTCTATGAACTCCTTGTTCACCTAGGTCCATCCACAAGACCACGACTGTCAAAAATTACCAAAATCCCACTCACCACTGTCATCAATGCTTTGAGTAGACTTGTTGCTCAAGACTTAGTTGACAGTTTCTCACAAGATCGGAAAACACCAGGACGACCAAAGGTCTATTACTTCGCATTGCAAGATTTAGGGCGATAAAATGCTGGAGATAATTGTTATACAAAAATTCATCAAGATAGTCGAGGATGTGAAGAGTTTCGTTCCATTACTCGGCATCAATGAACATCTGCTGATTGAATTGATTCGTAGTAAACGTCAGTACACCTACGATGAAATAATCCAAAGCATCTCGTTTCTTGAGTCACAGGGCGAGATCAGCAAATCCGACTGTACCTACTTCCTTGAAAAAATCTAACATCGACATTATGTTTCTTTTGGAATGTTGTAACTTTTACGAACCCCTCATCCTTTTCAACTAATTTCATCACCCCACATTCCGACTAAAAAAACGGGGAGTTTATAAATCAATTTTGAAGGTAATTTATGACAACTTTTTAGAGGGGATCACATTTGAAAGGCACACCGAAAGTAGAAATCGGTTTTGATGACAGCAAAAACGGCTTGCTTGTCCTTCAATGGTCTATTCAAATGCGTGACACCTACGATCCACATGGCAAGTTCAACTCACGCTTTGAACTTATCCTTCAAAAAGGAAAGCCCGTCTTAGTTATATCCAATGGACGCACAGACAAACTCAGACAAGTCTATACAGGTTTTGAGAAAGATGCTTCCATCCAAATTCTGCAAGCTCTTCTAAATCACAACGGTCATTTTGACTCTATCACTCACTATGACTTTCCTCCTACAGATGAGGGAGAGGAACTAATCTCTGTCGCCATGACTCCACCGATTCGACAATCACAACACATTGAATCTGAAATTGTCGCTAAAATGCTTGATTATCTCCTTAAAGATGATTCTACAGTCTCCACCCAAAATCGTTCACACACTACGGACTTCAGTTCACAGCGCACACCCTAATTCCTTTCCTTTTTTTGCACCTTGTAAAAAGTTGTTCTCCTTAAATACAAATTTCCAACAAAATATGTGAGGTTTGTGTTATGGTAGTAAAAGTCACTCTTGACGCACACATCTGGAAAAACATCACCGAGTCATTAGCCGCTCTTGTTAAGGAGATTCATTTTATCTCCGATGACGAGGGCATCCATGCCCGTGCTATCGATGAAGCTCATATAGCAATGGTTGATCTTGCACTCTCACCAAATTCCTTCACGGAATATCACTGCAACGGTTCAGTAGCGTTTGGTGTTAGTCTGGTAGAAATGACGCAGATCATGCGACGATCAACCGACGACGACACCCTCGAACTCACCGTTGATGAAACTAAGAACAAACTGAACCTCAAACTCAAATCCGAAAAAGCTACCCGCAATTTCAGTCTTTCACTGTTAGGTGAGGACAGCGGAGAGGATATCCCTATCCCCGACATCAAATTCGACACCCTGATTTCCATGTCAGCATCCACCTTCAAGAACATCCTTAAGGATGCCGAAGTAGTGGGCGACTACATCACGTTACAAGCAACACCCGAGAGAATCAAAGTCACCTCTGATGGCGACTCGGGAGAGGTCGAAGTTATCATTGATGCCTCAGAGTCACAACAAAGCGATAATCTCAGAGAATACCAAGTAAAAGCGGAATCTCAGGCTATCTACGCCCTCAAATACCTCAGTGATATGACTAAAACCGTCGGCGCATTTGACTACCTTAAAATCGAATACTCCACCGATATGCCCCTTAAACTTGGGATCCTAGCTCCAACATATCAACTCGACTACTTCTTAGCTCCACGGATCGAGGGAGGCGAATAGAAAAAATGCTAATGACAAAGGTAGTTGCCTGTAAGAATTGCGACACACCCATTGAAGTCACGCACTTTGGCACCCTTGAATGGTGTAACGAGAATTGCCGAGAGGAATGGATTTCCAAAAATCCCCATTGGAAAAAAATCTTCAAAATCGAGATATTGCTCAAAATGCTGCAACTCGAACGTGGATCAGCGTTGTCAATTTCCGATATTCTCACCGCCACCCAAAAGGGATTACTCGGACAACAGGGCTTTTTTTGGACTTCCGTTCGCGATGGTACGATTGAGGGCAGAGTCAGGTTGATTGATAATGCAACCGATCTAACCGTCTTTGAATCCGATCCCGACACCATGACCACTTTGATCGAATGTCTCAAGAACGCAAACGTGCAAGTACAAGAGAACAATGGAGATGAATTAAAATGACAGAAGTAAAACCAAAAAGCAATGTGGTAACAGTACGTCATCAGATCCCCGATCAACTGTTTCGTACACCTAGTTGCGTTGTGTTGCGAGGACTTCAATTCAAGAACTCCATTGAAACCTACTCGAATGATCGAATTTTCTTCGGCAAAAGCACAGAAGATGGCAAAACCGTCTTCAAACTTCTTTCCTACTCCAAGGGCGAACTCACCGAGAAAACTTACACTCAGCCCGATGATCTCATTGACGAGGTAATTGAACGCACTAACGCGATCCGTAAAGAACACAACTTAGCACCCCTTTCGGAGACCGAGATCATTAGACCTATCGACCTCTCATAATCTTTTTTTTCAATTTCTTTGTGGAGTGAAATAAAATGAAACCGTTTCACAGAATAAGAACCATTATCGCATTAAAATTACTTCCAAAAGATCAAATACACGGTTGCCAAAAAGAAATGATGAAACTTATTCGTAATTCCCTAAACACCAAACTAGACAAGAACACTCATGCCGAATGGATCATTAAAATTGACAAACGATTCAAGGAGATGGAAACTAAACATGACAACACAAGTGGATGAATGTTGGCGAACCTTCAAAGTTATCGCACGCTACTCACATGGAGAAAACAATGACCAAGAACTAATTCTTACTGATGTTGTTGAATCTTGTGGCGACATCGCAACTCGAACCACCGAGATCGATCTCGACCAGCAAACTGTAGAATTTTTTATTGATTTCCCCGATGATTTCACCACAAATAGAAAGGAACGCATCAAGTATGAAAAAGACAGGATAGGTTACATAATGAAATTAACTCAACATATCCTCGATCCAGAGAACTATACTGTAATCAGTATCACGGAATCTGAAGTTAAATCACAAAGTCTATCAGATGCAGAAGTTAAATCACTACATCATTGGTTATGAGAAACAGGAGGGAAACACCTGTGAAATTCCACATCTGTGATGAATGCGCAAAACAACCATAGTACAAGGAAGTCCTCAATTTAATCGAGATACTCAGGATACAAGGCAAAGTTACCGTCTATCAAGACGGAACCGTCACTCAAGACCTTTGCCCTAAACATATCTCAGAGAAAAGGAACTCGATTAAATGGAGATAATCCACATTACATCTGAAATTAGATGAGTATCATTTCTTCTCTCATAGAGTCCCTTAAACCGACTAAAAAAACGTGGTCTTTTTAAATCCTGTTTGAAGGTAGTTTACGATCTTACCAACACACAACTTAGGGAGGAATAAAAATTGGAACTTGTTTGTGTCTTTAAATTGAAAGATGAACAACCTAACCAAGAACTCACTCAATCTATGTTCAAAATCACGGACGTACTTAGCGAAGTATTGGAAAACAAATTCGACATCGAACTCACTCATATAATCGGAGATCCCACAGGAACACAACCCATCCCCGCAGTCAGCAATCACCCTCTTATCATTAGTATCAAACCCACAACATCTGGCACACTACAGGAAATTCTCACACTAGATCAGGTAGATACCTTAAAACAATACCTTTTGCCTATCCCCAACGAACCAATCACCACACATGACCGATTAGGTCAGAAAACGGAACTTTCCATCATTTACAACCTACTGTTTAATCAAAATCCCCTAGAGTATCTCGACCTGAAAATGCTGAAAGCACGCTATCAACATCTCACCCTACATAAACGACACACCATTGAAGATGCGCTTTTCATACTAGAAAACACACATAACTACAGCAAAGTCGAACTCAATGCAGTCATGGCACACGCCCCACAAGACGCTGAAGCACGCAGAAACGGGGACTGGATCACTCAGTTAAACAAGCAGAAGATTTCAGTCTAACCCTCATTTCCTCTTTTTTTTCAGAAAGGTCATAAAATACCAACATGGTGAACAATATGGGAGATATTGTATGCGCGATTTGTGGCGAACTCTGGGATAGTTTCGGCATACGGCACGGCGATATGACACCCGCAGAAGCTCACAGATTTCGACAAGGCAAAGGCTGCCCCTGTTGCCCACAAGATAAAATAGATTCACACAATGCCCTGTATGAAGATCAATTCCTACACTCCTTAGTAGCCAATATGGAGTAACCCCTTTTAATATCCCCTCTCTTTTTTTCTGTTCTCTTTTGTCATCAATCAATATAATATTATATAAAACGAAATTGAGTAAATAGTAATAGTGATCTCTAAGATGATTGATTTAGTACATATTTAGTCTGTCTTCAAATTGATCCTTTTTCTTAAACTTCTCTCTCTTTTGATCTTATCGTCTTTTCTTAATGCTACGGGCTTTTCCATAAAAACGGGGTGCTTATAAAGGCATTTAGAAATTGGATAGTGAAATACACCAATCGGAGGGTATGACAATTCCACACAATGAAAATGATCTGTTTGGCGAACCGATCTCAGTTTACACATCCGACGACGCGATGGAAGATGGCACCCTGTTCTATCTGTTCACCATAAACAACGACTGGGAGAAAGGACTCTTTTCTCATGTCACCATGGGAGTCATGAGCAAGGGATACAAGACCGACGAGGGCTTAAACATCCCTAACCTGTACGACCTTCTCAATCAATGCTTGGCAATAGTAAAGAAACGGAGTAATAATTTCACCGAGCAACAAGACCGCTTTTATGAGGGCATGATTGAACTTCCATCAGGAGAGCAACAACAGGTCTTCATCTGCTTAAACGATCATGGATACTACACCATCCTACTTCCAGAAGAATACTAACCCTTTTTTTCCTTTTTTCTAGTTCAAAAATTGTTGGAGGATGTCAATATGGTAAAAATCGGCGATCGAATAGAACTCACACACACCAGCGATCCATACACTCACCTCAAACGAGGCGATACAGGCACCGTCACAGGAATTGACACCATTCTCGGAGGTCAGAAACAAATCTGGGTAAATTGGGACGACGGAAGCAAACTAGCTCTACTTGAAGGCATCGACCGCTACAAAGTCATAACGGAGTAATCAAAATGAAGGACGACTCATTTATTGAGGGCGTAGTACCCCTGTGCCAACTTGAAGATGAGATTTTGAACACCTTGGACGAAGAGAATTTCGAGTGCGTCATCTGCGGCGATGCGTTTCTCGGAGTGTTAGGCAAGATCAAACGCAGAGGGTTTTATTGTAAAATCTGCAAGGTTATTCTATGCCTTTCCTGCGCGCTAGGTCATAAGAAACACCACAAGACAAACAAAAAACAACACTACTCTTACTTCAAATTTCTTCTCAAAAAAATCCACGCTAGAATCTCAAATCTTTTCTAAACCTCATTTTCTTTTTTTTCATTTAGACATAGAAACTTAGTGGTCTTTATATACATTCTTTGATGAAATTCTATGAGAGGAATAATCATGCAAATACTAGAAAAACCGAAAACAAAAAAACGCGAACCAGAGGTAGAAATTGAACTAATACTACGTGAATGTCACAATCACTGTATTCATTCAGAAGATGATATCACAACAGATTTGTGTAAACAGTGCATCGTTAACTCACTAATTTCAAACGGATACTACTGCACAATAAACACCACAAAAACTAAAACAATCAGTCATAAAACAGCAACAGATACAAAACCAACAAAAGAGGAAACACATAGGACAAAAATGAGAAATTGGATCATTTCTCAGATCGATGACACCGACCAAGTTCAATTACTAAGTATAATAAACCGCAACGATACCAACACACCCGCTGAAGTGCAAGAACTATGTCGAACAGTCTTTGAAGAAATGTATCGAGAAGGATTGCTAGCCTTTGATTCTTCAATGAATAGATACTTTTTCGTAGTCAAGCAAAATGCAACCGATACAGATACCGAAATTAATACCCTTAACTTAGAAGAAGATGAAATAGAAGCAGAATCCACTTTAAACAATTCACATTCAAAAACACAACACACAGAAGACGAACATACAGAAGAACAAAGAAATAACCATGCTTTTCTTTCAGAAAAATACAATAATTGGATTTTGACTCAAATCAAATCCGAAAACACAGAAGAACTCCAGAGAGCAATAAAAGGAGGACTATTCGCAAAAGAACCCCACGAAATATACTTCAAACCAGCCTTTGAATTTCTAATAGAAAATAAGATCATCAAATTCGATGAAAAAAGACAGAAATACATTATAATTGATGAGATAAGAACCGAGATTGACAAATTAAAAGAATGGATAATATCAGAAATACGAGGCGATCAATACGAACTAAGGCGAGCTCTCATCAAACAAAAGTTCGATACCAAAGATGAATACTACAGTTTTTTGGACGCTTTAGAAGAATTAAAACAACAGGAAGTTGTTTTCTTAGATGCAGATAACAATTATCAACTCATCGAAAAAATAAGTGATAGACAAAAAGAAGAAAAGATGATACCAACACCAGAAGAACATGACACACACCGCGTAACCTACTCCACATCGAAAGGCAAAGAACAAAAAGAATTTAAGACGCTTCAAGACGCGATCCTTTTCACAAAGGAAAACCAACTGTCCAACTTCTACATAACTTCACTCTAATCTATTTTTCTTTTTTTATTCTATTTTCCTTTTCACAACACTTAGAACTACATTAGAGAAGAGAAGTATCTTAATATTTTCTTTTTTTATTTTCGTGGTCTTTATATATTCATTTAGAATATGAACTTTGAGATTATACACAGAGGGGCAATAATGACAAAATGTGTTTATGAAGAATCACTCGAACTCGATGAGGACACCTCATCCCCGAAAAGCTGGGCAGAATCATCAAGTCTACTCGACTATGGTTCAGTCTATAACATCGACTTCTTCGATGGTGAGGTACGTCATATAAACCCCCGACTGGTGCCCGTCATCACCACTCGCGACCTTGACTGGTATCAGCACATGGTAAACGACAAAGGGCAGAAATTAATCAACGGATTCAACGAACTGATGGTCAATATCTACGGGGAATGTTCCTCACCCTTCGATTACCACCGCTACGCCTCCGATAAAATCCTTTCAACACAGCGTATCACAGAATTATGGATCGATAACGGTGCCTTCCAACTGTTCCAAGCAATACAGAACGGAAAATCTTCCAGAATCCCCTCTGATCCCATCATCCGCTTTAAACATCAATTGGAAATAGTCCGTAAAACCAAAATTCTCCATTATCAGATCATCCTTCCCGATTTTGTACAGAATCCGCAAAAAAGCCTCCAAAGTTACGAGTTACTTCTTGACTACATTAAAAAGATACACACCACCACCCTTGCACAACTCGGGTTATGCTATACCTTTCGCCTCACGGTTCAGGGCACCACCTGTAAGGAGTTTCGTCAATCCGCCCAGCGTGTACGTTGTTTCCTCAAAGACCACTCCTTTGAATGCAGTCCGATCGACCTTGCGGTGACCTTCCCCTTGCACGAGTTCAACCTCAGGGATAGCAAAAGACTTCTCAAAGAAATGTTTCACATCTTCCACCCAAAAATACACCTTATTCCCTACGGCAACCGCCCCCGCCTTCACCTGCTGGGCGAAACTCGAAAGGAAATAATCAACTACGCCCATCAATTAAACTCGGAGTACACTTCCACACACGGTCGCTCCTTCGGCATAGAGAGTTATGACACGTCCCGACCATTTTTTATTGCCGACGAGCTATTGCTCGATTCGAGCTTTAATTGCATCTCCAAGCAGTACATAAGATGGGCTAACGCCTTCGAGGATACCTACCAGTCCAATCTTCTTTTCTACTGTCGTTAATTATTCTTACTCACATCTCAACATTCTTTAAAGTCACTTTAAGGACAATTTTAAAAAATCGATTTCCGTCATGTATTCTCCTTTTTCCTAAAATCATTTCCCGTTCACTTAATCCCATATCATCCTATTTTATCACATAACATAACCCAAAAATCTCTCAGAAAAACTTATATATGATATTAATGTTAATTTAAGTATAGTTTAATTCGGAGGGTAGATCGAGTTGAAAAAAAATCGAAATAAACTACGCGAGTACAACAAACAAACCAAATTTATTATTGATGGCAACCAACTACTCGCTGTCACTACTAACCAACTTGATGAAGTAGCAAAAAACGAGGTACTTGCAAAGATTCACGAACTCAACCAGCAGGGAAAATTATACACATATGACGAGATTCACAGCGCTCTTAACGGTAAATACAACCTCAGAAGCATAATGAACATCATTCTTCACCTTACTGAAAAAATCATCATCATTCCGAAGTATCAGAATCACAAACTTGTTGGGTTCACAATCAATCAAGGAAACCCACCATGCGACGAGTGCGGTTCCCCCACTTCTCAATATCAAGGAGTATATGTTTGTGAAGCTTGTGGACTGGAGGGTGACAAGGCTTTTGTCACACCCGAATTTATTATTTCTATTAACACCGCACAGGGAGACTTGGGCAGGCAATTTGTAAGTACAGGCGAGAGAGTTGATATGGTGGACGGTCTAGGGAGTTTCATAGGTTTCAACTACTCAGTCATTAAACGTGACGGACAGAACAACCTTCTTCCCAATGAAACTAAATACCACTTCAATAAACTTAAGCGTTTGTTCAACTTTCGAGCAAGAATCAAAGGACGCGAATCAGAGTACAGAACATTAAAATCCTTAAGGCGTGCCTGCTCAAACCTACAAGTAACAGAACAAACTTACATGAGAGCAGCTTACTTATATCGAAAAAGTTTAAACACACTCTCTAAAGATGAATATAGCACACACCCTGTTTTAATATGCGCTTGTCTCTATACCGCCATTAAGGAGAATAAAGAACCCTTTTATTTACAACAGATTATCGACAACATTAAGATTTTAGGTCATAAGATTTCAAACAGTTCAGTCATCAAAACACTTCAACAACTCAAACAAATGAATGTCATATCTCATGTGAGCAGAAAAAGCGAGGACTTCTTATCCGACCTAATAAGTGATCTGCTAGCAAATCCCGAGATCAAATCACGCCTTATTAAACAAAACTGGGAGATTGAAACATACAGATTTCTACTACAAAAGACCGCTCAACAGGCACTTGATGCAACATCACTCAAGAACTCTGGGAGACATCCGAGAACCTACGCCTCTGCTGCACTGTATGCATCCGATCTTATACTAGCAGAAAGATACAATAAAATTCATATTTTAACGCAGAAACTGATCGCCAAAACCGTCAATGTCGGTCAATACAGCGTAAGGGATCACTATTGCACCTTTCTAAAAGAATATGTCAACAAAAAAATATCCAACATCCGCCCAACTCTATCTCAATTTTTCAAAAAATGAACTACTCCTAACACTCTTTCTTTTTTTATATGATCGTAGAAGAAATTAATGGTCAATTATGGTTATACTAATGATGATTCTTTTTTCCTATCTTATTCATTTTTTATCCTAACTTGATTCTCGTGTCTTAAAAGACTCAAAAACCTTCTAATTCTCTTTAGATAACATACCAAACACAACATCTCTATAAAATAATTTATTTTAGATTCTTTCTTTATAATATGATTTTTAGTTATCCTCAGTTTCCCGAGGGTATGCCCGTCCTGAGGGGAGGTTAACTACACGTTACAGAGCTTTTCGCCGCTCTCCATCAGCTAGGAGCGCACAACTTGCATGGCTTAATCCCATCCCAAAAGCGGTCGGGTCCGGCAGGATCAACCGGTATCGGAGCCACAAGCGAGCCTGCTCATTTTACGAGACTCAATCGAGTTATGATAATGTGTTCACCATAACCACTAAGTCCTTCTACGACCACATTCTCATGAAACGCAATTCCCTCTTCCTCCACAAGAGGGATGAAAGCAAGTATATCGCGGTAAGTACTTTGATATACGTAAAAGTAATAACTATAAGTTTGTGGAAGGTGGATCTAATCACTCAAGGTTCAGCCCGAGTCCGTTGAGGCGCCGCAGCTCCTGCCAGAGTTCATAAGGCAGTTGGTGATCGGGGGTGCTGGTGCGCGAACCCGCGCTGCGAACCACAGTATCCGCCTTCACAAAGACTACCACATTCTTTAGGCAAGTCTTTGTCATTAGGAGACTTGAGATCCGCAGTCCCTTAAGCTCATCGTTGAACTCACAACCAATTCCTTCACCTACAGACGCACTAAGGTCTGTATGTTGCATTCAATTGGTAAAAGTCCCCCCATGGTTAAGTAAATCCGAAATTGATATTTCAGATTGAGGGGAATTATGTGATACAGCGAAGCAATATAAATATTACGCATTTTGCACTTTTATATGTATCTTTTTTACCATCGCGTAATGAAGGTTTCAAGGCAAGAGCGCACATATCCTCACAAAAAGTGTTGTCAGGTCGCTGTTATAAGTAGCACAGATGTGTAGTTTTGCAAACGATGCTAAATAGATGTCCATAGAGCTATGAACAATTCCTTTTTTTTACCATCACGCGCGTGATTAGCCTATATAGTTACCGTAGCTAGCATTAGAATCGATTTCGGTGTAAGAAGATTTCGATAACAACATGAATGTAGCAATATCATCTATTAATGATGATAAAAACAAGCAATTTTATGTCAACAATTTGCAATGAGATTTACGACTTTGTGTTATTGAAAGGGGTCATGTTTTCAATCTATAGATTTTTATCAAGTCATTGAAATAGACACGTTCGAAATAATCTTGGTTTTCGAATTTGTTCACCACATCGCCGTATTGTTGAAGTTCATCAGGTCCAACGTAGATATAAGAGATGGGATACGTCTTTATTACTTCTATGGCGTGTTGGATATCGGCGGTGGTATAGATGAGGTCAATATCGGATCCAATTCTAACGAATTCCTGATAATCAATTCCCCGTATGAGGAAATGTCCCTGCCTGTTTAAGAGGACTCTTCTTTGCCCGATATCTGCGACCCATGAATGCCCTCTCCCGATCCTAATAGGTTCTTTTGCGATCTTTGTAGCTTCGATATCGGTATAGTGATAGGTCAAGAACACGGCATCAAGTTCGGTATTTTCACGTATCCAGAGGAGGGCGGTATATTCCTGTTCTTGCACTTTATAGACGTTTTGGGCTGTAGGCAGATCATTTACAACATAGCCGTTGATATACACCATTCTAAGAACAGATAAGGAACAGGCAATAATCAGTAAGGGAACTCCATAACGTCTGAAAACGCGCCATGGAGTTGACCATTTAGTTGGCGGTGTGAAATCAAGGATTTTCACGAGTCCTAAACTGGCAAACATGTAGAAGGGTACGTTGAGTAATAAGGAGAAGATATGATTGTTGGCTAATAGCAGGACAGAAATAGTAGATTGTACTCGCATAGCAATTACTGCCACATTAGCCAACAGAAGAGCAATAACCAGCCATAGATAGAGGAAATTTCTGGTCTTTTTTTCTTTCATCGGATAGAAGAGGACGCCAATAATCATAAACATAAAGGCGATTCCAAAAAGCGAGGTGTAATAGATAGGTGGCATGTATCTGCCGGGATTTACCACCATGCTGCCTGTTATCGTTCCAGAAACAGATTCCAGTAATAATTGAATGGCAAATACTGGTAAAATAGCGAAATGTATCAAGAAGTATTTCAGGATATTGTGTAGAGACTGTTTGAAGTACACCAAAGCCATTATTGCTAAAACAAAGAGTTCGATCGCCATACCAGGGGAACTGTTAATTAGTACTCCGAGTACAACGGCATTGAAAACCAGATGTTTGCTTTTATTTGATTTTATAAACGAGTTGAGAAAATAAAAATAGAAATAGAAAAGCCCGATACCAAGAGTTCTCGATAAAGGTCTAAAGAGGTTTACGCTGATCAATATGCTGTAAAAGAAGAAGGTGTCAATCATGCAGTAATAATACGGAAAGAAGTCAATAGTTCGAGGTAATCCAAAGAATGGGAATAAGACAGTGACCCACCCATACCCGCCAGAAAAAAGCACAAAGAAGGTGGTATAGAACGCTATTCGTTTATTGTTGAAGAGTGAAGAGACCATGATGTAACTGGTTAAGCCAACAAAGATAATTAGAACAATAGAAAAGAATCGAAATGCCTGAAGAACCGGAGTGCCTGAGATTCTTACGAAGATGGCAATCAGTAAAGAGAGTGCTATAGGATAATTAGTTGAGGCGCCAGCAATCATAGGATTTTGAACAGGCCAGCCTCCTCTTAACATTTCTATGGAATAAATTAGGTGCTCAGGAACATCGAAAGACCTGCTCCAGCCGTTAATGATAAAATCGCCCTGATAAAAGGCATAGTCGTAAAAATGTGCTATAACACTGACACAGGCGCTGGCTACAATCAGCAAAAGCACATATTTATCGTATTTCTCTAATTCCATCCCAATTCCTCGGGTTAGATCAAGATAGAGTGCATTTTTTGTGTCCAGAAACACATTGCTAGAATGTTCTTACTTGTTGGACTTTAATCTATAAAGACTTCTGTTTGAAAAGAGTAAGTACGTAGGGGAATTGCAGCTTAATTTAAAATGTTTCGTAAGGCTCGAAGAAAAATAAATCATCATAGCCAATAGAGAAAAATGATGAAAGAAACAGTGGGAGGGCCCGGTGGCTATTCACCACACAGAACAGAATGGACCCGGCGGGATTTGAAATCGCGAGTTTTCAGGGGTCTGAAAACTTCCCGCGGCCTCCTGGCTGCAAACCAGGCGCTTTTGAAATGGATGCGAAATTGCACCGGAATACTTCCAACTGAGCTACGGGCCCACAGATAACGCTATGAAACAGCCGATTCAATGATGTAAATGAGGGCCGGGACCGGGAATTGAACCCGGGTCGAGGGAGCCACAATCCCTTAGGAGTATGGCCCACAATCCCTTAGGATTGCAGGATACCACTACCCAGGGGGATGAATGAGTTTGAAACTCGATTCATTCACCCCGGCCATACTTACCCCAGCCACAGATAAGATAGAGGGCATTTCGTTTAAGAGTATAACTGTGGTATTAGTTGTGCGATAAAAACTTTTTGGAATAACTAACGCCAAGAGTGGTGCGGGGGATGGGAATTTCGAAGATGAGGTTTTCTCATCGATTTTTCGAACCCACGCAGACTTCTGCGAACCCTAGGTGGTCTAGTGGTTCCCTACGTCAATGGGTGTCTTAAAACAGGCATAAACGGAGTTACCCTAAGCCCATCGCCTTTGACCTGGCTCGGCAACCCCCGCACAGCAAATATATTAAAGGGTGATATGGTGCTCCGGCCGGGATTCGAACCCGAGTCAAGGGGTCGAAAGCCCCTTATGCTTGGCCGGACTACACCACCGGAGCAAACCATTAATGATGTGAGAACTGTGATAGGGTTTTAAATGCCTTTCTCTCTTGGCGATAATAATACGCAAACTGCACCCCAAAGATTCCAGGGAACTTCTAACAAAGGGCGTCTAAACTTGATGTTGAACAGAGGCTTAAAACTCGTTTTGTGAGAAAGATGGTAGAGGTAGAGTTCACGGCTCCATCTCAAGGAAGCCCCTACCCTTGAGGGTGGGGCGTAATTGAGGCAGCTTTTCACTTATACTAGGGTCTCTCCAGCTTTAAATAGTGTCACCACCACAGTGTCATCTTATGAAAGTAGTTGTGACCGCCAAAGTCAAACTGGCTGATGTTTTTGAAGTATTGAATGACACTATGAGGGTCTATGCGCAAGCGGTCCAATGGTGCATTGACACCGCCTGGCAACATAACATTACATCTAAGGCATCATTGCAACGATGCTGTTATGCTGAGGTGAAAGAGCGCTTTGGACTTCAGGCGCAGCTGGTGATCAATGCTATTACACAAGCTGTTGAAATGGTCAAGAAGGCGCAATCCAAACCAGAAGTTTCTCAAGAACTGTCTATCAGGTATAATTTCCCGAGATGTGCCTCCATAGCAAAAGACTGGACGCTTCTTTCTTTGTCTACTATTAAGGCTCGTGTCAAATTCAGTATAGTAATTCCTGAAGTATTTGAGCAGTATCTTGAGTGGAAACTAGGAGAGAGCACCCTCATCAAGGACTATAAAGGTCGCTTCTTCTTCTGTTTTACCTTCTCAAAAGAGACTGACATCCAGCCAAAAACTAGCAATCACTATAACATACTGGGTGTCGATCTGGGAGTGAATACCTTGGCCGTAACCAGCGACGGCGACTTCTTTGGCAGTGTCAAACCACAACGAATCCGCTGGGAGCGATTGGTGGCTGAACCCCAGTCCAAAGGCACACGTGCCGCAAAACGTAAATTGCAACGCGCGAGCGGTACGTGGAAACGGTTTATGACCTGGGTCAACCACAACGTTTCCAAACGAATCGTGGAGACATTATCCGAAGGGGACGTGTTGGTGATGAAAGACCTGAGCTACATCAGGCAGACTGCCACCTACAATAGGTGGGTACACAAGTGGGCCTTCAGGGAACTGCAACGGTTTTTGGAGTACAAAGCTGCCCTGAAAGGGGTGAGAGTGGTGTATGTCAGACCCCACTACACCAGTCAGGAGTGTAGTCGGTGTCATACTCGAACCACCCAACGTTATCGGGGCTTCTTTGAATGTCGTACTTGTGGTCATACTCTTAACTCTGATTTAAACGGTGCACGAAATATAGCCCAACGCTATATGCGGATTACCGGGCTGGGCTGCGGTAAACACGCCCATGTTGTAACGTATGATGAAGTTGAAACTCGTCTGCAAAGAAGAGGACTGATACCAAGTACAGCTATAAGCCTCACAACTTTAGCGTGAGATAGTTTACAAGAGATGGATAAGGAGCATATCAAGATCAAGTGAACGTATGCGCTTCCAATCTGTTTTAAGATATAGAATAAGTTTTTTGCGGAACATAGCTTGGAAATTCGTAAACCCTAATTCATTCCGTAGGGTGTTAAAACATCTTATTAAAATTTTTTTTACGATATCCTCGGCAGCTTCTGGCATCATAAAAACATTGACGCGTAAGAAGTCAATAAAGCCATCTTCGATTATGATCTTCGACAATTCATCTTCTCCCTTTATAAGGTCGAAAATTTGCATTTTCAGGATATTTAGGAGGGCTTTCTTTCTTTCTTCGTCACATGATGCAATTATTTTACGAATGATGGCTATGAAATGCTGACATACTTCACATATATCCATATAATTTGCAGCATCTGTGACTTTTGCGAGCTGAATCCAATCGACAACTAATTCATCGACTATAGGATAAAACTGTTCTTGAAGGCTTTTGAATCCCGTATACTTGTAGGCTTCCTGCCAATCTTTATTAAAGATGGGAAATTTTGCGAAGAACTCGTTTTTGATAACGTTTAATTTGGCTTTTAAGTGAGGGACATAATCTTCTTTATCGCCGGCTATAATAAACAAAAGGTTACGAGAGTAAATATAAACCCACTTCAAATCGCCCATCGATATACTGTCGATTCCTGCTTCGCCAAGTTCCACTTCTGCAAAACCATAAAGACCAGTAAGGAAAGCAGAGAATAGATCTGGATCTATATCTATAGTGCCATATTGTTTATGAAACAAACGAGTACCGCGATCTTTTTCTACAATCCATATATTTTGGATCATTGGATATCCTCTTTAAACGCTGCTGATTGAATATTCTGATGCTCTATTCAAAACTGATTTGAAGGTTTAGTTCTCTAATATTCATATCCGACAGCTTAAGAGTTAAATGTTTTGAAGCCGATAAGAAATTCGTTAAAAAAAAGAGAAGTATTGAGATGTAGAAGAAAAAAACTATGATCCAAAGTGCGAGTTTTTACTGAGATCTTTTATGCCATGGGAAGTAATATGTGTAGGTATAAAGAAAAACGAAAGTAAATGATGCGTTCTTAGCTCAAAATGAGAAGATTTATAAAATACTGAAAAGACATAATGTCGTCGCTAAAGTGCCGCCGTAGCTCAGTTGGTAGAGTGACGGGCTGTTAACATACCCTTGGCAGTTACCCGCTGGTCGAAGGTTCGAGTCCTTCCGGCGGCGCCATACTCTTTTTACACGAAATCTATTAGTCAAATCGAACTCTCGAATTTTGCCACAAATTACGAAAGAATTTTATGTGAATTTTTCCTCAAATCTAATATAAACTCTTAAAAAGTGAAATACTTTTGCCATTAAAAAATAAGAGAGTATTGGTAACAGGCGGCTGTGGATTTATAGGAAGTCATCTAGTAGACCGTTTAATAGAATTAGAGAATGAAGTTACGGTTGTTGATAATCTTTCTGCCTCAACAATGGAATATATTGAAGAACACATTAATAATGAAGATTTTAAATTCGTGAGAGGAGATATACGAGAAAAAAAAGTGTTACAGGAGAATTGTGCTGACAAAGATGCAGTATTTCATTTTGCAGCTAATCCCGATGTCAAATTGAGCGTAAAGGAACCTCACATGGATTTTTCTATAAATGTCCTTGGAACAATGAACCTTCTTGAAGCAATGAGATTAAATGATGTAGGTTTGTTGGTGTTTGCGTCATCTGGGGGAACGATTTACGGGGACGTTGAAGTCTATCCAACTCCAGAGAGTTATATAATGAAGCCAATAAGTATATATGGCGCATCAAAAGCAGCATGCGAGATGTATATCTCAGCCTATAGCGAGTGTTATAACATGAAAGGTGTTTCACTTAGATACGCTAACATATATGGACCTAGATCGATACATGGAGTCATGCATGATTTTTTCTGGAAGTTAAAGAAAAATCCTAGAGAATTGGAGATTCTTGGTGATGGCAAGCAGAATAAAAGTTATATGTATATCTCAGACTGTATAGCGGCGACTATGGAAATAACTGAATATATAATCAATAGTGAAATGAACTATGATGCCTTCAACGTAGGTGTCAGTGATCAAATTGAAGTAAGAAAAATAGCAGAGATTATTGCTGACGAATTTGATTTAGACGATGTGCAATTTTCTTACACCGGTGGGAAAAAGGGATGGAAAGGAGATGTACACAGGATGCTATTGGACATAACAAAATTAGAAACATTAAGCTGGAAATCAGAAGTGAAATTAGAAGATGGAATTAGAATGTACATCCGCTGGCTACAAGAGATGTTCGGTTGATTTTAGAGGTTAAAATCAGATGCAGGTTTCCAAAGAGACAGTTCCGCCTTTTTCAATTCCCTTTGTTTACGATCTAAGAAAGAATACACAGTTTTATGAGCTAACCCTTTAAGAAGCATTTGAACTGCCTCTTTTGCCACATTTACTCTTTCGATAGTGCCAATGAGAGACACTGAATGACCGTAGATACTGAGAGCTGCCCCAGTAAATTCTTCTATAATTCTTCGTGTTTTGCCACGTTCGCCAATTAAGCGTCCGCTGATACGTTTAAGTGCCTTCGGTGTATTGGCCGATGTATCTAAAAAGATAATTTCTAGGATCATATCTTCATCAAGGAGTTTAAAAGCGCGTTTAGGAGAAAATCCACGCCCAATTGCAAGAACGATATCTCGAGCACGCCAGACGGCAAGTGGATCCTCTGTTTGTGGAGTTGATTCTACCAGGACGACTCCATCTACACTATCAATTGTGATTTTTGTGTGAGTTACATCCTCGACATGCTTTTTAGTCTCACCATTCGTTCCAATGCAAACAGCAATTCTTTCGTGTGGGATTTTTGTCCGCATAGTCCCATAGATAGCCATTTCGATCACCTAAAGAGGAACTTCATTTTTCTTTAATGATTTCATCAAAAATCTCCTTTGGGAGAGGTGTTGAAACATCTAGTTTATTGAAGTAAGTAACAATTGTTTTAATATCTCGATAGAGGAAATCCTTTGCATGAGGATGGTGAAGAACAACACCTTGGGAGATGTCAATCAAAACAGGCTCATTATGGTGCATCAGGATATTATATTCGCTTAAATCTGCATGAACCAGTTTTGCCTTATGATATAAGCGGGAAATCTCTTCAAGTATTTGATGAAATATCTTTTCAGGGTTTTCTGGTGGAATATCTTTCATTCGAGGTGCAGGAAGTCCATCAATACCAATGAATTCCATTACCAAGACATTGTTTCTGACTTCAATGGGGGAAGGCACTCTAACACCACATGCCTTAGCGAGTTGTAAGTTCTTAAACTCTTTTAAAGTCCAGAGGAAGGTAATTGATCGAGCGTCCTTTCGTTTCAATTTGAAGCGATAATCGCCTTCGATGTATGGAAGAGCATATTTTCTGAATTCAGAATGAGTCCGAAAAATCTTGACGGCAACGTCTGAATCCTCTGGGCTCTTCACATAATAAACATTTGCTTCTTTTCCAGAAGAAATTATTCCCACAAATCGCTTAATGACACCCTTCCGAATCAGTTTATCGAGAGTAAGAACAGTCGCTTTATCAAATACAGATTCAACAACCTTTAAGTCATCAGAATCTTTATCTTTGATCCTCCGTTTGTCAATCTTATCCTTTTCTAAACGATCAACTTCATCATGGGCGACGCGCTCTGGCACAGTTCCACCCACCTATAACTATAAATCAAGATATCCTCGTTCTTCTAAAAATCTTACCTGTCCAGGGTTATATCTCCAAATGATATCAGCTTTTTCATCCTGGAAGTCCCAGGGAGTCACGAGGACTACATCATCTGCTCGAATCCAGACGCGTTTTCTCATCCGTCCGGGTATTCTACAAGTTCGGGTGATCCCGTCTGTACATTTTACAACTACCCTGTCATTACCTAAGAGACGGGTAACGATTCCTAGAAGTTCGCCTTCATCAGGCAGACGAACTCTCCGGACAGCATAATCTGTGCTTGGACCGACATTTTTCTTTCCTTTACCTTTTCCTTTACCTTTTCCTTTACTTTTTTTCTTCTTAGACAAACAATTCCTCCACAAACAACATTTTTGTGCTTACATGTTATCTCAGTGAGTTGATCTATTCAGATTGATAAACTTCAATGAAATAAAGAATTATGACAATTTCATCAGTTAAGTTTTATATAATTACCGCGCGACGATGAAAACAAAAAACTTAACGTGATCCAGAACTATTTGCATTAATTTTTATCTTCTGATTTCAAAAAGTTTGTTTTCTATGCATCCATTATTCGCACATTTGTAGGAATTCGTATACTCAATAAAATTTATTTAAATTGAATGAAGCGTTGTCCTAGGACTGCAAAATGAAGACATCAACAGAGAGAAACAAAAATTAGACCATGAAGCAAACTGTGAATTCTTAATTCTCTAAAAGAAAGACGTTATCATTGATCTGAAAACCTTTAATGGTATCTCCACTTACAATGCTTTTGTTAATTTCTTTTTGGACTTCATAAGTCTCATAGGTTTTCATATTCATGATTTGGAGAGAATCAGGGGTTTCAGCGATTACGAGATATGAATGCAAATACTCTTCTTTTGGAAGAACCTCTAATTGTCGATTAGAAATTTGTGTCCATAGGTTTTTTGCTAAAAGGGAGCGATGTGCTTTGGTTTTGAGGTTATGAAGTGAAATTTTACCTCCTCCAATAGCATGAATCTCATAAAAGGAATCATCCAGTTTAATAAAATCTCCAACTTGGAAATGAGGGATTCTAACAGATATATAAACCCGATATCGTCTTTTATTTGTGGATTTATCTAATCCAACGAGTTTTGAGGTTGTTTTCATTAATGCCGCAACTGAATCTCGAAGGGTAGAGGCAAGTGTAATAGCTAAATTAGACGAAACGAAGTACAAATCCATGCCTTCATTTTTTTGAACAATCTTTGATACAATAGATTGAGGAGGTTCTTTAAATCGATTTTTGATAGTATTTTCAATCAACGATAGAATTTTTTCACGTTCTTCTGGAGAAAGAGTTCCTTTCGCTCCGCGTACCTGAAGTATGGCTTCGTAAGACCCGCTTTTAACTCGGGAACATCTTGGACAAAGTTGATATTCAAAAGGAATTGAGATTTTGCTTATCTCACTGTAGGGTTCTGTTGCAATTTGGCTACGTTTGATAGTAACTGTTACGTCTATTTCTTTTGAAGCCTCATCCAACAAAAACTCGGGTTCAATTGAAATGAGTTCATCGGATTTTTGTAGATTTATACTTTCTTTCACCTTTTTTATGACAAAAGATTCAATAAATTGAGTTAGATCGTCAGAGGAAGGGTAATGCCATCTGCTACCACTTTTAGTCGCAATGCAATGAGGACATATAAGAACAGACATGGGTTTTTTGAAAGTTATAGCCGGTATTTCCTCTTTATAACATTTAGGACAAAGAGTGCCAATGAGAGACACTTCAGGCTCAAACTTTCCGCATTTGATACAGAAACGTGTAGGTGAAGGTATAAAAGTCGCCCCTTCTTACATTTATTATTATTATTATAACACAAGATAACTAAAAGGGAGAGAAAGGCATAGATTCCATGGTGACTACATACAAATTATTTGCGCGTGAGGAACTCCACAAATACAAATCACACTATGTTCACTGATTATGCCATCATCGATCATTTTTGAGATGATTTTTTCCCCAAGGACATTTATGATGGTAGCACCATTCATGGCTTGAATACCGTCTTCTAATGTACCCAAGGTTCCTTTATAGAAATTCTCTTCGATATTCAGTTTACTTTTACCATCAGAGAATTTTTTTCCGACTATATCAGCATCGCACACTGCTACCATAATATCCTTTTCCGTTTTAAAGACTCGAAAATATACTTTTGTCATTGGAATTCCACCGAGGAAGATCTTATGCTTTGATCTTCATTCTTATTTCAGTTTTGTAACTGCTTCTTTTGCACCGCATGCCTCACATTTAATAAAATGATAAGGGCCTTCTTTTAACAGAACTGTATCTGGAGATGTGCAAGTTGGGCAAATGAGGTAGCGTTTGGCATAGCGTTCAATCAAACCGTTAAGGAAGTTCTTCGAGAATTTTCCTTGAAATATAGCTCGTGGTCCATCCATGGTGCCTGCAGTCGCTAATTCTCTAGTCAAGAATTTCAAAATATGTGCGGAGTCTCTATTTAATTTGCTAGTAATATCTTTCCAATTCTGTACCACAGTCCTGTTACCTTCTATGAAAAGGTCTACATTAGGTATTTCGAATCGCTTATGATGGTAAATGTCTGGGGGGACTTGTTCTTTTGCTTTTTTCAGCAGTTCACCATAATCAAAGAAATCAGCATCCATAATTTATCACCTCGTTATAATTCTTTATAGCGACCTGGTTCTGGTTCATATATGACTCCTTCGTTTAATAAATCTAATATAATTGTTTCTACAGCATCCTCATCGTCTTCTGAAGAATTTTCTATGATTTCTTTATAAGGTGCACCTTTACCTGTGTCAAGTGTTCTTATAAGGTTCATGACTTCTTTTCTTGTGTTGACTTCACTTTCTTGTGGAAGCTGCGTTTCAATTTTTTCAGTACGTTTAGTTTTTTTTGGTTCTTTTTCTTCGGGTTCTTTTTCTTCGGGTTCTTTTTCTTCGGGTTCTTTTTCTTCGGGTTCTTTCTCAGGTTGTGTTTTAGTTATGGTTTTACTACCCATCAGGTTGTGTAACTCAAGAATTTCTAGCTGACGTAGCAGCTCAATATTAACATCTTCTACTTTAATGACATTTTCAGGAATTACGAATAATTCTCCATCTTCTTGTTGACGTATTTTTCCAATAACATCTACAATATCCCCGACCTCATAATCTGCAAGTGCTTCAATATCTTCCCGCCAGGCTTTTAGTCTAATAGTATCAGTTGCATCATCTAGCGTGAATGAACTGTATTTTTTTTCTACATTGTCATATCTCTGCACTATTGTACATAAGAGTCTCACTCTTGTGACAGGACCAATCGAGGTATCTAAGAAGGCTACTCTTTCTTTTCGAACATACGAACCAGCATATAAATCAGAGATATACAATTTATATGCAGTAAGTCGGGGTCTTAACTTCATAGTTTTCATTTCCTGAAAGTATGATAAACTGTTCTATCAGATGTGCAATAATATATTCTCAATTTAATTTAAAAGAATCGTGTTCAAAACACAATCATATTTCGCCGACATAACGTATTAAAAGGACTCCTACTGGTTTACTTTACTTTTACTCTTCCAACGATATGGGCATGCCGAGATGATTAGTGTATGTCTTAAAAAAAATTGTCAAACAGTTTTCTTAGGGTCAAAAGGAAAAATAAAGAGACCTTATGCAGTTGCACCTGCTAGCGCTGAGGGACAAGGGCACGATTTTTCCTTAGGAATTAGATGCACAGCTTCTCTTAGAATTTTTTTCACATTTTCAATGTTCTGTCCGAAGATCACACCTACTTCTTCATGTGAAATTTTTTGTTGCATCCCGGCTGCGAAATTTGTACTCATGGAAATACTTGCATAGCAAAGTTCAAGTTCACGCGCTAAAACAGCTTCAGGAGCCGCAGTCATACCAACAACTGTCGCACCTAAGATGCGAAAGGCATTGATTTCTGCGGGGGTCTCGAAGCGAGGGCCAGAAGTTCTTACATAGACGCCTCCATCTTTTACAGGGACTCCAGTTTTGCTAGCACTCTCTAAGAGTACGCTTCGTAATTCAGGGCAAAAAGGCTGACTCACGTCAATATGAACTGTACCCGAAACTTTTCGACCATCCTTGAGTTCAATTGTTGTGTCGCCATCATAAAAGGTATAAGGTTCCTCTTTTGTCATATCTAAAAACTGGTCAACGACACACATATTCCCTGGAGGGAGATTTGGGTCAAGAGTTCCAACGGCATTTGATACGAGAATTCGTTCAACGCCGAGTTGCATTAAACCGTAGATATTTGCGCGGTAATTTACCTTATGTGGAGGAATTGCATGTGAAACCGTTTCATTCCCTGGTCGTGAATGTCTAGGAAGAAATGCAACCTCAATATCATCTATACTTCCGATTTCAATTCTAGGAGTCTTTCCAAAAGGTGTGTCCACAAAAGTATGTGTTGGGTTTTGTAAAAGCTCATATAAGCCAGAGCCTCCAATGATTGCTATTCTGGGCACTTTTATCACCTAAAGTTGTATTTCTGATTCATTCTTAGAACATTTAACTGTGTTTTTCTGAAAATGGGTGCAAAGTATTTAAGAATTCACCTTGAAAGAATGCCAGCCAATTTAACTAAGTCTAATTCTAGTGGCTTTTCCTTCTTACATGAAGTCTCAAGGTCTATACTTGTTATAGCGCCATCTTGTAGCCCAACAATTCGGCTTGCTTGTTCATTTAGCAATAATTCAATCGCCTTGTTCGCAAATAGACTTGCTAGAAGCCTACTTCTCGCAGAAGGATTGCCTCCTCGTTGAATATAACCTAGTACGCTCCTTCGTGTCTCTGCTCCTGTATTTTCCTCTATTTCTTGTGCAAGTTTTTGACAATCGCCTATTCCCTCGGCAGCCACGATTATACCCGACCTTTTTCCTTTAGCACGTTTTTCTCTGATACTTTCAAAAACTTTGTTCTTATCAAATTTTATTTCTGGAACTAAAATTATTTCAGCCCCAACCGCGAGCCCTACTGTTGCTGCAATGAAACCTCTTTCTCGTCCCATTACTTCTATAACAAAAACCCGTTTAAATGAAACCATCGTATCCCTAATTTTATCTACTGCAACAACAGCTGTATCTACAGCAGTATCGAAGCCTATAGTCTCGTCTGTTCCAAAAACATCATTATCGATTGTTGCAGGTATGCCTATTATTTTAGTGTCAGTAATAAGATTCTTGCTTAATTCCAAAGCTCCATTAAAAGAGCCATTGCCTCCGATGACCACAAGTCCATCAATATTATTGTCCGCTAATGTTTCAGCGGATTTTTTAATTCCCTCTTCTGTTTTAAACTTTAGAGAGCGAGACGTTCGAAGGATTGTACCGCCTGTATGTAAAATT
This sequence comes from Candidatus Borrarchaeum yapensis, assembly GCA_016840515.1. Classification (GTDB taxonomy): domain Archaea; phylum Asgardarchaeota; class Sifarchaeia; order Borrarchaeales; family Borrarchaeaceae; genus Borrarchaeum; species Borrarchaeum yapensis. Next base: position 9,269 of record JAEOSF010000014.1, on the reverse strand, counting down.
CCTCCAACCGAGTGAGGAGTTAGTGATCTAAATGTGTTTGTTATTAGACCGTTCCAACCATTCTCGAAACCTAAAACCTGCAGGTTTTTGGTACAAGCGATACGGGTAATAGCTCGAATAGCGGCATTCATACCTGGTGCGTCTCCGCCACATGTAACCACTCCTATAGTTCCCAATCATAGTTCCTCCTAATCGCTAAATTTGTTTCAGAATCAAAATTCTGATGTATTTCAGGTCAAATGATTCTGGTAGTAAACTTGTTGTAATGAAGTGTTTTAATTAAATGCATTAAAAAATAGTGGAATAGGAAAAATCGAAAAAAAAGAAAAAGAAAGAATTCTCAAACTCTTTTTTAGTCAGATTGATCATGGAACATATTATCAATGGCGATAACCGCTCCGACAACTAAACGTCTATCTATATTACCATAAATCTTAAGCGCGAACTTATCGCTTCGATCAAACCATCCTCCACCAAAAAAGACATCCTTCCATCTATCGAGTTTTTGTACAGTACCAACTTCATTTCCGCTTCGCATATCTTTTATTCTGAAATCCCAGGCAAGAAAATTACCTTTTATCTCAAGTAATTTGTTTCCACTTGTATCAATTACATAGAGTTTAGGGCGTATACTAAGAAGCTTTTTTTCTATTTTACCGATAAGTTGATCATGAGCATCTTTGATTTCATACGTCGGTCTTATCGCAACTATTTTCCTATGAATCTTAGCTGCCACAACGCCATTTATTTCGGTTAATTTGATCTCTGCTCTCAAACTAAGTATTTTTCGATCCATATACCCTATTTTTTGTCCGCGTTCATCCAGTATATCTCCACCTCCCCAGTCCCAAGTCTTCTCATGGATCACATACCCGTTTCGCCTAGGGTCAAACAAGCCACCTTGCATTATATGAGGGGGTGGCGGAGGTAATGTAGGCGTGGGGGGTGGATGACCTGCAGTCGAAGGAGGTGGCGGAGGTACAGGAGGAGGGGGCATTGCAAATTCAGCTTCTAAAGGTGTACCACACTTAGGACAGAATCTCATTTTTCCAGGATCAACAGGGTTTCCACAGTTTCCACAATACATATTCATCACATCAAAACAGAATATCTTATTTTAAGTGAAGCTAAAACGACTTTATCTACACTAAAATTAATGATAAATTACGTTTATTAAACTTGTCTTAAAACTGTTCATTTTCACGGATGTTAACCGAATGTAAGTCTTGGGTAAAATAGTTCATGGTAATCTCAAATCGATGAACTACTCTAACTAAAACATTGAAAAACAATAAGAGAAAAGAAAAAAAATCCCAAAAAAATAAGGAGCGTTATTAAAATCGGTCAAATTGGTCGTTGTCATCGTCGTGATCGGTTTCATCATGGAACATGTTGTCAATGGCAATAACAGCCCCTACAACTAACCTTCTATCTATGTCTCCATGAATTTTAAGGGCGTATTTATCACTTCGGTCAAACATTCCGCCACCAAAAAGAGCATCTTTCCAACGATCAAGTTTTTTTACGTTTCCTATTTCTCTTCCATGCATATCCTTAACTGTGAAATCCCATGCCTTGAAATTACCTTTTACCTCAAGTAGTTTATTTCCACTACTATCTTTAACGGCCAGTTTTGGACGGAGACTCAGGAGCGCTTTTTCTATTTTTCCAACTAGATTATCAGAATTATCCTTTATCTCGTAAGTGGGTTTTACTGCAACTATTTTCCTATGAATCGTTGCAGCAACTGTGCCATCAATTTCGGTTAATTTGATCTCTGCTCTCAAACTAAGTATTTTTCTATCCATATATCCTATCTTCTGTCCGCGTTCATCCAGAATATCTCCAGCACCCATGTCCCAACTGTTTTCATTGATTACGTAACCAGTTCGCATAGGATCAAATAATCCATTGTGTGTCATAGTAGGAGCAGTTGATGGAATTGGAGGCGGTGCTACTGGCGATCCGGGGGCTACAGGTGTGCCACAATTAGCACAAAATTTCGCAGTAGGCTCAATAGAAGTCCCACATTGACTACAAAAAGGCATATACACCACATCTTTTTCTTTATGAGGGGCCCGTAACCCTTAAACATAAATTTTTTGGAAAAAAACATCAGTTAATGGGAGATTTATTCGAGGTTTAGCTTATTTGGCATAAAACTAAGCTACAGAAGGCTAATTATAGAAAGAAAATTTGTGTAAGATATTTAAGGGAGCTGTAGGAATCATTGAATTTATCATTATTTTATATTAAATGCTATATGCTTTCATTTCTTAAAAATTACGTGTTATCAATCAGAGCGTGAGCGAATGAAAACCATTGCTGTGGTAGGAACAATTGGAAAAGACGAGCAAATAAAAATCGAGTCCACAACAACGCTTCCTGCTTCATTTAAAAAATATCTTAAAAAATCCATCCCTTATTCTCTTATTCCGGAGTTTTATGGTGAAGAATGGAATGTGGAGAAGGTATTAGGATATTTACGTGACAAAGCGATCGAGCCCATCACTTATAACTACGGGGGTCGGTGCGGTCATATCGCATATCAAATCGCCTTATTGGGTGGTGATGTGCGCCTTCTCACAACTTTTGGCGATGACTACAACGAAAATTATCCTGGGTTCTTTGGAGGTCCCTATTACGATCATCTGAAAAAGACAGGTGTGGATATGAAGCTCTTAGAAGTTGAAGTTCCCCAGAAACTATGGGGGAAGTGGGATAAGGTACGGGAACATCTTAATTCGAATTATTCGCCAGAAATTCTTAATGCAGACACCCTAATTGTTAAAGACAAAGAAACGATGACAATTGTATGTAACAAAGATGCAAAAGGGATAGACTGGTTCTTCATTGATGACATTAATGGTGCATCACCAGTAGAAGAAGGAAGGCCAATTCCAATAGGTATTCTAGATAAGAAAACAGATATTGTGTTTATCACTTCTGCAGAAGAAGCATTTATGACAGGTTGTGCAAAGGAAGGCGCTTATCTCGGTAAAGAAGTAGTAATCGACGTGGGATCATATGGCGTAACACCAAATTATCTTAAGACCGTTGTTCCTCTAACAGAAATTGTATTTGGCAATCCCTCTGAGATCAAACAAATTCTGGATGCATATAAAATCAAAGCACCTGAACAGATATTTGACGTCACTGGTACCAACAAGCCACGTGTGATTATTGTCGAAGATAAAATTACTGGAACGGCGCAAATTCTTCAAAGGAATGCAGATTCTATTAGGATTGGACCAATCAAATTGAATAAATCAGGAAATTCAATTGGTTGCTGCGATGGAATTGCTGCAGGATTTCTTTCACTGTATCAAAGAGGATTTGATTTAGTGGAGTCAATCTATGCAGGTATGACCATTATGGGAAGTATATGGGAGGTATCTGGTGTCCAAGAGGGCATGCTTAACAAAGAACAATTGTTAGAACGGTTACCAAAACAACTTCCTGAAATACCTGCTGATTTCATAGAAAAACTTGAAAAAAATCTGTGAATACACCTTTTATTCACTTTTTTAGAATTTATCTTAACAAAAAGGTTTTTTGTCGGCGATGTTTCGACAATATGTAGATAATACGCGTCTTTAAAAACATCGTAATTCTCTTTTTACTTTACTAAAGGGGGTATCAATTTTCTCTCAAATAACTCAGACTACTTCGCAAATTAAAGTGGCCTTTATCGGTTATCCTAAAGTCGGTAAAACATCCATGATCAATCTCTTATTAGGAAAGGCGCCTCAGTTAGAATATAGACCAACTATCGGACTTAATTTCGGACAGAAAATGATTAAAAGCATGCTCGGGGAACATGAGCTTAATCTTTGGGATTTCGGAGGACAGAAAAATTTCTGGCCAATGTATAATTCTTATCTTCTCAATACTAAATTATGTATAGTTGTAACGGATTCTACGCCTACAGGAGTTTTAAAAACAAAAATGATCATTGATTGGCTAAATAAAAGGGACGAAAATGGCGGGGACAAGATGAAAATAGTCGCTCTGGCAAATAAACAGGATTTATCTGGAGTTATGACAGCTGAAAGAGTAGCAAACGTATTGCGATGTCCAACTTATCCTGTAGTAGCGATTGATCCGCTGCATAGAGAAAACGTCATAGAAATATTGAAAACAAATATCGAACAAGTTGTTAAGGTGGAATGAAATGGACGACATCCTTGCAGTGTTTAAGATCCGATTCGATTATGATAGAGGTCCCGTAGTTGAATGGAAAAAACAACGAGATAATGGGAATGCATCCTCACTTAATTTTGAGGACTTCGCTGTTAACTTTTATATGAATTTTATGGGAGGAACTCAAAAACCGATGGCTTTACTTTTCGAAGATTTCGATGTATTAGCGTTTTCAAAGGGCTTAGATCTCTTAGCAGTATTCCTAAATAAGTCTATAAAAATTGATCACTATGAGAGTTATTCTCGATTGGCTAAGAAATTAATAGAAAACGGAAAGGAAGCTATCAAAATCAAAGAATTAGAGGAGAAAATAGAGGAAAAAGCGATTCCTATTGAACTTGTTCTAGGAGATCTCGGACGAGTGCCCTATTCAGTTTTAGAAGGGCTAGTAAATAACTCAATTGCGACTGCTCAAGACTACTGTCGACTTTATGACAATGGAACATTGCCAATTGACAAAATAAGAGGTTTAGGACCCAAGAGAACAGAATTAATTTATGCTGCCTGCAGAAGATACCTCTAAAATAATATTAAAATGAAATTAATGATTTCATGTTAATAGGAGAAATATCGAGATTTTTTCATCTAAAATTGGTAAAAAAAAAGAAATTGAGAGAAGGTTATTCTTTTCCCCAGAGTCGACCACTGAAGCGATATAGAGTTAAGAAGTAATAAAGGAATAATATCAAGCTTATCATAATGGTTGCTGTCTTGATGTTCTTCCATACGGCATAAGAGGTCGTCGTAAACCAGACAAACTCATCAAAAACGTCTTGTGCACTACTAAATATACCGAAGATGATTGCGAGGATCATGGACTCCCAGCCTAATCCTCCAATAGCGGGATATATTTTTCGCGCACGAATCGCAGCTATAAATAATACGAGAAAAAGAACCAACGCCATGCCTTCTAAGACGACATCAGCGACATTTGGAGAAACAAATTGTTCAATAATTTGCATGTTTATTCACCCCAGAGTTGTTTCCCATAGGCTGCAATTCTCAAGATTCCAATAGCTATTAGAAGAAGCCCTATAATTGTAAAAAGTCCATCTAAGAAATCGAATGTGCCATAAATTACACCAAAAGAAGCAGCAACATCTAAAAGTCCTTGAGTTTCGTAAAAGTTTTCACTAGCAGTCGCAAGTGTGTCTAAGGCGTCGAACAAAAAATGCAAAGTAAATGCAATAAAGCCAAAGATAATTTCCAGAAATCCCTCTTTAGTGAGAACGGGATAGTTTCTCCAAATAAGTACTGAAAGTATTACGATAACCGCGCCAACGACAACTAAGAATACTTCTCCAGTCAATACCGCTACATCACTTGGGTCTGTTGGTAGAACATAGCCCTGCATCTTGATATTCACCTTTTTCTAATTGAGAAAGTAAGGAACCCACAAAACGCTTATACATAAACTTTCTGGAAAAAAGATTTATATGAGAGCGAAACTTGAACATGAAACGCTATACAGAATTTAAAACAGTTGTAGACAAAGGAAACCGTTTTAGAACTAATTTAAACCTTATTAGAAACATTTTATTACTTATCAAGCAGTGATCTTAAAGGAACAAACGTTATTTCCACATGCAAAACAATGAGTCTCTTTAACGGCGTTCTCTGGTAAGTTTAGAAATCCTTTGATGAATCCTGCTACGAAGTTACACACTGGTTTTCTGCTTTTTTTTCCTCTACAAAAAGGACACATAATTAGATCAACCTTGTCTTTTGCTTTGCTTACTTCAGAAACAGAAAATTTTGACAACTCCTTATTTAAGTCTACTTTTCCCGCCTTTTTCCGAATAGATGCACCTGAGTTAACGCCAAGTTTTTCAATAGTCTTGAGAGAATAGAGGGGATACAGTTTAAGCACTCGCGCAACCAATTTATCAGGATAGTCTTCTAAAAGAAATTCGGTAACCTCTTTGTAAAAAATCTGATCAAGAACAACTTCGAAATCCTCAAAAAACACAGAATCATAAGCCCACTGTGCACCAACTGTGGGATATTTTTCGCGAAAATGAGTAGAAATGCTAGATAAGATATCCTCTAACAAGTTTTTGTCAGTTTCAGAATCAACTAATGCTACAATAAGAACTTGTCCGTCTTGGTCAACCCTGTACACAAAAGTTAAGTCTTCTGCTTGAACTTCTGATAGTCTTCCTATTCTTGCTTCTCTTGAGAAACTAAATATTGCATTGAGAAAACCAGCAATTAAAGTTGGATCAATAACCGTCTCATTTTCAGATTTTTCTTCATAAAATTGTTTGCTCAAGTATTCAATGCCGCTCTTAGCATCTAAAAGGAAGATTGCGTGAAGCATTAGTGATCCTCCATTTATACTGTTTATAGTCTTGTTTGATGGGGAACTTTTTAAGTTAATCTATTGATTAAAAACTACACTCTCTTAAAATTGGTGGCTGAGGGAAAACAAAGTTGACAGTCAATATTACACAACTATTATTTAAAATGAATTTTGTCTTTGAAGATGAGTTATATGTCCATAAAGATACAAAAATTCCACTAACTGTATATTGGAACGAAGAGAAGGACGAAATGGTCCTTTTAGATCAGTTAAAACTCCCATATGAGATGACACATTGGTCAACAACTGATTACAAGGTAGGCGCGATTCAAGGGATCAAAGAAATGCGTATTCGAGGCAGTCAGGCCCTAGGTGTATGTGCCGCATATTGTATGGTTTTAGCTGCAAAACAACTTCAATCGACAGGACGCGAAATGATCAAGAATATGGAGGAAGCTGCGAAATTTGTGAAAAGTAGCAGACCTACGGCAGCCCCTCTTTTCTGGGCTGTTGATCTTACGATGCATGCTGCGATTAAAGCATTTGATATGAGTGCTGATGTTCATTCGGTTGTCAATGCAGTTAAAGAAACTGCAGATTATATTCTTGCTTCTGATCTGATCTTAGGCAATTACCTCAGAGAAGAAGGAATGAAGTACCTTGAAGATGGTGATGTTATAATGACTCATTGCAATGGAGGGTCTCTAAGTTCCACATATGGTGGTCATGCATTAGGTATGTTAGAGGAAGCCTATACGAAAGGTGTGGACCTGACAGTAGTCGCCAAAGAAACTAGACCTCGAAGTCAGGGCTACCTCCTTACAACTTGGGAATTGAATAAAGCGGGCGTACCTGTGGTCATTGTTACAGACAATATGATATCACAGGCATTTAAACGCTTTAAGGTCAACAAGATAATATTAGGAGTCGACAGGATTGGAAGTGATGGCGGTATCGCAAATAAGATTGGCTCTTCTGATATTGCGAGAATCGCACGCTTTTATGATGATGTGCATTTCTATTATGCCACTTCGTACAGTACCATGGACCTAGAAACACCTGGGAGTGCTATCCCAATAGAAGAGCGTTCTATTGATGAAATGTCTAGGCCCTACAAACTCGATGCTCAAGACAAAAAAAGTAAGGGAATTTTATCAGAAACTGCTTTAAACGAATGGCCACCTAATGAAGCAATAGTTTCCACACCCGAAAAAGGAAAATTTGTGTTATATAATCCTGCTTTCGATATAACTCCTGGAAACCTTATAGATTTGATTATTACTGACATTGGAGCTTTTAGCCCTGAACAAATTCGCACTTTAACTCCAGCAATCGTTGAGAATAAAGTAAAAAGAAGATTAGAAACCGAACTCACTTTACCGGAACATATTCGCTTTTATCTTTAATCAATCAAGTTATAAGTGACTTAAATGCCAAGAATCGCAATTGTAGAACCTGAACGATGTAAATCAAAAGACTGTGGACTTGTGTGCATAAAATATTGCCCAGGAGTCCGCATGGGTGAAGAAACAATTACACTTGACCCAGAAACTGGTAAAGCTAGAATCGCAGAGAATCTATGCACTGGTACCGGAATCTGCGTTAAGAAATGCCCATTTGGGGCAATACACGTCGTGAATTTACCTGAAGAACTGGAAAAGGATATTTCACATCGTTATGGAGCTAATAGATTTGTATTATACCGCTTACCAATTCCGAGACAAGAGAAAGTGACTGGACTCATCGGACAGAATGGTACTGGTAAATCAACTGCATTAAGAATCCTTTCAGGAGATTTCAAACCAAATTTCGGCCTCTATGATGAACCACCTGAATGGGATGAGATAATTACTGCTTACAGAGGCTCTGAGTTACAATCTTATTTTGAGAAACTTTCAACAGAGTCTATACGTGTTGTTCAAAAACCTCAATACGTGGACAAAATACCCACTGTAACAAAAGGGGTCGTATCTGAACTGCTTGAAAAAGTAAACGAACGAAATATGTTAAAAAGCATTATGGAAGACTTACGGATAGATAAGATAATGGACAGAGAACTTAGTGTGATCTCTGGCGGGGAACTCCAAAGAGTTGCTATCGCGGCGGTGATTTTGAAAGATGCAGATGTCTATTTGTTTGATGAACCCTCATCTTATCTGGATATTTACCAGCGTGTAGAAGTTGCCAAAGTCATTCAAAGACTAGCAAAAGAAGGAAAAACAGTTATTGTGGTCGAACACGACTTGGCAGTTTTAGATTATCTCTCTGAATATGTTTGCGTGCTGTACGGTGAACCTGCTGTCTTTGGTGTAGTCAGTCATCCACATGGAGTACGTGAAGGTATCAATATATTTCTTGATGGCTATCTTCCATCTGAGAATATGAGATTTCGGAAGGATGCAATTCAATTTCATTTGAGACCACCGAGATCCAAACCTGTCGGCAAGGCACTTTTCAATTTTGAAGAGATGGAGAAACGTTATGACGGATTTAAACTCTCCACAGAGGGAGGAAAAGTATTCATCGGAGAAGTAATAGGAATTCTTGGAGCCAACGCACTTGGAAAGAGCACTTTCATTAAATTATTAGCGGGAGTAGAAGAACCAGATAAAGGCGAAGCGCCATCTGAAGATTTAAAAGTGAGTCATAAACCTCAATATATCTCTCCTAAGTTTGATGGTACCGTTAAAGAACTGTTTCGCGAAGAAATAGGCAAAGTTATCAATACAGAATGGTTCAAATCAGAAGTGAACAGACCATTAAC
>JAEOSF010000013.1 GCA_016840515.1 Candidatus Borrarchaeum yapensis | reverse complement strand
CTAAACCTACTGAAATCCTTTGGAATCTCTTATAAAGCTACCTTTCAAACCCCCAATCAATTTCAAGGCGATCTTTCATGTTTAACAAAGAGACAGAAAGATGTAGTGTTCGCTGCACGAAAACATGGTTATTACGATTATCCTAGGAAAATTTCCTCACAAGAACTTGCAGAACAATTAGGTATAAGCAAATCAACAATGTTAGAGCACTTGAGAAAAGCAGAAAAAAGAATGATTGATACTTTATGTACTGTTACTGAATAAAATCTACAGAGAAGGATGAATTTGCACAGAAAAGTGATCTTAGAACTTGATCCAGCACTGCTAAAAATGATGGGCTATCAAGAATTGATCTCGAAAATAGAATATATTGAGGGTATGGATACTTTCAAAATCGAAACCCATAGTGCAAGTGAATCTGGAATCTGCAAAGTGAAGTTGAAACAAGGGGTTAAATTTACGGATTTAGAACCGGTAACAACACCACTAGGTTTAATAATTGAATTGCTCGGCGAAAAAGATGGAATATTTGTTTGTTTTTTTAAAGCGAAACTCGAAGGACGTGCTGCTGAGCTCCTTAAGTCAATTAAGTCTGATCTGATTTATTCACTTCCGTTCTATCTCTCTGAGGAAAAAGTTATAATCTCATTTTTTGGTGATAGTGAGAACATCAAATCATTTCTGGATACCCTGAAGAACTTCGGAATATCCTTCAAGGTTGTGAGTCTTCAAAAACCAAGTCAGGAAAATATCCTGTCGGTATCTTTAACAGAAAGACAGAGAGAGATCTTGACTACTGCCAAAAACAAGGGTTATTACGAAACTCCTCGTAAAGTATCTTCCCAAGAGTTAGCAAACCAGTTCGGAATAAGTACAGCAACCTTATTAGAGCATTTAAGAAAGGCAGAAAAGAAATTAATTGATTCCGTATTCGCTTTTGTTTAAAAACCCAGGTAGACCACAAATGAGCATTTCAATGATTCGCCTAAAGGGGCGTGAATTAGAATATTTATTTCTTGTTTCAATCTTTATTTTAGTTTTTTTTGTAAATCTTCGTTCAGCAATGGTGATAATGCCTCGCGAAGATGAGTTAGAATATATTTGGCGCGCAGAAGCACTATTGAGCGGAACGATAGCAATATCTCCCCAACACAGTTATTTCTTTTCTTTAATACTTGCATTTTCGTTCCTCATTTTTGGAAAAAAACTGATTGTCGCTCAAATTGTTACAGTTTTCATTAATACAATGGTGATAATAGCTATCCATTTCTTCGCCAAACAGGTCTTTGTTGACAAATCCTACAATAGAGAACTTGGGCTCACCGTAGCGCTATTAGCATCAGTAGAATTCACAAGTTATTCGGTAAAGGTCCGAAATGATCTTTTATTTGTCTTGTTTTTTTTACTGGCATGTTTTTTCGCTCTAAAAGGAATTGAGGATCAAAAATATCTCAAGTTCACAGGAGTGTTTGCTGGCTTAGCATATTTGACTCGTGATCCGGGAATGTTGATAATACTAGTCCTTGCGATTTATTTTCTCTTGAATAAGAACGAGAAAAGAAATGATATAATGCAAACATCTTGGAAAGAAAAACTAGTACAATACAAGAACTATCTAATTATGATAGGCATTTTTCTGTTGCTTAGCGCTCCAAAGTTATTTTGGAAATGGTATTTATTTGGCAGTCCTTTCTATACTCGCACTTCATATTTTTGGCTAGATACATACGAAGACAAATATAATACATCTGGGTATCTCCCAGACTCGTTTGATTATCGACCGTCATTGACCAACTATTTACAACAACATACACTCCAGCAGATCATCGACAGATGGCTGCTGGGGATGAACAGATTAATAATCACTCTTAAAGGTATGAGTCCGACTTTTAGTATTCTTTCCTTGATACTCTTAGTGATTGGGATACTAGTGTTCTGGAAAAAACGAGTATTGCTATTACATCTCAATATTGTTGTTTGGTTTTTTGTATTTTCGTGGTTATATGGGGTACGTCATCCAACGCGTTGGATACTTCCAATGTATCCGTTCATTCTGATTTTAATAGTTGCTGCTGGCTTCGAAATGATTTTTTGGCTCGCTATATTGACAGAAAGAATTCCTGGATTTCGCTGGCCAGCATTTACAGAAAAAATTTTCTCTTATGCTTCAAGTAACCTTTCATTCCTGATCAGTTATTTGAATTTAAAAAAACTCTCACAAGTGAACTTATCATCACGAAAAATATACATATTAGCGATTCTTTTTGTGGCATTGTTTATTAGTGTGCCTGCATTTTTACTTAAAGCACAGAATGAATATAGTACTTTTGTTGCAAGAAGTTCACAATCTGCTGAAAACTATCGTAGTCTCATGGACATGGTAAACTGGGCAAAAGCTAATACAGCGGAAGATGCGGTCTTTATGACACGTGAAGGCCATGATCTTCTCAGCTACTATGCGAACCGGGAGGCTATTATTACACCGAATGGAAATTTGTCCCTTATTTTGTGGGTAATTCAAAATGAGGGCGTAGACTATTTAGTAATAGACTCAAAAACGCTGTCTGCGAGACCTGCATTGAACGATATCTTTGAAGGAACTTATTTGCCGGAAGGATTTACTTTAGTCTACAAAAACTATGAAGGAAATTTGGATGATGAGACACCAGAACTAAAAATACAAGTCTATGCAACAAACTAAGACCATGTAAATTAATTACAATTAACTCCCTTCTAACTAAAGTGGTAAGAACAGAAATCCGTTAATTATATTTTAACTTAAAAAAAAATCTTTGAGTACAAAAAATCTAGAAGTCTATGAAATTAACAATAAGGAGGTATTAGATAAATTGGCAAAGTTTGATATTACATATGAACGAGCTGAAGCATTCCATTACTTGGCTTTAGAAGTTAAGGGTGCATATAGACAAATTCCTGACAAAATAACGCAATTAATGCAGTTAACTGCAACTCAGAATTTATTTCCAGCTATGAGAGGTGCAGTGTTCGCTATTTTTTATAATGACCCTAGAGAAGTAGCTGGCGAAGATGAATATTATTGGGCTGTGGGGTATCCATGTGCTGAAAATGCAGATTTCAAAGCACCTTTAAAACTCAAAGAACGAAATGAATCTTTTGTTGCCAAGGCTACAATCTATGGACCATACGATAAACTTGCTGAGGTCTATCCATTAATTGAAGAACAAATCACTAAAGATGGATATAAAATACTCTTCTGGAGCCTTGAAATGTATCTCGATGATCCTAGAACAGTAAAACCAGAAAATCTACGAACACAAGCTTGGATCGATGTCAAGAAATAGCAAAACCTTAATTACTTAGGTCGACAAGAAATACCTAGGTAGATACAAATGGCAGAGAAGCTTACCCCGAAAATTGATCGCATGATAGATACCCTTCAATCGCTAATCTCACAGTTACAAGAAATCAAGGGCATAATAATCGGCTTTGGCATGGCATCTGAAACAATTCAGGCTGGAGTAAGGACTGCAGAAACTACTAGAACTGCACCACCACCAAGAGTAGAAGCGACTCCACCGCCACCCAAAGTAGTTGAAGTACCTGAACCTCCAGCTGAATGGAAAGCAAAATTGAAATATGAAGAAATTTCTGAGATCTTCGATAAGAATATCGACGTTGTTATGGATGCTAGAAATTATCTTGAGGTTACAAAATCACTCGAAACTTTAAGGGATGATATTGAAGAATCTGGTATTATGAAGACATTTCATCCCGCAATGTATGAAATTAATAGCGCTATAAGAAAATACAAAGCAATGGGTTCTGGTCAAGTGTCTCAAGATGATAAGGAAAACATTGCTAACGAAATCAGAGAGTGGAAGGTTCGGTTTCTAAAGTAGATTCAACTACCACTTTTCCTTTTTCTAATTTTCAGCCTTAATCATGTTCTCCAACATATTTAACGGTTGGATTATGGATGCTTTTCCAATTAACTTCAAATTCTCCAAAGTAATCCAATATACCTGTAAGTTTTATTGGAAACCCATAAGTTTGCTTCATCCAATTTTGAAGGAGATTAAGTTGCAATTCTCCTTTTTCTTCCGTTATTAATGAGATCAAGGCTTCCCTGAATTCTTTTAATGTCGACTTTTTAATGCAGAGGAGATGAGGTATATATATCAGTTCATTTTCTGAAAGAATATGCGCTATTTCTTTGATTTCTAGACATTGCTGTAATTCCTCAGGAGCATAGCAGTTCAAGAAGCCGAACAAATCTTCCATTGAGAGATAATCTTTATCTCTCAAGGCATTCTTGATATTTTCTGCTATTTTATCTATTTGAGTGTTAATATCTTTCAGTCTATCCTCAAAATCAGAGAAACTTTGTTCAAGAATGTTCAGAATCATTCTACTTCTAATGCCTTTTTTTGAATAAAAAACAGTTGGGAATCCAAAATCCTCTGCGAAGAAGTCTTTGTACTTCTCATTGATAAGTAAAATCAACTTAAGGTCTTTTATGTACTCTCTTAGGACTCTCAATTTTTCCTTTTTTTTCTTCTTGTAACTCTCAGTCCAAAATCCAATAATTTCTACGAAAACCTTAACATTGCTTCTTATCAATGCAAAATCTGGTATAAAGAGGGTGCCAGTCTCAGGAACTATGATAGGTTCAGGCTCGTGAACCACTTCCCATCCTTTTGGGACTTCCTTTGTAAAATATTTGAAGAATTTTTCCTCTATTGAGCTGTCAAACACAGGTTTTTCTGTAATTTGTTGTTCAATAAAATCAGCTTTCACGTAAACCTTATGAAGAGGGAATTCATTTACTTTAGATGAGACAGGATATGGTTTATCTCTAGGAAGAACTCTTATCTCGAAATCAAATTCACTCTTGTTTTGCAAGAGAGACTTAATAATCTGATGGAAGACGTTTGAAAGTCTTTCGCCATAACTATGAAATTTCTTCTTAGATAGTCCCATCAAATTAGATTCCACGTCCTCTTTTCAATTTGTTATTGTTAATAGTTGTCATAAACTCCGTAGATTTTTATGTGTAAAACTTCCTCCTTATCATAACGCATGTCATAAAATAGTCCGTACCTTTTACAGAGCCAATGGAGTTTCTTCGCAAACGTTCCACTTGCATCTTTCACTTGAAACGTTATGCTTAATGAATTTTTGACAAGGGTATCAATGACGTGCCAATTAAACGTTCTTATAACATCTTCTTTCGTAGGAGCCTGGTTTTCTATGCGAACTAATCTTTGATTACTCTCGTCATCCAGCCAAAGTAAATTTTCCAGCATATTAATATCAACAGCAAACAAATCTGCAATTTTCTTAACAAACTCGTCTTTGTGTTTGCTTGACAAAAATCCCGCTTCATCTTCATTAATTCTATTAAAAAGAAATACTCTTAACTCACTTGGGGAGTTAATGCCTTCTTTTAGAAACTTTGACTTTTTTGATTCAAAAGCATCGAAAGAAGGCGATTGGAACTCATAGTAACGTCCAAGGGTTTGTAAAATACAACTTCCAGTCTTATAGTCTCCAAAAATTTCAATTATTTTGTTCTTTTCAAATTTTTCTTGCTTGAGTTCTTTAGTGACAAACTCCTCAAAATAATTAATAGTCTTCTTGATTGTTGCAGCTATTTCTTTGTTTTGGCTTGCAAGAAAAAAAGGTTGAAGATACCTGATGTTATTTTTTATGGTTAGTTTGTATTTAAGCAGGCGAATTGGAAAGCCCATTGGGATCCCAGTCCACTAGAATTAAAAGATCATACTCCACAGGAATGATGTCCCTCGTCATCTATGGGCTCTGGTCTTGGTCTTCCTTCTTTTTTCGCCCGATAATCTTCGATAGCTACGTGAAGTGCATCTGCCGCTAAATTCGAGCAGTGCATCTTTCTGGGTGGTAAGCCATCTAATTCTGTTGCCACATCATCTCTTGTGATCTTCATTGCTTCATCAAGTGTCATTCCTTTTGCCATTTCGGTGGTCATGCTAGAAGTTGCTATCGCGGAACCACATCCAAACGTCTTGAATTTGATGTCAGTGATCACATCAGTTTCCGAATCAACTTTAATGAAGACCCACATTAAGTCGCCGCAGTTATGGAGGCAAAACGCTTCGGTTGTGAAGGAATGATCTTTATTGACCTCTAGATTATAGACCTTTCCCGAATACTTTATTCTTTGAATGCTCGTTATTGGGATATGAATATAGTCATTGTCAAACCATGAATCGCGGGAAGCATGTGATTTTGGATTGTATGTTAAACCCATGACATTACATAGTTTTTTCAAGGAATCTCTTTGTCCAATGTGTAATCTGTAACTCTGTCTATGTCTGATGCCGTTCTTAATATAGGCTTTATCGGTATACATTGAAGCGACAATCCCTTGTCTTAATAGTAACATCTTTATTTGCTGTGTCAGTTCGAAAGAAGTAGTAGAATACCCTGCCCTTGCGCCTTTTCTTTCAATATTGATATAACCGTCTCCTTTCCATAGCCCATATAGAAGCGCTCTTTGTTTACTTGGTGGAAGGAGCATCATGAAGTGGGGTAGTTTTCGGGTATATCCATAATTACCGAATAGCTTCTTGAAGAATCTTGTTAGAACTGCATTATAGATAAACACTTGTCGCGTCTTTTTCTTTGGTTTTTCACTAATTTTAATATCGATATTGAACAAGTTCTTAGTTATTCTCCTAATATCTTCTTCGATATCTCTTTCTTTGATGTTTAGACTGAACTCGATATATGTCTTGGAAGGCTCTTCTCTTGGATGGCCTTCGGAAATGAAATAACCACATAACCTAAGAAAGTTATCACTAACAGGTATCTTTTTTGGAATCGGTTTACTACAAAAATCCCATTTTGATTTCCTGATTTCGATGTCAATGAATTCCATATCTTTAGTTTCTTTCAGAATGGGGTAAAGGACTATATCGCCTTTCCTAAGATCTTCAGCGTGATACCAAGCAGATAAAAGTTCTTTTCTGTGTTTGGTTCGCAAGAACTTGTCTCCTTTAGGCACTTTGATAGCTAGAACCATATGATCAGGCGTTACTGTAACTTCTCCAAACTTGTTCTTTAGAATCAGAATGTCGCCATCATACTCTCTTTCTGTCCTGTGAATTACCTTGTGATACATACCATTGTGAGTAAGTACTCGGTCTTTGGAAGACGCAATTTCAATACGGTTGAGATGACTATTCATATGAATTAATGTTTCAGGTATTAAACACACAGGATTGCCCACCTTTCCAATCCCAACGTCTTCAGTGTCTTCCAACTCGCCAACATTACGAGGATTCCTGAAATGATCTAAAACTTTTTCTGAATAAATTCCCGCCACTTTTTAAGCCTCCTTTAATTCCTTTGGAGTCAACGGAGATAATAACCTAAGTCTTTTAACAATAGGGGGCAAAGCTTCGATTACACGATCTGTATCATCTTCTTTAGTCCATCTTCCCATTGTAAATAGAATTGATCCATGCACCAATTCATGAGGTAAGCCACAAGCTCTAAGCACATGAGAAGGTTCCAATGTTTTAGCAGCACATGCTGAGCCCGAACTGCACGCAATACCCTTTTCGTCTAAGTCAAGGATAAGAGACTCACCTTCAATATAACTAAACCTTACATGCACATTATTTGGAAGTCTTTTAGTGGGGTGACCATTTAAATATGATTCGGGGATATTGTCCAAAATTCCAGAAATAATTTTATCCCTAATTCGTTCTATGCGTTTGTTTTCTTGTGTCATTTCAGCTTGGATAATTTCAGCTGCTTTGCCAAATCCAACTATACTCGGAATATCTTCAGTACCGCTTCTAATTCCTCTTTCTTGCCCTCCACCTTGTAAAACTCCTTGAATGCTCACACCTTTTCGGACGTATAATGCACCAGTACCTTTTGGGCCATAAATATCATTTGATGAAATAGAAAGAAGATCGATATTTTCATCAATAACATTTATTGGAACCTTTCCAATTGCGGCTACGCCATCTGTATGAAGATATATCTTATTTTCCCGTGTTATCTTCCCAATTTCCTTAAAAGGTTGTATAGAACCCACTTCACCATTTGCGTACATCACAGAGACTAGAAATGTTTTTTCAGTTATTGCGTCACTAATAGCACCAGGATCTACCATTGCATATTCATCCACAGGTATTACAGTTACTTCAAAACCCTCTTTCATAAGCGCTTTAGTGATGTTTATTACAGACATATGTTCTACAGCAGTGGTGATGATGTGGTTCTTACCTCTAGCGCGATATGCAGTACCCTTTATTGCGATATTGCTACTTTCTGTCGCACCTGATGTAAAGATAATCTCGCGTTTCGGGTCTTCAGCACCGATTAATTGGCCTATCTTGTTTCGGGCCTCTTCCATCGGTTCTCTCACTTCAGCACCAAATGAGTGAAAAGAAGAGGGATTTCCAAATTTTCTAGTAAAAAAGGGCATCATAGCCTCAATAACTCTAGGATCAACTGGTGATGAAGCAGTATAATCCATATAAACACGTGTGTCATCCGCTGACATTTAAATTAGCCCCCAAATCAATTTAAAGACAATTTGTTTTGAGATTGTATTATCATATATTATCTTACTTCTTATTTTAGTTATGATATAACCAAAAAAACCTTTAATGAGATGATCTTATAGTCTCTTTATTTCCTTCGGGATGCGGTTGAAACTTCAAGTGTTTCCTTTGTAACAAGTTCATATAGGATTGCCTTCAAATGTGTGTCAGAAGGTCGTAAAATTCTACCTAGCCTCTGAATAAACTGTCTTTTTGAACCTGAACCGCTAATGATTATGCCTATGTTGGCATCAACATCCCACCCTTCATCCAACACGCGTCCTGTAACAAGTTTAGAGTACTGACCGTTTTTAAAACTCTCCAAATATGTTTTTCGTTCTTCATACTTGGTTTTGTGTGTGATTTCGGGGATAAGAAACCTCTTTGCTATCTCGTGCACTATCTCGTTGAATTCACAAAAGATAATTACTCTATCCTGCTGATGCTGTATCAAGAGTTCTTCAAGTACATCCAATTTTCTTCCACTGCCAAATGAAATCTTTCTGGCCTCTTGGCGTGCTAGTAAAGCATTCCTTGCCTTTTTGTCACGCCCAGATCGCAAAACTAATTTCTCAAAATCAAAAACATGGTATTTTTTAACATAATCTTGATAAACTTTGTCTAAAGCATCATATCTTCTTTTTTCATCTTCTGCTAGTTCTATTGTTATTGTTTTTAACTCAAAAGGCGCAACGTACCCATCATCCACTAATTTTTCATGCTCAAGTCGATAAACGACTTTTCCAACAAGAATATCAAGATCTCGATGTAATTCATCGCTTCTTTCCGGGGTTGCACTCAATCCTAACCTTTTTGAAGCAATTGTCCCTTCTGCAATTACGCGATAAGTTGGAGCAGGGAGATGATGTACTTCATCGAAAATAAGAAGGTTAAAAGCGTTTTGAAATCGTTTTATGTAAATGTGAGCTGAATCATATGTTGTAATTGTAATTTCATTTAATTCTTGCTTTCCTCCTCCCCAAATGCCTATTTTTTCCTTAGATATGTCTAATCCTTCAATAACGTTACAACGCCACTGGTGCAAAAGATTAATAGTCGGAACGATGATTAATGTTCTGTTTTTCGTTTGATGAATTGCTGTCAGACCCAAGAATGTCTTTCCAGTACCTGTAGGAAGGCAAATTATACCTCTATAATCATTTTTGATCCATTCACTTAGTGCATCTTCTTGATAAGGACGTAGAGAGTAACTTGGCACCGTTTCAAAACTAAGTTTTTCTCCATAAGTAAAATCGATTTTCACGACATATCTTGAAGTAAGAAATTGCACAATCTCTGGAAAAAACATAGGTAGTGCTTTAAAATTTTTGAATTTTGCATCATATTCTAACAGATGTTGTATAGGGGTTACATCGAGAAAAACATGAGGTTGAAGAATAAGATCATAGTTTATTAACTTAAGAGAAACATCATAGGACTCCAAAAGTAGCAGCTCATATTTTTAGTTTTGAATATTAATTGTTTCAAGAACATAAAAACTAAATCATTTAAACTCCTCTGAAGGGAGGTTTTCTTCAGGTTGAAGTCTTAATGAGTTTATTTACTAGCTGCAGTTTTCAATGACTTTATAAAATTAATTACGAACTTCAAGCTTGTTGCAGCAGTTCTTTTGCTAACTGGTGTTCCATCATATTTCACAATATTCGTCAATAGTTTTTCTACAACGCCATTCGAGCTCTGAAGCGCAGTTGGATGAATTTTTTTTATGATCTGAACAGCTATTTTGAGATTTAAGAGACATTCTTCACAATTATCTTCTTGAAAAGACTGTGCGGCCTGTTTTAAGTACATTATTTCCATTTGGTCAGGTAATTCAGCTTGAACCGGCGTCTCTTCCACTTGGTCAGGTATTTCTTCTGATTTGACCATTTCATCGATTTGGATTTCTTGTTTATCTCTTTGGATAAGCTCTTCTTCAATAAGGTTCATATGACCGGTATTTGACCAAATTTTTTGTAACGTCTCTTGATTGATTTCAAAACCACAGTTCGTACATAGTACAGTATCAAGCTCATGGTGTTCCCCACAATTTGGACACGAATAGTATCCCCCAGATATTTCAAGTTCTTCGATTGGGATGCTTTCTACAGTTATAGTTGCCCCAGGAACTGTCATTTGAGTTGGCAATCTATTTACAGAAAAACTTACCTGCATATCACCTATTGAAACATGTTCACTAGTCGAGTATGGATGAAGAGTAATTGAATACTGAAAAGAATGTTGTTTCGTAGGGGGAGTAATACCTTGATGAATGAATTGCATCGAGTCAATTTCTGTAACTGGGAAAATTTCAACCTCATTAGCGGGTTGGATATCTCCCTCAATGATATAAAGCGATTCTATGGGATACTGTGTTGTGTTTGTAACCAAGATTTGTACATTGATAGTATTGCCTGGAAGGATTTTATCTGTCGAGAGTGATCTTCTAACTTCTAAAGGGAGAACCTTTTTTACGTTGCTTTGTGACACTTACTCTCCATCCAAGCAGTCTTATCATTTTTTCTTTAATTACACATATAACTCTGCTAAGAAATGAGAATTTAGATTTTTGTCTCTAGAAAATAGCGACATAAGAACTAAAGCATTTAATATGCGCTTTACAATATCCATGGAGTCAAAAAGTTATTTTTAAATCTTGTGAGAAAATTCTACACATTTTATCACTCCTCCGCAAGAAGACCACTCAACTTGTTGGGGGGATAAAATGTGTCTTTTACTTTTTTCAGTTTCACGATACTCCGTAATCTTTAAGCACTGTTTCGCAGAGCTTGTACGTAGAATTGAGCTGAGGTAACACTCGCCAGTTCTCACATTCACATCATCTTCAGGGCAGGAACTGCCCGTAGAGCCTGTTTGACATTCCCGCTGGGGAATGGATGATTCAATAAGCCAGCCTACTTGTAGGGTGGTAGTTCATTTTGTTAGAAAAAAGAAAATGAATTAGCTTTTGTTGTATACGATGGATAGTTAAGTTAACTTACTGCCAATAGGTTCGACGCACTTCACTTAACGTGGAAAAAATGGGGCGCCATGCTTACTGGCGTCTTTATTTCTTTTTCAACGTGATCTCGATTGTACTTACACTGCGAGTTCTACCATCACTTTCATCAAGTTCTTCTGATCCAATCTCGATTTTTTCTACATCGATTATATCCTTCATAAAGCGTTGTCGAACGATCTCAGCGACATCAACAGCCGTGGAGATACTCCTTCCTCTCGCTTTGAGGATGCATGAGTCAGAGCCTTGATTCAGCTGAGTGACGACTGCAAGGACGTAGTTCATTACTGGCTTCCTGCCTATGTATATAT
Source organism: Candidatus Borrarchaeum yapensis (assembly GCA_016840515.1). Lineage (GTDB taxonomy): Archaea > Asgardarchaeota > Sifarchaeia > Borrarchaeales > Borrarchaeaceae > Borrarchaeum > Borrarchaeum yapensis. The sequence continues at coordinate 60,256 of JAEOSF010000013.1, read as the reverse complement.
TGCTGTCTCTTGCGGACATATGGACATTCCTCCGTTCTCAAACAGGTTTGTTTTTTTAGTATGCATTTTTGCTGTATTTAAGAAGGCCATGCTTATTGGCGTTTTCTTATTTCTTTTTCAACGTAATTTCTATAGTACTTACGCTGCGTGTTCTTCCCCCTTCTTCGGCTAACTCCTCACTACCTATTTCGATTTTTTCTACATCGACAATATCCTTCATAAAGCGTTGTCGAACGATCTCAGCGACATCAACAGCCGTGGAGATACTCCTTCCTCTCGCTTTAAGCGTGCAAGATTCAAAACCGCCTTGATTCAGCTGAGTGACGACCGCAAGGACGTAGTTCATTACTGGCTTCCTGCCTATGTATATATTGCTGTCTTTTTCGGACATATGGACATTCCTCCGTTCTCAAACAGGTTTGTTTTTTTAGTATGCATTTTTGATGTATTTAAGAAGACCATGCTTATTGGCGTCTTCTTATTTCTTTTTCAACGTAATTTCCATAGTACTTACGCTGCGTGTTCTTCCTCCTTCTTCGGTTAACTCCTCACTATCAATCTCGATTTTTTCTACATCGACAATATCCTTCATAAAGCGTTGTCGAACGATCTCAGCGACATCAACTACTTTAGATATGCTTCGTCCTCTTGCTTTGAGGATGCATGAGTCAGAGCCTTGATTGAGTTGAGTTACGACTGCCAAGACATAATTCATTAATGGCTTTCTGCCTATGTATATGCTGTTGTCTCTTCCGGACATATGGTCATCCCTCCGTGTTTTGCGTTGATTTAGATGTATTCTGATCGCGCATTATTTGATACCATCAACTTACATTATTGCATTATTTAAGCTTAGGTAAACTTCTAAAACCTTAGTCATTTCTGTTTTTTAAGTGTTGTTAGAAAAAAACATACAATATATAATTCAGTGTTTAGAGTATCTATAAAGAAGGTAAAAGAGGTATTCATATGAGGTGCTTAAAAAAAGATTTTCTAGGTTCTTCTCTTATGATGCTCATTCTTTTAAGCTTTATTATCATATTTCCTTTTCAATCTGAACATCAATTTTCAACACTTCCTTCTAAAAGTATAGAAAATAGTCAAAGTATATATGACCACTCTTCTATGCCAATAATTGATGACTCTCTCTTAAGAATGCTAGAAAATGATGCAGATAAATCGATTGATTTAATCATCACCTTTGGTGGCGAAGTTACTAATACAAAACCAAATCAAATTCTGAAACAGATACTTGGTGATGATTTTGCCAAACTAGATGTCAAGTATGACTTTGAAATAATTGATGCTGTGCTTGTCAACGCTCCAGTAAATATTGTCCCCCGTCTTGCAGAAAACAATCTTGTGAGTGGTATTTGGGAAGATAAGAAAGTGAATGCTCTAAAAAGTGCTGATAGAATACTTGATTCTCAAATCGACTCATATCTTGATGAAAGCACAGGTTTAATAGGTGCGGATGAAGTTTGGGCACAAGGATTCGATGGTAATGGTGTTACAATTGCTATAGTTGACACCGGAATTGATTCTACACACCCAGATTTATCTGGAAAGGTAAAAGCGGCAAAATCCTTTGTTCAAGGAGAAGATACACAAGATTATGATGGTCATGGTACCCATGTAGCAGGAATTGTAGCAGGAACGGGTGCAGCATCTTCTGGAAATTATAAAGGAATTGCTCCCGGAGCTTCACTGGTCAATTCAAAGGCTTTGGATAAAACGGGTGCAGGAACAGTGTCTGATGTGATTGAAGCGATTGAATGGGCTTCAGATAAATCAGACATAATTTGTTTAAGCCTAGGCGCACCAGGGTCTCCAAACGATCCACTTGCACAAGCAGTAAATACAGCTGTAGAAAACGGAGTTATTGTTTGTGCTGCTGTTGGAAATGATGGTGACTTGGGGTATATGACCGCTATGACTCCTGCAATTGCCTCAAAAGCGATTTCTGTTGGTGCTACAGTTGGGGATTTAGGTGTAGCATCTTTTAGTAGCAAAGGCATTGCACCTGATGGAAGGAGTGATCCAGATATCGTTGCACCAGGGTATCAAATTACTTCTACAGCATCTAGTAAAATCACTTCTTCAGACTATATTACCTGGAGTGGAACAAGTTTTTCTACACCTATGATAGCTGGGGCGGCAGCATTACTTCTTGATGCTAAGGATAATTTGACTCCTGAGGGTGTAAAAGCAGCATTACTTGAATCTGCAACGGATTTGGATACTGATCCTAATGCACAGGGAGCTGGTCTTGTTAATGTAGAGGCTGCTTATCAGTTAATACAAAATAATGAAAATTTGGTTACCATTACGCCCAATGTTTTTCCAAGTGCACCTTATGCACCCGATGGAATTGTTTTTCCTGGGGATGCATTTGCATTTGATGTGGAGATAATATCAAATGAACCACTTTCCGATGTAACTGTGGGCATTGAAGGTCTCGCGTGGTCTTTTGTCACGGCAACGCCTTCTTCCTTTAGTAGTTTAGACAGATATGCTATCGTGACAGTATCAGTCATAATTCCGCCAGTAGCACTTCCATTTACTTACTCAGGACGTTTGGTAATTAAAGAGGCAGGAACGACAGTTGCGTCAAGTCAAATTGACTTGGAAGTAAGAGCTCCTATTGCTAGAGTTCTGTGGGATCAATCACATGATGCAGATGGATATTTTGGATACTATTATGGCGACAGTCCTTATAGTATGTTTTACAAATACTATGAAATACTCACAAAGCAAGGAATTGATCTGGATATAACGACTGGATCACTAACTGGTACTTTATTAAGTGGATATGATGCATTAATACTTCCTGACCCGGAAACAATGCTTCAAAGTAGTGAAATCTCTTCAATTCACAAGTTTGTTTCTTCAGGAGGAGATTTACTTGTCTTGGCTAACCCTCCAGGCAGTATTGTTGTGGGTTCCACAGATATAAATGATGTAATACTTGATTTCTCTAGTATAAATGAACTAACTGAGGTTTATGGAATAACTTGTATGCCAACAGTTGTGGAGGCGGACGAATTAACACTTTCAGATCACACTGTTACAAGGAATGTTGAATCAGTTTATTATTTAGGTTGCGCATTAAGTGTTAACAGTCCAGCCAAATCAATCGGAACAGCGGGTTCATATTACGTTCTTGCAGCTTGGGAGAGTGGACTTAGCAAAGTGTTGGTTTTTGGATCGAAGTTAGATTTCTGGGATCTTCTGATTGATATCGAGGGATTCTCTCATACTCGACTAGCGAAAAACACCGTTACATGGTTAACATTTCCCTCTCTGCTATTAATTGTTTATATAGTTCTTATCGTTGTCCCAATAATACTTGTAAGCATTTATTTCTACAGACGTTCAAAAAAACAGTTTTAGCATTATGAAAAAACCCAAATAATAAAGTAGTGCTTTCCCTTTGCAGATGTGAACTAAATAATAACACATACGAAGCAATAATTTTCTCTAAAATGTGACAAAAACAAAAATAGAAACACAGAAAAAGCTGTTTTGCAGTTAATACATGTAATAGCTAGTATATGAAACGGGTGATGAATATGGCTGTTGGAACCTTAAACAAAATTACAGGCATACTTTACATTTTGGTGGGTATAATCTTAATGGTAATAGGCGTAATTCTCGTCCAGCTAATACAGAATCTTTTACCTGTTATAGCGGCCTTTACTGGTTTTACTGTGCCTACAGAATATTTTTATGCTATAGCAGCACTTTTGATCCTTCCATGGATTTTCTTTATCATCCACGGAATCGCACATTATCTTATTGGTCGTCAAATAGAGTAGCAAAGCAAAGCAAAGCTGCTCTTTCAAAATTCTTTTTTGAACTTTTATTTTAATGGGAACCTTTTTTTGACTCGTTTAAAGCCCTTTTTTTCTAAATCATTGTGCGGAAGAATTTTCTACATAAGCGGAAGGATTTTCCACATTCTATAAATAAAATAATGAGAGATTTCAATCAAAAAAGAACAGTACAGGATTTGCTCAAATGTCACCAAGATATATATGTCCAATTTGTCTGATGGAAGAAGATAGACATCACAAATTAATTGAAAATGAAAATGAACGTGAAAACAATCTTCTTGCTGTGAAACGAATCCCAATTCTTGTAAAGCGTGATGAATCTACTCAAGTACGGTTTATTCTTACAACGATTCATGAACATTGTTATGAATCCTATATGTCTCCACTTTCGCAAAGTGGTCTAAAAAATGGGGTAGGTAGAATTAAAAAAATAGTCGATGTATTTAAGTGATCTAAAATGGTCATAAATCGGCTATAGCTAATTTTATATACTTGGAAAATTGAAATGTGTTCTACTTTGTTTTTAATGATTAATGTCTATTTTGGTTTTAGAGAATGAACTTTCCTCTCTTAAGGACAGACTAATAACAGTCTCAGGACCTGCCTTTCCCAAAAACAAGGAGTTATTGGTGCCTATTTTTCAAGTAATTCAAGGGTTAAGCTTTGTCGGGATAACATTGTATCAGGACTACTAATGATAAAATCTAAGAAAGAGAGAATCTTCTTCTTTTCTTCTTGTAAATTTCCGCTAAATTGGCTATAATTTGAAATATGATCATTAAATATTTCGCTAGTTACTGTCAAGTTTTTTAATATCAAAAATTGTTCTTTCAGAAACTCATGAGGTTCTAACTCTTCAAAGATGCCTGATAGCATATCGAGATAGAGTGGTGAATTAGGCAAAATATGTAACGTCCTGAAGCGGATCATTTGGGGGTTGATCAAGTTTAAAATACGCGTGGTTTCAATAACGTGCTCTTCAGAGAATTTCTTGCCTCCAAGACCTAGAATCACATTAACAGAGAGTGTGAATCCCACATGCATAACTTTCTTGCTTGCTCTTATTATTTCCTCGGGAGTTATTCCTTTCCTACACTTTTTGAGAAGTGAAGCGCTACCTGTCTCTATTCCCATATAGATTGTTTTTAATCCATTATCATGCAATTTTTTCAGTTCATCATTCTTTTTCCCTAATATATCTGAGGCTCTAGCGTAACTACTTATGTATTGAGGATGAGGGAAGTTTTGATTAATGAATTGAAGCACTTCACACAATAATGTTGTTTCGGAGCAGATAGCACTACTACCACCTAAAAAGAAGTTAGTAGCAAAACTTAATGATGACTTCATTCGTTTTAAATCGTTAAAAATATCTGTTCGAGAGCGTTTTCTAAAAAATTGTGCTCTTTGCTCTTTATACAGCCAACAAAACGTACAAAAATTCCAAGGACATCCTTCAATAATCTCAATTGATGCACTATGAGCTTCGCATGGAGGACGAACAACAGTGCCTTGAGATATAACTACAATCTAACCCTCCGGATTCCATATTTAAGTTCAATACGCAGCGCCCCTGCCTTTAACTCTCAATTCCTCTTCAGCAAGTTTCCATACCTCACCCTCGACATCCCAAGATGTCCCAATATCCTTTATTTTAATTTCTTTATCTAACACAAGGTATATCTTATCCTCATGCTTCTGAACGATTATAATGTGTTCTCGTAATTTTTCTGGAAGTGAATCGTACCATTTGAATAACCTTTCGTCTCTGTCTCTATTCCACTGAACAATAACGTCTTTGTATAAAGTGAATCCATAGCGATACTGATCTGCCTCCTCTTTGTTTGGAAAATTATCTGGATATCGAATATTTCCCTTTGGATGATCTATTTTAATAGATACCGATGACATATACTTTAATCTCCCCTTTGTTTAACAGATCAATTAAGTATTTGAAATAGTCTTTTCTCTTGCTCATATTTAGAATAATAATAGACTATCTACCCTACTTTGTTCATTAATAAATACAGTGTTCTTTTAAAAAATTTAACTTATACGGAGGAAAGCCCCCTTCAGATAGATGGACTAGTTCAAATACAAAAAGAAGGTTGATGATAGCGCCTTCAGTGGTATTAGATAAATGCTAAAGACAGAGCATCATGTTTACAAGCGTTGACACACTCAAGACACAAAATACAGTTATCATCGCGAACCTTTTCTAATTCTTCACCTGTACCTGTATCCAATAAACGAACACCCATTGGACATACCTTCATGCAGTCATCACATGCCCCTTTCGGGCATCGAATTGGATTTCTTTTTAGTGTTAAGAAACCATATTTTCCACAGTATCCTAATATTCCACCTAGCGGACAGAAATATCTGCACCATGCCCTTGGCACATATATTGAAACCAAAACAATGATTGCGAGGACTGCGACACGAATCCAGAGAAGAACTGGCCAACCACCTAATTGATAAAGTTTTTCATAAGAAGGAGGAAGGAAAATTAAGATATTGGCAAAAAAGTGAGGCAAAAAACTAAATAACGTTGCTGCAGGATCAATTGGCGCAAAAGAATTATTCGCAAAAGGACCAAAAGCCTCTACTATCCCTACGCTACTTCTTTGTAGTCGTCTGATTCCAACAATAGTTGATATCAAAATTGTAGCAATTATAATATAAAGCCTTATTTGTCTCAAGGAGTTATCATTTTGCCGAGTTATTAGTTTGACATGCTTTTTAGGTCGAATATATGAAAGAAGGTCTTCAACAAATCCAAAAGGACACGCCCACGCACAGGGTGTACGACCTAAGAATACAGCCGTAAGTAAAATAATTCCTAGCGCGAGTAAAGGAAAAATACCAAATGCAAGTGAAGTCAAGAGGATGTCATAGGCCCCGGCAACCGTTGTATAAGGCGCTCCTGTTGGTTGTACAAAAGGAACGATTATTGCTGCAAAAGCCAAATCAAAAATAACTCCAAAGACTATAAGGAAGATACAAAGTTGAATTATTGATCGAAATAATCTCATTTTATTTCTAATAAGCCAAGGGTGCATTAAAGTCGCGTCCTTTTAATGATTTTTTCGAAGTTAAAGAATAATTCATAAGCAGAGGAACTGCTATACAAATGAGAGATATCGCAGAGTTTAGTAAAAACTCAATACGATACCATTCTTCTATTAGCATTCCAGTTTTTGATGATTTGAGAGGCAGTATTATCGTAAAACCGTGAACTACTCCACCCTGACGGATGAAGTTTCCTGCGAGTCCTCCCAACCCTTGCGGGAAACTCTCGTTTTACGTTCGGCTGTGTGTCGCAGATCATCCTCTTGTGAGGATGGCCCGTCCACCTGGCATTCTGTGATAGGAGATTTCAATTCCAGCATCACATCAAATGGGTTCGTCAAATGCTATTGTCCTTTTACCTTCGCAGTTAACCGCGATGGTTAGCAACTGTACGAATCCTCGCTCACAGGGTTGCCTCTTCAATCATCCTACCGGGAGTTTTGTATCCCTGCCTTCCTCCCGATGTTCATCACCACCCTTCTGGGCAAAACACTATATAAAGTTAGCGGCTTTCATCCCCCACCTGACAGAAGGGAACTTTCCGCCGATAATGTTAAAAACATGATGCATATCTAAAGCACATTATTTCATAAATAGATCACTTAAGCTTATTTAGTCTTCTCAATTAACTTGAAAACGCAAAATCTGAGATTCTATTCAGAATTTGAGTTAAATGAGCGCTTAAACAACCTTAATTAACTTTGGGAAACACCAAACATGTCTTTAGATCTTAAAGCAATATCAAATACACCTTTTTCTATCCCTGACTACCATCGGAATATTTCTATGGTAGTCCCTTCAGCTTTTAAATGTTTAGATCAAGATCTTGGAAGGCGATCACTTTTTGATCTACCACAAGCAAAACGGGTTTTGGAAGCTAATGAATGTAAGGGTGCTGAAACTGCTGTCGTCATTTTAGTGGACACTTTAGGCTTTACAAAACTACAAGAAGTTTCAAAATGGCTTTTTCCTATAGTTAAAAGTCATGGATTTCAATTATCTTCAACGTGTCCTACGATAACATCCACATGCTTAATGAGTGCTCATACTGGGCTAACTCCCTGCGAACATGGAATCGTTGGGCACAAAATATACATTCCTGAGTATGACAACATAATAGATTTCCTAAAGATGAGTCCAATTGACTTTGAAACGCGAGACAGCTTAATGAGAAGCGGAATTAATTTTCGAAAACTCTCTTGGAACCCTTCTCTTTATGATTTAATGAATCGTGATTTAGTTGCACATGTAGGTTTAATCCACCACAGGATTCTCGGCACAGGACTATCTAACTTGCTTGTAGATCCCAAAATACGGAATGACATTGGCTATGCAAACATGATCGACTTATTCGCAAAAGCAAAGAAGATAATAAAGAATAAGACTAATAAGAAGATTCAGCAGCCTAAAATGCTCCTTAACATTTATATTGGATATTTGGATGAACTCTCTCATCTCTACGGACCGAATAGTCAAGAATATCTTGCAGGTTTTCATTATTTCGAAATCAGACTTCGTGAATTTGTTAAAACTTTAGAGAAAAATGGCTTGAGCGAAAAAACTACTCTTTTTCTCTTTTCTGATCATGGTCAAGTTCCAATAGAAAGGATACTTGCTTTTACGAAGAATGACATCGAACAGTTAAGCAAATATCTTTCTTTTAGACCTGGAAGGAGTGGACGTGCAATCCATTTTTACATAAAATCAGAGTTTTTAGACGAGGCTAAAAACTTCCTTTCTAACTTCATTGGAGATAAAGGCGTTGTATATAATTTTTCAGATGTGATAGACTTTCTTGGATGTCCCGCGTCTAATAATCACAACATAAAAAGATTACAAGAACGATTTGGCGATCTAATAATCTTCTTAAAAACTGGCTATCACCTAGAGCTTCCAAAACCAACTAAAAAGAAAAAAATGGATTGGATTGATAGATTAATGAGTCCCACAGTCAAGTTCGGCTCACACGGATCTCTAACGCTTGATGAACTAGTTGTACCTTGTCTAGCGTCAAACGTATCTAAGATTGCCCAAAAAATTTGAAAATATTATCCTTCTTTTGCCAAGATAGATTCTGCAACATCGTCCATCTTAGAGAACTTGGCACCAGCAGCTTTCATATACTCGATAAGACGCTCCAACAATCGAATTCTATAAGCGTGACCACTACATGAGGGGTGGAGTGTAAGGTTAAAAACTCGGTAACCCTCTGGGATGTCTTCCATTTCTATTAGGGCATCAAACTGAGCTTTCCATGTTTCAAAAACTGATGATGGCGATTCTTGTTTCATTTCGAATAAAGGCCAATCATCGAGAAACCATTCTACAGGGAATTCAACTAACTTTCCGGCAATGTCTGAAAACTGTAAAACATAAGGTCTATCATCTGCCATCAGACTCGAATCATAAATATAGCCCATTTCCGTGATCAACTGAAGTGTATTATGAGCCAGTCTCCAGTATGGAGCTCTAAATCCTTTTACTGAACCTGAACCTCCAATTTTTTCCAGAGCCTTGTGAGTCTTTTGAAGTGCATCTTTTTGCTCATAGACTGAGAGGGTATCGAAATTCTCATGTAGATAGCCATGTGCGGCAATTTCGTGGTCGTGCGAAACGATTTCGCTCACAGTTTCTGGATATTTATCTGCGACCCATCCACATGTAAAAAAAGTTCCTTGAATTTTGTGTTTTTTAAGGAGGTCAAGTATTCTAGACAAGCCTCGATTAACGGCAAATTGTCCTTTTGAGACTCTTACTGCTTCTTCAAGTGCTCGGATTTGGACACTTTCCGCATCATAGTCAAAAGTCAAACATACAATAATATCTGTCATGTTGGTCAATTCCTGGTTAAAAAAAGTATATATGGTCCATTATTTTGAGACAATTATTTTCCTTTGCTCTTTTTCTTCTTCCTTGTGCCAAATAATTCTATTGCAGAAACATATGCAAGTCCTACTGCTCCAATACATATTCCTGCTGCCGCAATAATCAGAAATACAATGTTTTCAGATGTTTCCCTCTCTGGAGACTCAATAATGGTAACACTAGATTGTCCGTGATGTGTATCTCCTCTGGCTTGGACTTCCGCTGTCAAACTCCACGTTCCTATTGCTAGTGAAGATGTGTTGAAGCTCGTTTTGTAAATACCAGTTTGAAGTTTTGCAAACATCGAAGATGTTACTTCAAACTCTGTTGAGAGTTGACTCAAAGTTAATTTGATTCTAGCGTTTCCGACGGGATCTCCATTATCAAATACAGTTACATTGACCTCAAGCAAATCGCCTTTGACAACTTGATTTTCATAGGGGATGACGTTGACTACAACGTCTGCGTGAGTTTCTTTAGGATATATACTTAATGAGATCGTAAGCACAAACAAGATTGAAATTAAAATCATCAACTTCCTGTTTCGGTACACATATAAGCCCCCGTTTTTTAAAGACGAATAAATTTTTGCTAATAAGACTTATAAAATCTGCTAAGTCTTTTTAAACTTATCATGTGAAGTGTATTTGCTTCATTTATAAAAAATAAATACATTTGAGTTTTGAGGGAGGCGCTGGCCTTGAGTCAAACGATGAAACGTGTGAAAGAAGGAGTATTACAACTGCTTGAAAATAGAAAATATAAAGTCGAATCGATTGAAGAGCAAGAGTCAGAAATCGATATCCTCGCAAAAAAGAAAGAGGATAAAGAAGAACTAAAGTTTTTAGTTCGCATTCCTAGCAAAAATGTTGTCGGTGTTGCATTAGTACGAGCATTAGATAAAGCAATGAAAAAACATGGTGTAGATCAGGCGCTACTTGCAACTTTAGAAAGATATACGCCAGCCGCAAAGGCTGAATCAAAAAAGAAGAATATTGAATTGCTTCCAACAAAGTATCCTATTTTTAATATTTTTGAGCATGTTCTTGTTCCAAAACATGAATTATTATCTGAAAAGGAAGCGAATGAAGTTTTAAAACACTATAACATTAACAAATTTCAACTTCCTGCAATTCAAGCCGCGGATCCCGCAGCAAAAGCTATAGGGGCAAAACCTGGACGAATAGTAAAAATATATCGAGAAAGCCCTACTGCAGGTTTACATATCGTCTATCGAGTCGTTGTAGAATAGTCTTTTTTACATTTCCGCGGATTATTGTTTTGTTATTATTAGGAGGTGCGCAGTAATTCGCATTACGCTGTTAAGTGGAGGGACTGGTACTCCAAAATTACTGCAAGGTCTTGTAAGGCTTGTTTCTGAGGAAAATTTGACTATAATTTGTAATACTGCAGATGATTACTATTTTTATGGTCTTTATGTCTGCCCAGACATTGATTCTGTCCTCTACTGCCTAAAAAGTTTTTTAGATGAAGAAAAATGGTGGGGAATAAAAGGCGACACTTATAATTGCCTTGATATGTTAAAACTGTATGGTTATGATCCATGGTTTCAATTAGGGGATCGTGATCTCGCACTTCATATCCATAGGACGCGTTTATTAAAAGAAGGTCTTTCTTTATCTGAAATTATCAATGATGTCTGCATGCGCTTGAATATAAAGCCTCAAATAATTCCCATGACTGACCAAAAAGTCACAACAATGGTTTTTACTGACAAGGGTAAATTGAATTTTCAGGAGTTTTGGGTAAGGGAACATGCAAATGTAAAGGTATTTTCGGTTGAATTTGAAGGAATTAAGAAAGCAGAACCAACCCCAGATGTAATTGATTCAATTATGGAAAGTGATGCCATAATTATCGGACCAAGTAATCCTGTGACCTCAATAGGACCTATCCTGGAAGTAAAAGGTATCAAAACTGCCTTAGAAAGGACACAAGGCATGAAAATCGCGATTTCCCCCATAATCGGAGAACAACCATTGAGCGGCCCTGCTGGTCAACTCATGGAAACCCAAAACCTTAGTGTTTCTCCGTACGCTATTGCAAAGATCTATTCTAACTTCTTAGACGTTCTAATTATACATAGTACTGATACGGGATTGGTTCCTCAAATTGAAGAACTAGGAATATCTGTGTTTTCTACTAATATCATAATGAAGAGTCTTGATGATAAAATCAATCTTGCTCAAGAAATCCTTCGTTTAATTGAGGAAAAAACATGTTAAAGTTGCAAAATCCAGCAATACTATCCGCAATAGCGGGCGTTACTAATGGTGATTTTTGTGCACGAGTTGCGAAAGGTGGAGCTGGCATGATTACTCTTGGCGGATTTAATTTTGATAAGGCAACGCTTAGCGCAGCAAAACTTATCACAACTAGAGAAAGGCCAGAATTTATTATAGATCTTGAGGAACTGCCAGAATATACTGAACGTCAAGTTTCTATTGCCCGTGAAGGAAAAACTCTCGTAAATATAAATATACGTGTTACCTCAAGAGATGGGTTACTTCTGGCAGCAAAAATATCACAGGATGCAGGTGCGGATGCTATTGAACTAAATGCACATTGTAGACAACCAGAAATTATGGATCTAGGAACTGGACAGGCACTCCTAAAAAACTCCAAAAAATTGTGTCAGTGGATTACAATCCTCAAAAATAATGTGAATATTCCCCTAATTGTTAAAATTCGGGCCAACATCGTTGATGAAGTGACTTTAGTGAAAAATATGGTTACAGCAGGTGCAGATGCTATTCATGTCGATGCAATGAAACCTGGATCTCCTTATGCTGACTTAGACGTTATAAAAAGGATATCCAACTCTGTCGATACATTTTTGATAGGTAATAATTCTGTAAAAGACATTAATTCAGCACTACAAATGCTGAACGCCGGTGCCGATGCATTTTCAATTGCTAGGGCTGCTATAAAAAATCCTGAAATAGTTGGGAAAATTGGGAAGGCTACAATGAAACCTTACAATTATTTATAAAACAGTGGAATGGTTGATGTAATTCCACGTTTTATTGCTGAAGACTTTTTCTAAAATTTTTAGACTCATTTGCGTCATCTTAGAGTAATCAATTGTTGTGAACGAACTACTACAGATCAAAAATCATTTTTTCTGAATATAATGTCAGTTTTTGAGAGGGAAAAAGATAAAAAAACGTTACATTCTCTTCAAATATGCTGGTACATCAAGTACTTCTATGTAGAATTCACATTCAGGGTCCCCTTTTCCATAGCACCTGATCTCGCGTACAAGACATCGTCTGTCTTTTAATCGTTCAATGACACCTGAAATAAGTCCTGTTTCAAAGCTGCATGCCGGCTTTCCTAGGTTTGGAAGACCTGCAGATGATAGGGTCTCCAGCAATATCAGATTTCCGATCCCTTTATCTGAATCAAATGTAAATGATTTTGTTCTTGCAATACTTTTCTTTTCCATCCACTGCAAAAATTCTTCGAATTCCTTAAATTTTGTTCTCCTACCCAACGCCTTACCACCTGCATAAGCCAGTGTTTTTGATGCATCCTCTCCAACGACATCACGTAGGCTGAATAAACTTAATGCTCTGAATAGTCGAATGTCTATTGTTGCGCCTAAATTAGGCCGGTCAACCCTATCAAGTTCTGGCATTCTAACCTTTTCCAATATACCCAACTCCAAAAAGTGAGATAACCATTAGTCCTTATGTCATCTCACCTTTAGACCTAGAAAAATCTTTTGGAAGAAATTAAAATATGGAGAGTAACTCTCTTATGAAGTCGTTAGTAGTATTTTTACCGCCAAGATCTGGAGTTCTAATGTTGGTTTCTTCATATATTTTTAAAATAGAGTTTTCTAGGTCTTTTGCTGCCTGTTTTGCATCACTTATCGAATATTTTTCACCTAGCCAATCTAGCATCATCGAGCAACTTAACAATATTGCAGTAGGATTCGCTATACCCTTTCCTTCAATATCGAAAGCCGCACCATGGACTGGTTCAAACATAGCAATATCCTGTCCAAGGTTTGAAGAAGGAAGAATCCCCAAACTTCCAGTGACTCCTGCGGCTTCATCGCTTAGAATATCTCCAAACATGTTAGTAGTAACTAGAGTATCAAATTGTTGAGGATTGATCACCAGTTGGTATGCTGCGTTGTCTACATACATTTCATTTATGTCAATATCATTGAAATTCTTTGCAATTTCTAGACAGACATTTCGAAAGAATACACAACTCATCATCACATTAGCCTTATGGACAATAGTAAGTTTTTTCTGCCGTTCTCTTGCCATTTTGCAGGCAACGGTCATGATCCGCTCAGTTGCTTCCTTTGTGATCATTCGAACATTAATCGCACATTCTTTTGTTATATCATCTATTTTCTTATAGAGCCCCTCAGTGTTTTCCCTAACAATTACCAAGTCAACTCCTGAATGGATACTTGGAATGCCAGGAATTGTTTTTGCGGGTCTGATGTTTGCGAAGAGGTTGAGTTCTTGTCTAAGGGGTAAAACTACGTATTTTGCTGACTCACCAATTGGCGCTTTTAAGCAACATGAACACTTTTTAATTTCATCTATGGCATTACTGGGCAATGCTTGACCAGTTTCCTTTAGAGCTCTGTCTCCTGCAAGTATCTCCTTAAACCGAAAGGAAAAATTATATTTATCTGATAATATTTCAAGCACTTTGCTTGTTGCAGTAGTTATCTCAGGTCCAATTCCATCCCCTGAAATTACGGCGATTTCAAATGTCTTTGTCATAATCATCACATCGACTGATGATAGCTTAAAAGTGGTAGTGCAAGTTTTATAAACGTATGTCTTTCCTCGTCATTTAAATAAGACTAAAAATCACAATAGCTTTTGACGTCTGTAAACGGTGATGTTTTGAACATATATGCGCTTATTCCATTGAAGAAATTGGAGAATTCAAAAACTCGTATTAGCAATTTATCTCTTGAATCTCGAAAAATGCTCACCAAAGCTATGCTCTCCGATGTAGTTCAATCAACTTTAGAATCAGAGAATATTACCGAAACTTTTGTAATGTCACCAGATCAGGAGATAGTTACACTTGCGAAGAAATTAGGTGCTAACACAATCCTTGAGGCAAAAGAGCAAGGATTAAATATTGCTGTTTCTGAGGGGACACACAAGTTAGAAAAACAGGGTGCTGAGGGTGTGATTGTTATTCTTGGAGATATACCTCTAATTACACCACGTCTTCTTGATCTTATTATTAAAAAGGCAATAAGTCGTCCATGGGTCGTAATCGCTCCTTCAAAAGACAACGGTACCAATATTTTGTTAAGAAAACCTCCAGAAGTAATTCCACATGTTTATTATGGATCAAATAGTAGCATAATTCATACTAGAATCGCTCGCTATTTTCATGTTTCATATACTATATTTAATTCACCAAAATTAATGCTTGATATTGATACTTCTCAAGATCTTGCCCTTATCAAAAAATATGAAATCGAAAAAAAGACGCATACATTTCAACTACTAAATCAACTTAAGCTTTTATAGAACTTCAATTTTTTAAAAGATATCTTGGTGGGTCTAGCTATGACTGCAGAAAGAATAAAACATGCTCAAGAATTACTTAAGGAACTGAATTATGATGGATGGGTAATTTTAACAAATCACGGACAGGATCTACATGCTCTTCTTTTGCTCGGGAAAAAAAATCCGGGAAGGCTATCTATCATTGTTACACCTAACGAAAATCCTCATATCATAGTATCGCAGATGGAAGCGCCAATTTTCGAGGATATAGTAGGCATTGAAGTTTCTTCTTACAGTGATACAAAGCAATTAGTTGAACAGATAAAAAATGAATTTTCTCAGTTTTCAGATACTTCTAAGATCATTCTTGACTATGTGGATGATCCACTGGGACGTGATGATACATTTGATCTTATGACTTATGGAGAAGTAACTAAATTAAAAACGATGTTTCCTGAAATTAGTTTTGAATCTGCAGCGCCATTTCTAAAAAAATTACGCACAAAAAAAACTGAAGCTGAAATAAAGGCTCACGAAATAGCATGCAAGTATACACTGGAAATTTTGGAAGATATACCAAATTTTGTTCATGTTGGTATGTCAGAACGAGATATACTTTCCGAAATAGATTGTCGATCAAAAAAAGTTGGAGAACCTGCGTTTGACACGATTGTAGGCATAGGTCCAGATGCAGCTAGTCCTCACCACGTTCCATCTTCCTTTGAAAAACTAGGAAATGATGAATTACTTTTGATTGACATGGGTATTTCTATTACAGATCCTTCACCAGCTTCCTCAGACCAAACATGGACCTTCTATACAGGTAAACCTACTGAACAAGCGCTTAGAATGTACGAGGCTGTCTATGAGGCAAAAGAACGCGCAATAAAAGCAGCAAAACCAGGAATTCCAGCATATACTCTTGATGAAATAACCCGAGCGACTATTGAGGAATTTGGCTTTGATGAAAAAAAACTTTTTATTCATGCAACGGGACATCCTCTCGGCATAGAAGTGCATGATGTTGGACCGATTATCTCCAAAAAATCACCAAATTCTGAACAGCTACTAGAAACTAATATGGTACTCACTGTTGAGCCAGGACTTTATATTAAAGATCTTGGTGGAGTTCGACTGGAAGATGACATCGTAATAACAAAAACAGGGTGCAAACGGCTCTCATACACTCCTCCTGAACTCATTCAGATTAGATAATCCTCTCTCTTAAAGGGGAAAAACTCCAATTACAGACGGAGAAGACGGTCGAAAGAATTTATAAGTCGCACAAATGATGTTTAAAGTATCAGAGCATAGTGATCTTCAGTTGAACAAAAACCGACTTCTGAATTGGACTAGCACAGTTCTTGGTATTTATTGACTATTATTTCCGAATTCAGGAGGAAAGAAAAATCGTTAAACTATATTCGAATCTCATATTTTTCAAAGATATCCTTTTAACAAGACCGACAGCATATGAAAAACTTAAAAACTTCAACTATAGAAAAATAGTAATTCCTATCTTCTTAGTAGGCGTTTGTGTATCCCTTACTTTTTCCTTTTCAATATTCTATCGATTTTTTACCTACAATGCAATAGACTATTGTCTAGGTACTTATGGTCTTTTTTTTATTATAGGGACATTCTTTGTTGGTTTTTCTTTCTTTATTCTAATTTGGCTTATAATGGGAATTTTCATAAAATTGCTTTTTTACGAAATAGATCTTGAGCAAATCCTCTTTTTTACTGGCTTTGGTTTTTTTCCGCTAATTATTATGCTTTTTTACATTCTAGTCATGGTCTATAGTCCTCTAATAACTTACGCTAATTCCGGCATTCTTCACCTTACGTTTCTTTGTGTCATGCTATTATGGGTTCTTAAAAGTCAAGTAACAGCGATCTTAGTTTTGAAAGACCAATCAAATGCCCAAAAGGTAAAAAAATATAAGACTAGGAGTCTGATTGCAGGTTGTATCATTTTTCTATTATTATTGTTACCCATATCTACATATTTTTTGTTTATAACAAATTTACCTGAGGCTAATTATCTCAGCACGGATTCTAGGTACGTTCTCTTAACTTTTGATACAGAAGAAGATTGGTATGGATTCGTACATTACAAGGGTTGCTATAACTGCTATTTTGACTCATATAAGTATTTTACTTCGGGAGCAATGGATGTCTTATTAAAAGAATTAAATAATCGGAATGTTGAATCTACATTCTTTATTACTCCAAACATGGCAAGAAATGAACCTAATTATTTATTAGACATTGAGAACTATGGTAATGAAGTGGGGGTGCATATTCATGTTCACACATTACTTAATGTTACCTATCCTTATCGAGCTTTATCCGAAGACGATTATATCACAAATTATGACTATAAAACCCAATTATATTTTTTGAGATCTGCCAAACTCCAAATAGAAAATGTACTGGGGTATCCAGTGGAATCTTACCGATCAGGGTATCTTGCATGCTCCCCAAGTCTAGAGAAAGCAGTTTCAGAATCTGGTTTTTCTATTATTAGTAACCACAAACGAAATTTTCGTTTGCCTAATGGTTTATTTCAAATTGATAGTGGTTGGTTTGATATACTGAATACTCAAACCGAATATGAGATAATTGAAGCCTTTGAAAGGGCATATAATGAAAATAAAAATATAATTGTGTTTAGTGGACATCCTTCGCTCATGTATGATATTATAAACAAGAAAGTGAAATGGACAGTGATAGAAAACCTATTAAACGCTATTGATTGGATTAAAAATCGATATCAAGATGTAGAATTTGTTACAATGAAAGAATTGGTTACTAAAGTACACTATGAATATTCAACATCGAGATTATTGATATTTCAGTTTCTCTTCAATTTTCCTTCTATTATAGCATTCTTTTACTTATCTACCTTTACAAAATATAAATTAAAACTTCAATAGGGAAGTTCAGTATTTATCTTACTTGTCTAATATATATTCCCTTTATTCTTACATTTTAATTCTTAATATTACAAAAAATCAACGAGTCTCTTAGTTATGGATTTTCCTCTCTTAACAATCACTTACTCCTTATGATAAACCTTTTTATAAATGATTTAGGAGCTATTTAAGTTATAAGAGCCACTTTAGATGACAGATCCAAAGACAAAGAAAATCAACAACTCTTGCATGCCCACGCCGTAATGACCTTCCTCTTTTTTGTAGTAATCTCTACTAACTTTGCAACTGATTTTGAATCAGAAATGACTTTTCCACAGTAAACACATTTTCTGCGAGACATCTTTTTTATCACCTGTTCTATTTCGCTCAAAACCATTTATCTAACCGTGTGTGGTCTGATTTCTCCTCTTTCTCTTTTGGTTCCTCTAGTTTCTTTTTTACCTTTTTGACAACCTTTTTTGTTACTTTTTTGGATTCCTTTTCAACCTTTTCCTTTGACTCTTTGGTAGTTTTCTTTTTCTCTACCTTTTTTGTTTTTTCTGTTTTCTTTTCTTTCTTCACTTGCTTTTCAGGTTTTGGAGGAGGTTTGAGTTTTTCCATTTCTTTTTTTATTTCTTTTATGTTCTTTTTTTCTGTCAGCAAAGAAAGATCGTCATCTGAAAAATTGAACCACTTAGTAAGTTTTGCTGACATCTCTCGATCAGTAAACATCCATTTAATAAAAGGCAAGTAATCTTTTATTGCTCTCATTTTGGAAGTATGGCATTTTTTTCCAATAGTTGCAGCAAGTTCTCCGGTTGCTCCTCGAACTTCTTTTGTACGGCTCATTTGCGATACCCAAGTAGGAAATCCATATCTTTGATAGGTATATCTCTGCCCCTTTAATGGATTTGCTACGCCTTCTATCATATTGCTATAAACGTATTTCAGCAAAGTCCATTGCTGTCGTTTGCGTATTCTAGCCCTAAAAAGATCAGCCCTTGAAATTGCATCATACACCTGTGCAAGTATTTCAGGCTCTATGGCGTGTTTTGCTGCATTTTCATTGATCCAAAGTAGAAGCATATCCGGTCGTATATCTAGATCTCTAACTGACATACGTGCATCCTTTACAGTTTTGGCAGAAAATAGACCTTTCAACGCGTTAAAAATATCAGTTTCGTGATCCCTCGATGTCAATGTAGACAAATCATTCTCAGTAAGTTCGTTTTTATCCATAGCTATTGCCTGCAAATCATTAATTGCCGACCGTAGATCACCACCGGAGTTTTCTGCTATTTTTAGTAAAATACTATCGTCAACAACAACAGCTTCGTTCTTGCAGATCTTCTTAAGAACATTTTTTATACTGGCTGCACGTAGACGTTGAAATTTAATAATTGTACAATATCTTCTAAAAGATGATAATCTTTGGTTGTATGGATCATTAGCCGTTGCAATAATAGGGACTCTTGCTTCTTTGAATATCTTTATTAGAGTAGCTATTCCTCCGCGATCTTCTCGACCAGAGACACCATCTACTTCATCGATCAAAATTACTTTCTTAGGACGAGTTCCGGAGTAAAGTGAGCCTTCTGTTGCTGCTAATCCTACAATGTCTTGAATTTGAGATTGCCCTCTTTTATCACTTGCATTCACTTCAATTACATCAAGCCCATAGGTATTCGCTAAAGCATAAACTGCTGAAGTCTTTCCTGAACCAGGAGGTCCAACAAGAAGTGGAAACTTGATTGCTGATTTCTTTTTCTTTTCTTCAATTTTTTGCTTTTCTGTCCATTCCTCATACCACTTCAATAAATCAGTTGCAGCTTTTTTATTGCCTGCGATTTGATCTAGTGTAATTGGTCTGTACTTTTCCGTCCATAATACCATCAGAATCCTTCACCTAAGTATTTCGAAATTCATAGACTCGTGGTTTATATTTGCGCCTATTGCTTAAAAAATACATGCTTTAAGAAAAATCGCAAGAACATCAGTTTCACACTTTTGTCTTTAACCGTTAATTAATAACCATATTAGTTTCCTTATTCGCGGATTTAAAAGAAACATTGAAATAACTTGCTAATTTTAATTTAGTTAACTAAACGTCAGTTTTTCAATGAAAAATAATTTAAATTGCGATTCAATGAAATAATTTAGACTTTTTATAGTGCTAGGAAAAGCTAATTTCAATTCAAGTTGATTTCGGTGAAAAATAATTGAGCAGAAAAGCACCTTCAGTCGAAGTTTCAGTCGAAGATGAATTATTCGAAGGAAAATTTGCCTATAATTTCTCTCCCGATGAATTAATTGACGTATTCAACACTGATAAAGACAACGGACTTTCTTCAGAAGAGGCAGTTAATCGCTTAGAGAAATATGGTGAAAATGAACTTCCAAAGGTTAAGACATCATTTTGGAAAATCTACATTGCTCCCATTTCCAATTGGCTCATCAATATTTATTTGATTGCAGCACTTGCAATTTTTCTGATCGCATTATCTCTTGGGCCAGAAGATGTCGGTGCAGTTCTCCCACTTGTTGTTCCCTGGTTTATAGTAATAGGTGCTAATGTTGTAGTAGCAGTCGTTCAGCAATTTAGAGGACAGAAAAAACTTGAAGCGCTTCAACAGTTGATGGCTGACGACATTCCAGCATTACGAGACGGTAAACAAATCACTGTTATGACTAGCGATTTAGTCCCAGGCGATGTGATTTTGTTACGGCAAGGTGAAAGGGTGCCTGCTGATTGTTTGATTATTGATTCTGTAGATCTTGCTTTAGATGAGTCTAGTCTTACTGGAGAAAGTGTACCGGTAGAAAAAAATGTGGCTCCAGAGGGATTGGATGGCGAATTGTCAATTCAAGAAACAACAAATATGGTTTTTCTGGGTTCATATGTTGCACAAGGTACAGCCAAAGTAATTGTTGCTTTCACAGGTATTAGGACTGTTATTGGAGAACTGAGCCGAGAGCTCGAGGAAATAACCACTGGGGAAATTCCAATAAGGAAAAAGGTGAATGTTTTAGCAAAATATTTGGGTATGGGAGTGGGAATCCTTCTGGCAATTTCGGTATCTTTCAGAATATTGAGTTTATTCGTTTTTCCACCTCCTGGTGTTCAAGCAAAAGGAGGGATGATTGAATGGGTGGATTTGGCCCCAGTTCTAATAAATGGTCTAATTGTTGCCTTAGCTATAATGCCAATTAATATTGTGCTACTTGTTACGATTGTCTTAATAACTGGCGTCCTTGCAATGGCTAAGGAAAAAGTAATCATTAGAGATCTTAGCGCAGTAGAAACTTTAGGTAGGGTTAGCGTGGTTTGTTCTGACAAAACAGGGACGATGACTGAGAACAAAATGACCGTTAAGCGTATTTGGGACAGTGATGGAAATCTATATGGTATTACTGGATCGGGATTGAATCCCAATGGAGTCATTTTCAAAATTGAAGATAAAGTTACTGTTGATTTACCTCGCGATGCAGCGCTCCAAAAATCTATAAACTCTTTCCCAAAATCTCTAGAGTTTCTGTTGATAAATAGTCTATTGAATAATGACGCCAAAATTAGCGATGGAAAACTAATTGGTACACCAACTGAAGGTGCGATAAAGATTCTTTTTAAAAAGTCAGGATTGCAGGAAAGCGAGATATTGAAGAATTATAAACTGATTGCCGAATTTCCGTTTGATTCAAACGTAAAAAGAATGTCAAAAGTGTTTAATGGAACACATACTAATATTGCATTTTGTAAAGGTGCCAGTGAAGTAGTTCTTCCTCGCTGTTCGCAGATCGGGGAGGAAAAATTTGTAGAACAAGAAAAAGAAAAAATTCTTTCACATATTAATGAATTTGCAAAATTGGGTTTTAGAGTACTTTCACTAGCACACAAGAACATAAACGAACTTCCTAACGATATGAAAGAAGCTCGTCATGAAATAGAAAGCAACATGACATTTGATGGATATGTATGTATTGTTGATCCTCCTCGTCCTGGCGTATATGAAGCCATAAAGGAAACCCAGTCGGCTGGGATACAAGTCACAATGATTACAGGCGACAGCCCAGTTACGGCGTCCTCAATTGCACGTGAATTAAATATCATCGAAGAAGGTTCAGATCAGATTGGTGTGGAAGGCTACCAGATTAAATCACTTACTGATGAAGGCTTCTTTAAGACAAGAGTATTTGCCCGAGTAAGCCCAGAAGATAAACAAGTCATCGTTGCAAGATATCAAAAGCGTGACAAAGTCGTCGCAATGACTGGTGACGGTGTTAATGATGCATTAGCTCTAAGCTTGTCAGATGCTGGAATTGCTATGGGCATTGCAGGGACTGATGTGGCAAAACAGGCATCAGATATTATCATTACGGATGACTCGTTCGTATCAATCAAGACCGGTATACAAGAGGGAAGAAATCTCTTTCAAAAGATCAGAATGATGTGTTATTTCTATGTTTGTATAAATTTAATGGAAGCGGCTATCCTATTTGGAATGTCATTCATACCGAATTTCTTTGGCTTCTTACCGTACCAACTTCAATGGCTATATGTGTCGGCTCACACGTTCCCAGGTTTTGCACTAGTATTTGATCGATCTACAAGCGCTATAATGAAAGAAAAACCACGTGATACACAAGAAATCATAGATCGTAAGTTATTTAAGGTTATGGCTCTCCAAGCAGCTTTGATGGCTATCGGAGTCGCATTTATTTATGTTGTAACGTTTACTGGGTTATATCCCGTGTTTCCTGGCAATGAAGCAGGATTGGTGTCAACAGATTGGCCTTTGGCTCAGCAGAAGGCAAGAACTATGGCGATTGTTACAATCGTGTTTGTGGAATCGTTTATGGTACTCTCTATTCGCCGAATTAACATGTCCATAATTCAATCTAACAAAGCCGAAGATAGATCGGCGCGTACGTATATCTTCATAGGAATGGTTTTTTTTGGGACAATTGGTCTTATTTATGCTCCTTTAGTTCAACTAGCAGTAATACCCTTCGGGTTTGTCTTTGAATTCATGTGGCTCACTTGGCTTGATTGGGTACTAATCATTATTGCATGCCTTCCGTCAGTTGTTGGAATTGAATTGTATAAATGGAGCAAAAGAAGCAAAGGAATCACGTTCTGAACATCTAACCTTAGAATAATTTATTAAGCCATGAAATTATTGACTGCATTCCAAGCTTTATGATAAAATATCTTAAACAAAATCTAATAGATTTCTTGAAGTTAAAGCAGAATTGTACTGACATAAAAAAAAGGAAAAAAGAAGGAAACTATAGTATCGTTGATCTAATTTTTTATCCAATAGTAAAGTCTACTTGAGCTAGTTCGTTTTTTGCTACAGTTATTGCTTGGATATACGTCTGAACATTGTAAGTTACTTTGACGGTGTAATATCCGACTGCGATGTCGAGGAAATAGTAAAACCCGTTTTCGTCTGTAATTGCTGCTCCAACTAGGTTGCCATCAGAGTCAAATAACTCTACAATGGCGTTTGCTATTGGGTTTCCATAGAAATCCTTAACGTAGCCTGCTATAGCTGTCGTCTTCTTTTGATGAGCAATCAGGTTTGCTGGAGAATTGTAAGTGCCGATGAGACCTTGACCAGGTTGTGAAGGTGAGCCACCAGACCCTGACACGCTCACTTCAAAGAAGTAACTTTTCATCCCGAAGTCGTCTAGTGATTCATAGGTGGTTCCCTTTAGTGCATAATCCATATGAATATTCACATAAATCATGCTGCCTGCGGGCATGTCCGTTACGATAATCAGGGTTCCATCGATCGTGCAAATGTCAGTTATGTCAATGCCGTCTAAGTACACATGTATCGGTCTTGCGCCTTTCAACACAAAGTCTGTAGGTATATTTGCATCAATTGTTAGTGAGTCAACAGCGATTGGCCAATCATTTATGATCTCGATGTTATAAAAGATCTGACCTGGATTCGTTGCAACAAGTTGATAGCCAGTTTTCTTCTTTGAAAAGACTACATCGAAGTATGTTATCGGATTATTGTCGCCATCGGATATGTATGAATTGACATCGAGGCTTACTAGGATGACAGTTACAGATTTCGGCGTTTCATCCTTGCCTGTAGCATCAACGCTATAATATTCTATGGTATAGGTTCCATCTGGACCCACAAGCGTGATAGCCTCGATATATTCCATCCAGTCGCCATTATTAATACGATAGTAGATGTGAGCAACCCCTGCAAAATCGTCAGTAGCTGTAAGCGTGAACTCTGTGTCGGAAGTAACGAAGATGTTGCTTGTTTCGTCAACATAGTGTGTTCCAATAGTTAATTCGGTAGTTGGTGGTGTAAAATCTAGATTTTCCACGACTACGAATGGTGATAAGCTGGAGACCTCGCCGCAGATGATATTGTTCACTGTGTCTACCCAAGTAGTGATATCTTCCCATTGCATGGATACTGAGTTCCAATGCATGAGTTTCAGGTCCGCTTCATTTCCTACTACTAGGGTTTCATTATAAGGTAAGCAAATGGTAATAGTACCTGTGAAGTTGGCGATAGTGTTTATCTCGTAATATTGTCCATTGACTTCGAATCCTGCTGGTGGACTGGGTCCTGTTGAACTGGTGGTTACTGTTGTTGTCCCGCTGTTTGTGACCTCATCAAATGTTATTTTGGCTTTTGTAACTGGGTCTGTAACCTCCACTCCAGTGCCGAGAGGTGTCTTAATGTATGAAAGCATCAAAGGATAAAAGTCGAAGTCAAGTCCAGGCCAGGGTATATAGGTGTCTCCTATACCGTCGCCAGCAATTGCATGCTTGCCAGTGCCGCTTCCGTCATCAACACCAGGATAATCAGACCAGTAATTGCCCTCTAACAGAACTGGATGATGCCAGTCGTTGTATGCAGGATTTGAGTCGTTTGCTTGAACGCCGTTGTCTATGAAGTTGTTGTGGTAAATGAGATTTTGTACCGAAACTCTTACGACGGGACAAATTACTATTGGAGGACAACCACCAGAAGGCGAAACAATGATAAGGCCATACAAGTTGTCTGCGATGGTGTTGCCAGTGATGGTGTTGTTTGAGGAAGAAAGAAGATAGACGCCTAAATCGTTGTTGGTTATGATGTTGTCAGCGACGATGTTGTTTGAAGAAGAATCAAACCAGATGCCTAAATCGTTGTTGGTGATGCTGTTACCCGTGATGTTGTTGAATAAAGAAGAATTGAGGAGGATGCCAGAAAAGCTGTTGGCTGATATGGTGTTGCCAGCTATAGTGTTGTTTGCACTACCATCGAGACGGATACCATCATCGTTGTTGGCTGTTATGTTGTTGCTAGTTATACTGTTAGTTGAAGAATACCAGAGCCTGATGCCAAAACCGCTGTTTACTGTGATGGTGTTACCAGTGATGGTGTTGTTTGAAGAAGCATAGAGATTGAGGCCGTAATCGTTGTTGGATATGGTGTTGCCAGCTATACTGTTAGTTGAAGTTTCCTGTAGATGGAGGCTCAAAACATTGTTGGTGATGGTGTTGCTAGTTATGTTGGTGTTGATGGAAGAAGAATCGAGCCAGATGCCAATAGTGTTGTCGGTGATGGTGTTGCTAGTTATGCTGTTATTGTATGAGACATTTGGGAGGGAAGAGATCCAGATGCCAACATTATTTAGTGTGATGCGGTTGCTAGTTATACTGTTAATTGAAGACGCAACGAGAACGACGCCCGCATCGTTATTGGATATGATGTTGTCAATAATGCTGTTATTGCTTGAATCTTCTTCGAGCCTGATGCCATTAAAAGTGTTATTGGTGACGTTGTTGCCAGCTATGGCATTGTTTGCACTACTATAGAGATGGATGCCATCATCATTGTCTGATATGACGTTGAAAGTTATACTGTTGTATGAAGAACCATCGAGAACGACGCCCGCATCGTTATTGGATATGATGTTGTCAATAATGCTGTTATTGCTTGAATCTTCTTCGAGCCTGATGCCATGTACGACATTTGTTGTGATGGTGTTGCCAGTGATGGTGTTGTTTGAAGAAGAATCTAAAAAGACTCCATTAATGGTGCTCGTTGTGATGACGTTGCCAGCTATAGTGTTTGTTGAAGCACCCACAAGATAGAGGCCATAATCGTTATGGGTTATGATGTTTTTGCCAGTTATACCGTTGTTTGTACTATTATAGAGATAAATGCCATCCCCATTGTTTGATATGGCATTGAAAGTTATACTGTTATTTGAAGAACCATCGAGAAAGATGCCCGCATAGTTGTTGGTGATGATATTGTAAGAAGCTATGCTGTTGTATGAAGAACCAATGAGACTGATGCCATTCCTGTTGTTATCGTTGATGGTGTTGCTGGTGATATTGTTGTATGAAGAAGAAACGATATCGAGGCCATTCCTGTAGTTATTGGTGATGCTGTTGCCATTAATGTTATTGCTTGAAGAATCATTGAGATAGAGACCCCAAACATTGTTGGTGATGGTGTTGCCAGTGATGCTGTTGTATGAAGAATACCAGAGGCTAATGCCATTCCCGTTGTTTGATATGGTGTTGTCAGTTATGCTGTTATTGCTTGAATCTTCTTCGAGCCTGATGCCGTTAGCAGTGTTATTTGTGACGTTGTTGCCAGTTATGGCGTTGTTTGCACCACTATAGAGATGGATGCCCTCATCGTTGTTTGATATGACGTTGAAAGCTATACTGTTATATGAAGAACCATCAAATGAAGAACCGTCGAGAAAGATGCCCTCATCGTTGTTGGTAATGGTATTGCCCGTTATACTGTTATTGTTTGAAGACCTCCAGAGCCATATGCCATATTGGTTGGCTAATAAGGTGTTGCCAGTGATGGTGTTGTTTGCATTATTATGGAGATAGATGCCATGATAGTTGTTTGCTGTTATAGTGTTGCCAGTTATACTGTTATTGTTTGCACCCTCAATGATCCCGATGCCCCAAGTGTTGTTGGTGATGGTGTTGCTAGTGATGGTGTTGTATGAAGAAGAAGCACGGATCAAGATGCCAATCTGGTTGTTGTTGGATATGGTGTTGCCAGTTATACTGTTACTATTTGAAGTTTGCCAGAGATAGATGCCATTCCCGTTGTTTGATATGACGTTGAAAGCTATGATGTTATTTTTTGAATTAGCATTGATCCAGATGCCATGCTCGGTATTTCCTGTGATGGTATTACCAGTGATTGTGTTATAGCCTGAACTAGAGCTCAAGATGCCAACCCGGTTGTTATTGATGATGGTGTTGCCAGTGATGCTGTTATACCTACTACCGAGATAGATGCCAATAGTGGTGTTGGATATGGTGTTGTCAGTTATGCTGTTATTGCCAGTGATGGTGTGGCTTGCATAACTAGAGATACTGATGCCATAAGTGGTGTTGGATATGGTATTACCAGTGACGGTGTTAATGCCAGTAAAATAGAGCCAGATGCCGTAATCGCTGTTTGCTGTGATGGTGTTGTCAGTAATACTGTTATTGTTTGATAAAACTCGGAGGTTGATGCCATTCACGTTGTTTGATATGGTGTTGTCAGTTATGCTGTTATTGCTTGAATCTTCTTCGAGCCAGATACCGTTATTGGTGTTATCTGTGACGTTGTTGCCAGCTATGGCGTTGTTTGTACTATTATAGAGATAAATGCCCTCCACGTTGTTTGATATGGCGTTGAAAGTTATACTGTTATATGAAGAAGATTCGAGATAGATGCCATCATCATTGTTAGTGATAGTGTTGCCAGTTATGCTG
Organism: Candidatus Borrarchaeum yapensis; assembly: GCA_016840515.1. Lineage (GTDB taxonomy): Archaea > Asgardarchaeota > Sifarchaeia > Borrarchaeales > Borrarchaeaceae > Borrarchaeum > Borrarchaeum yapensis. The sequence continues at coordinate 32,274 of JAEOSF010000013.1, read as the reverse complement.
TTATTACTTGCACCTCTGTAGAGATAGATGCCATCCCCATTGTCTGATATGGCGTTGAAAGTTATAATGTTATTGCTTGCATTGTAATTGTTGTCACCGTTATGGAGATCAATGCCATTTCGGGTGTTATTGGTGATGGTGTTGCCAGTGATGGTATTGCCTGAAGACCCATGGATTCGGACGCCATTCCCGTTGTTATTGGTGATGGTGTTGCCAGTGATGGTGTTGTTGAAAATCCCAGCGAGCTCTATTCCATTCACGTTATTTGATATGGTGTTGTTAATTATGCTGTTATAGCGTGACCTATGATAGTCATAGATGCCATAGTTGTTGTTGGTGATGGTGTTGCCTGTTATACTGTTATAGTTTGCAAACGCGAGATAGATGCCATTCCTGTTGTTATTGGTGATGGTGTTGCCCGTTATACTGTTATTGTTTGAAGACGCAACGAGAGTGATTCCATGTGTGCTATAGGTAATGGTGTTGTCAGTTAGGCTGTTATAGCGTGACAAATAGAGAATGATGCCAGAATAGTTGTTGTTGGATATGGTGTTGTCAGTTATGCTGTTATTGCTTGAATCTTCTTCGAGCCAGATACCGTTATTGGTGTTATCGGTGATGGTGTTGCTAGCTATAACGTTGTTTGTACTATTATAAAGATAGATCCCCTCGTTGTTGTAGGTAACGTTATTGCTAGTAATTCTATTATAGTTTGAAGACGCACGGAGCCAGATGCCTCGATTTGTATTATCGGTGATGGTGTTGCCAGTGATGGTGTTATATGAAGAGGAATCGAGCAAGCAACCATAAGTGTTGTAAGCTATGGTGTTGTCAGTGCTGTTATTTGAAGATGTATCAAGCCAGATGCCATAAGTGTTGTAGGTGATGGTGTTGCCAGTGATGAGGTTATTGTTTGAAGAAGTACGGAGCCTGATGCCTTGAGTGTTATTGGTGATGGTGTTGTCAGTAATACTGTTATTATTTGAAGATGCATCAAGCCTGATGCCATACGTGTTATCGGTGATGGTGTTGCCAGTGATGGTGTTGTATGAAGAACTAGAGAGATAGATGCCAAAAGTACCTTGCAGAGTATTGGTAATGGTGTTGTTAGTTATGCTGTTGTAGTTTGAAGACGCCTGGAGCCAGATACCCCGAATTGTGTTATCGGTGACGTTGTTGCTAGTTATAATATTATAGCGTGAAGAATTCAAGAGATAGACACCATAAGTGTTGTTGTTAATGGTATTGCTAGTGACGTTATTGCTTGAAGAACCATCGAGATAGATGCCATAATTGGTGTTGGTGATGGTGTTGTCAGTTATGCTGTTGTTTGAAGAAGAACCAGTGAGCCTGATGCCGTTAACAGTGTTATTTGTGACCTTGTTGCCAACTATGGCGTTGTTTGCACTACTATAGAGATGGATGCCAAAATCGTTGTTTGATATGGTGTTGTCAGTAATACTGTTATTATTTGAAGATGCATCAAGCCTGATGCCCCAACTTGTGTTATTGGTGATGGTGTTGCCAGCGATATTGTTATTGTTTGAAGAAGTGAGCCTGATGCCATCCCTGTTGTTATCGGTGATGGTGTTGCCAGTGATAGTGTTGTCTGAAGAAGAAACGATATAGAGGCCAAAATCGTTGTTGGTAACGTTGTTGTTAGTAATACTGTTATAGTTTGAAGAAGCACGGAGCCAGATGCCCCGAATTGTGTTATCGGTGATGGTGTTGCCAGTGATAGTGTTGTATAAAGAGGAATCGAGCAAGTAGCCATAAGTGTTGTATGCAATGGTGTTGTCAGTAATACTGTTATTTAAAGAATCATCAAGCCAGATGCCATAAGTATGGTTGGTGATGGTGTTGCCAGTGATGGTGTTATTGTTTGAAGAAGTACGAAGCCTGATGCCTTGACCATTGTTGATGATGGTATTGTCAGTAATACTGTTATTATTTGAAGATGCATCAAGTCTGATGCCAAAAGTGGTGTTGGTGATGGTATTGCCAGTGATAGTGTTGTATGAAGAAGAAACGAGATAGAGTGCAAAATCACTGTTGGTGATGGTGTTGCCAATTATGCTGTTATTGTTTGAAGACAATTCGAGATTAATGCCGTAACTGAAATTCTCAATCCTGATATTGGTGATGGTTACGTTGTGTTTGTCATTTAAGTAGATGCCGTATCCAAGTCCAGAACCTTGGAGCGTATAACCATTTCCATCTATCACAATATTAGAGGCGTTGACGACTATTGCATCAATAATGTCTCCTGTAAAAGTGAAATCAGAGTTGATATAAAGGGTCGAAGGAGCATCTTGAATGTAGACGTGATGCCCTTGGGAGATATCTTGCATGAATGCATATTGTCCCGTTGAATCTGTCGTAAAATTCTCTATCTTAAAGCCGTCTTGGTAGCGATAGTAGGTAGTATTGGGTTTAAAGCCAGAGAAGGTCAGAAGGGTCGAGTTTGCTGAATTAGTGTCCTCTATAACAAAACTGACCATTCGCGGAATGACTTCTAAGTGTACGTGGACGGGTTCGCTGCTGATCAAGGTTATGTTTTGATAATCGCTGTCAGTTACCTCAAAGTAGGTTCCAGTGCCTTCTACATACCATTCGTTATCAGGCAGTGGCGGTAACTCGTCGTCTCCCAAATAAGGTGGGAGTGGTGGCTGCTCTACTTCATTATCAGGCGGGGGAGGTGTTTCTTGTTCATTAGGCGACACAGGTGTTAGTTCGCCCCCTTCCTCTGCTGTAGTAGATTGTGTTCCAAGTGTTGAACCTTCTATTGATACGGTGCCTTCTGGTTGTTGTGCTTCGAGTGGCGAATCAGAGAAATTAGTTGGTTCTTCAGCTCTCACGAGAGCCGTAGCTTGAATTATAATCGTTGCTGATAGAAGTATTACTAGAAAAATCGTTAGACCAGTCAGTAGAGTATTTTTCTTTTTCATTGTAATTCTCTCTTTTACTCTTTATTTTTTACAAGAACTCGCCCACTAACACACTGCTTTTATAGAAGAGCTAAGAAACAAGGAACTAAGCTTTTTATAACTCTGCACAAATTTATTGGAACTTAACAAAATTTTTGTTTCAAAGCAAGATTTTAAGACACATTAAGCCATTCTAGTTGCCCTTAGTTCCTTTTCCCTTCCTTAGGTAACTTAGTGAGCCAGTTCTTTTCTTATTTTTAATGATTTTGAATTAGCTCCCTTATGACACTGTCATTTAAAAAGACTTTAGTTATCGGCATAATTTCTAAAGATAAAAAAATTCTAAATACACAAAAATCTATAGCGTCGTGAATATTGACGGCAGCCAAGTAAAATTTATAATCCGCTCGTAGTATAACTCCAGTTCAAAAGTCGTTTATAATCGTCAAGGGTCTCAAATGAAAGAGAAACACTGGACATTTGCATTAGTAGTACTAATAACCTTTATGGGGGGTCTGATACGCTTTTTGGTCTATTCAGACCTATGGTTTATATTTGGAGACGATAGCAGATATGCTGGGCTTTCACAAAATCTTATTGAACATGGAGTATATTCATTGTATGCACAAGATCCCTTTATACTCCACCCACCCGTTCACCCAATTCTTGGAGCACTTATTCATACTGCTACTGGACTTGATTTTATCTATTCAGATCGCTTACTCTCATGTGTATTTGGAACTATATCAATCCCTATCGTGTTTTTATTGAGTATGTTGTTTTTGAATTATCGCGAAAGCATTCTTACAACATTTCTATTTACTATCTCAGGATTTCACATCTATTTAGCACAACTCTCTCTAACAGACAACACATTCATGTTCATGGGTTTTCTTAGCCTATATTGCTATTGCAAAGGGATCTCCAATAGAAATTATCCAAAATTAATCATGGCAGGTCTTCTAGGTGGTTTTTGCGCCCTTACAAGAGATTTGGGCATCATATTGATACTTCTCTTTTTCATATATTGGATTTTAACCTCAAAATCAGTAAATACTTGGAGAATGCCAATATTGGCAAGTGTGATGCAAGGTGCAGTCTACTCCGTTTGGCCAGCATATCGTTACTTTAGTTATATTTCACATCGTTATATTTGCGCGTGGGAAGGCTTTCCAGTCTATACAGGAAATTTCAGTATTATAACTCTTGTTTCTCCTTTTAGTTTTCCAGAAATCTCAGCGGCCTTCGTTGGGTTGTTTGCTCCTTATACATATTACCTTATCACCCTCCCTCGTCTTACAAGCCTTTTTTTGCCATGGCCACTTAATAGTTCTTTTGTTCTTTATGGTCCCTTTGGTGGAAATGAACATCTTGTCCCATTATATTTCTTCCTTTTGATTCCAGGAGTAGTAGGAGCCATAAAATCCCGCCAATATTTTATCCTATCATGGATTCTGATATTTTTTGTACCTCTATCGTTTCTAACAAATGTTGACGTAAGGTTCGTCGATTTCACTCTACCGGCTTTTAGTATGCTATATGTGTATGGCTTGGTTACATGTAAAAATATCTTAAAGTGGGTTCTAGAAAAGCTTAAACCTGGAGTAAATAGGCAGATTATAGAACTCTTACGTCATCGAGACGTATTCTCTTATTTGGTTATCTTTTTAACGTTTAGTTTTATCATATTTGGACTCGTTCAAGCGAAGGGAACTATTCTTACTCAGCCATATGAAATTCAAGGTGCAGATCTTGCTGCTGAAGTTGAGGGACTGAATGGTGTGACAATGGTACGACTTGGTTATTCTCAAGAAGTTGCTTATCTTACCACAAGGGCAATCATAGGTATGCCCCACACCCCCACTCGACTGGATGATATTATTCATCATTACAACGTGAATTATATTGCTTGGGGGCAGCATTCACCTTGGTGTGATCAAACAATCACATACATTCAAGAACATCCCGAAAAATACGCCTTATATCTGTATATCCCATCTCCAGAGAATAACGACATTTATCTAATTTACAAAGTTCTATAGCGAATCTACTATACTTATCAAGCTTTTTCTACTTTTATAGTAGTCTCTGTCTTTTTGTAATTATGAAGTTTAATAGTAAGAATCGGATCAACTAAGTAATAATTTTTTATTAGGCGAAGAAGTTAATTCTGACATGTGAAAAAGGGGGTAATGATAGATGGAACAATCTAAATTATATTCAAACGAAGATTTAGTCGCATATTGCGGCATTAATTGTAAAGAATGTAAAGCAAAGGCCAAAAGGCGAGGAGACCTTGCTAATTTGTTGAAAGAAACTCTTAAAGAGTTACCTTTAGAATTATTCAGTGAAGTCTTTCCACCATTTAAACCTATCAATGAAGTCATGGAGTTTCTTGAATTTCTACCAATGATGTCAAACATGCAAACATGTTGCACTTCAACAGAACATCCATGTGGAGATCCAGACTGTAAAATTCGCGTTTGTGTACAAGAAAAGAATATAAGAACCTGTGCAGAATGTGAGGAAGATTATAAAACATGTGCAAAACTTGATTTTCTAAAACCAGGTCATAAAACATTGATAGAGGATCTTGATTTTATTAAGGAAAAAGGATTTGATGCTTACGTTGCAGAAGTAATTAAAAAATATAAGATGGATCCTGTAACTGTTGAATGACCCCTCATTTACCCTTTTACAAAAATATCTTCGTTTAGATATACAACTCTGCTAAATTCTGCATTATTTGGAATATGAGCCTTATCAAAAATAATGCTATTTTCAATTATTGAATTTTCACCGACTGCTGTATTTCTTCCTATTGTTGTAAAAGGTCCTATCTGAGTATTTTTTTCTATTTTTGCATTATTTCCAATTAGAACAGGAGGAATAATCTTCGTATTATTTCCAATTTGATTACCATTTTCTACTAGTTTAAATCCTGGCGTAACTGGGATTATTCCAGCTTGAATGCGGGATAAAACTTCACGATTAGCATCTATAAGATCTTTTGCTCGAGAAATATTCTTTCTCCATCCGTCAAATAATGTTCCATATACTTTTACGTTGTCTTTTTCAAGTAATTTCTTAACCGCATCAGCAATTTCAAATTCTCCTCTTGGTGAGGGCGAGGGCTCTATTTCCTGAATAGCACGGAATATTATCGGATTGAAAATATAGATGCCGGTTGTAATGATATTTGAAAACACTACAGATGGTTTTTCTTCAATTTTAAGGATCTTGTTGTCTTCTCCAATGAGAACAACACCTGTTTCTTTTGGAGTTTTTTTTTCTTCTAAAAGAAGTGTGGCATTCGCTTGGCGATTTAAATGATGCTGAAGCAAATCGTTAGGCGGCAAATCTAGAAATAGATTATCTCCCAAATACACTACGAAATCTTTCTTGACTATTTCTTTCGCTTGATTAATTGCATCCGCTAATCCCAGTTGTTGTTCTTGAAATAAATATTCGATGGATTCTCTAAAGTATGTACTGTTCAAATACTCTTGAATTTGTTGGTGTTTGTAACCCAACACCATGAAAATTTTTGTTATATGAAATTTTTGTAAAAAATCGAGCGCATATTCGATGATTGGCTTTCCCGCAACCGATAACAGTGGTTTAGGGATATGTTCTGTAAGAGGCAAGAACCTTGTTCCTTTACCCGCTGCGAGTACTACTGCAGTATCAAGAATTTCAATCACCAAAAGAAGTTACGGTCCAAATTTTCTGAATTATAAAAACGAAAGTAGGTAATTAACTATTTTGTCTCAATAGAAATCCCTAAAAAATCTGTATTAACGAACCAGTTAGAAATATCTGCTTGCTCTAAGAATTGTTGGACTTCTTGCGGTGTATAACTTGCATCGATTGATGATTTCCAATATTTCCAGAAGTTCCCAGCAATAAGGCGTCCTAACACATGCACAATGAATTTTGCCCTTAGCCCTAAATCCCGGCGTTCATCTTGGATATATACTTTCCCATCTGGCTTTAATACCCGAGAAATCTCTTTGAAACCTTTTAAAGGATTTTCCCAGTGATGCAGAGAATCGTTGGAGAATACCAAGTCATATTTTTGGTCTGGAATCATTTCCATGTTTTCAACATAACCTGTTATATAATTTACACGGTCACTAACACCTTCCTCTTTTGCATTTTTTATGGCAACTCTCCGCATATCGGCTGATGGTTCTAGCCCATCTACTCTGACATCAAGACGTTCTTTTGCCAGCCAGATACCGATCCAGCCTGGACCTGGACCTATTTCTAGAATAGTCGCCCCTTTTGGTGGATCTATTCCTTTTATGATATGTTCCACAAGACTTCGATACTCAGAATCCAGACTTTTTTTCATTCTTTCACTATATTCTTCCATGGTAAACTCTGGAGTATCTAGTATTGCTTCTCCTTCTGGGATTCTAGGTCTGGGTTTCTTGCTTTTTGCCATTTTTTGATCGCCTCCGTTTTATTTTATAAAACACAATATTTAAATGTCACTATTGTCATAACTATTATGACAATATTTTGTAACAACCACCAGTGTGATTAAAAATGAGCAGATTTAAGGACGATTTAATTCAAAAACTACAGGATTTCGCTTTAAGTTCAGACGAAGCTAAAGTCTATCTAAGATTATTAAAAGAAGGAACAAAGGGCGAATTCGCAGGAGTAATAAAGAATGAGTTTGATGAAATTGGTCGTACAACTCTATATGCAATTTTAAAACGCTTAAATAAGAAAGGTTGGATAGAAACTGTCGATATAATACCTAAGAGAACAAAATTTGTTGCAAGACCTCCGTTTGTTGTATTACAAGGATATATTGGGCAAAAAGAGAATGAATTGGAAAAAATAAAAGAAAAGCAACTTTTTATAGGAGACCGTCTTGAAAAAATCTATCAAGAACAAGAAAAAGGAAAGCAGGAACTGACAATCGAAACGATACACCCTACAACTAAAAAATACTTAAGACCTCTTTTTGAGAACAATTGGATGGTTCTTTCGGAGGTAATTGAAGAATCAGAAGCATTAGAGAGAAATGTATTTGATTATGAACTTCAAGGACCCAAAGGATTTCACCGTAATGCGGGATTAATTATTTTTGAATATAATCGAAATGTAGAAAATGATACAAACCTGGCTCAATCTGCTCTGAATTTATTAAAAAGCAAAACAGAATACGAATTAAGAACGCATGGAATCCCAGGTTTTGAGGATGTAAAATTTGTTGATGAGGAAATTCGGACGTATATTGGATCTGGAGTCTATTTGAAATTTGTTGGGACTGACTGGGTTTCTAGTGCTAAACAAGTTGTTATCCCTATCGAAAACAGACTCTTTATCATTTGGGCTGAGGAACAGAATTTTGATTTTCTAATGGAAATAATTTTGAATTAGATTTCTAAGGTTAGAAGGTTAGTGTTCTACCAGCCATTTAGGAAATTTATCTTTGATGATAGACTTTTTATAATTCCTATTCTTTCTTTTGTCTTCAAAGTGCTTCCTTGTTTGGAACATCATTTTTTAATAGAAAGGATGCCCACATTGTATCTACTTTGTCAATATTTGCTTGCCAGTATAGTAAACGGTCATACAACCAATTACATTCTTTAGCAATCACATCATCAGCGTCTTTATGTTCAGCGGCATATACAAATGCAGTAATCGAGTACATAACAAAACCCATAGCGTGCGTTTCAACATGGACAGTCCCAACAACGTGTCCCATAGCGCGTGCAGCAGCACAAGCAGCGGGATCTTCTTCGGCGACTGCGGTTGCAGCATTATGTGTAGCATGGGCAGCCTTTTTGGCCTCTGGCATTTTTATCTTTCCACGCGTCCATGCTTTTGCCGCTTCAATAGCTTCTCGTGGCCGCTCATCTTGTGGATACTTCCCTTCAAAAATCGGAAGTACACGCTCTGCACATTCAATACTCCATAATACCAACGTCCTATGCTTTTGCTTTTCAATCAGTTCCCTAATTGGCTGTAAGCAGGCGCTTTCTCTTGTAACAAAAAGTTTTTTCATAATTTTTCTCCTTAATTTTTAATTCTCTTTACTCTCCTGCGCGTGTGCAGTAACACCTAAATTACAACTATTGTGTTCCCTGCACCACGCTTCTCACTTTTCCATCCACTCTTTCTCGCGGTAGTGAAAACCGCATTCAGGACATTGGTAGAGCTCCTTGTTGTTTTCTTTGTCTGTTATTTTCATGAATGCGCTTGACTTTTGCTTCATATTTTTAATTCACTCATTACATTAAAACCGCCAATAATATATTTTGTTTGATTTTTTGTCATGTTATTTCCTCTAAGATTGTAATTGCCATGACTATCTAAACATACTCATATTTTAAGTGACGTTTACTTAACAGCGCATTGATGAGAGAGTCTATGAGAACCTCTGGAAGAGATGAAGAAATAAAAAATAGAGATATATATTGTCAAAAATGACTTATTGCTGTTTTTTCTTACGAGTAGTTAAGCAAGAAAGCACCACCGCTTCAGCCATTCTCGCTGATATCAGATAAAAAAAGGGCAATAATGCCCTTTTACACAATACATTCTATTAAAGCTTCTATTTGATATGGCTGTACAGAGTCAATACTATCTACAATGGTTTCATGGGCCTCATCTTTTTCTCTTACGTTTTCTAGAGTCCTCCTCCGCCTTCGTATAAATTCTCTCAATGTGGGGAATTCATACGTCATCTCATATTCGGATTTCAATTCAATTTCTTGTTTGCGAGCAAATCCTTTGATACTTTCTGAAAAACCTCTATGACTTACTAGAATAAATCTTAAGCCATTTATTGCTACGTTTTCGTTTACAAGAAGACTCCTCAGCCGACTTATTTGATAGCCCTGATCAATTCCTACCACTCGATTCCAGTCTTTTATAATTACTAACCCTAAGTGATCGCCAATAGAGTTTTTCAAAAGCAGCGTATCATTTGCTAACATTTTTCTGATATTGCTTTTCCGATATGGCTTCCAATGAGCTATGTCAACTGGTACTAAACCCTTTTTTTGGAAATAGGTTCTAGTAAGCCAACGAAGTTCATCCGGCACTCTAGCTCTCTTTCCCAGCGAAATCTCTCTAACCCCCAATAGTCTATATAGTAAAACACCGACAAAATACTTTATAATTGTTGCCCTCCTTTTTAAAGGCATTACATGCGATCTTCGAGCGCGATGGCGCGTTTTATCAAATATGCGAGCGCGATAACCTCTCCCTTTATATATACGTGCGCGATAGCGCGCTTCTTTATATAGTATTACCTTAAACGCTACAAAGATTAAAATTCTATAAATATAGCTAAATACAATACATAAAAAGACAGCAAATAAGAATGAAGCTGATATTTGAATCAGTATTTTTAAAAACTCCACTTATATGAGATTGGCAAACTTCTTCATTATTAAAGGTAAGCTTTTTACGTGATTGGATTTTTTCATTATTGTGAGTGAGCCAGTTATGCAAAATATAATATCAGGCGCTATCAAGCAGTTTCAGGTTCTGAAAAACTCACCATATACACCCTATATAGTTATTGTGCTGTGTTTTATGATATTAGTTATAATTCAGGTACGTAAAGTTAGGGGTCGAAATCGCAGGAAAGAATTTCTTTTAATCGAGACTCATCAGAAGAACCTTCATACAAAAAAAGAACCTTCTAGTTATGCCTTAACTCTTGAAGGAAAAATACTAGATCTTAACAAAATGACTGAAAGGGAAACGATTGAGATAAGATGGATTCTTTTCTTTCTACCGTTCTTCTTTTTAAGCACTCTGTTGATTATTTTGTACTCTCCATTGTTTTGGCCAATTCCTTTCATAGGTCTAATGGGGGTTTTTGTTGTAACAATCTTGGGAGCGATTCGCATGTCAAAATATGGTAATAAAAAGAGTTATCTCTCTGGACACGATTTACTTAACGAAATGCGATTAGATGAAAGGAATAAGAATCTAACGATTTCACATACATTCTTTGCAAATCAAGTTGAATTGAATAATTTCTTTGAATATGTGTCTTGTGAGACTCGATTAATGTTAGATGATAGAGTAAGTTCTACATGGACTTTATATGTCGGCCTTAGGGCAATAAAAACATGCGATCATGCTCTAAATAGTGCCTTATTCTTGGTAAATAAACAAAAGTCAAAAATATCCTCAAAACCACAGAGACTTATTAACTCAGAGGACATCGAAAAGATATCCGACTTCTTCCTTGATGATGAGAAGAAGTCGTGGTTTTGCATAGAATTATGGGAGAATTATTTAATCGGAAAAATTCGATTTGCTATACATGAACCTCATCGTGTGACAGAAGAACGGACAAAAAGGCTAATTCAAGCTTTTGAACTTCTTGAAGAGTTTTCTATACAATTTTTTTCAGCATTTACAAAATTAACTGATTGATCTTTTTCGATTTCGATTATGTTTGGTTAATTTCGATTATTTTGGCGTAATTATATCGTGAGGTTGCATTTCTTGCATACCTGCTGGTGTTAATAATCCGAAATGAGCTTTCTGTTTAAGTTCATTAAGATCTCTCGCGCCAACATAACCTAATGCAGCTTTAAGTCCACCGGCAAGTTCATTGATTACATCACTTATTGTTCCTCGATACGGGACAAAGCCTTCTACACCTTCTGCAATCTCTTTACTTGGTTGAGAATATCTATCAAATGAAAATCGTTTTTTTCTTGCTGCCATTGATCCCATTCCATAATATTGCTTATAGTATTTCCCTTCTAAAGCTATTAAACGTCCAGGAGATTCACGACATCCAGCAAAAATGTTTCCCATCATTGCAGCTGAAGCGCCAGCAGCCAAAGCCACGGCGATATCACCACTGTTTTTAATTCCACCATCTGCACAGATCGGTATATCATTTCCTAATTCAGCAGTCGCCTTTGCAACTTGTAGTGTTGCATATAATGTTGGGGAACCCGCACGTGTTACCATGCTTGTTGAGCAAATACTTCCTGATCCAATTCCTACTCTAAGTCCTGCAATTCCTTCTAGTCTGCTGAGTACATCTACTGCTGCTGCATATGTTCCAATATTCCCAACTATTACATCAGCGCTTACACTATTCAAAATCTCTTTAGTTCCTTTAAAGCAATTGACGTTATGAAAATGAGCTACGTCTATCACCAAAATGTCTGCGTATTTATCAAGCGCCTTAGCACGTTCTAAATCAAATGGACTTATAGCTGCTGCACATAGTAATCGTCCATCTTCATCTCTTACAGCATGCGGATACTTTCCTTTCAAGAGTATATCTTTGATTGTAATAAGTCCTTTCAACTTACCAGTTATAGAATCAACTATTGGCAATTTTTCAATTCTATGTTTGTGGAGCAATGTTTTGGCGTCATCAAGACTTACTTCTTCAGTTGCTGTGATCACATCTTTAGTCATTACATCTTCAACTTTCAATTTATCATCAGCAAATCGTATATCGCGCCATGTAACTATTCCTATTAAATTTTCGTTATCGTTTAAAACTGGTAGACCATGGACATTATGTAGATTCATTAATTCAGTGGCACTTTTCACAGATTCACCAGGTTTTATAGTGAAAACTTCTGAAATGATGAAGGATTCTGCACGCTTGACTTTTCGTGTCATGTTTACTGCTTCTTCTTTTGTGCAGTTTCTATGTATAACTCCAAGTCCTCCATGTCTAGCTAGTTCTATCGCCATTTCTTCTTCAGTAACAGTATCCATTGGAGACGAAACAAAAGGCAAAACTAATTTGTGGTTTAAAGTGATTCTTGATGAAATATCAGGATCTTTAGGTTCAATTGAACTCCATCCTGGCAAAAGAATGACGTCATTAAATGTAATAAGCTTTTCCATATTGTTTTCTTTCCAAAATGACATTTTAATGTCCCTCATCGACTGGATAATTTAGCGCAAAAAGTTTAAGTTAAAATACTATCTAGTGTCACCATTTATAAAATTCCATTAAACAATCCTGTTTCGAGTTGGAAAGCATGATGTCTAAGACAAGAACTGAAGATCTTATTAATGATCTTAAGAAGTTATGTGATTATGCTATTGAAAATGGTGCCTCTAGGGCAAAGTTTTTTGATGCAGACGCCGTTGTCGTAGATGAGAGAGTCCGTCTTAAGTGTCAAGTGCCATTATGCCCATCTTTCGGAATAAATCTCTGTTGCCCTCCTAAAAATACTCCTTCCGTTGATGAATTTCGGGCTATGTTGGCAAACTATAATTATGCTGTACTAATCCAAGTAGATACTCCCCTGAGTGAAGAACTAGCAACGATTATTAAAAGTAATGAAAGTGTAGGCGAAATTTACGAAAATCAATCATATTTTGAAAACCGAAAAGATACTCTTGACAAGGGCCAAATAAATCTACATAAAATTGTGAATAAAGTAGAAGCAAAAGCGTATTCAATGGGCTTTTATTTTGCGACAGGATTTATTGGTGGAAGTTGTAAACTATGCTCTAAATGTGTAACACAACAATCAGGAGAAGCTTGTCAGCATCCATTTCAAGCTCGCCCATCAATAGAAGCTGTTGGCATTGACGCCTTTAAAACTGCAAAGAACATTGGCTTCGAACTAAGCCCACCAAAGGATAATTTAGTTCGATGGACAGGGTTGATTTTGGTAGACTAATTTAAATCGATTGAGTCCTCTTCGTCTACTAGTTTTTGAATTTGTTTCCAAATGTTGATCTACTTAGCACTATATTTTAACATATCTCTGGAAAAAAAGAAAGATGCTTCTTTTAAAATGGCACCCTCTTTTTGGAGAGCGCTATTAAATCGAAATACCTAATGTATCTTCGGCCTGCATTTTTACGCTCTTATATAAGTTGTAATATTCGTCATTAGGCTTTATTGTCTTCGTATCAAAGCACTCTTTGAATGTCTTACCCTCTGGTGCTGTCTTTCCATCATAAATTGAAAACTTTTCATTAAGAATACTATTGACGAGATCATTCGCATTTTCACGTGTTATTTGTGCCTTAGATATTGCGTGAGCCAATTCAGCTGTAAATCGGGCTTCTAGTACACCAGGACGATCTTGATATTTATTAAATGCAGCAAAACAGCTTTCTATAAATGCACATCCAGAGACCGTATGCATTAGCGTGACAGGAACCATCTCCCAGAATAACATTTCTGTACAAGGACCTGCAGCACCGCCCGCGGTTCCACCAATTAATAACTTCGAATTTCTGCTTAAAGCTTGCATTGCGATAGAGTGTGCCCATAGCATTTTCCTTAATTGTGAAATCTCCGGTACTATGTCAACATAACGCATATTGTATGGCGTGCCAGTGATTGCAAAAGAATGTCTATGAACTAATTGTCCTAATATTGATCCTGCTACCCTTGCAATAGCTACTCCTTCTGGTCCTCCTGCATATCCTCCCATAATAGCGGTATATAAACCACAAATAAGAGCATCGTATCCAACAAGATGGACAACTTTTGAAAGTACCTGATAGTCTGTTTTTAAATCAGATGCAATTGCAACCAGATGTGAGTCAGTCCTGCGAAGGCCACCTTCTGTAGAACTTGCTGCAATTTCTGCTAAACATGTAACGCTTGTTTCGGTGCCAAGAATAGACAATCCAGGTCTTCCTACTCTTCTAAGGGCTTCACGAACTAGTGCTATTTCGTATTTTCCCGCCTCCACTTCCAATGGCGCGCCAGCTTTAATTGCCCTGCCATATACTGTAGTAAGAGAACCTTGATTGAAATAATCAGTTAAAGGATCCTGTGCGAAAGCAACTGCTTCTTCCAGAAAGATATCTTCACTAGTGGGCTGACCTAATCCACCAGTTTGAATGAGTGGTGGTAACGAATCGCTTATTGTTCTCCACCTCATGACACGTGTATCCTTTTCTTTTCCCATTACGACTTCGCCAGGTAGTCCTCTTAGCATTTCTTTTATTTCATCCTCTTCAAAAATGATCCGTCGAGATGTTGAAGTACATAGCATGCCAACCTCAAGTGCTAACTCTAACCCTGCTTCAAAAACCTCATCTGCCAATGTGTTGTCATTTGGGATAGGCTCTTCTGGAGTGCATTTGAGGTTATGTTCACTCACCAACCTGTTTACAGTAGCTGAAAATATATTTAAATCAAAATCAGTTTCCTTACAGGCTGGACCTTCTTCAACTCGATCTAAGATTTCCCAAATCGTAACCAATAGTACTACCTCCAATTGAATGTAAATCCAAGATAATGTGTCCATTTTATAAATAATGCACAAAAAACGAAATGAAATAATATCATTCTAATATTTATATGAACTATAAGGTGAGCTTATGTCTGCTGACGAATTAACAAATCTAGAAGAGGCAATAATTAACGGCAATAAGGAAAATGCGATTCAAGCAATAGAAAAAGCATTAGTTAATAAAATAGCCACAGAGGAGATTCTCAAACACGCAACGAAAGCAATTCAAGTCGTTGGTGAAAAATTTGAACTGATGGAACTTTTCCTCTCAGACATGATGCATTCTGCTGATGTAATGAAAGCCGTTTTTGAGCTTCTAAGACCGCACCTATCACAAGAAGAAACACAGATTGGAAAAGGTACTGTTGTTATAGGAACTGTAAAAGGTGATATCCATGATATTGGAAAGAATATTGTAGTTGCCATGATGGAGGGAAATGGATTCAAAGTATACGACATTGGAGTTGATGTACCTCCTATGACCTTCGTTGAAAAAGCGGAAGAAGTTAAGGCAGATGTGATTGCTGCTTCATCTTTGCTATCAACTACAATGCCCTACCAACAGGATATTATACGATTTTTAGATGACCTTGGAACACGCTCGCGTTATAAAGTTATTGTTGGTGGCGCACCAGTCACGGCTGAATGGGCAAACAAGATCGGTGCCGATGGTTACGCTGAGAATGCTATGAAAGCGGTTGAAATGGTTACAAATTTGTTAACATGAAATAACTGTTTTACTGAGTATTTTGAGTAAAAGTAAATTTCAACGCCGACATAAAAGCTTAGTTAATTATTTACTTATACTCCGAAGAAGAATCGACTTCTCGGTAAATTTTTTTCTGACTAAATCGAGACTCTCTCTAAAATGTTAGAATTTTATTTCAAATGAAATCAGAGTGAGATGATTTCAACTTATATATTCAGAAAGGTATGATAACTCATTATTAACCAATAAGACATTCAAACAGTCTATAAGGATTCCTAAGCTTAGAAGGAAATTATTTAATTTTTTAACATGATTATGTCAATTATATAAATCTTCTCTCGACAAAATTAACATAAAGTATTTAAGTCTAGGATACATACCTGATTGCGGTTGAAATACTATTGAAAGTGAGCACACGAGGTGAATTGATATGGGACTTCAACCACATGAGTGGTTAATGCGGTTAATTATTGCTGGTGTAGTATCTGGTGTTTGCACGGTCTTAGCTATATTCGCAGTCATTACAGTACCTGTACCTGTTGCTCCGGGTGTGAGTGCATTCTATATTGCAGCGGCGGTATATGTTCCCTTTGCACTTTGGTTTGGGATATGGGGTGGACCAATTGCAGGTTGGGTCAGTTGTTTCATTCTAGGGATTTATAGCGGATTCCCCTTATGGTTTAGTGCTTTATGGGCAGTAGCTGATATCATTGAAGGTGCTGTTCCCTTGATAGCTTTTAGAACCTTTAGAGCCGATCCCGATTTACGTGAGAGTGAAAACAAAGGGAAATCATGGGCAATGTATTTCATCTTCGGTGTATTCCTTGCCTCTCTTCTCTCTGCATTGTGGGGCGGCTATACCCTTGCATGGTTCCTAGGCTTACCACCTGCAGCAGCGAATATTGTCTTCCTTGGATGGTTCTTAGGAGATATCATTGTTTTAACTGTGATTGCTACGCCCATGTTGTACTTCTTAACAACGCCAATAAAAAGAAGCCAGATCTATATCGAGGGCTATATTTAAAACCCTCTCTACCTTTTTTTTAGAGGAGATACAAAATGTCATCACGTTCATTCTTCTTATATATCTCAAAAGATTCGTTTATGCATAAACTGAATCCTTTAACGAAACTAGCATTAGTACTTGTCATTAGCTTAGTTCCCTATCTTATTGAAGATTTACTTGGACGACTTGTTATTGTGCTAATTGGCATATTTTTATTGGGTGTTTCAAAAGTACAGTTAGGTGTTATGAAAAAATTTCTTGTAGGTCTAGTTTTAATGCTCAATACAATTTTTCTCGGCTTTCTTTTGTTTAGTCATATCGAGGGCACAATAATTTTAGTGGATACAACCGTCATAAGTACTGTCTTCCTGTTGTGGCCAATTGAATGGGCGATCTTTATAACAGAGAACACAATTATTCATTCTATAAAAATTTATTTAAGAGTTCTAGCTATGTCTATCCTAACTATATTCTTTTTCACAACAACAAAAGATCGAGATATCATCTATAGTTTACGGTTATTGAAGATACCTTATTCGTTAATATTTGTTCTTGTAGTTACGCTTCGATCGATGAGTATGTTTGTCGATGACTTCTTTACGATTCGAGATGCAAATATATGCAAAGGCGTTGATTTTAACAGAGGGAATCCAATCTCTCGTATAAAGAAATATATATCGTTAATCAATCCTTTAGTAATGTTTTTAATCAAACGGATTGAAGAAATGACCTTTGCAGCAACAAGTAAGGGCTATATTATCAAAGGACAACGTTCTTATTATTGGACTTATCCTTTTAAGAAACCAGATTATTTTATTCTTGTTCTCGTTGTTTCTCTCTTCGGAATCTTTTTCTTTGGATTTCTCTTCGACATAACAGTCACTCAGGTTTTACTTATAGTATCTGAGCGCGTATCATGGCTAAATGGTGGTATACCGTGGTTAAAGAAATTGTCATAGAAGATGTCTGGTGGAAATATAAAGCAAGTGAAGACTGGGTTCTCAAAGGTATTTCACTCCAAATTGAAAAAGGTCAATTTTATGGCATTATGGGACCTTCAGGTGTTGGAAAATCTACTCTTTGCCTTTGCCTTAATGGAATAATACCACAGGCTGCAAAAGGTGAATTCAAGGGCCGAGTGAAAATTGGTGGGATGGATACTTCTGAGGACTATATCTCTGAGTTTATTGGAAAGGTTGGTCTTGTTTCGCAGGATCCTGACTCACAATTTATAATGATGTCCGTTGAAGATGAATTGGTTTCTCCACTTGAAAATTTAAGATTTTCTCGCGATGAAATCACAGAAAGGATCGAATGGGTTGCAGATCTAGTTGGAATAAAACATTTGCTCAAAAAATACCCTCACGAACTCTCAGGAGGACAAAAACAACGAATTGCAATCGCATCATTTCTTGCAATGCGACCTGAAATATTGGTTCTAGACGAACCAACTTCTGATTTAGACCCAGTGGGGAAGGAATCAGTGTTCTCAATTGTGGAATCTTTGAGAAAGGAAACGGACCTCACTATTGTAATGGTTGAGCATGATAGCGAGAAATTAGCAAAATTTGCAGATCGAATTGCAGTCATAAATGATGGAACGATTATTTTAGATGATGATACGGATCACGTCTTTCAAGAATATGAAAAACTACGTCAAAATGGCATAGTGCTACCTCAAGCTGCTGATGCCTATCTACAAACCTTTGGTCTAAAAGAAGATCGTCTTCTTGTTGAATACGATAGGATTCTTAACGAATTCAGAAATGCATTTAGCCAAGGCAAATTAAGTTTTACTGCTCCTTGCAATACTATTCTCGAAAAAAGTGGAAATGAAGTAATTGATTTCAATGATGTAGATTTCCATTATCCCGATGGCACAAAAGCAGCAGAGCAGATAAACCTGCGGATACATGATGGAGAATATGTTGCTATTATAGGTCAAAACGGATCTGGGAAAACAACCTTAGCAAAGCTTTTGAAAGGTTTGCTAAAACCCACTAACGGAAAGGTAACTGTCTTTGGCACAGATACTTCGAAAGTTTCTGCGACAAAGATTACACAGGTTGGTTATTGTTTTCAAAACCCAGATCACCAACTTTCACGGTATGATGTTCGTGAAGAACTTGAATTTGGTCCTAAGAATCTAAAACTTGAAAAAGATGAAATCGAAAGACGTGTTGATGACGTTTTGAATGTTATTGGGCTACAAAACTTTGCAAATGAATATCCCTTTTTCCTAGGGAAGGGGCAAAGAAGAAGGCTTGCTGTTGGCACAATTCTGACAATGCAGCCAAAAGTAGTGATAGTCGATGAACCGACTACTGGCCAAGATTTCATTCAATCTAAGGAAATCATGGAATTGCTCGATAGACTTAATGAAAAAGGGCGTACGATTATTGTTATAACTCATAATATGCGACTGGTCGCCGAACACGCAAAACGAACAATCATCATGCATGAAGGAAAAATTATTGCAGATGGTCCCACTTCTGAAGTCTTCTCCAAGAGAGCTATCTTAGAACAGACACATTTGAATGTTCCCGAAATTACAAATTTAGCCATAGATTTGACGTCTTGTGCAAATGTTATGACAGTAGAACAATTCCTTTCCGGATTAGTGCAATCGTAGCAGTTTACGAAAACGGACTTCTAAAAAAATTATTGGAACTACAGGAAAATAGGAGATACAAAATAAATGAGAGAAATCTCTTCTGAAATAGAAATACAGGCAAAGCCTTCAAAAGTATGGGAGATTCTCGTTGATTTTGCATCGTATCCAGAATGGAACCCATTTGTGCGCAAGATTGAAGGGGAATTGGCTGTTGGTTCTACACTTGAAGTCACTATACAAGTTCCAAACCGAGATATCATAACTTTTAAACCAGTAGTAGTCAAAGTAAATCCCAATGAAGAATTTTGTTGGAAGAGCAAAATGTGGGCTAGATTCCTATTTACAGGCGAACATTATTTTATTCTAGAACCCATCGGGGAAGAATCTACAAAATTGAAACAAGGTGAAAAGTTTACTGGCTTCTTGGTACCTTTTCTTGCGAAACCATCGAATGAGGCTCCGCTCGGCTTTATTGAGTTTAACAGAGCAATAAAAGAGCGAAGTGAAAAAAAATCATTCTAGCATAATTCTATCGTCAACTCTACCTGAAAAAGAAAGATGACAAATACTGGGCTGAAAAAAGTAATAAATACTACATAGTCACTTTTAAATTCATATCTTTTTCAAGTAGGTTTCCTACTTCTTTAAGCCAGTTATACGCTATATTTTGTGCCTCATCAAAACTATTAGCATCAAGATTGCGAGAAGTTCTTATTATAAGATTATACGGGGCTCCCTCTTCAATTTTCTTTAATATACCTGAAAGAGAGCCGAACATATCGATATTACCATTAATTTCAGTCCAATTGCCGTAGTAAGATTTCCGATTCTTAGTGGAAATGTTTTCAAGTTCAGGAACTTTGTTTAAAATGTTAATTAACTGTTTAGTATGCGTTTCGAGATCTAGTTCTTCAATTAGTTTTCCTTTCAGTGTTACTGTTGTCTCATAAATTGGCATAAGAATCCCCATAGCTATGTTTTTCAAAATATGATGGTCTCACCTTAAGAGAGACGTACTAATCAAGAGATATTATACACCGTCTTAGTGACATCCTCTCCACCTTTTCGGATGGGGCTTCCAGATTTCCATTGTAGTTCTCGCTCCCTCACGGGAGGCGATGCTTCGCCACGGTCACTACAGTTATGGGCTTACGGAAGCTTACCAGGTTGCACACGCTGCTCACCCTTATCCTGCCCCTTCTTTATCTGCCTGCAGGATGCTATTGAGCTGTTACCTGCCTGTCCGACAGGTTAGCAAACTGCATACACTAAGGGGGATATCTTGCCACGCTGGATAAGACTTCATGCACGGGCATCCTCACGTTTAGCCCTGTCACCTGCTGACTGGTCGCTTACAGGAGGATATACCTCCACCCAGTCGGGCATTACGGGTACACTCGCCGTACCATGTATATAGGTTCCTAAAAACTATAAAAAACCATCGGCTTTTATCCCCTCCCTCTCGGAAGGAGACTTTCCGCCGATAAAGTTAAATGTATATCATTAGTTACTGAAATTATTTTGTGAAATTTTTTCAATATCGTAAGAAAGTCTGATTTAGCTATTACTTCATCAGTAATTTTAAAGACGTTTAAAGATAAAAACTAAATTTTAACGAGAATATACTTCTTTCTTATGTAAATTAATTCAACAAGAACAACAGTAAATGCAATAATAGTTCCAGCGAGAACCCAAGAATGAATAAGTACGTTTTGCTTTAAGTGAAGTACATTTGAAGTTCCATAGATTTCATTGTAATTACTACTGTAGACTTCAACTGGTGGTAGATCATAACCTTCAACATGGTAT
Source organism: Candidatus Borrarchaeum yapensis (assembly GCA_016840515.1). Classification (GTDB taxonomy): domain Archaea; phylum Asgardarchaeota; class Sifarchaeia; order Borrarchaeales; family Borrarchaeaceae; genus Borrarchaeum; species Borrarchaeum yapensis. Next base: position 10,973 of record JAEOSF010000013.1, on the reverse strand, counting down.
TCAAAAGGTATTTCTAACTTATAACTAAGTGTTAGACTTTCTCTGGGTCCTAATTGTAATTTCTCCCATTTCAAGTCCTTTGAACCAATTATACTTGGAATTCGATCAATAACATTGAAGGTTGGCGTTGATTCTATGCCTGAATTGTAAATTGTGATATTAATGAATATTGTTTGTCCTGGCATAACTGTAGAAGGAAAAGCGTTTTTCTCAATTTCAAGATTGTATGTCCATGTTAATTCGTTTGCAAATGTCTGATCGAACTTAAGTGAGATTTCATTTGACTTAAGTGATATATCTCCATAAGATAGTGTAGCAAAGGATACAGCATCATTTTTTATCGCTACAACATATTCAATGGTAGCAGATTCTCCAGGAGTAAGTTTCGGGAGTGTAGTTCTTAAAATAGTTCCACTGGTAGTTGAATTCTCGGGAGGTCTTACGATAGTGCCATACCATAAATCTTCAGAAATTTCAATATCTGTAATTTCTTCGTTTCCAACATTCTTTACAATCAGTTTTATTGTTGTCGTAGTGTTACTGATGACAGATGCCTCACTTTCTTTTGTTATAATAAGCAAAGGCGCATTTTCTCTTGTTGAGACTAAAATTTCGTTTGAATATATCCTTTCTTCTGTCTGATCGTTACTTTTATTTGTGCTTGCATAAGTAATTTGATCTGGTTTTATTAGAGTGTGCATTCTTTGTTTTGATAGTTTTAGTACATAAGAATATGTAACATTGTCTCCAGGCAATACTTGCTTCCAAGATTGCTCTGATGTAAAATTAGAATGAAGATTTCCTCCTTCTGGAATCTTTATGTCAATTTCGACATCATAAGCTGTATCAGTCCCAACATTTTCTATCACCGTTTCCACAATAATTTGGCCATTAGGTTCTACCACGTATTGATTGACTGTCTTTGTTGCTCTGATAATTGGGAATTTCTTTATGGTATAATTAGCTTTCAAATATGAGATTGATTTGATTTTTTCAGGGAAAGAAAAACTATAGATGTTATCAGTTTTTGTACCAGGATAGTTTGGAAGAATTTCATCTTCAATTATTTCGCCTGGAAAGAAAATAGAGATTGTTGACTTGTCCGACTGTTCATATCTGTAAATCTTATCTTTTAGATGCATGATTTCTCCTAAATCGAATAAATGTTTCCCTTCAATGATTGGTATCGCTTCGGGATCTAATATTGATGTAATTTCTATAAATGATTGAAAATAAGGAGAAGTTTCGGATTTTGGGCGTAGGAAAAGATGTATTTGATGAAAATGAGCAGTTTGGATCATTTCTTCTGTAAATAGTGCCCCAAAAGACTTGTCTGGAAGAATCTCTTTAAAGGTTTTTAGGACTACAGAATGGTCAACATTCGTTACGTTAAAAGAGGAAATTATCAGCTTTCCACCTGACTGTTTTGTATTTCCATGAATTCTTACTTTCACACCAAATTGTTGCTCAATTAAGTAGTTGATTATTTGCGCCCTGTCTTTTGCCTCATCTTCTTCTATTGATGAATAAGTAACTTCACTCCATAAACCTAATGTTGGACCTGGTCCTTCACCACCCTCTTTTCCACCTTGATTAGTTGAGAAGTAAATATGCAAATCTTGCATTTTATAAAGTGATGTTATTTGAGGATCAAAACCAGAAATTGCCAATCTATTACTATCAAAGGATGCAGAAATTCTTATCGAGTCTCTATAGAGATTTACTTGAAGATTTTCATAATAATAAAACGAATCTTTGGTTGCTAAAGTTGGCTCTGGAATTACTAATGGAACAAGAAGAAGAATACATATTACAAAGAGAATTCTTTTTCGTATCGCTATCACGTCCATTAAGTAAGAATCATTAATTTGCCACAGCAACTCGTCTTAGTTATTTAAACGTTTTTCTTCTACAATTTTGTCATCTTAAATTATTTACTCTACGTTTTTTTTGACGTAAATAGGCTGTACACAATGAGTTTTTATATCTTTTATAAATACGATATCAGCTTTATCTTCGTAAAGCCGAGAATTTTTAACTAAGTAAGTTTATTAAATATTTAGACTCAACTATCAACTGGTGTTATATATGATCTATCGCTGGACAAATGATCTCCCACAATTAGGAGATTCATACACATTTCGAAAGAACGATCGATGGAGCATGTATTATCATCCTCATACGCATTCTTTGGATTTTTGGTAAGCGAGGAGTGTTCAAAACCTCTGATGACGCTTGTAAACAAAACCGCTGTAAAACCTTTTAGAGTCTTTTGCCTAGTCTTTCCATACATAATGGAGGCTCTTAAATTTGGCTAAAGGAAACAACACGAAAAGAAATCGTAAGAAACTAGGGTTTCATGATTTCATTGCAGAAATGTTAGACGGCAATTTTATAGAGTCTGAGAAGGAAGAGGATCACTGATATTTCCCTTCTTCTTTTTATTTAATTTTTTTTAGTCGTACATTTTACTGATGTCAAATTGTTGCTACTTAAAACATACACATTTCTTTATACACGCTATATCGTTGCTCTATTTCCTCCAGAGTAAGATCTAACAATTTCTTTACACTGAATTCTTCCACTACAAAGGATCCTATTATATGCCCGTAGGCCATCGCCTCTTTTATCGTATTAATGGATATATTTTTTTCGCTCTTAGTACTCCGCGCAATATGTCCCAAAAAGCCTCCAGCAAAAGCATCGCCGGCTCCTGTTGGATCTACAATCTCCTCTAAGGGATAACCTGATGAGGGGAATATTCCATCTTTTGATACCAGTAATGCCCCATGTTCTCCTTTTTTAATAATAACATGCTTTGTGTTTGTTCCCCATTCCAAAATAGTTTTACCACCCTTTAACAGGTTAGGAGTTCCGCACAACAACCTTGTTTCGTCATCGTTCAAAATTACACAATCGACTTTGGACATCACTTCGAGGGTTTCATCCTTCATGGTTTCAATCCATAACTCAATAGTATCACAGGCTGTAAGTATCGGCGATCTTATTTTCTTCAACAATTCTAAATTCTGAGTGGGCTCATTTGTTCCTAAATAGACAAACTCAGCGTCCTTATATGCTTCTGGTAGTGATGGGGTGAAACCTTCCATAACTCCAAGGTGTGTTTTGGTGTTATACCTTTTACATAAACTATAATCATAGGTCGATTCAAACCGAAACGTTTTACCTTCCTCTATTTTCAAGCCGCGAAGATCCAATCGTTCGTCTAAAATATCATAATAGTTCTTTGGGAAATCTGTTCCAATTACACCAACAATCCCCGTTTCCTCAAAAATACTAGAAGCGAGAGAAAAATTCACTATAGCTCCGCCTAGTACCTCTTGAACTGTATCGAATGGTGTTGTTGTGGTATCCAGTGCTAACGATCCAATTCCAACAATCATCTTAAACTACCAAAGTATGTACCTATAAAACGTGGGGAATACGAGAATGAACTTTCATATATATACCTTTTTTTGTATGTATTTTAAAAGACGTCTTGTTTTTTAAAGTAATTAAAAGCGAGTAAAGATTTTTAGAAACAGAACTCACACGGGATATTAAAATCTGATTGAAAACTAAGGAGCTTTTTCTTAATATTTGAGAAATAATTCGTATTTTTTTGCTTATCAAAAAGTAAATTGCTCACCTGGCTCAATTTTTCTGGAAAATATTCTCTTAGAGTGTCTCTAATAGGAGGCCAGTTTCCTGCCTTTATATTGAGTTTGTCAATTAAGAGGCGATCGATGAAACCCTCGCTAAATACTTCTAATAATCGAGTTAATGATTGTTCGGTTAGAACTGGAATAATTGGGCCCAGAAAAACATATGTTGAAATTCCTTGATCGTGTAGCTTCCGTAATGTAGAAATTCTTTGTTCTATCGGCGATGCTTTTGGCTCAAAAACTTCTCTTATTTTATCATCATAGGTGGTAATCGTGAAACCTACTTCGCACTCACTAAATTGACTTACGAGATCTATATCTCGTGTAACTAATGCAGATTTTGTTAAAATTGAAATTGTTCGATCATATCTCAGTAGATATTTAAGGCAGTTTCTTGTTAATTCGGTTCTCTTCTCGATAGGCTGATAAGGGTCTGTAACACTACTTAGCAAAATAAGACCATTCTTTGCTTTTTTACGGGCAAGTTCTCCAGAAAGAAGAGTCGCAATATTAGTCTTAACATCCACAAAAGTTCCCCATGGCTCTTTATGGTCGGTATATCGTTTCATAAACCGAGCATAACAGTACTTACAACCGTGAATACAGCCAACGTAAGGATTGATCACATAATCCACGTCATAGATCCGACTCTTTACTAAAGCTGACTTTACAATAATCTCCTGAATTTGGGACATTAGAAAAACCATGAGAATTGATTTAATGCAATTTAACATGTTATAGAAAGTTATAAGAAAATATAACTGTTTTTTTGTAAGCAACTAATAGTTTTTAAAGGGCAAAAGCTAAATTTTTTGCGTCTCATTAAACTTCTCAAACACTTGAGAATCAAAAAGATATTTTGGCATAAGAGACGCATTGGTGCTGTTTGATGTCTAATTTTATCTATCAAAATAACTAAAATATAGCTAAATTTAAATAATCCCATATTAAGTATACTATTGAAAAATATATTCGTATCAGGTACTATCTGCTTCTAGTGATGACGATGACTTCCCGTAAGAAAATTACCAACAATCCAACGAATCTAACACGCGTCATCATGCAAATGAAACATAAATTCGATATAATCTTAGAAGTGATTGCTTCGGGAAAACCATTGATTGTATGTACCGAATCTCGTGAAGATACTGAATTATTCGTACACTCTTTAGCAAAACTTCGACTTGGAGTAAGTGTCATCCCTTGGACGGAGGATGAGAATACTATCTTTTCCTTAAAGGATAGAAATAAGATAGTTGTGGGAGTTCCGATACAATATCTGATGAAACTCTCTGAAGAAGAAAATCTTACAATCATAAATTTAGTTTTTCTACGAATACATAGCAAGGTGCGCACTACCAAGAAATGGAAAGATATCGCAAAATACGCAAATAAAAACATCGAAGACTTAGGCGATGAAAGAATTTATGCATACATTCAATCCCAGATGGAAACCCCTGCAGACATAATTCAATCCCAGATTGAAACCCCTGCAACTGAAGACATTGAATGTTCAAAGTGTGGCGGCCCAATAAAAGTCCGCAAAATTTCGTTAGATAAAGTACAATTGAGTTGTGAGAACTGTGGTTCAATTTGGGTAGAGTGAAGAGAAAAGAAGAACTGCTACTACCTCACTGTTTTTAAATGTCAATGTTTTATAGTTTAACGGAAAAATACTATCCACAAAAGACTCGACAAAGGCCATTTCTGATTTGGTGTGCTATATTATGCCTCGACAAAACCCACAAAAGATCGTTAAAAGGTTCCAAAAGAAGATTCCTTGGTTATCCGAAGTGGTTAATACTGCCGAAATTGCATCCGATCTTAACCCGATCGAGTTACGTGTAACATCCACTTCTTCAAGTAGATGTAGTATTTGTAAAGGCGGGAAAATGCTTTGTGGCAAAACAAGATGTCCACTTCTTGCTAGAATTCGTTCCTATCTGAAGGTAAAGCCACTATATGATCGAGAGGTCTTAGAAGGTGCTTCACCTCCAGGTGTCTTTGTTGGAAGAATTGGATATCCTTTTGTATATGCAGGTCCGCTTGTTCCTCCTATACAAGGTGATACTAGCTTTTTAGATGTGCCAGAACTTTGGTTTGGAAAATCAATTGAAGATATAGTTGATATGCGATTCAAATTGGTACGAGGGAAGTATCGTGTGAATGTCAAGAGGCCTGATGAAGGAGGACGAATTTTAGACGATACACGACTTTTAGGACTGGCTGAACGTTCTGTAGACCTTGATCTGTCTTTAAAAACAAAGCCTAGTTCCACTTTTACATTAAGTTCTGAAGTGCAGCCTATGGGTCCTTCTGCATTAATTAACAATTTGGAAGTTGAAGGAAACATTAAAACTGAACGTCATCTTGAAAAAGCATATGAGGATACTGATCTCAAAGCAGCAAATGCTGTTGTGAAATTGTTCGATCATAATGTAAGGGTCTCATCAATCCAGAAGGCTTTTTCTGTTGGATCATTCGGTCTAAAGGGACAAAGAAAGCTAGTGCCAACTCGATGGAGCATCACTGCCGTTGATAGTATTCTTTCTAAGAATTTAATGAAAAATGTGAAGCAATTCCCAACTATTAATGAATTTCGAGTCTATGAGTCTAATTATCTTGATAACTGTTTTCAAATTCTATTTCTTCCTGAGAACTGGAGATACGAGACCATGGAAGCGTGGTACCCTGGCACAATTTGGAATCCTGCAGATCAGAATATTCATATGTTCGGTGATTGGGAAGGTTATCATGGGCGTACCACTTATGCAAAAATCGGTGGATGTTACTACGCGGCTAGACTGGCAGTTAATGAACTTCTTGAGAAGGAAAGACGGCAAGCAAGTGTTATCATACTAAGAGAGATCAGACCGGGCTATATTATGCCTGTAGGTGTGTGGAACGTCAGAGAAAACGTTCGAAACGCGTTGAAACAAAAGCCACTTAAATTCGAAACTTTAAAAGAGACATTAGATCATGTTAGAACACGTTTACACATTGATCTCGATGTTTGGGTTAACAATAGTAAACTTTTGAAGGATGTACTAGTCCAGAAGAAAATTACAGATTTCTTTTCTACATGATATCTTTGTTCGTTCAATGAAATGTAATTAACGATGATATAAATACACCGAATTTTTTCTATAAACGCGAATAAATTTACTAGAAAACTTATATGGACTCTTTTCGGTTTTTTATTTTAAGAATAGTTATAGAAGGGATACTTTTGCTGCACAACGTTTACATTTTCAAGGATGATGGGGTTTGTCTTTTCACAAGAAAATATGGAAGTCTTGAGACTGATGAAGCAATTGTGACAGGCTTCTTAAGTGCAATTTCAAATTTTGGAGAGCAAATTGGAACAACGACTCTTCAAAGGCTTGATTTCGGTGATTATCGCATAATTCTCGTTAACACAGGAGCGAATTTAATAACAGCAGGTGTTATTGACAAGAATGATGACGTATTTGTCATGGAAACCGCCTTAAAGAGATTAACTTTAGATTTCCAGAGTTATTATCGAAATATCAAAGATAGTGCAGAAAATACTCTTTTTGAGTCCTATACTGAAAATGCTGATGAGATTCTACGATTTATTTCTAATCCACAGGAAACGAATAAAAAAACACGGAATTTATCTAAGGTTATCAAACAAATGAAAAACAAATTCGAGATATTACTTGAAGTTATTGCCCAAGGTAAACCACTGTTTGTTTGTTCTGAATCCCGTGAAATAACTGAAATGTATGCACATACTTTGGCAGCCCTCAGACCTGTAATAGAACTGATCCCGTGGACCGAAGATGAGAAAATGATATTTACCTTAAAACATCACAAGAATATAATCATTGGAATACCGTTACCATATTTGATGAAACTTGCTGAAGATGAAGAAGTCATCATTGCTAACCTAACCCACTTTCGTATTCATGGCGCTGTGAAACCTTCAAAAAAATGGAAAGAAGCTGCAAAATACGCAATTAAACAAATCGAAGAATTAGGCGATGAGGGAATAACAAAATATATTCAGTCACGAATGGACAACTAATAGTGGTCTCGTTACACTAAGAATACTCTCGTGCGGAACATATTTACAGACTTTTTTTGACCTAATCGCTGGTTAATTAATCAGCCTTTGCGCAGGGAGAGAATTTTGTCACAAAACAAATGAATATAAGGAAACCGTGCATCTATCGCACAAGTACAGTTTTAATTCATTGAAAAACTCACAGAAATCATGATAACATGGGAACTATGCTAATTTGATAAGGGGTGAACTAAAATGGAAGAATCTACTAATAAGGACCTAGTAAAACAGTTGAAAGAACTTCAAAACATCATCAACGACTTTGTTGAAAATAAATGTGAACGCCATGAAGTTTTCAAAAAAATTATATCGATCTATAAATGGATGCAAGAGGACATAGTTTCTACCATGGACGCTGGAGCAACACCTTGTGGTGGATGTCGCCAGGCTACAAACACAAAGACAAAGGAAGCAGAAAAGAGCATCTATAGTTAAGAAAAAATATATACGATCATATTCTAGGCAGTTTTCTCATTTTTAATCTTTATTCTTAATACTAGTTTTTATTATCGATACGCGCACCCATCTATAGTATAAGTTTTGATTTTCCCGAAAGTTTTAAATAGTTGATGCGCCTGTTTATTTTTTGTACGTTTTAATTATTTAAAACGTATTATATGATTAAATGATCACAATCACACAAATTATGGAGGTTGAAAGATGAGCGAAATGACAACAACAGAAAGAACTAAAGCAGTACTTCAGACAATAGCAGAGAAATCTAAAGTTTTATATCAACGAGCGTATCGAGCATTAACTTTTGACAAAAGTGTATACAGTGAAGTCAAAGATGACCCAGAAGCAACTATTCCGTCTGCGTTAATGCCTTTTCTAATCGAAATCGCATTTCTTTTAATCGTGGGAATTGCAACGATTCCACTTTGGCTCATGTACGGCTCTGGTGCACAAATTCAAGGGAATATTACCCCAGCGCAGTGGGCAGCTGGAATCGGAATCGCCATCTCAGCGTCAGTAGTATTTTTCTTTGGTACTTACGTTGTGTGGGTTTTATCACAATTTCTAATCGCCCGATTTGCAGGAGTTAAAGAAATTGAGATAATGCAAGTTTTAAGGAGCTCAGCGCTTGCTTTCGTTCCGTTATTCTTTGCACCCTTTGTCGTTGTAGCTACAATGTATGTTGCCGTGGCCGGTGCTGACATTGCAGCTGTAGTTATCACCTTAATAGGTGGCGGCGCTATTTTCGTTCTTGTCGCGATCAACACTATCATAGCATTCAGAGAAATAACAGGCGTAACATCAGGCGTCTCAATTATGAGCAATGTGTTTGCCCTTGTATTAGCTAGCATTCTAGGTACCGTAATGGCTGTTACCTACGGGTTCACATTAGCTGGTATAGCTTGGCTTGCTATGGCGTAGCAATGAATTTGACACACAATTTTTCCCCATTTTTTTTAATTTTTTTTCTAAAGTAACGAATTTAATGTATGGAGGCATAAAATTGGCTGAAAGGGATGATATAGTAGTAGAAACAGTCAATTTAAACAAAGATTATTATTTAGGAGAAATAACAGTTCCCGCTTTGAGAGATATCAACCTTAAAGTGAAAAAGGGAGAATTCATCGTTATTATGGGACCTTCAGGAAGTGGGAAATCAACGTTATTAAACATGATAGGTGGTCTAGATAATCCTACATCAGGAAAAGTCTACATTAATGGGCAGGACATTTCACAAATGTCGGATGGAACCTTAACTGAACTGAGAGCGCAGGAGATTGGGTTCATCTTTCAATTTTATAATCTTGTTCCCGTACTGACTGCGTTTGAAAATGTGGAATTACCAATGATGGTAAATGGGATTTCTGAAAAAGAAGGAAAGAAACGGGCTAAAGAACTTTTAGAAATGGTTGGGCTTGCCGATCGGATGCATCACCGACCAGATGAACTCAGCGGTGGACAACGACAGCGGGTGTCCATTGCACGCGCACTTGCGAACAAACCATCAATTGTTTTAGCGGATGAACCTACAGGCGATGTGGATACACGCACCGGTGATGATATTCTAGAATTGATGCATGACTTGAACAAAAATATGGGCGTGACATTCATTATTATCACCCACGATCCAGCCATTGCAGAACATTGTGATAGGCTCATTAGAATAATTGATGGGCAAATTGCAACAGATAAGCCGACAGTGCATGAAATATTATCCATTACCAATGAAGAACTAAGAGCCTACAAAGGTTTCACCGGATATATTAGTGATTCTAGATGAGTGTACTAGATGCAGGGGGTATTTTATGCAACTAGGAATCTTAGAAGCAAATGTGATCGTATTAGTCATTCCCGTGATTATTGGTATAATCGTGTTTCTTCTTTGGAAAGATAAGCGCTTAGTTAAGATGGCAATTCGCAACCTAGGGCGAAGAAAGACTCGTAACTTTCTCACCGTGGTAGGAGTGATGGCCTCTGTCAGTTTATATGTAGCATTTAACATAGCCAGTGATAATACGTATCAAATTGTTTACAATGTGATTGAACTTCTGGGAGGCAACGTAGACTTCGAAGTCAGTCGAGTTGATGGCGAACCCTTTGATGAAGATCTTCTCGAAGACATCTTGCAGGTGGAGGGAGTAAAAGCAGCAGCCCCTCGGATACAGCGATATAGTATTATCTATGTCAAAGCAGATGGAAATTCGACCGTGGCACTTGTTGTTGGCATAGATCCACAGTACGATAACGAGTTTGGAGAGCTCTTTGATTACAACACCAGCGAACCCATCGATACCAGTGAAGTCCTTAATGGTAAGGTCGCCATAGTAAGCGAATCGCTGATGGATGGCATTACTTGGCAGGAAGAAGTCGATGATGATGAGTTTGAAATCGTCAATGCCACCGTTGGGGATAGCATGATGATTAAATACCGAGGTGGAGGCACATTAAAGAAGGAGCGTTGGGAGATCGCCTCTTTTGCAGAAGTTACTGGTAAAGCCCAACAAGTGGGTTGGGGTTCATGTGTCTTTATATCATTAGAAAGCGCCCAAAAGTTCTTTCCCAAGTGTAAAGGCAAAATTGATCAGATCGTAGTGGAAATGGATCCTGCGTACGCAGATGAATGGCAAGAAGTGCAACAAAGAATTAAGGATGTAGTTGGAGAGGACCTTGAGGTCTTTGCACCAAAACAAACAAATTTGGAAGCCAACCAAGCGGCCATTTCATTTATTCAATTAGGCATCTTTTTCGCTGGAGCAGCAACA
>JAEOSF010000045.1 GCA_016840515.1 Candidatus Borrarchaeum yapensis | reverse complement strand
CCTCAGTTTATGGAAGTTATATTCTCCCTTTAATATCGACCTCTTGGAGGTTTATCAGTTTTTTACCACCCTGAACGAATTGGAGGTATGTCAATTTGAGGAAACCCTTTTCTACCATTCACGAAGATTATAAACCCTTGAAATCCAAAGACGAAGAGGCACCAATCGAATACCATTCCAAATTTACTGGTGACACCTTCGAACTCATTACATTATATGAGAAATTAAGAGACATGATCATCAAAGGAGAGTCACACTTAATTCAAGATCTCCTGTCTCAGTTATTAGAGGCGAATATCGACCCATTAAGAATTCTTGACATTGTCAGCGACGCCATGAACACCGTCGGGCAACGCTTTTCCACCAGGGAACTGTTTATTGCCGACCTGTGGATGGCTGCTCGTTGTGTCGAGCTCATCAAGAACGCTATTGAGCCGCTGATAAAATCGCAAGGACTCACTACAGACCGGGAAAAAATCGTCATGGGGACAGTAGAGGGTGACGTGCATAGCATCGGCCCTAAGATCGTTGAACTGTTCCTGGAAGGCGCCGGTTATGACGTGATTAACCTGGGCGTGGATATCACTCCCGATCAATTTATAGACGCCATTCAACAGCATCATCCCGTATTTGTAGGGCTTAGTGCGTGGTTGGATACCACCGCCAACTTCTCCCTCAGGCAAACCATTCAGGCCCTTGATCCACTGCGAACAGAGTATCAATTTAAGATCATAGTGGGTGGACCCTCAGTTACCCGCAAGTTTGCCAAAGAGATCGGCGCCGATGGGTACGGCAATAACGCTGAAGAAGCTGTCCAGGCTGTGACCCAGTTAAAAGAGAAATGCTATTCTTGGGAGTTTCCTGATGACGAATAATCAGCGTATGTTGTTAAAACTAATAGGTGAAATCAAATGGGTTTATTAAAACTGTTAAAATTGGTCATTAAAGCATCCGTCAAGAATAAATTACGCGGCTTCGGGGTGACACTGACCCCGCTGGAACGCATCTTGCTATTTAACTTAAATAAGATCCCTGATCGGGTAGCAACTATCCTGGCAGTCGCCAACATCCACCCGCAATTCATCGATCCCTCGCTCAGTTGGGTTGACTTACTTCATGACGTTGATAAGAACGTTGAACTCACCAAAAAACTTTACGAACGCTACCCCGTTGATAGCCTTACCATGCTCTACTGGGGGGGACCATTACTGGGTTCCGGCCTTTACGAAATGGGAATACCCTTCCAGTTCACGGAATGGAACTACCCCACCAACACCGACAACATCATCAAAATCGCAGACGACCTGGATAACATCCATCCACCAGAAATCGAAGGCTACTTCGAAACCTCACTCCAGGTGTTCTGCAAGGTCCAAGAGGAACTGCCTGCCATCATGGTCAGTCCTTTCATCACCTCCACATTTACATTGGGGTGTTTCCTACGATCCACTGAATTACTCCTGGAAGATCTTAAATGTTATCAGCGCTATATGCAGGCCGACAGCGAACGCGAAAAACGCCAAATCGAGGACTACTGCCAGAGTTTAGGCAGTTACCCCACCTTTTTCGTGGACGAAATGAAAACCTACTCCGAGTTGGTATTGACCACCCTCCAACGCTATAAGGAATACGGCATCGATCCCACTGGCTGTGTCTTCTGGGAACTCTACGCCAGTCCACCCAGCCTGGACATCGATGAGTTCCTGACATACGTCTACCCCCATATCTATGAGATGTATAAGAGCGTGAAGCGCTACCACCCACTGGGCATCACCTATTACCCTGACAGCGTGGAACGCTGGAGAATACTGTTCGACTATGCCGTCAGCGATAAACAATACCTGCCCACCATCTCTCTACCCGCTGCCATCACCTTTCCTATCAACGCCAACGGTGATCTGGAATGCGATCACCAGGCTATGATCCGGCTGTGCAAGGAATACGACCAACCCTACACCGCCACCATCCTACCCTACTTCATGCGGGACGCCAGCAAAGAAGAAATCTATCAAAAGGTCAAAAAAATCGCTGAAGCAAGTGTTCAAGCACATCTACCGGTCTTGATCTCCCCAGCGGCGCTCACCAACGACACCGACCCGGAAAAAGTCGATATCTTCTTCCAAGCAGTCTGTGAACACGGCAACTACGCGCTCCCCTCCTACCGCAAACTTACCAAACAGCAACTGAAAACCTGCCCCGTCTGCCAGCAACCCACCGAGTTGTGCTACGAAGACCGGAAAGTTCTCTGCCCCTCATGCCAGTATACGGCACGATTTGCCGGAGACGAACACATGGATTACGCCGTCATCATCCACGAACACAACTAATTGTCAGTTAATCACTGAAATGTTAAAATTTTTTGTTGTAAGTGAATTTCAGTTAGTACATTGAATAGAAAAAGTGCTAGTAAGCCTCTTATTTTTGGTTTTATTGTTATTAGTGCGTAGCAATGAAAATATTTTTCAGTACGATAGTTCTTACAGAGAGATATAAAGGGAATTCATATTTTGGTGATCTCTCTGGAGTCATATTTCAATCTCGCCAGCCTTACATTAACGGAAATTGAAAACGGATTATCAGCAAGATTAGCACTTAAGAAAATATTTTCTAGATATGGTATCACTAATAGGAAACTAAGAAGTAAGGTCCATGCTTTAGTCATTGAAACAATTCGTCGTCTTAATTACATAGATTGGGTCATAAATATCTCGCTAGAAGGCACTTCTATTTCTCAACTTCATCCATACATTCGATCTATACTACGATTATCAGTGTATCTATTGAAACTCTTATCGATTCAACCAACACAGTTCTTTACTGTTTCAATTGGACTTATTGCCAAAGAATTTGGAAGAAAAGATGCAGGATTCGTTAAAGCAATTCTATATGAAATCGAAAGAAAAGACATAACTTCTTACTTCACGAGATTGTCTGAATTCGAAAAAATTGGACTTCAACTATTTCATCCAACATGGTTTGTAAGGTATTTGTTTCGACTTATAGGACGTTCTGAAGCATTAAAATTAATGAGAAAAAATAATTCACAACCTCCTCGATATTTACGTGTAAATACCTTGAAAATTGATCCTGATAAACTCCAGAGAAAATTATTGAAAGAAAAGACTGTTGTTACTATAGATCCCGAATTGTTTGATGTGCTTCATATTCAAAAGACGAAAAAACCTCTGATTCATAGTCCCTATTATAAAAATGGCTTCTTTTACATCCAGAACAAAGCTTCAGCACTCGTCACTCATATCCTTAATCCTAAAGAAAATGATGTTGTTCTTGATATGTGTGCTGCACCTGGAGGAAAAACTACCCACATTGGACAGTTTATGAAAAATAAAGGGGAAATCATTGCACTTGATAGTTCTAGCAAGCGCATGTATGAACTTTTAGAAACATCTCGAAGGCAGTCTATCGAGATTATTCAGCCACTACTTATTGATTCTCGATCAGTTTCATTTGTCTTCAAAAAACAGTTTGATAAAGTGCTAATAGATGCCCCCTGTAGTAGTACAGGTGCATTTTGGTCACGTCCTAGTAGAAAATGGTCTGTTAACAGAAGACTTATTAAATGGCTAAATCAAATTCAATGGTCATTACTAGAACGTGCGGCAAGCCTAGTGCGCTCAAAGGGAATCTTAGTTTATTCTACTTGTTCACTTACTCTTGAAGAAAATGAAATGATAATAGAACGTTTCCTTAAATTGAATCCAGATTTTAGACTTACAAAAGCAACACCTTTTCTTGGAATACTTGGTTTTCGAGGTTTAAATCTCTGTCAAAGGTTATTTCCTCATGTTAATGATACTGACGGGTTCTTTATAGCTAAATTGATTAGGCGTTCATAGAGAATAGGCACGATTCATTTGATTAAAGTGGAGATGACTAATCCCAGGTATCGTATCTAGCCTTGTCCATTAGGCCTGAATTATCTACTCCCAAACTGAACTAAGAAATGATTTGTATTGTCTTGGTAACTCTGGTCTCTGAATTATTATAATAAGTCCATTCACAAAGCCCCCGATAAAAATAACAAAAATTAGGGTGAATAGATTTTTAATAAACCCTATTTCCTTCAAAAATACTACAAGAATCATTGTGATAACTGCTGCTACAATGCAAGAAGAATAGATATGACTCAAATTAAGCTTTAGGAGTTTCTTTACATGGTATGAGAGATAAATAGCAACTGCGCCAGTAGTTAGAGTCCAAAGAACACTTAAACCTATTACACCAAAATTCAAAATCACTGGTATGCTTAAACCACCAAGTATTGCGAGTTGAATCAGATTAAGTTTTATTAGAAGTTCTGGACGTCCCATTGCATTTAATAAATCTCTGTATGAAACAGATATCGCACGAAATAGACCATAAATCGACAGTATTTGCAATAATCTTACCATCGGTAACCATTTTTCTGTGTAAAAATAAAATGTTATTTCCCAGGCTAAAGGAATGACTATTACGACAAAGGGAAGTACAAATAATACAATGAGTTGTAAAAACCTTTCATATATTGATCGCAGTTTATTTTCCTGACTTATTGATTGTGATAAGGCTGGTAAGGATACTTTTCCCATTACTTCAGCTATACCATCGACTGGAATACTAGCTAAAAGGAAGGCAATTGAATAAAATCCGAGCATTTCAGAACCAGCAAATTTTCCGATAACCCCTTTATCTACATTAATTAACAAGAAAAGTAGATAACCAACCAAAGCATATCGTAAACCTTTGTTTATCACATTTCTAACGATTTGTCCAGAAAATTGTAACTTTGGTACCCAGGGTGCAAGAATCCATACACAAACAAGGCTAGCAACACTTCCTACCAGAACACCATAAACAAGACTCAAAACCCCATATCCTAACAAAGCTAATGGAATGGCTACTAATGGAAATAATATTTCGCGAATTATTGCAGGTACTACTCTTTTCTCAAAAAGAAGTTCTTTCTCTAATTTTAAAGATGGAACGGCATCAAAGGACGTAATAAGAAGCACTAAAGAGAGTAAGGGTAATATTTTTGTTAGAAGTGTTGAATTGAAGAATGTGCCAATAGGAGATGCTAGAAAATAAATAAAAATAATCGAAATTCCTGCAAGGATTGGTTCTAAGACGAATATTATATTAAAAAGCATTGAGTTATCTTCATTTGACTGAATAATACTAGTTCTAAACCCTAAGAATAGGGTTGTGAAAATGTTTACAAATAGCCAAGCAAGCGCCAGGACTCCAAAATCCGAAGGAAATAATAGTCTCGCCAAAATTATGTATGATATAAAACCAATGAATCGTGCAATCCCTGAACTTAAGAAAATTGCTAATGTACTTCGAACTATTCTTTTTTTCACAAAGATTTACTCCAATATTTTTTCTCGAAATTAAAAATTCACTCATTCCTCTATATTCGACATTCAATGCCAACGAAAGTCTTTGTAAAGGGCAGGTAACCTTTACTTTATTTTTATCTTTTCCTACAAAGCAGTTTTTCATTGAGTTTTAATATAAACAAAAGATCATATCTGTTGAATTGCATGGAGGAATGCAGAAGACTTTTATCTGAATAATGGTTTCTTGAAAACTGCTAAGTTTTGGTGTCATCTATGGTTAACTTTGCTGAATTTTTGAAACGAATGAGTTATGAACAATGGTTCTATCTTGTTATCATTTTCTCTTTTATTCTTAGGCTCCTATGTTTACACCCTTATGTTTTTGAAGGACCAAGTTTTTATGATGAAGCACACTGGGTTATTAATGCAAGAGCTTTCGCGTCAGGATTAGGTTTTACAGATCTCGCTATCCCTGGTAATCCACCAGAAAGCATTATTCAATATTCACCAGGCTTACCTATTGTGATCGCTTTACTCTTTCACATGTTAGGTATTGAAAGTATATTATTAGTAAAAACCATTCCAATACTCGCAAGCACAGGTCTGATTATAATTACTTATTCTGTCACAAAATTACTCTTTGGAAAGCGTATAGGGCTTATTAGTAGCATATTCGTTTCATTTCAAAACCATTTATTTGTTTTTTCTCACATAATTCAGCCAGAGATCATCTTAAGTTTTCTTCTGGTTTTGCTTATCTATATCACTATTTTATGGACAGAAACAAAGAAATCTAAATTTCTTTTCATTGCAATGCTTATTTCAATTACACTTATTGTTGTTAGAGTCGTAGGTTTTCTGATAGTTCCCTTACTTTTCATATACATTCTTTTAACAGGAGCAAATTGGAAAGAACGTATATTATTAAACGTTTTCTTATATATTGGTGCTCTCTCTTTCTTCGCGCTCTTAATCTATGAATATTTCCTAACTGGAACTTTCTTAGCATCTTATCAACAGGAATTATTTTATTATAATCCTCATGATTGGAGAGGAAGCGCTGTCAGTGGTACAGATATTGGCTATATTTCAGCAAGAATCAGTACAGGTATAGTATTCTATTTACTTGAAACACCATCAATATTATTATTTGAAATCATCCCGCAATTAAGCATACGCCTTATTTTAGGCTTTTTCTTTTTAGGACTTGGTATTTTTCTTGGTATGAAAAGAAGGCGGAAAGAAGTAATTATCCTTCTTTTGTTTGTAGCTCTTAATATGATCTTCTTCAGTTGGTGGTATTGGAAGCAAATTAGGTATATTTTACCCATTAGTCCAATATTGCTCCCATTCTGTGCAATATCGTTTGTTAAAATAGCAGACTGGACTAATACGTTTCTTAGAACTAAAAATTCATATTTTCTTAAGTTCAATAAAAAGAATATGGCAATTATGATTTCCACTATTATTGTTTTAGGCTTTATCATGCCGGATACTATTCGTGCAGTTTTACATGTTGAAAAAGATAGGACGAATCCATTAAGCGTAATTCAAGAAGAAACAATAAATGCATATCAATGGATACGAGATAGTACACCGCCCGATGCCATCATTATATCAAGAAACCCTCACAGAGCCTTCTATCTCTGTGAACGAAAAGGAGTGTTTCTTCAATTCGCTCTGGAGGAAAGAAATCAAATAGAGTTTATGAGAGATTGGGATGTTTCCTACGTTATTCTAGAAGATACACCTGAAATAAGACAAGCTTATGATTGGTTGATTGATCCATCTAATGCTCCTAAGGAATTTCAATTGCTCTATTACGCAGAAGTGCCGCAAGAAGCACAAGAACCGTTTTTCATTATAATATATTCATTCAAATGATCTAGTACGAAAGATAACCATTTTAGCGCAAGTAAGAAGGGTTTATACATTCCAATCATCACTTACATCGAAATTGGTTAATAAATTGAGGCAATAATGGTATTTCTTGTTTATTGCAGTTGCAAGATCTACATTCAGAATATTTGCTAATGAAGCTGTCCAAGCGATTATATCTGCTAACTCTTCTTCAAGTTCTTCAAAACTTTTATCTTTTACAATTGCACTCGCCAATTCACCTATTTCTTCAAAAAGCCAAAGAGTAGTCTTAAGAACACCACGTTCATAGTCATTTTTAAAATATAATTGTTTCATTAATTGCTGAAATTCTTTTAGTCGCAAAAATTCACCTCTAAGTGTGTTGAAGAATGTTGTTATGGTTAAAGAATTTAAAATCTTTGTAGTAATTATGTAAGTTTAACAATCCCATAACAATTAAACGAATTAATCAGGTTAAAGTAATGAGTAAAGATCAACTTAATCAATTTTGGCGACAACAAACCTCTTTTCATTAAGATATGTTAAAATTGATTTTAAGCACGTTTAATTCTTCAATTGAAGAAGGAGAATTTTTTAACCATAACATTTTTGTAAGATCACTTTCTACAACAATTGTAGAGGCGTTCATAAAGGCGTTTAATAAAGGTATTTGGACGGATACCTCTATTTGAGTACAGAAACAAAAAGAAATTTTTTTGAAAAAAGTCAAAATCTATTGTATTTTAACAAACTAGATGAAAATCTCTATAAAAAGAAAAAGGGTGAAGATAATGCGAAAATGCCCTAACTGTGGAAGCACTAGTATTAAAGAAGAAATTGACCGAAGTAAGATTATTGGATATTTGCTTCACGACCCAATCTATGAGAAAACGCTCGTTTGTAAGAACTGTACACATAGATGGAAATCTGGAGAAGAAGCATCGAAGCCTGCGAGACCATCACCAGAAGAACCTGAACCCCTACCAGAAGAACCTGAATCCCCAATAGAAGAATCTGAATCCCCACCAGAAGAACCTGAATCCCCAATAGAAGAATCTGAATCCCCACCAGAAGAACCTGAACCCCTACCAGAAGAACCTGAATCCCCACCAGAAGAATCTGAATCCCCAATAGAAGAATCTGAATCCCCACCAGAAGAACCTCCTACAGGAGACTAAGGAGACATCTAAAGATTCAGCATGAAGTAGTAAAGACAAAAAGGCTAAAATTTCATAAAGACTCATTACTTTTTCACTATTTTTTGATATCTTTAGAGTTTCAACCTAAAATTAGTAAAGCAAAAGAAATCATTAAGAGAAAATGATAAATTAAGGAAAATCTTCATTCTCGTTGCGAATAATTCTATTGACAGAGAAACAGGCAGTAGGCTGAAGTTTTCTTCAGTCTTCTTACATTGCGTTAAATTTTCTCTCGATTTTCAGTCTTGGAGAGTGTCAAACTTAGCCAAATGGTATGATACCCTCTTGCGTCAACTGTGCTATAGTTACTGCAATTATGAAGACAATGACCAAAATTATAACTGTTCCAGGGCCAACTTTAATTCCTGGAGCGTCATCTTGGTAGAATCTTATTAGTCCAGCACTCGCTGAAGGCATTGGTGCATCTCTTTTCTTTTTAGATTTCTTAGTTCTGCGTGACATAAAAACTCATCCTCATTTTTTAATAACCAGACTTTATAATGTTTTCCTCAGTACAAGTTTTGTACAAAATTGTATTCTCTTATTAATTCTTAAAGATGAAGAGAATAACAAAAAAATTCCACCATAGTGTTTATAGAATTCTTTTAAAGGATTTTGTCGAATTTTTCTTAATGAGAGGGATTTACACGACGCTAAGTTTATATATCTCTTAGGAAAATACATTTTATAGAAAGATTTTACTTATTTTCATGCTTTAACTCACTTTGTTATGAAATGTTCATCATTTCATTTGGATGTTGAGATGTGTAAAACAAGGACAGGGTATGATCAATGATTGATCCATTAAACATTGAATATTTCAAAAATATTGAAGAAATCGTAGAAAAGTCATATGAACTAGCAAAAAAGGCAAGAGAGAAGAACTTAGATCCCTCCCCACTTCCTGAAATAGCCTTAGCAAATGATCTCGCAGCGCGAGTTGAAGGATTGGTTGGGCCAAAGGGTGTTGCGCAGGCTATTCGCCAACTTCAAGAGAAACTCGAACGCGAAGAAGTAGCTTTTCAAATAGCAAAAGATATTGTCTATAAGAAATTTGGAGAAATGAGCGATGAAGAAGGTGCCGAACAAGCAATCCGGACTGCCCTAGCCATCCTTTCTAGTGGAATCACGGCTGCCCCATTAGAAGGCATTGCAAAAGTCAAAATCAAAGTAGCAACAGATTCAAAACGTTATTTAAGCATCTATTTTTCTGGACCAATAAGAGCTGCTGGAGGAACAGAAACAGCGTTAACCGTACTAGTAGGGGATTTTGTGCGTCGATTGTTGCATCTTGATAGATATAATCCTTCAAGTAATGAAATCGAACGATATATCGAAGAGGTTGATCTTTACAAACGTGCAGTTCATCTACAATACCCTTCAATAGATGAGGAAATTCGAAAAGCAGTACAACATCTTCCAGTTGAAGTTACTGGTGAGCCAACTGAGAAAATAGAAGTATCAGGTTATCGCGATATCCCCTCTATTGAGACAAATCGTGTCCGCGGAGGAGCTATGCTTGTACTTAATGATGGTATTTTAGGCAAAGCTCATAAACTCCCAAAAATAGTTAGAAAGATAGGACTAGAGGGATGGGAATGGTTAAAGAATCTAAAAGAGTTAAAATCCAAAAAGGAAACTGATACAAGGGATTCAAAACGGATGACAAGCGATAAATACCTTGCAGATGTAATTGCAGGTCGTCCAGTATTTGCACATCCCTCTCGACCCGGTGGATTCCGTCCAAGATATGGAAGAGCACGAAATACAGGACTTGCTGCTGTTGGAATACATCCTGCAACAATGGAAATCTTAGACGAATTTCTCGCTACAGGAACTCATGTGGTTACTGAAAGACCAGGAAAGGGTGCGATCGTAGTTCCAGTAGATAGTGTAGAAGGACCAACAGTGAAACTCAAAAATGGTTCGGTGTGTTCATTCAATAATATCGAAGAAGCACGTTCACATATCCATGACACAGAAAAAATCCTCTATCTTGGGGATATGCTCATTGCGTATGGTGAATTCTTAGAGAATAATCATCCTCTCATTAATTCAGGGTATTGTGAAGAATGGTGGGTTCTGGAATTAAAGAACGCCTTAATGAAATCATCCCTTACGAAGAAAGATCTTTGTGTACGTCTCAGTATTTCTCCTGAAGATCTAAATCAATATATTGGAAATCCTTTCATTATCTATCCGAAGCCAATTGAGGCACTTAAACTAGCTCAATTACTTAAAATACCGTTACATCCAAGATATACCTATCTATGGCATGATATACTTCCTGAAGAACTTAATAACCTTTTAGAATGGCTAATGCAAGCAAAGATGAAATATAATGGTGAATTTTGTACTGAAATACGTGTAGCTAATACAAATTTTTCTTCGAAGAATATTCTTGAAAAACTTTGCGTGCCCCACAGTGT
The DNA here is from genome assembly GCA_016840515.1 of Candidatus Borrarchaeum yapensis. Classification (GTDB taxonomy): domain Archaea; phylum Asgardarchaeota; class Sifarchaeia; order Borrarchaeales; family Borrarchaeaceae; genus Borrarchaeum; species Borrarchaeum yapensis. Next base: position 18,091 of record JAEOSF010000045.1, on the reverse strand, counting down.
GGAGCAGGAGAAGATCGTAATATCTCATCATGCCCCAACATTGGCATATTGCCTTGGCATCAAAAAAGATATTACATTAGAGAAGATCCGTTCCAAATTTCAAACGACTCCTATGGCAAGGGATGTACTCTTCATAATCAATACCTTTTCTGACATCGAAGTAAGAGCCAAAGCACCCATATTCATTGGAGGACGCCTAGGACGCCCTGAAAAATCAAAAGCACGTGCTACATCTCCTCCTGTCCATGTACTTTTTCCAATTGGATTTAATGTAGGTCATAATAGAAATATCGTTGAAATAGCAAAAAAAGGAGATGTTTCTCTTGAGATCGTTCGTAAAGAATGTTCATCCTGTCACTATACATCATTTATGAACTTATGTCCAAGATGTGGGCATCAAACTACTACTGCACTTAAATGCCCTAAATGCCACACAGAGAGTCAAAAAAATATCTGTCCTAATTGTAAAACGCCTATTCGAGGATTTGAAACACAAACGGTTTCTCTTCAACGACTTCTCGATGAAGCCTTGCTAAAAACTGGAATTAGAAACATAGAAAAAGTAAAGGGAGTTAAAGGCTTAACAAGCAAATTCAAACAACCTGAAATACTTGAAAAAGGCATTCTTCGCTCTAAATACGGATTATATGTGTATAAGGATGGAACAACACGATTTGATGCAACTGATGCGCCCTTAAGTCATTTTAAACCAAACGAGATTAAAACATCGATTGAAACTCTAAAAGATCTTGGTTATACTCACGATTATATGGGTAATCCGCTCATTGACGATGATCAAATTCTTGAGTTAAAGGTACAAGATATTGTCATACATGACGAATGTGGCGATTATCTCGTTAATGTTGCTAAATTTATTGATGATTTACTCGTCAAAGTATATGAACTACCTCCTTTTTACAATATAATCAAGAAGGAACAATTGATAGGACACCTTGCTATCGGATTAGCACCTCATACATCTGCGGGTGTCATTGCTCGCATTATTGGATTTACTAATGCATATGTGTGCTACGCACATCATTATTTTCATGCTGCTAAAAGGCGCAATTGCCTGTTTGGAACAGAAGAGATGCCCATATGGGATATGGAGAAAAATCAGCTTATTCTAGCGCCTATTAGCGAAATTATTGAAGAATCAATTCTTAAAGGCGCAAATAAGGAGATTGTAGATGATTTTGGGACGATGGCAGTGGACAATCTCTACCCAAAATGGCATGTTGTAAGTATTGATGAAACTACTAATGAGCCTATTTTTCAACCCATTAAACATTGGATTAAAGGAAAAAGTAGTCATTGGGTTAAAATAAGGACCGAGACAGGCAGAATTCTAAAAATGACCCCTGATCATATTGCACTTGTGTGGAATCAGTTTAGTCAGACAATGACAAGAATGAATGCCAAACAGTTGAAAACTGGAGATTATATCCCAATTATTACAAAACTTCCCTTGCCCATTTTAAAACCACCTTCACGGATCAATATTCTGAAAGAATTAGCTATGAATCTATCTAATGATAATTTTCAGGAATTTAAGCATAATGTACGATTACGAAACGCAGAAGAATGGATCAAAACAAAAATTCTTCTATATGCACGAAATCATAAATTATGTGATCTTAGCAAACATTACAAACGAATACAACCTCAAGTTAGAAAACATCTACTCAAGCTATTACCAGAAAAACCATTGAAAAAACCGCTTGATTATGGTTGGTTTATGTCGATTCCCCTCAGTCATCTTGAGGTTCTTCAAAAAGAGGGTGTGTTTGAATGGGACGATATCCCCGATGATGCAATGCTCGGTATGGCCAGAGATGATCACACTGTTAAACCCTACATACCATATTCAACTGATTTTATGAGATTACTTGGTTATCTCATAGCTGAAGGGTATATCAGGGATGAAAGTACTTGTTACCAAACGAATTTTAGTGTTCCAGATTCTAATTTAAGAAAACATGTAAAGTACCTTATCAAGGAAGTCCTAGAATCCACTCCATATTATAAGAAAGATAATCAACAGTTAGTTCATACAGGACGGATACATGCATATCTATTTGCTTATGCATGGAGAATAGGAAAAACTGCTCTCACAAAGCGCATTCCTAAATATGTATTTTCTCTCCCAGAAGAATACAAATTTGCGTTTCTATCCGCTTTTATCGATGGAGATGGAAGTATTCCCTCTACAGATCCCTCAATTCTGTTCTATTCAGCATCTCAAGATCTGTTAAAAGATATAGGACTCTTGCTAAATACACTAGGGATTTTTTATAGAAATCGCAAACCATCTCCTATAGGACATTTTGGAAAGAAAATTTTAGCAAGATACAAGACCCTTGGTAAATTACCTAAAGCAACAATCGTTTATCGAATTTCAATCCGTGGACCTGATTTGTGGTTATTAAAAAGATTAAAATTGATTCATAGTGATAAACGTAAGAATGCCGAAAGGTTAGTTGAAAAAGGATTCATAAATGAACGAAAAATAAAACTCAGCAATGGAACTTTTCATTCTCTTGAAGAACACTCAGGATTGATTTTTGATCCAATTGCTGAAATTCAAATCTCTAATGAGATAGCACCCTCATATTGTTTGGAAGTCGAGACGTTTGATAGCATAAATTACTTCAATAATTTTTCCACTATAGACGTAATAACTGCTAATTGTGACGGTGATGAAGATAGCATAATCCTCCTTTTAGATGGGCTTATCAACTTCTCTAAGAGCCTACTTCCTGAAAAAAGAGGAGGAATGATGGATGCGCCCTTGGTTTTGACGGTTTGTTTAGATCCTCATGAAATTGATGATGAATCATATACTGTGGATCAAGTTGCTACTTACTCCTTAGAATTTTATCAAAAAACGCTTGATAGTGTTGACCCTAAAGATATTGAAGATATTATAGATAATGTTGGACATCGTTTGGATTCTCCAGCACAGTATGCAGGTTTCCGATTTTCACATCCTACATCCTCTATTGCGGCGGGACCAATTTGTACAGCTTACAAGACACTTGACAGTATGGAGAAGAAGGTTATTGCTCAACTCAATTTAGCAAAAAAAATCCGTGCAGTGAACGCGAAAGATGTTGCAGAACGCGTATTCTCACATCATCTCCTTCGTGATATTGTGGGGTGTTTAAGAAGATTTGGTAGGCAGAAAGTAAGATGTACGTCTTGTAACAGGAAATATAGACGAATTCCACTCTCTGGAAATTGTCCAAATTGTGGAGGGAAACTAATACTAACGGTTTCAGAAGGCACTGTTATGAAATATCTTGGCTTAGCTGACAAAATTGTAAATGGTCAAGATCTAGATTTATATCACAAACAACGTATCATTTTGCTTAAGAAGGCTCTAGAATCTTTGTTTGAAGATGATGCACCAAAACAAGTGAAATTAGGAGAATATATTTAGAGGATTCAACTTCTTAGTTTCATCTCATCGCTAATATACCTCACTCCTGCGTGATATCCTATTAAACCAGAAGAGAAGAGGATTTTAGGAAGAATCACATAAATATATAAGTTCAGATTTACAAATACACTATGAATCTTGCTTGAAAGCTGGTGTTTAGCAACTCATATGGTACTTTTCCATAAAACTAACTTAAGAGTGTTGAAGAAAGCCTTACTTTAGTAAGGAAAGCTATTATTGAAATTAAATCTTTTCGAGGGAGTCTTTTGGAGAAAGCTAGTGACATTATGACTAAAGACGTGGTCTGTGTAAAAGTTCCAGGTGTACGCGAAGATGTTCTACAATTAATTCATGAACATAATCATTTTGGTTTTCCAGTTGTGAAGAAGGGAGAAAACACTCTTGTAGGAATCATTACCAGAACTGATTTAATGCGAAAACCAGATGAAAACCAGATTGCTCTTCTTATGACACGTGATGTGGTTTCATTAAATAAAGATGCTTCTTTGAAAGAGATTGCTTCAATCCTTTTATCTAACCGAATTCGACGTGTACCGATAGTTGAGGATGATCAAATAGTTGGTCTTATTACAACTGCCGATATCGTACATAAGACTATCCTACGTGCAAATATCAGTGATCCTGTTGAGAAACATATGAAAAAAGAAGTTGTTTCTATTTACGAAGGCACCCCATTACCTGTTGCATTGACCATAATGGAATTAGCAAATGTTGAACTTATGCCGGTTCTTAATGATGCATCGGAACTTTCAGGTGTCCTTAGTAAGGCGGACCTCTTTTCATCATCTGAAATTATTTCTGAAAGAAAGATCTCCAGCATGTCTGCAGAAAGTGAAGGAGACTCATGGTCATGGGATGCCATCCCACAATTAGTAGTCACCAAAAAAGAGCTTAGACTTCCTTCAAAACCAGTCTCTGAAATAATGGTAAAAAATGTAATCTCAACATTTGAACAAACTCCTATTAGTGAATGCGCAAAATTAATGAGGAAACATGATGTAGACCAAATACCCGTTACAACTGTGAATGGCGAACTTGTTGGGATTATACGAGACACTGATTTACTTCAAGCATACTTTGACAAGCTCACCGAAAAGTGAGTTACCTCATGCTCAAGCAATAAGGCTTCCTGCTTCAATCACAGACTCGATCCCCCGTGCGGAGTTACGGAGGTCTTATGTCCACAGGCGTGAATTCCCTACGCACCATAGGTACTAAAACCCCTATAAACGCCAAGGTATGTAAACACAACGCAATTCATCACCACTCTAAAGAGTTGATGCTTTCTTGCTTACCGAAAAGTAAATCCCAAAACAGATTCAATGATTTTTAAAGATGATTGAGAGAGTACATCATTAATTTGACCCATCAGCTTGCAGGGACATTTCTAATCGAAAGATTAAATAATCAAAAAGGTCTACCGAATTCAATCTCTCCATAAATGAACAGATGTTGTGTCCTGCGGTGAAATAATAATGAGAAAAACTGCACAGAACAGGTCTATAGTGCTTTTCTTAATGCTTTCCATTTTACTAATTCAACTTACTGGCACCTTCATGTCACAGGATGTTTTCGCTGATGAAAAAACAATTATCCTTTTTGATCAAGTTCATTTACAGTTTTATACATCGGAACGTATGCAATCTGCTATAACGTCATTAAATAATACTGAAGATTTTATAGTTTATTTCAATGACCAACGTTTTACTGAAACATCACTTCTTGGTGTGGATATACTCGTTATAGAAAATCCAGAACGATCCTTTACTTTCCAGGAACGTTTAGTGTTAGTCGAGTATCTAGACAATGGTGGAAATATTTTCTTACTGGCCGACCCTCGTGGCACAATTTCTAATCTGAATAATATCATAGATGCTATTCAATATACAGACGGACGCTTTGCGCAACATGTTATTTTTGACGAAGAGTTTAATCAAAATAATATCTCCACACAAATCAGTGTTTCTCGTAAAGACTTGCGAGAAAGTAGCCCACTCACAAACGGTGTCGAAGAAATTATTACACATTCAATTTCGATCGAAGATAACGATCCTAACACAGTAATTGCAACAGGAAGCAACTATTCACTCGCAGGACTAGAAGGAAAAAGCCAACCAGCTTGGCTTGTTGCATCTACGGTTGGACGATCTCGAATTGTCCTATGTGGTTCCACAAGGATGTTTAGTGATGTTAAACCAAGTAAATCTGAAGTTACATGGTATCAAACGAAAGATAACGCACGTCTTTGGCAAAATATCTTCTCATGGCTAGCTCAAAAGGAAATACCGCCCTCATTTCTAGGCAAAACACTTCTACCTCCACTTTCTTTGATTATATCAGCTCTTATTGCAGGGATCGTGTTTATCGGTGGGGGTTTTAGTCTCTATTATCTACTTCAACAAAAAGAATTGAAGCCAGTATCGGAAATACTAAGACGAAAGAAGAAAGAGGAGAAGCCAGAACCAACTCCTAAGGAAGAAACTGCGCAAATTGAAGAGGAGAAGGTCACTTCAATATATGATGATGATGATGAAATAACAACTGAAGAGAAACCTGCTCCTCCTAAAAAGAAGAAAAAGAGAAAAACGCGGACATATAGAGTTCGTCGATAGATCGTAGACATCGATAACTATCACTAGAACATTTTCATATCTACAGTAAAACAGTCATTTTAGGATCTCAAATGTTTCCGTGTAAATATTTTCAACCTCAGCTTTCCATGCTTCAAGTTTTTCAGGAGAAGGATAATTCTGGAAAAGTCCTTTGATTTCTTTCATTTTTGACGATATTTTTCTAAGTCGATTGAGAAGTCCTAGTTGTCCAATGCCACTAAAGAGACGTTTCACCTTTTCGGTAAGGTTTAACACCAGATCTTCTCCTAAGCTGGCGCTCAAAATGTCTTCCTCCTTTAGCAAGCGATGTTTCATCCCATAGTTCAATTCATCATCAGGAGTGTGTTGTAAAAATAGACGAAAGATGTCTAGTCCAGCTTGTTTCGCACCATATTCTTTCATATAATCTATATTATACTCCCAAAGACCTCTTTCTGATAGATCGCCTTTCTCAAGAGCACGATCCACGTTAGTGGCTGCTAAGTATCCACCCATCATTGAAGGACCGATCCCGCCTCCATGGATTGGATTAACCTGACATGCAGCATCACCCACTATTAACAAACCATTTGTCACCTGGGACCAAATAGGTCGTCTTGTTGGGACGAAACCGCCACCTTTATGCACTATTTTGGATTCTTCAAAAAGAGAGTCCTGTAATACATGCTCGTAAAGTTGTTTTCGTGGATGTGGGTTATTTGGTATATTCTGTACCCCCAAGCCTACATTAACCCTTGTTAAACTTTCTGGAAACACCCATACATATCCTCCAGGTGATATACTTTGTGTCAAATAAATTTTACAAAAGTTCGGATCTTCAATTTCGTGATTAAGATCTCTTATTTCTCTAAAACAAACAATTACGTCTTCATTTTGAACAGTTCGTTCTACGTTACTGTTGCGTAATTTTCTACGAATTACTGCATTAACTCCACTTGCATCGATTATCACCTTTCCTCGTATTTCTTTTTTTTCTCCACTTTCTAACGAGCGTGTTAGTACACCAGCAACGTATTCTCCTTCATAAACAGGTGATATAACGGTGGTGTTATCTAAGAATTCCACTCCCTTTTCTATTGTAGCATTCAGTAGCCTCTGACCGAATTTAAGACGATTTATCATATAGCCTTTGACGCCTTCTCCCTGGATTTTTAATATAGTCTCTTTATCTGGGGAAATTACATCAATTCCATCTATATTTGCCTCGCATTCATCTTTTGTAGGGTAACGTAATCCTATTAGTTTGTTTAATGTATCAAAATGATGTTTTCCTATAGCATCTCCGCAAACTTTGTCTCCTACGACCTCTTTCTTCTTTCTATCAATTAATAAGACTTTATAGCCCTTCATTGCCAGTGTTCTTGCGGCTGTAGTGCCTCCTGTCCCTGCACCAACAACTATACAATCATAACCCATATGTTTCACCAAAAAATTATCCATTTTGAAATTTCTGAGAAGTTACTCAATTTAGGATAAATATCATCAATATTTTGCTTTGAAATAATCTAGCGAAATGAAGTGTTGAGTATTTTTTAAGATTTTTCTAACAATTCCGAAGGTGCAAATTATCTTTGTTTATGATTATTTTTAAAACTGAGTAGTTTTGCAACTCACAAATATTTTTTAGACAAAACTAAAAATATCTCCTGCAAGTAAACATTATCAGTGTTTTAATGGGGTAAACTACCTCACACTAAAGTTGTGAGGCTTTTAGCTGTGCTTGGTATCATTCCTCCACCTACACGGGATAGAGTTTCCACTTCATCACACGCTAACACATGGGCGAGTTTACCGCAGCCCAGCCCAGTAATCCGCATGTAGCGTTGGGCTATATTACGTGCACCATTTAAATCGGAATTCAGGATATAACCACAGGTATGACATTCAAAGAAGCCCCGATGACGAGAAGTGTGCCGGCTATGACACCGATTACACCCCTTGCTTGTGTAGTGGGGTCTGACATACACTACCCTGACGCCTTTCAGGGTAGCTTTGTACTCCAAGAACTGTTGTAATTCCCGAAAGGACCATTTATGCACCCACTTGTTGTATTCTGCGGTCTGTCGAATATAGGTCAGGTCCTCCATCACCAGCACATCACCTTCGGATAGTTTCTCCACGATTCTTTTGGAAACGTTATGGTTGACCCATGTCATAAACCGTTTCCACGTACCACTTGCACGCTGCAATTTACGTCTTGCGGCACGTGTGCCTTTAGACTGGAGATCAGCCACCAGGCGTTCCCATCTGACTCGTTGCTGTTTCACACTCCCGAAGAACTCGCCGTCACTGGTTACTGCCAGCGTATTCACTCCCAGATCAACACCCAGTATGATACATTGGTCGCTACCTTTTGGCTGGATGTCGACTTCTTTGGAGAACGTAAAGCAAAAGATGAAATTTTACCCGTCCCTTAATGGTAGACAACGAAAGTACCGTCCAGTCGTGAGCTATAGAAGCACATCGCGGAAAATTATATCTGATCGCCAATTCTTGGGATACTTCTGGTTTGGACTGTGCCTTCTTGACCATTTCACAGGCTTGGGTAATGGCATTGATCACCAATTGCGCCTGAAGTTCAAAGCGCTCCTTAACCTCATAGTAACAGCATCGTTGTAACTGCGCCTTAGACCTAACTTTATGTCGCCAGGCGGTATCTACACAAAACTGGACGGCTTGCGCATACACTCTCATGGTGTCATCCAAGACTGGGGGCACCTCAGCCAGTTTGACTTTGGCGGTCGCAACCACTTTCATGAGATGTTACTGTGGTCGTGCCATTATTTATAAGGGGAGAGGCCCTTGTACAAGTAAACAACTCCCTCAATTCCTCCCACCCTCAAGGGTCTGGTCTTCATTGAGGGGGAGCCGTGAAGAGTTTATGAATCTAGAAAAAATAATCGAAAAGATTAGAGCGCAATTAGATGAACTAGACAAATACCGTGAAAAAGCCATTAAACTCTCAAGAGGAACTGTAAGACTATGTGGAGAATCTATTCGGGCGGTTCACACACGCGACTACAAAAAGGCAATTGATAAGAATAACTTTGCAATGGAAAAATTAGAAGAATTAAAAATGCTGGCAAAAAATGCACCCGATTTTCTAAATTCATATCTAACAATTGCTTTTCAAGAGTATGTTGAGGCTAATGTATTATTGAACTTGATACAAAAAAATGATTTTCCTTCACCAGACGAGCTTCAAGTACCATATGTGCCCTATTTACTTGGCCTAGGTGATGTAATCGGGGAGTTACGAAGATTTGCTTTAGATGCATTAAGATTTAATAAAATAGAAGAAATGCAACGCATGCTTTCTTTAATGGAAAAAATATACTCAGAATTAATGTTTTTTGACTATCCAAAGGCGATTATACCCGGTTTAAGAAGAAAAACAGATATTGCTAGAAGCCTCGTTGAAAAAACACGAGGGGATGCTGCTACGGCTGTTCAACAGGAAAAACTGCTTGCAGAACTATTGAAGTTAAAAAAAACTAGTGAAGAAAAGTGATTCCTAATAAAATGTACAAATTTCTTAGGTATATGAAAATCAATGAAAAGATGTTTTTTATAGAAACTGGTTTTTTAACAAACATTTTACAATCATATACATAGTAGATGTGGGATGCTGGTGCCGAAAACACTAGCAACACGTATCAACAGTTGTCCTTACTGTGGACTTGATGTAGCACGAGATCATAACTCTGCCATCACGATTTTATGCCGATCAACCTTCCATGTAGAAACACAATCATCATCATCATCAGGGCAGGGACTGCCCGATGAGCCTGTTTGACATGTCCCGTTGGGAAATGGATGATTCAGGAAGCCATCCTACTTATAGGATTGTAGTTCATCCTTTAGGGAAATATGTGGTGTTTAAATAGTAATTATAATTCGTTTTATCGAGGAATAAAACGTTATTTGACTTTTTAGCATGAATTTAGTAAGCATTTTATACAATGAGGCGACGTGTGTGAAGGTAATAGAAAAGGGAAGACCTCTCGATTATGAAACATATGAATTTATAAGAGGCTGTGGCATCACTGCCATTGTTTTACTTAAATTTGACCTAACTATGGGACCATATATCGCTTTTAAGGGACAATATGATCACAATGTGCCCATTATAGAAGCTTTAGATAATCTAGAATATCTCACGCAATTTTATGTTGGAATTGCAGGAACAGAAATGGATTTTCTTGAAAAAAATGGCGAACGAATTATTATAGCACAACAAACACATACAGTAGATGTTACCAATTTTACTGATGCCATACTTATCTGTATCGATCACTGGGTCTCGAAAACCGCTACCCACAAATTTGCTAATGAATTATTAAAGAAATCACACGCTGAACCTCAGCTACTTGAAGAAGAAATCACACAGCTAAAAGAGACGTCACCAAATTTAAAACTTGTATTGAAAAATACCCCTAGAAAGGTAACTTTAACGCGTCCTTTGCCCAAAAAAGTGAAAAAAAAGCAGAAAATGAATAGTATGATGGGCTTTAACACGACGCCTTTTGCTGACTTTCAACAAAGAGAGTTCGATGAGATTGAGTTAAAATTATGTGCTTTGAAAAAATCAATGTTTTTTCTTCGCGTAAATCTAGAAAATCTTAACATAGCCCATTTCTTCGATGTGTTCATGTCTCATATAGAATTGAACAAAGATACAACATTTTCCATTAATATAAGCAAAAGGCAATCGAAATGCGGTTTAAACCTCACTTTAGTTTTGCCCCCTAATCAAAGGAATTTCGTGGAACGCTTAGCAGGTGCCCTATCTATGGCAGGAATTTCCGTCTCGATAGTGCGGGAAACAGCTCTTGAAGATAGTTGGATACGTCCCTTGGGAATTACTCACGGCACCTCACTTAGAATCTCAAGAAAACACAAAGACTACATCCAGGTACTCAGTTCACCAGAAAATTTCATTTCACTATTTAGAAGTACATTTCTATCATCTTTCACTTTGGCTACACTTCTCGATGCTCTGAAGACGATGCAAGTTACTGTTATATGCCAAGGGATTAAAGGAAATAAAGTTGCTGCTGAAATAATATTAATAAAACTACACCAAGAAAAAGCAGAACTAGACAAGGTCTGTTTGCCGAAAGAATTTGCTGAATATTTTACCAAAGTAAGAGGAAGACGTGCTTTAATCAATGTCGTAAAGAACCTATTATTAAGACATTGTACGAAAGGTATTAAAATCTCTTTACAAGAATTGACAGAATTTTTAGTTGGAGATAATTAATGAAAATAGATGAATAGAATACCTATTTGTAACTAATAAAGAAGTACAAACTAAAGTTTTTAGTGGTCACGTACATGTTTGAGAATATGTCCTGCTTCAGGAAGTATTAATCTTTGCGTAGCTATTTTTACTGCATTTGGAGAACCAGGAAGACAAAAAATCACCTTATTCATAAATACTCCAGCTAATGCCCTACTCAAAATGGCTGCAGACCCGATCTCATCGAAACTGAGTTTTCGAAATAGTTCACCAAAACCAGGCAGCGTTTTTTTTAGAAGAGGGGAAACTGCTTCAATAGTTACATCTCGAGTTGTGAGACCCGTTCCTCCAGTAAAAATCAGCAAATCTAAATCATCTTGATTTCCATAATGCTTTAAGATGTCTTTGATATGATTGATTTCGTCAGGAACATATTCTATATTCAATACAGAATGTTTATGCTCCTCTGCTAACGTTTTTATTAGATTTCCAGAAACATCATCAGTTTTGCCTGAGGCTGTAAATTGATCATACCTTGAATCACTTACTACTATTACACAAATTCTTAATTGTATAGGCGTATCTTTCTTATGGAGAGATGCCGTTGGTGGTTGTCCAGTCATTCAACAGCCATCTCCCTCTTTATCTTTTTTAAAACATGAATCTCTTTCACTCGTGTAACAGGATACTGCCCGTCATCATCCTTTTCATATTTCTTCACCATATCCCAAATATTCAATAACGCTGTTGTTGTGGCCATAAGTGCTTCCATCTCAACTCCCGTACGCCCTATACTCTTAACACGTCCCCTCGCTTTTATGCTGTTGGCACCTACTTCATATTCAACCGATACATTTGTTATGGGGATTGGATGACAAAATGGGATTAGCTCTGGTGTTTTCTTTGCAGATATTATTGCTGCAATCTCAGAAATGCTAAATACATCTCCTTTGTCCACTTTTCCATCCTTTATCAACTGAATCGTTTCAGGACTTAGAATAAGTTCTCCCTCTGCTAAAGCCTCTCGATAAACTTCCGATTTTCTACCAACATCAATCATATGACTGTGAATTAAAATCACCTCCAAGGATGTCTGGCACCTAAAGGGCATTATCCTTGTCGCTAAACATTAGATTATTGAACTCTATTTAAAATTCTGTCTAAAAATATTAAAGAAGTTTGATTTATTTCTTTTGATAGAATTAATGCAAAAGCATTCAAAAAATCATGAAACATTGTCAATTAAATACCGTTAAAGTATAGGTGCATCATGCAATTTCACATGACCTCAGCAAGAAGTCCTCAATTTTAGCAGTTGGGAGGGATCGCTGTATACAAAATTTTTTGATTATACAATCTAATACATTCTTTCGGCTCTGCGTGCTGTGTAAAGCGTTTGGATTTTACGTCAAAGGTGTTAAGTGAGATTTTACCATTCATATAGCCTCCCACTCGTGCCAGTCGGTTTTTATACAAGACAATGTCGCCTTTTTTGAAGCCATTCAGGCTGTTACTACCCCCTTCTCGTCTACGTATTCCACCTTTGGCGAATTGAAATTTGTGCAATTGTCTCCTGCGGTATTGATAGCGTCTCCATACGTAAAACGATGGGATTTCGATATTATTGAGATTTAATTCGTTGGCGGTTATTATCAAGGCATCTATGGCATGGGATTCTACTACATGTTTTTTCTTGTCACTACATTTAGTTACGCCGTATGTAGCACGTAACTGCGCGGTTTCTATACCGCTCACCAGTTGCAACTGACCAAACCATTCAACCAGCGTTTCGTACAATAAGATCTTACCGATTTCTACAGTAGAGAAATACTTTCCCCAGCGCTTATGGTAATGATTGAAGCACACATCTTCGACTACACTTTTGTTGATGGGATAGAGGTAACTTAACCCCCTGATAACAGTAAGTTTAAATTCTACTTTTGATTTCTGGCTGGGTGCTAGCCAGTCTTTGTCACGGCCGCGATTATCAAAGCGGCATTCTGTTCTTCGGCATTTTCTATATCTTCGATATCTACGCTGATTGCGGCGTTGTTGTAGTTTTTTGACAATATCAGGTGGCAGTTCGGTCATACCCGTCTGGAGGACTTCTTTCGTGGATACAATAGCGAGCCCATCGTATTTAGAGACAGGATCAAGCCCTAGCCCAATGTCCTGCGTGTAACAGCCCGCATTTTGAGTAAGTTGTACGTAAAATATCCCTAATTTACTCCATTTAGCTATCGTCTTTCCCTGTGCTAACCAGCGTCTAGCACGTTAGTCTTTGGTCGGCATTCTTGTTACACCATCATTTCCTACAACAGGTACTCGTTTATTACACAGAACCATGAGATAATCCTCCTGTGTACGAGTTGAGTACCCTTTGACAAGCCATATCAAGCTTATCCCACAAATGTGTTGTGAGAATGGTATTAAGTGGTTCTACCGAAGAGGTTGGGACTAGGGTATGCATCCCAACGTTCTTATAGCCCGATACGGGTAGTTCCAGTATATTATTGAAACTGAGTCTAGTCAAGATTTGCATTAGTACCACCATTCCAAACCCCGTCCTTTAGGATAGGGTTCTTGACAGTGCTCAAAAGGTAGTTTATCACTTAAGCAATCTGTCTGAAGTATCTCATATAGGTTAGGGGATGCGGCAGGAATAGTTAATGAATCTGATCTTTGTATTTTTGGAATAAAATCAGACATTGTTCCCTGGGAGATATTAATTTCATTATCGAAAAAAGGAAGGAATCGTTTGTTCTTCTGATTGAAAGTTGACTAATGATGTATCCTTCTTTAAAATCTCTTTTTTAAGTGTCCTTGCTATCCTTTGATAAAAGTCCTCAGTCTGGTTAAGTTCTGATAGTACTTTATAATCACTGAAATAATATCGTAAAAGACAATATTTGATTCTAGAATGAACATCAAATTCTTTGAAATCATCTAGAAGACGTTCGGGGTTAGATTCATTTTCATAATATCTAGAGAGAAACTGATTCGCATCTATTTTTGTCTTAATTTCCCATGCATTGTTTCTAAAATTTTTGCAATACTCAACTGCCCCTTCCAAAGGGCATTTTTCGCAGAAAATTAGTTTTACCGTTTTTGCAAGATCATTAATATGTTCAATTGTATCTGAGGTTGCTATTTCAGATGAATTCGAATACTTCAAATTGATAGGTGCCCGATTATTGTCCTCAATAACATCGTTCTCCTCGAAATTATTTGCACGTACACGTGTAGGATATTTTAACGTCGGTGAAAAGACTAAGCATTCCTGCCGCCGCATCCTCTTCATATAGTTTACCTGCATCTCGTCTAAATTCATATACTTTTGAAGAATTTCAGCATCTTTTGTTAATTGAAAGGCAACTATTGTATAACTATTAGCAAGACTGTTTTCCGCAAAAAGAGGCCGAGTCCCTACGAAGACAAATCCTATTCCATACGCACGTAAAAGTATACTCAAGTCTTCGGTCGGTGTTGCATCAATGCTTGTCTGTTTTCTGTACAATTCGGGAACAAGAAACTGACATTCTTCTACAATAATCAGATTTCGTAGAGTTTGTTGAAGCCCTCGTTTGATGGCATAATCTCCGTATAATCTAACCAAAAAGTTCATCAGAAATCGGATATCATCTTTTGGTACTCGCCGAAACTGCATATATCCCAGATCTACGATCACATTCTTTCGAAGAAGATCATCAAAAACGATGTTCGACCTATCCACATCAAAAATTTCTTTTAAAGCTCCTCGAATGAATTTCTCCAGTCTATTGTATAATGCAGTAATGGTCTTCTCTAGGAATGAAAATTTGTCTTTCTTCGTTACACCATAGTTTTCAAGGGCTTTGAAAAAGCCTTTGAATCCTTTCACTCGTGCCGTTGGATCTGCAATATACTCATCAAGAACATCTTTGAGTACACGCTCCATCTGTACTGAAAGATCAATATCTTGTTGGAACATGGTTGAATATACCTCTCGTATAAGTGAGAAAACTCTATCAGCATGTTCTTCCGGTGGAAAACCACATGGATCAAAGAGATTGATTTTTAATGGTGCAAACTCAGAACCAGGTGCTAAAACTATCATTTCACTATGTAAATTAGTTTCTAGTTTAGAAAGCAATTGCCTATATTCTGACTTATAATCAAACACAATCCAATTGACATTTGGCGCTTTTTGTGAGAGTTCCGATACCAAATTCTTTGTAAGGCAGGTTTTACCACTTCCTATTAAACCAAGAACTGTCATATTCCGTCTTAAATCCTCAGTTTTAAGTATAAGAGGTTGCAATAATTTTTCTCCACGAACAACTCTTCCGATTTCAATTCCTTCCTTTACATTGATTGTTTCAAGAGGAATCTCGAATTCTGGAGTATACTCACTTTCGATCCCTAAGATAGGCTTTTCAGGAAGATGTGTAAAGGGTGAAAGGCGAAATACACTCATCTCTGTTTCTTTTCCAATAGAAATCCGTAGCCCAGCTTTTTTATACGCTCTTTTAAGTTTTCGCCCTTTTAGTGTAGATGTTGTAACACAATAATGAGTTCCCGAATATATTGTATTAAGAGAATTCTCTATATGCAAAATTGCACGTTTACATAATTCCTCATATGGAGTTGTGATTAAAACATATGCAGACACCTTTGTTAAACCAGATCTTAATCCTGCGGCATAATCCGATGCTTCCTGTCTTTTTTGATCTTCCAGAAGAACATGTCTAACAATATTATTACTAAGAGTTCCATTCTCATCTTCTTTTGCAATTTCCTCTAATTTCCCTTTTCTAATTTTTGCATCCTTGAAATTCATCACAAAAGTGACCTCGATTTGAAGGCTAAGGCAGTACCGGATAAATCGGTCATGTTGTGTAAATTCTCCATAGGCTTTATGCTCAGGAAGACCTTCAATATGAATAATTGAAGCATATCTTTGACTATAGGAAAAACCCTCCAAAAAATTTCGTTTAACTTTCAGTAATGACTTTTCACTTCCGTATCCTTCAATTTTTGGAAGTAAAGTTATTTTTCTCAATTCTTCCTCAGAAATTGTATCATCATCAATTTCAAAAGAAAGAGATTCGAGTCCTCCTTTCATACGAAAAAGAGCCGTTTGAGCATCCTCAATCGCTTTGTTTAGTCTTCGATGTGTACCAAAGACATAACGTCGCACTTTTACAGTGCCATTTTCATCTATAAAAATTTCTTGAGCGCCTTGGTGGCATTTCCTTAAATACGCTGCAATATCTTCGTATTCATATTTCCGTATTCCAGTGCTTTGAAAATTTTCCTGTAAAATTATAGGGCGTTGCTCACGGCGAATGATTTCTCTTGGAATATGGGTGATTTCTAGTGCTTTTATTACAAGATATCTATCCCCAAAAAGAAAAAATGGTACAAAACTGAAAAAATGTTCAACTTTATGTAAAAAATCAGGCAAAGGAACTCTACGATGAAAAACAATATAATCTGAACCCATAGAATGAAATTCAAATTCTGAAAAGATATATGCAACAAAGATGCTCGAAAGAATCAGACTGGCGAAAACAAAAAGAAATGAGTCGCTTATTAAAAAGTTGTTAGTATTAAATGGTATAGAAATTGATGTTAACAATACACTTTGAAGTAAACTGTATTTTATGAAATAAAGCATTAAACTTGAACAAATAGTAAAGATTAATGTGCATATGATGATGGCCTCAAACCTCTCCTTGTTAGAACCCTCTGAAAACCTTGAATGCTTTAGCACATAATAAATAGAGAGACCGAAACAGAAAAGGATTATAAATAGTATATATGAAAAGCGGATGAAAATAGACCAAAGCAATTGCTCAATATTAAACTTACTCATTTTAAACCAGTATCTTTCTAAAGAGTTTTAATAAAACCTCCACGATTTTTAGTTAAAACCATTGAAAATTACTAAGCAGAAAATAAATAGACGATTCATTGTTTTTTTGGATTAATTGGAGAGAGAAATTGTGAGCTACCACCTGACAAGTTAGCTGGTTTCTGCCCTCCTTGACTGTTCTGCTTAGCCAACACGGTTGGTTGCATTCAGCCTAGTCATCGGCAGTTCTGGACTGATCCACAGCAGCCCCCGTCCCTCAAGGGACACTTGAGGCACGACAGTACCCTCATCGGTACTGTGTCTTGTGTACGCTCCAAACGACAAGCCAGACACCTCAGCATACTGCATGCTTACATAGTACGTGACCTAATTTAAGTGTAGGGAGACCTGTGTGGAAAAAAAAACTATGCCACAATTCATCCCCCCCAAATAAGTTGGGTGGTCTTCTTGCGAATTGGTTATAAAATATTAAAACAAATTATTGCTTGATTGCTCGACCAAAAACAATGAAAGTATAAGGTAAAAATTTGCGTGTATTACAATAGATAAAAGGTTCTTGAAAATCCAAAGATACAAGACATATGCTTTTAAACCTACAAGATCTAAATAGACGACGATTCATAGAATTATAAATTTTAAAAATGAAAAAAAATGTTAGACATTAGTTATAACAAAGAAAAGCATCATGGATAAGATAACAATTTGCAGAACAGAGGTTGGATCATGGAGAAAACTTTACGCGGTTTGTATATTGGTAGATTTCAACCTTTTCATAACGGGCATCTTCAAGCCATAAAATATGTCTTAGAAAATGTAGACGAACTTATCATCGCAATAGGATCGATTCAAGACAGTCATGAGATAAAGAACCCTTTTACAGCAGGAGAACGTCATTATATGATACAAAGTGCTTTACT
>JAEOSF010000084.1 GCA_016840515.1 Candidatus Borrarchaeum yapensis | reverse complement strand
AAAATAAATTGGGAAATATAATGCACCGGCTATCAACACTCGGAAAATCCACCAAGTCGTTGAGTGTCCAGAGAAGAAATTCTTTAGTTGAGTTATCGCAGAATCTGTGTCGTTCAGTGGTGGAAAGAGAAGAGCAATAACCGCAGCCGTTACTATGTGCGTTGCTAGTGTGAATGCAAAGTCATGATAGAATACATCGATTGGTGTTGTTGAATAGAAGAGAAGTTCCACAATATTATTTGCGTAGCCTATAATGAATAAAATCGAAAAGACAAATATGGATCGTGTAACAAACGGAAAGGTAAATCTAATTGAAACAAAGCCAAGAACTAAGGCAAGAATTACTCCAGCTATAACTTCAAGAACAAACCCTAGTAAAGGATTACCTGGTATAGGCCTGACCTGTAGGAACTGAAACACGAATCGGAAACCATAGATACAAATTGCGTATATAAATCCAATGATTATCGCTTTAACGAAAAAAACTGACAATTTTTCTGGATATTCTAGTATTTTTAATACCATAATCCCACCTTCAAATAACACTTTATTTAATCTAGATAAGAGTTGATTTCTTTATAAGAGTTGATTTCTTTAGTTGTTAATGAGGAAGGACATGATATTATTATTGAAGTCCACCTACAATAACGTCTTTTACGCGAATATGTGGCCCTCCATCATCTACTGGAACTAATTGTCCCCTCTTTCCGCATTGACCAGGTCCTATAAGTACTAAATCTTTGCCAACCGCTTCTATGTTCTTTAGTATTTCTAAGGTTGTCCCTGATAAGGCAACGTCTCGTAACTGTTCTTTTAGCTCTCCATTTTCAACGTTCCATCCTTGTTCTGCTTTAAAAAGGAATTCACCCGTTGCAGGATCCACATGTCCAAATTCAGCTCCTTTCATGTAAATGCCCGTTACCCCTTCAATCAATTCTTCAAATGAATAATCTTTAGGTTGAACATAGATACTACCCATCCGTGCTAGAGGCGTCACGTGATGACTACTAGCCCTTGCACTCCCATTTGGTGACATATTCATTTTTGAGGCAGTTTCCAACGTGTGTAAATACTCAGTTAATATCCCATCAGCAAGTAGTTCTTTTTGTCTTGCGATTACTCCCTCACTATCCGTCTGGAAAAAACCAAAGCTTCCAGGTATCGTAGGATCATCAATAATTGTCACATTTGGAGATGCGATTTGCTTACCAAGCATGCCCTCAAGGACAGAAGCGCCCTCCATTACTAAATCAGCTTCTGCTGAATGTCCAAATGCTTCATGCGCGAATAATCCCGTAAGACGGGGATCTAAAATGACCTTAAATTTGCCTGCTGTAGGTGTTTTTGCAGTGAGTTTCGATAATGCTTTTCTAGCAGCGTTTACACTGAACTCTTCAGCATCAATTTGTTCAATAACTTCAAAACCTTGTGTTTTTCCAACAGTGGAGAATCCTGTTTCTCTTAAATCCCCCATTTCTTTGGCCGTAACTCTTCCTTTCAGTTGCGTATAAACCCAAGTGCTACTGACATTACTTCCAAAGGAATTGATAACTATTTCTTTGGCAATTGAATCTTGATAGTTGAAATGTGTATTTACTATTCGGGGATCAACCGTTCTAGCGATTTTTTCATATTCGAAGACGCTTTTCGCCTTTTCTTCAAGAGATACATCGTTTGGATGGACTCGAGCTTTGATCACTGTTTTCTTTTTAATAGGTTGAATTGGAGGCAATTTGATTTGTCCATTTGAAGTTTTATTAGTAAGACTTTTTGCGGCTTTGTAAGCTACATTTAATGTTTTCAACAATGATTCTTCACTAACGGAGTTGGTTGAAGCATGACTCCAACAGCCTTCAGAAGAAAACACACGCACACCAGCGCCTCCATATGAAGAATTTATTAGTTTTGATATGCGCCCTGTTTCAACGCTGATAGTTGTTGCATGTTTTTGAAAAACTCGAATATCAATGAAATCTATTTCAGGGAAATTTGTCTTATTCAATACTTTTTCCAAAAGATCATCCACAAAAGTCCCCATCCAGTAGTTAATTCTTCCAAAATCTCAGTTAAAATGAAAAGATCAAATGAGTCCTCTTTCCACAAGAATTCTAAACTCTTCCATTGTTAACTTCTTTCTCTTCTCCTTGAGTTTCTGAACTGCTGCTTTCTCTTTCTCTTCCAGTTTTTCTTCCACTACCCTTTGCTTTTCTTCCTCTTCCGTTTTCTTCAAATCATTCAAGTTCTTTTTTAATATGTCGATCTTGCCGTAGATTTCCACGCATTTGGCATGTTGAAAATCCCCTAGTTTCTTAACTTCAAGAAATTGTTTATATAATTCATCGGCTCTTTTTTCAAATTCTTTAGCTTTTAAAAAAAGTTTGTCCATTTGATCGTGATGTTCTTGTGCTTTTTTAGCATAATCTATGACTTTTTGATGTATGTGTTCCAGTTTTGCCTTTATTGCTTCAAGGGAAGTAGCCTCTTCAATAATTTTTGATTTAAACTCATTTATTTTATTTTGAGCGGTCGTTTTTTCTTCTAATTGCGCTTCCAATTTTGCTATCTTATTAACCAATTCTCTTTCTTTATCTAAACTCATTACCGTCGTTTGAATAATCCATTCTGAATCTTTTAGTTCTCTCATCAATCTTTTTGTGGGAATCTTCGTAGGACTATTATCCTCGAGTTCATTTCTTGCCTGTTTTAATTCATTCAATCTTTCTCTTGCCTTTTTTATTTCTTTATTTAGCTCCTTCCGCCGCTTTTTATATTCACGTACTTTACTGTTCATCTCATCCCGTTTTTTTTGTTCGTTCTTGGCCTTTTCAATAAGTTTCGCACGTTCCTCACGAAGTCCTTTAGATTCTCTCATCAATTCACGAGTTTTTTCATTATATTGATCTCTCTTCTTTCTATGTTCATTAACTAGTTTATACTGATCTGCAATTTGAACTTGGAGATCCATAAAACTCAATAATTCACTTCCAGGTGCTATGTGAGAACAATTTGTCTGATAATTTATTGTTATATTTAAATTCTTTACTGAATAGGAAGCTCTTTAATAAGAAATCCAGAAACTAAATCTTGTTTACATGTTTTCGTGAATCTAAGATCTCTAAAAAACAAAAAGAAATAAGCAACCTTATAACTGCTTCTGGGTTATTCGAATCACTATGTCCAGTGGAAACAAGTGTTGACCTGAAAGCAGTAGATCAATGAGTTCAGATTCAATGTCCTTAGCATAAAACTGTTCAATAATTTCATTTTCCTGCAATTCTGTATCATGAACATTCTTATGCTGTACAGGTTCTCCAAGAAATTCGCAATGAATCACCCATCCGCTTCCGTCATTTTCTCTTGCAAAAGTCGTTTTAATTTCTTTTTTGATGCTATCGCGGCATTTTTTCTGAATTTCTTCTGGTAATTCATTAAAAGGAATGTCAACCTCAAGAGTTTTCATTTTCAGTTCACCATTTTTCTTCAGGAAACTTTAACTTTATATTCCAGTTTATGTTTGTTTATAAAGATCTTTATAACTCTTTATTGTTTTTTAAAGAGTAAACTGTCTGTCAATTAAAAATCGAAAAAGTCTTTTGCTCGAATTTCATATGAATAATGGGATGCTTTTGTTTTGACATTTTGGATGTCGTTTTTAATGATTTCTAAGACCTTTTCACATGTAGATTTTGTTATGACATTCAGCAGACCCCTGTGTTCTGTCGCGTACATTACACGAAAACATATGGCAAATTCTGTGTCTCCTAAGCGTAGAATTTTCCAGCCTTCATTTTCGTTTGAACCTAGATCAACATTCAGTTCTAATCTACTTTGAAAATGAAATGGCATTTCACATACTAGTTTGTAGAGAGTTCTACGAATTTTACCTCCATAATCCTTAACAGGCTCCCATGCCTTTACAATTCCACCATCAATATCAAAAAGGTAAACAGAAGTTATTGTAATCTGCGGTGGAGCAGTATTGTCCAATTTTTCAATAATCTCATTGATTTCTTCCAATTTGTCTTCAGGAAACACCTGAGTAGTCAATATTTGATCTAATTTTTGATGCAATGAATTTTCAATTTTAAATTGCGGTTGCGTTCTATCTGCCTTTCTCACAACGGGATCTAAAAGTTTGATAATTTTTGTAATCTTATCTTCGGTATAGGGCATATTATCCCAGAAGTCACAAAAAAAACCCCATAATACTTCACCAGTATCAAAAAGTAGAAGGTTATAATTGAGTAAATCAACTTTATGAATTCGAAATTTCTTTTCCTTTGAAATCTCCTGCGCAAAATCATAGAGTGCCCGAATAAAGCGAGGATAATATTCTGAACTATCATATCCTTCTCCTAAGTTTGAGTGTGAGTTTTTCGCAGAAATAACCTTGTCATCATACAATACCGATCCGAGCCCGGACTCAAACGTTGCTAAAATGAGATGAATCATATCCTTCATCCTTTTTAAAGAACATTTTAATCTTTACGTAGATTTATTTAGTTCTAATTAAATAGATATTTCTTTT
Organism: Candidatus Borrarchaeum yapensis; assembly: GCA_016840515.1. Taxonomy (GTDB): domain Archaea; phylum Asgardarchaeota; class Sifarchaeia; order Borrarchaeales; family Borrarchaeaceae; genus Borrarchaeum; species Borrarchaeum yapensis. The sequence goes on along the minus strand of JAEOSF010000084.1, from coordinate 4,874 downwards.
CTGACAGATCACATATGTGGTGTGTTCCTCAAGATTCTAATGTGCTCCCTGTAAAAAAACGTTTCGACCATAAAAGTAGCATCCTGAAATAACTTCTCTTTTCGATCGTCTTTATTATCGAGAATTCCTTATCCTTTAAAATCCCGTTCTTCTCGCCGACTAAGTTAAAAAACACGTACCTCTGTAATCATCACAAAATATTTGAGGACGTAATGTTTATTAAAGAGGATAGTTATAAATCTGGTATGGGCAAGGATTGTGATAATCCTCACGTTTTCCCGTCTGAACTGATTATATAATCTCTGTGGTTGATAATTATGCTGTCCTCTAAGATAATTCAAGTAACATGCCCGAATTGTGGTGCCAGAGAAGCACTCGAAATTACTGAAAAAGATATTGAACGTGCATCACAATCCATGGGGTTAGTAACAAAAACACTTGACCACGGTACTCATATACTACTTCTGTATCTCGATACCGATGGAAATGTACGAAGAGAGAACGTTTTTCCAAAGGATGAAGCAATCAAAATCTCAAAGGATCACAAAACTGCGATCATTGAAGGTGAAGCCTACAAAATAGAAGAAACCGAACTTTCACCTGCATTTTATAAACGATATATGTTGAAAAAACCATGGGCAGAGTTGAAACCACGCGTAGAACACTTTTCAGAAGAAAACAAGAATGTTCTTGAACTCCTTGATAATGCTTCTACTGCAGGAATGATGGCACCAGAAATTGTCGACAAATTGAAAGCACAAGGAATTGAAGCGTCCGTTGGAAAAACATTCGAACAGCTTGAGTCTTTTAAAAAGATGGGACACATATCTGAAATAGTAGAGACGGCAGAAGAAATTTCGGCAGAAACATTTACACGTGTTTATGTGCTCAAAAAACCGTGGACAGAGCTAAAAGAAAAAGTAGATCATTTTTCAGAAGAAAATAAAAAAATTCTCGAAATCATTGGCAATTCTGAAGATGCAGGGTATTCAATTAATGAGTTAAGAGAAGAATTAATTCCACAAGGTATTGAATCTACTGCTGGAAAACTATTCGAACAGATCGAAAGTTTCAAGAAAATGGGACATGTCGCTTCTAAGATTAGACCAAAATAGATGTGGACATCTTTTTTTTAATATAAAGTCGTTATACACAAATCCTGTCATATTTGAGACCACCATCCGGCTATTTTGATTTACTTATATGCTTAAACTTATTTTCTAATTTTGAGCCGCAATTCTACTTTTATTATCTGTTGAATCAATGATAAGGCAAATGGAGGCAATTGTTTTTGGAAGTTAATTTCAAATTGGAAGTTTTTTTTAAAAAGTCCAAAATACTTTTTTAGAAGTACTGCAATTTCTTCATTAGCAACACCTAAATGTAAAAGATATCAAAGAGGAACCTAAATGGCAGCTGTGGCAAGGAAAGAGGAGTATCACGTCAAAATAATTGTCGCAGGCGACGGCGGGGTTGGAAAAACAAGCTTACTTAATAGATACGTGTCAAATACGTTTCTAGAAGTGATGAAAATAACGATTGGTGCAGGTTTTTTCAGTGAAGTGCTAGAAACAGAAGATAGAGTAGTCACTCTTCAATTATGGGACTTTGGTGGGGAAAAGCGTTTTCGCTTCATTCTCCCTAGTTACTGCAAAGGTGCTCATGGCGTTATATTAGCTTTTGACATGAATGATTTTACTACATTAATGAGTTTAGATGAATGGATAGAAATTATCAGGGAAAATACAAAAAAGCCCTCAATTTTTTTAATTGGTACAAAATCAGATATTGCTGGAGTAATTGACGATAAATTTATTCAAGAATATCTGGCAAAAAATAAATTAAAAAAATTCATCCCAACAAGTGCAAAAACAGGAGAGAATGTTGGTCGTATTTTCCAAGAGTTAACACAGGATATCCTCGCAACACAAACACTAAGCAAATAGCTTTTTTTTAGTTAGATTGTTAACCGTCCCACTCGTTGAGTGGGAAATTCTCACCACATAAGTTAAAAGGACGAGACATGCTAAATACCACTTTGTATGCTGTGTTATATCATGTTATGAACGTTCATATAAGCTGATTATGGTGTGATGATGTTGAAAGATACCGTAAAAGTAGCTGCCGTCCAGTTATGGATTAAGAGTGAGCTTAAAAGTGGGAGAGAGGGAAATATTGAACGTGCAATAGCCTTAATGGAAGAAGCTGTGGCGCTAGAAGCGGATTTCATTTGTTTACCAGAATTATTCATAGGTGCTGGCATGTCAGAACCTATTCCAGGCCCTACTACTGATGTTTTGTCAGATTTTGCACGAGATAATAACGTGTACTTAACAGGCGGGCTTTTTGAAAAGGCGGATGATATAAAATATAATTCAGCTCCCGTGTTTGACAGAAAAGGACAAATTATCTTAAATCATAGAAAGGTCAATTTATTTCCATGGGAACCCACATTCAGAAAATCTACCCCCGGTGATGTACTCAAAGTGCTCGATCTTGATTTTGGAAAAGCCGGTGTGCTTCTATGTCAGGATCTCGCTATTCCTGAAACGCCTAGAATTCTTGCATTGAAAGGAGCAGAAATTCTTTTTGTACCATCTAGAATGCCAGCGCAATTTTTGGCCTTTTGGAAACGATTATGTCGTGTTCGCGCTCTAGAGAATAATGTGTTTATATGTTCAGCAGGAATGGCTAAACAAAAATGGGTCGGGACATTGATCGTTTCACCGAGATTCGAAAACGATGTTATAGTAGAATGTGGCCCAGACCAACAGGTTATAATTGCTGAACTTGATCTGGGGTGGCTACGTGAAACACGTAAAGATAGTCCATTATACCATGTTACGACATGGAAAGAGATTGCCGAGGTGCTTCCCACAATGGAGACTCACAGCTTCATCCAAGATCACCGCCCAGAGTTCTACTTGGAAGAATTCAAAAAAATAGACGGGTAGAAATAGTTTTTCAGCTATTTTTTCAGGTTTTCCCTAAATTTCTGTTTTTCGGAAGAGAATGCTTCCTAATAGCAGCGTTGCTATCATAAATCCTATTAAGACAGATATGGTGATTGTTAAAGGAAAGGCAGAAACTCCTATTACTGTATTTCTCAGACCATCAACGCAGTAAGTCAAAGGATCAAAGAGAACTAAAACCTGTAGCCAACCTGGCAAATTAGTAACTGGGAAAAACGCACCTGACAAGAGGAATAATGGCATCACTATAAAGTTCATAATCAACTGAAAGCCATGAGGATCCCTCATTGTTGAAGCAATTGCAACTCCCAGTGCCACGAAAGCACAAGCCGTGATAAACATAATTACGACTGCTATCCCTATTCCCATTGGGTTTGCGAATATGGGAACACCGATCAGACCTGCTAGCAGAAGCATAATAAATGCCTGGAATGTAGACGTTGTAGCGCCACCAAGAGTCTTGCCGAGCATAATAGAAGATCTTGGGACTGGTGCTACCAATATTTCCTTTAGAAAACCAAACTGTTTATCCCATACCACTCCAATGCCAGAAAATATCGATGAGAATAATAAGGTCATGCCAACGATACCTGGTGCTAAGAAGATGATATAATTATCAATGCCAGGAATCATTACTGATGCTCCTAGACCAAAACCAAATATTGCTAACCAAAAGAAATTTTGTGCTAATGAACCAATAATATTTGACCTTGCACGAGTATATCTTTTCAATTCGCGTAACCAAATTACATAAATTGCCTCAAAATTCATTTTTTTACCCCCTTCTGCGAGCACGCGCTCTCATCATTGTTTTAAACATAACCGCTTTGTCACCGCGTTCATCACGAATTCTTCGACCTGTGTGATAGAGGAATACATCATCTAATGTTGGTTTGTTTAATCCAACTGAGAAGATATCAACACCCGCGTTTTTTGCGATTTCAAGCACTTTTGGGATTCGTTTTTCACCATGGTCAACGACCAAATTAAATGTGCCATCTATATGTGTGACGTTTCGTACCCATTCTAATCCCTTAAATGGACCAAGTAAATTTTCAATCAAATTATCATCTGTAGGTTTTAACTGGATTATATCCCCACCTAATTCATTCTTCAACGCTTTAGGATCGTTAGACGCTACAATCTGTCCATGATCAATGATAGCAATTCTGTCACAGAGATGATCTGCTTCCTCAAGGTAATGGGTTAACAGCATGATCGTTACATCTTCTTCTTTATTAAGCCTTTCAATATGAGTCCATATAGCTCTTCTCGACTGTGGATCCAATCCAAGAGTAGGTTCATCCAAAAATAGAACTTGTGGATAATGCATTAGACCTCTTGCTATTTCCAGCCTTCTCTTCATTCCACCTGAATAGGTCTCTACTAATCGATTGGCAGGTTCTGTTAAATCTACAATAGCAAGGACTTCATCTATTCTTTTTTTACGTACATCACGTTTAAGACCATACATCCTCGCATGAAAATCAAGGTTCTCCTTCCCAGTAAGTCTATCATCTAAACTGGGATCTTGAAACACTATTCCTATGCATCGTCTTACCTTATCACAGTCCTTAATGATATCGTGACCACAGACTCTAGCTGAGCCGTTTGTGGGCTTAAGAATTGTTGCTAGCATTGAGATAGTGGTGGTCTTTCCAGCCCCATTTGGCCCCAATAAACCATAGATCTCTCCTTGTTTTATTTCAAAACTGATTTGATCCACAGCTTTTATTGTCTTATCGAAAATCTTCGTGAGGTCTCTCACTTCAATAACATTCTCCATCATTGCAATCACACTTAGAATTGTTAATTGTTTTAACGATTTTTAACTTATGCGGCGGGAAGTCCCTTTCCAAAAGGTGTGAGGGATGAAAGCTGCTAGCTTTATATAATTTTTTG
>JAEOSF010000044.1 GCA_016840515.1 Candidatus Borrarchaeum yapensis | reverse complement strand
ATCCAGAAACAGGTCTGATCTTCCATGAAGCGGTTGAAATTCTCGATGAACTCGCTAGGGCGATCTCCGTGAAAGGTGAAGGTGAATTTCACTTCACGTCCCAATAGTCTTGGTAGACCAAGGTCCAAACCTTTAACTTCTAAACATTCGTAGGCGTCAAGATCAAAATATGGACAGTCATTAGAAAGACCTTCAAAGGTTGGAGTGACTGGCACTTCATTCCAATTGATCCAATGATAATTCTCGAAATAGCCACAATCCCGCAGTATGTAGAAACTATGCTGAATAAATTTGTGATACCATTCACATAGATCGACGGGATCGCGATAGTGATCGGAGTTGTAGATGTCGGGGATCACGAGCCAATTACCCAGTAATAATTGAAATTTCATGATCGTTTCATCATTGAATTTCCGATTGATGCCGTGATCTGCCATGATGATGCGATTACCGATGTGTTGTTTGACTTTGTGTTCATATCGAAGTATACCCGGATTAAAGACAAAACCTTTGACTGCTGTGAGTCCGATTTCAGCTGGTACACTGCCTGATGCGATCAGAGTGAGTGGTTGTTTGGGTTGGATGTTTGAATACCTATAACTCCTCATGCTTGACATCCCTAATCCTTTATGCAAATGTCTTTAAAAAGACCACGAAAAATAAACAGAGTAGAGTTTCACATTCCAAAAAATGTTCTAGTTCCAAAAAGTGGACAAAGTATTGACTAATATAATAGAAAAAAGGAATAACTAAGGTTATAATGGCGTGATGTGATTTAGAGTAAAAATGTCGCCCTGTAATAGTTTGATTAGGGCATTTTTTAGTTGACTTTCGCCGAAATCTCTCAATACATCCACGATGAAAGTAAAAGATGAGGTCGCTTGTTCGACACGTGTGTTTCTGAACCGCAAACATGATGTAGTTTTAAGTAGTTGTTCTACAACTAACTCACGCTGTGCTTCAGGATGGAACTCAAAAAGACGAAGTTTTTTGTCATTCTCTTTATATTCAGTTTCGAAATTGGTTACAGATAAACACACTAAGAAATGATTCCATTGAGTCACCCATGAACTTTCACAAATAGTACATGGCGGAAAGGTGACTTCTGACTGATTGGTAGCGAGTTCGTCTTCTTCATCATATTCTAAAAAAGAACCACAATTAGTACAGATCATTTTCCATTCTCCTTATGGTGTCTTTAAAAAAAGAGGGAGTTGGGTGTACTTTGCTTACGCTGATGCGGTCTGTTGCCATCGAAACCTTTCTTGGAGTCGATGTGATAATTCTTCTGAGTATCCTTTCAGTTTTGTCATGTCATCAATTGGTAGTATCTCTTCACATAATTCGCCTATTTCAAGCCAGAGTGTCCTTTGCACAGCAAAGATTCTGTTGACTATAGGCGTGTTGGGGATGGTGGATTTACTAAGTGTCTCTGAAAGGTCATTGTTCAAACTTATTAGAAGTTGCAATCGTTTTAATTTCTCTGAATTATCTTGAGTAGATGGTTTCAATCAGATCCCTCATTTGGATGCTAAAACCACAGACTTCTATACAAGTACCTATTTAAGGTTAGCACAAAACCAGAAATATGAATATAGAAAAATAGATTAGGACTTTTTCGAGTTCTTTTCTTTTAATGTCTTGGATGCGAAGCGAACATAACTAAGAGGGTGCTTGATCTTTCTGGCCCGTTTTCCGTATCGTAATTCGAATATTTTAGCACAGGCAGCACGAGGATTGTTGTTGAGTAGATGTTTGTCTATGTCTTCTAACAGATGATCGTGTGACGTAGACTTTTCTTCATTTAAAGACTCTTTCTTAAGTTTTTCAACTATAATATGACCTTCTTGATGTGAAAGCGGACAAAAGTAACTTGTGATTATCGTTTCACAGCTGGGAGTATTATAGTCGACTCCGCTACCTTCTTTCCCGTATAGATGTGAAATGAGATAGCCAACTTTGGCATCAAATTGTGCAAAATCTTTGCCCACGTTATCAACGGCATGAGCAAACCAGAAATGCTTTTGATCTTCAAGACGCATACCTAAGTTCTTAAGAAAGGTGCCTAACTGAAAGCGATACCCATGTTCAAGATGACCTGTTTCATCTAGGATCGAAATTAACTGACGCATACATTCAGGAAACACTTCTGGTCGCTGAAAAAGTTGCCCCGTAGTGACGGTACTTCGAGGGGTGGGGAATCTGAAATGTTGGTGCTTTGAGCGGATATGACTTCGTAACTCTCGAATGATGGGCTTTAGTGAGGGATCATCCATGATTTTCTCTTTGATTTCTTTAAGTTTCTCGCGCAACCGATTTTCAAATGCTCGTTTGATAGGTAGTCGGAAAACGAAGACGGGAGCAATGGCCCAACCTTGAAACAGTAGGGCTTTATGCTTTGAGATTATCTCTGGAACCCGTGTAAAATGGATTCCTATGTATTTCCGTATTCCTTCTGGAATCCGTTGGAATTTCTTTATGACAATGTTGCGCCCTTTATATTCCTTTTTTAGGTTTATACGGCGTTCTTGGCGTTCAAATAAACCGTATTTCTTTTTCAGATTGATTTCATACTCTAGTTCAATGTGAGTCAGTTCTTTCACATAATCGCCAAAAAAATAGTGAATCACAGACATGATCTCGGATTCTGTTGCCTTACCAAAGCGAAAATCAAATAAATCTCCCTCGAACTCGACAAACCATGCACTTAAACGAATGTCAGCAGCAACTGCAACTCTCAATAAAATATGCCCTGCAAACTCTCGAATGATCTCGTCTGGGTTTGACGAATTTAAATTCCAACGTTCGCCTGATGATAACCGATTGATGCGTTCTTTTGCAAAAGGTAAAGCATCAGAAGGAGTCATATCAAGAGGGAATTTATGAAGTTGACACCATCTAGGTAAGGAATCAGTCACGATCTGAATTGCCGTATCCCCCATCATAACGGTTCATTGGCTTTGTGTAAGGTTAATATATAAGCACCACAAAAAATTGAAGTGTTAAACATAGGAGGGGGTAAGTATAATAAAAATAAAGAGAGAGATGTGTGCAAGTATATAATAATGAGAAGGGTTATAAAAAAAGAGAAAATGGCGTTATTTGATAGTTGATAAACAAATTAAAACCAAAGCGAATATATATAGAGCATGTAAAGGTGTAGTTTAGATGAGGATAATAAAAATAAAAAGAGTTGGATGTCCAAAACGGGACATTATGCTTCTTCAAAATCAGTTTTTTCAACAGTATTGATGGCTTTCTCGATGTCGCCTATGGTGTTAACACCCTCAACACCAAAATATTCGTGATCTCTACCTAACACTTGGATCAAATGTGTGACTTCTTTTCTTGCAAACTGCTTTACGATTTCTAACTCAATTGTCAATTTTTTTATCTCCTTTCATATTTGGTTGCTAATGAACTGTTCTAGAGCGCGAACATCCGAGTCAATAATGTGGATCATGCTTGAACTTAGCATCATTGCTTCGATATAGGTCTTTCTGGTGAACTCAAATGATGTGGTGACTTGACCTTTGGTGATACTGAGTTCAATGTGCCATAATTCTTTAGGCGTGATGTTGATGGTGTATATGGTGTCTTGAAGTGTTCTGAATGTTTTTTCAACTAAGAGGTCGCCTGTTTTGACTAAGAATAACTCATAACTGAGTCTTTCATTGGAAAGATAGGTTTCGATGGGGGTTCGGCACTCGTTGCAGAGGTAGTATTCATTCTGAACCAAGATAGGCGTTGGTTCATACCAATAGAGAAGCAGATGTGCTTGTTCTCCGCATTCGGAGCAAGATTGGAAAGATTGTACCGATCCAAAGGGGATATTAATCTCCCATCTGTGATGAAGAAGTGTATCAATTATACAGAACGTACATTTGCCTTCGCCTTGTTCATGAAGTTCACGAGCTGGGGGTTCATCTAGTGCGAAAACAAAGAGTTCGCCATCCCATTTTTTGCAGTAGGGGCAAAGACTGTTTTTTGCAACTTTGAATAGTTTGTAGACCAGATAAATCCCTCCTTGCACTCTTTCTTTGTAAGATTTCTATAAAAAGACCACGAAAAGAAATAGTTGAATTTAAGGTCGATTTATTACCTTGAGTTTGTAGGTACTGATGCAAATATCCTCGGTTGTGACTCTCTTTTCTACCTGGCATATTGGGCAAAAGTCTGTGGATTTACAAGGTTCATCGCTGTAAAGTTTGTTTCCCAGACGAAATGTTTTTGTGATTGGTACGAAGTGGCCGCACTCCAACCAGCGAACAAGAGGAGAAGATGAAGTTACGATTTTCGGATCTTGGTTTATAGACAAGATTCTCCCTCCAATTTCTCATAGATGAAAGTGAATCAAAGCCTATGAGAAGATTAGGTATAAAAACACCACGTCCGGGTAGGAGTATTTTACAATCGCGTAGGATTGACTAAAAAAACACATCGTAGGTTTCTAATCATAGTCGATATAATGAGAACGACGCACGTCACCATTACCATCAACCTTGAGACTTATCATGTGAGTGCCGTGGTCAAGAATTTTAACAAAAAGCCCACCATCCTTTTTCGCATAAACCCTGTCCTGTTCTGTGAACTCGATTAACTCTTTTCTTTGGCAAATTTCACAAACATGAAAAATGAAGTCTTTAAATATGCGTTCCAAATGCGTATAACACCTTATGTGCGCGTGGTGTCGAAACAACCCTATAAAACAGCAGAAAACTGTGTTTAATAGGTTTCTGGGGAAATTCTTCGCATAAAAATAAAGGGAAGGTTGGTTAGGTAGGACCATAAAAGCAGATCGGGATAATCTCACCGATAATTTCATCCTTAATTTCATCTACATCATAAGGTAGCTTGGTTTGTTTGAGCTCCTCGATTCTATCGTTATAGAGTATCGCAAATTCGGATAGTAAATTGGCGTAGTAGTCGCTCACTTGTTTCCAGACCAGTTTTTCATAGTCTTTATGATTCCCTGTATAGTCGCGACTGGAAAGAATCCCTGAAACATACTTTTTCAAATCCAGTTCTTCTGTGCTCTGTCCGTCCCTGACTCCTTGAGATATATCCTCTATGTGAAAGGACATGAATAAGAAGGCATCCTGCCGTACCAATCTAGAGAGGATTTGTTCAGGTGTTGACGTGAGTTCTTGTATTTTCTACACCCTCCTTGTTCAATGTGGTTGGAAGAAAGAGGATGAAAAACCAAGCCCAGAGCCGAGACCAAGTGCCGAGGCGTGAGGACTCGGTCTTTATATATGCCTCTTGGCGACTATGATACAGCCGCCATGCTCTTAGTTAATGGTGTTATTTAAAGACCACGCATTTTGAGGGAAAAGTCTTAGAATAGATGCGATGCTGTTGTGGTAGAAAGGTTTTATATTACTGTTGTGAAAAAATGGAAATCGGAAGAACGATGTGGTTACTTCGAATGATACCATGCATTCAGCGCGTCCCACAACTTCTTCTTGAGAACTACTCGCCGGTCATCTTCCGAGGATTTTGTCAAAGCAATCTCTTCGCCATCATTACACGCATCAATATCTGAATACTCGCGTATATTCGCGTCTCCGAAGACACCTGATGCGAAATCAAAGATAACCCCTATTGAAAGTATGTCTGTATCCTCTGTCCACAACGCATCAAAATCCTTACCATCTTTCTTTTGATACAACTGCAACCATATATGACCCACGCAACCATCCTCATCCTCAAATTCAGGACATTTCATATCAAGTTCAACCCATCCACATATAATTTCTGCACTCCATCCATAGCGTAGAATCCCACTTTTATTAAGCCAAGTGGCAATAATACCATTTAAAAAATAACAATCTCCATTTTGATGTGCCCCCCATGCGTCTGCTACGATCTTGCTGATTATACCTCCCAAAGCGTCATAAAAAAATTGTTCAGCCCTCTCCTTAAACTGCTGGAGTTCTCCCTCCTCTCCCCTGCGGCATTTTTTAATATTCTCTTCCGCCGATTTAATTGCCTCTTGAGAACAAATGATGGCGTTTTTACTATCACCTGAATTATTATATTTTTGCGCTAACAGATACCACTCCTTAGAGGTAAATGGTTCCTGTTTTGCATTATCATCGACTGTCAAAGCGTTTTATCTCCTTAAAAAATAATGTCTTGTGTTGAATAGGAGCATCGGGATTGAACTCCCGTATTAAAACTTTGTAGTTCCTCTCCTATTTATTCATATAAATAGAAGTATTTAAGCGCAACTCTCTGGTTTTCTTACGGTATTTCGGTGGTAATGCTTTTTGATCCTAGCATCAATTAGTTTGTTTTGTCGGGCAAAATTCTAGTATAGATAGAGTGTTAATTTCACATACTCACTTGAGAAGCAGTATAATGGGCGAAAAAGGTATTTAATTCAAGAATGAAAAAATAATTCAAGAATTTATACCCTTCGAGGAGAAAACTGAAGATATATCAAAAATGAGAAACAGAAATGCGGGAATAAAAAAACAGAGTTCTTGGTAAGCTGTGAGCAAAAAGAATGTGACCCCTATTACAAGAAATATGATATAAAGGCTTGCTACATAGGTCTTAAGTTCAGTCATGGAACCCCTCTATTTCCACCTGAGACTTTTTTCATAATTCTCTATTTAAAGACCCCGCTTTTATTGTGAAAGTAAAATCAAGATTGCGAGTATCTAACTTTGCGTTCGTAGATTGTGACTTGTGTAATGTGTTGGTGTCCTTGCTTTCGAAGATCCTTCTCAAGTAATTGTTTATGATTTTCAGCGGTTAACTTATCGGCGAAAACGAAGTCTGCAATCTCATACATTTCTAACAAATTTGTGTCGGGATCAATGTAGTTGGTAATTACGATAAAGACGCTATCAGATAGAGTAGTTGCCATAGCACCCCTCGTACATTTTTGGATATAAACTGTATATGGCCACATATAAACTAACGCGGGGGGTACTGCAAGTAAAAGGAGTAAAAAAGATATGATGTCCTTATGCTAGACCCGTGAGATAGAACCCCATTATAATCGTGCAAAAACCAGAGATGGTGAATACGATTCCTAGATACATCCATTTCCTTTCCTGATAAACCTCTGCACGTTCAAAGCATATAAACGCGATGCCCCATAGGATGAAGGAGAACATGAGAAGAGCAAAACCAAGCACCCATAAAGGAGTTATTTCGGATGTGTCGATCATCATAGTCTAATCAACACATAATAAGAAAAAGAGAGAATATAAGGTTACTGAGAGCAGTGTGTAAGTAAAGAGATTACTTGAAATGCTTTTTGAATCCCATAAAGTTTTGCGTATGGAAATAAACGCAAATTCAAAGATAACCCCTATTGAAAGTATGTTTGAATCATCCTTCCAAACTACTTGTAGTGTTCGTTCCATAATTGAACATGATTATGAAAACGTAGAAGTTTCTTGTTCTTGTGGAACAAATGCCGAGAGGGTTTCGATAGTATATGTCACACTCTCGATTAACTCGATAGCGCTTGAAGTGGGATTGTGTAAATATTCATTCAATCTCGTCTGTAAGTCGTTCACTGCTCCTTTAACGGCGTTTGTAAGTTGTAGATCGCGTGTTTTCAACAGTTGTAGGAGATGATTCAGCTTATTGTGGTTACTAACAAGTTCTTGAAGACGGCTTTCAAGATTGAACAATCTCGACTTTAAATCGTCATTTTCCATGCTAACACTTCCTCTAATTCATTAAGCTAAAAACGGTTATGTGAATTTTAATGAATCTCCAAAAATTCGATTGGGTTTCCCGAAAGACTAAGTAACGAGATATCGGTGTGCTTTTCTAGACACGAAAGTTCATTGAAGGATAGTTGTTGTAGTTTGTTGTGGTCAAGCAGACAGATTTTCAGTTGAGGAAACTTACATAATAGTTCAGAATTAATGGTTGTAATATTATTTCCGCCTAGGTCAAGTATGTGGAGTTTGCTGGAGTCGGGTAGGCTGTTGATTTCTGTGACTAGGTTGTCTCTAAGAAACAGTTTCTCCAAATCATGCAACTGAGCGATACCAGATATTTCGGGTATTTGATTTTGTGAGAGAATTAGTGTGTGCAATGCAGTGAGATTTTCTAGTCCTTGGATTTTGTTGAGGTTGTTCTGACTGAGGTCAAGATATTGAAGTTCGGATAGAGTTTCCAGTCCTTTGATTTCTGAGATATTATTATGCTGCAACTCCAGTATTTGTAACTGTGTCAGATTGACTAGACCGCTTATAACTTGAATCTGGTTGTTATTAAGATACAGTTCGTTGAGTTCTGTGAGGTTTCCAAGTCCTGTGATTTGCTGTATTTTATTATTGCCGAGAAACAATACTTTTAGATTGCGAAGGTCTTCCAACCCTGAAATTTTTTCGATCTGATTGCCCCACAACGCAAGTACTTCGAGTTGATGGAGATCATCCAACCCGTTGATCTCGCGTATGTTATTTTCCCACAAACAAAGCTCCTTGACATCTAAGTTGTCTAATCCTTTGATGTCTGATATTTCAGTAATATTCAATGATTGCAGTTCTAACATTGCACACTTGACGGTAAACAACTCATCATTGAAGGTGACGCATTCTTTTATGCTCATGCTGAATCCATCCACCAATGTATTTCAAAAAAAGTATAAAAACCCGCGTCAATGTTTGTGTGAGTTGAGTTTGAGTTGAGGGTAGTGGTATTTTTCTCTGAAAAATCATGTCGGTGATAAAAATGATGTCCCCCTCAAGTGAGAGGGACGGCGGGAGGGATCCAACAAAAACAGTTTTGTAGGTGGTGAATACGGTGCAATCGCGTATTTAAGCACCACACTTCCAGATCATCATATAGTTTGTTCAAGTTAAAAAAAAAGAAGAGTTATTTAGGTCTCATAGATTCCTGTGATTTCGAGACTGCTGCCTTGATAGACCAATGAATACGTATTGAGTTGAGTGATCGTTCTTCGATCACTATCGGGTGGCATGGCGTCACGATAAATGACGGCAACAAAAATAACGCTACTTCTTTGGTATTGTTTTCTGTTTTTTGGTAACCAAGGCTGTGTTAGTAACAGGTGCTTCCCTTGATCATCTTCTGCGAATTGTCTGAAAGCATTCGCCGCCGCACCTTTAGGATTTAATGCTGTAGCGTCTAGATGAGGAAAGGAAATACCCGTATCTTTGCTCTGTTGCAAACACAAGATTACTTCAAATTGGTATACATCTTGTATTTGCCTCGGGAGTTCTGATGGTAACTCTTTTACACGAATTTTTGCTGTATTTTGGAGCGAGTGAAGAAGTGTCGAGTTGTTGTGTGACGTCATAGTAAACCCTCCAATGAGAAGTCTCCCATACGGATGCAAAGAAAGATGAATAGCACGATAACAACAATTTCAAAGGCGAGAATCAAGACGAATTGTTTATTGGTAAGATCTGTCTCCTCCGTTTTTTTATACCTTACTGAATCCAAAGGATCACCTCGTCGACAACTCGGGTGGTATATTCATTATCATGTAATTACATATGTATAAAAACACCACACAACACATAAAACGCTATTGACTGCCATGCAGAAGATCAATTGGTTTGTAGGAGTTTGAATACTAAGTTTTTTAATGAAATGAGAATTAAAACCATGCACAATGTATTTTTGTTTTGTCGAGCAAAATTCTTGATTATTTTGGATTCTGAGGGAGATATTAGAAAAAAATGATTGCCTTGTATACTTAATTGAAGAATAAAGTAATTTACGATAGGTGTTATTTTGAATATTGTTGTGTATTGAGAAAAGTCATAATTCATTAGTGATAATATGCTGAGAAAGTGTTTTCTATTTTTGACTTGTGTTTCAGAGTAAGATATAACATGAATTTTGTGTTGGAGACGACACTTAGTGATGTTTTAATCAAAAGTTCTGAGGAGCGTATTTTGAAAGAGAGGTATTAGACTAGACAAATACACGCTGCGCATCAACAAGAGACCCGAACATAATTTTGTTATGAATTAAAATGATGTATTTTAAAAATCGCAGAGAACGTTCGAAAAGCGGTTGGGGGCGATCTGTAGCGATTTATCAAGTAGGTTTTCTTAGTTTAAAATTGAGTTATCGGACATCTAAATCTATTTGACGAATTTGTTATCAATTAGAGAGATGAGCATATTTTTGCTATTAATTAGAACACCACGTAAAGCAGCTTGTTGAAGGGTAGGGTAGAGAGGATTAGATAGAAGATGGTTTCGGTTTTTTAGTTAATGTGTTTATGGTTCTGATAAAAAATACTATTGATCGTCAATTTGTTGTCAATTAGCGTGATGTGAGGTTTGGGGTGATGCTAGTTGATCGTCCTATGTCGTTGTCATATTATGCGCGCCCGAATGTTTTGGCTGGGGGTCGTTTTGTGGCGTTTTCATTAAACTGACCTTAATTCGTAATAAATACCCGTATAGAACGACGGTTTTACGAACTTAAAAATCGTTATTGGCGAAGTAGAGATGCATATTTGATTAAATGTCCTTAATCTAAAGTTTATCAGGAGAATACAACTTAGATATAGGTTGGCAGATGTTAGTAGAGATTCTTAATGTCCTTATTAATATGCTCTAAAAACTACTAAATAGAGTTTGGGAATCATATCAAGTTATAGCGAGTTTTAAAATATCATTAATTTGACCTTAAGTAGTAATATGCACTTATTTTGACCTAAATATTAGCGGTGTGTTGATGTTACTCGATATGGTTATTAGCAAGTGATTTTATTTGCTGTTCGATAACTTTTTCATCGAAATCTGACTATTTTTTTATTTGAATATAAAAAAAAGGGGAGTTTAGGGGATGGAGCGAAGTAACTTCAAGGATTGCTGTGCACGTTGCTCTACAAATTTTTTAGTTTCTTGGGGACTCATACCTTCGCGTTGGGTAACGGCGTATATACTTGCACAGTAAAGACAATAGCCAAAAAGATCGGATCGTAACCCATCTACGTCTGATTTTGCATTTGTCTCAAGATAGCGACCTGCCGTCTGAACGCAGGTGTCTAGTGCATGGCGAGTGTCCGCTTCTTCTACGAAACGAACGAACTCAACGACATCGAAGTGGTCGGTAAGTAAGATGCGTCCAAGATGACCTCCGTAATCACATTGCGCTGGGCAGAGTTTACAGTGATCAAAGGGTAAAGCATCACTAACATTTGTATGAAGTATTTTAAAAAGATCGCGAGGTAGTGGCTGTGCAAGTTTTAGTTGAGGGTTGATCATAGAGGTTGTTTCTAGACCAGTTTTGGAGGCAATAGAATTAACTTTTTTTTCTTCTATGATATTGAGCGTTGTTGAGTCAGCGTGCAAGATTCGTTTTTTTAGGGCGTGTGTTATCTGTTTAATTTGTTCGATACTCCACCCCAACTCCGATATAACGCGATAGTCGCTTAGTAAGTATCGGAGCAAGCAGTATTTAATGCGAAAATGGATTCCAAGTTCCCTAAAAACACCCAAATCAAAGAGATTCTCAGGTTCTGACGATCCCATTTCCAATTGCACAAGAAATTGTCCGAGTGGCACCTGTGTCTTCTTTTGCCATGCAGTATCACGAAATGTCTTACAGAATTCTTGTCCTCCTTCGAGAGGACACTCTTCACAAAAGATACGTTTGACGGTTTTTGCAGTTTCCTTATCCAGATCAGTGACCTCGGTTGGACCAAGTTCGAATGGTAATGGACTATTTGTTTGACTATGAAGAATGTGACCACTACCATAATTTCCACTAGCCGATGATTCACGAATTTCCTTTACTCTGACGCGTGTAGGATAACGAAGTCTCGGGGAGAATATGATACACTCTTGTTGCCTCATCCGTTTTAGATAACTTAACTGTTTATCATTGAGAGTCATGTAGTTTTGAAGTGTTTCAGCGTCCTTAGTCAATTGGAATGACACAATAGTGTAACTATTCGCCAGACTGTTCTCTGCAAAGATGGGGCGAGTTCCTATGAAGATGAATCCGACGCCATATGCCCTCAACAAGATACTCAGATCCTCGGTAGGTGTCGCATCAATACTAGTTTGTTTTCGATAGAGTTCAGGCACTAAGAATTGACATTCTTCAACAATGATAAGGTTACGCAATTTCGGTTGTAGTCCGCGTTTAATAGCGTAGTCACCATACACTCGCACCAAAAAGTTCATCAGAAAACGTATATCTTCTTTTGGAACTCTTCGTGCTTGAAGATGACCTAGGTTCACAATCACTTTTTGCTGGATTAATTCTTCGAATGAGATGTTTGTATTACCTGTGTCGAATATTTCCTTCAAGGCACCTCGCAGAAATATTCTCAGGCGGTTGTTTAGGGCTGTTATCGTCTTATCAAGGTTGGAAAATCGTTCTTGATGAGTTTTAGCATAACCATCAAGGGTCTTTAGAAAACCTGTAAACCCCTGATGACGTATTGTAGAGTCTTGAATGTATATCTCTAGTACGTCCTTAAGCACTCGTTCCATTTGCACGGAAAGTTCAATGTCCTGTTGAAACATAGAGGAGTATACTTCCCGAATGAGGGAGTACACACGATCTGCGTGTTCTTCGGGTGGTATATTACACGGATCGAAGAGGTTTATCCGTAGGGGTGATTCATCCGAACCTGGTGTCAATACGAGTATGTTCTTGTTGTATCTCCCTATTCGAGTGTATTCTGATTTGTAGTCAAAAACGATCCAGTTAACTTCAGGGCATTTCTGTACGAACTCGCTAAGCATATTCTTGGTAAGACTGGTCTTACCTGTACCGATCATACCAAGGATGGTCATACTGCGCCTTAAATCCTCAGTTTTAATTGCTAAAGGCTGTAATAGTTTGTTTCCTCTAACTACGTTCCCGATTTCAATGCTGTTAGCGATGCCTGTGGTTTCAATAGGGATTTCGAACTCTGGTATATATTCGCTCTCGATTCCTAAGATGGGTTTCTCTGGAAGATGAGTAAAAGGCGATAATTGAAAAACACTCATCATAGTTTGATTTCCTGCAGATTGTTTCAATGAAAGTCGCTTATAGGTACGCTTAAGTTTTCTTCCTCTTAATATTGTGGTATGGACACTGTAGTGAGTTCCTGAGTAGATAGTATTAAGTGAATTTTCGATGTCTAATGCGAGGCGATAGCACGAATCCTCTTTTTTAGCAGAAATAATGACATGAGATGTGATCTTAGCGAATCCTGAACTAGCTCCTGCAGCATATTCTAAGAGTTCTTTCTTTTCTTCATCACTGAGGTATTTTTTTGCTCTCCGTTTTTCAGCATCTTTTTGATGTTTGATTTGTTCTATTTTTTTCTTGTTTATCGTTGCTTGTCTGAAATGTGTGACAAATACCACATCAACCTGAAGGTTGAGGCAATGTCGAATAAAACGATCATGTTGCGTCATGTTTCCGTAGGCATTGTGTTCTGGAAGCCCTTCTATTTGAATAACTGACACAAATGCAGATGGTATGAAGGGATCGCTGCCAATACACAATGAAGATCGGTCGCTACCGTATCCGCTGATTTCGACGTTAGTTAGTGCTTTCAGCAAATCATCTTCCGAGACAACTTCATCGTTTATCTCAAAGGAAAGGGATTCAAGTCCACCTTTCATACGAATAATAGATACTTCAGCACTTTCTATCGCTTTGCGTAGTCTACGACTCGTGCCAAAGACGTATCGACGCACCTTGACAGTACCATCCTTACTGATGTATAACTCCTGGGCACCTGCCTTACTCTTTTTCAGATATGCAGAGATATCTTCATACTCATATTTCCGCGAACTTGTACTTTGAAACTCATCCTGAAAAATTAGTGGACGTTGTTCATTCCTGATTATCTCTCTCGGTAAGCGTGTGATCTCTAAGGCCTGGATCACGAGGTATCGGTCACTACACAGAAAGAACAGTACGATATTGAAAATCGATTCAATGAACTTCAGGTAAGTAGGTAGCGGAATCCTTCGCTGAAAGATGATGCGGTTGGTATCGATAGAGTGGAGTTGGTGTGTTGAGATCGATTGTACTAAAAGTACAAAGAAGAATGACACAATTATGCAATAGAGGATGCCTAATTGAAGACCTGACAGAGTTGGAGAGGAAAAATTTGGCGATATTGTTTGTGGTAGTAAGATGTATTTAACAAAATACACGAGGACGCATCCGCAAAGAGTAAGCATAGATGTTAGAACACTCACTCTTTCTGCTGTTTCTCGATATGATTCTTCCGTTAAACGGGATGTCTTAAGAACGATTACGAGAGCGATAAAGAAACAACAACCAGCAATAATGAGTAGGTGTGAAAAAAGAATGAATTGGTTGTAAAGCCATTGTTCGATTGTAAGTCCGCTTGCGCTGATATTGATGAGGATCACTCCGCATAGCAATGCCAATAGAATTACTAACGACTCATAGAATTTCTTATCATTACCTATGGAATGATGTTCTTGCATCATTTTGTATTACATCCCTCCCTGATCGAAAATGATGTTACAGGGCAAAGTCTTATTTCAATGAAAGTATATAAACTACCCTTCAATCAGGGTTTTGCGGATAGTTTAAAGAATATTTGAGGGTTTTGCAAATCCATGAATCCCATCGCCATCCCTCATATTCTAGTAATATAGACTTAAGGCTGAATTATAAGTCTAATCGGAAAGAACCGTTCTTTTCAGCACACAACTGTTCTTCTCAATCGAATATATTGACTTCTTTATATACGATTTAGTAATGAAGTATTTTGAAGAAGAAGTGGGGGATGAAGGTCGATGAAAGCACATGTTGTAGAACTTGGGATACCCGTCAAAGTGATACGTGTTGGTGGAGATACTTATCCTCATCGTTTCGTGTTGAAGGAAATGGGTTTTTTCTGGGATTCATGGGATGAAGTCTGGGAAGGTGAAGAAACTGAAGATCGCTGGCATATCTTAAACGGGCTTGGGGGTTTGACCCTTGAAGTAGTTACTCGACATTATCAGCACCAATTGCATTATGTTGATATTGATGATCTGCCGGACGAAACCGCTAGTATCACAGCGGTCATGGGGGTAATCCGCGAACTCAAAGATGTGATCATGTTTACTCGTGTCGATCAGCAACTCGGCTGCTTTCAACGTTTTTTACTGGCGGATGAAACAGGTGTGATACCTTGTATCGCGTGGAATATCGTAGAGAGTGCGTCAATAAAAGAAGGGGAATTATATGTTTTAGAAAAAGTTCAACTTAGAGTAGATAAGAGAGGATACAAAGAATTGCATTGTCATGAGAATACGCGATTTCATAATGTCGGAGGTGAAGATATAGACCGATCTTTAGTTGATGAACAGTTTATGTCCTGGTTACATCAAACCGTGTCTATCGCCAAACTATCGATCAATGTAACATCGAGAATCTCAGGAATGATAACACAGTTTGATAATGTTCGGGATTTTGGTGTATGCCCTTCATGTGGAGATAAAGTCGAAACCGAGACATATTGTTGGCGTTGCGGGGAAGTTAGTCCTCGAAAGCGTTTGGTGTGTTCAGGCGTTATAACTGATGATTCCAATGCCTTCAAGTTTACCTTCTTCGGTAACCAAGTGAAATCATTATTGAGATTGACTGCTCGTGAGTATAACGAAGCAACACGGTTGACGGTAATTGAACGACTCGAAATGCCTGCGTTGATTAATAAGATAAATGATTTAATAGGAAAGTGGTTGATCTTTACAGGTAGGTTAAAAATAAGCGAAAATACGGGGATCAAGACGTTTTATGGTGACGGTGTTTATGATCCGTAGGAGGTAGTTATGTTGTCATGGCCATCGTTCTTGAGGGAACGAAATCTGGTGAAGAAGACGGAAGGAAAAAGGTTCGGTTTTCTATTCCCTAGCAGTTATGATGTGGGAATGAGCGGTATGACAACACTAGTAATTACCCACTTAGTAAGTCAGGTACCAACATGGCGAGCAGAACGGTTCTTTACACCGTGGAACCCTTTTGTAGAGGCAGTTAGTTTGGAGTCGGGTGCGACTTTAAGGGATGTCGATGTGATAGGTTTCACTACTCAGTTTGAACAACATTATTTGATGGCTGGATGGTTGATACAAAAAGCTGGCATTCCGTTAGATAATA
The DNA here is from genome assembly GCA_016840515.1 of Candidatus Borrarchaeum yapensis. Lineage (GTDB taxonomy): Archaea > Asgardarchaeota > Sifarchaeia > Borrarchaeales > Borrarchaeaceae > Borrarchaeum > Borrarchaeum yapensis. Next base: position 13,191 of record JAEOSF010000044.1, on the reverse strand, counting down.
GAAAGCGGAAGCGACAAATAAACAATTGGCCTTTGATTGTAGTTGGTGGCCCGTGTTGCATGGCGAACCCCTTACCACTTATTGATATGGTAGATGGATATTTCCTCGGTGATGTAGAGGAATCTTTGCCCTTGTTTCTACATTTGTTAGATGAATACGGCGTAGAAGGATTTAGGAGAAATCCGTTTGACTTTGCGGATGTGAAGGGGTTCTGGTCGCCACATTTTTTAGATGTTAATAACACTTTGTATTCCTCATTGTTTAACGATCGTTGTTTTGAGGAAATGGTGGGCGGGTGGTTTGAGAGATTTCAGTTTATCGAACTGAATGAAGCCCCATATCCCTTACAGCAAATAGTGACCGAATTACCAGACTATCACCCATACGCGCCAGTAAAGGGACGAACTTTTCAATTGGAGATTGGTCGAGGCTGCAATCACAAATGCAGATTTTGTATGATTTCGCGGTTATTGCATAAGGGAAGATACCGAGATTATGAGACATTGCGAGAACTTGTCTTTGAAGGCACGAAACTTTCTGGAGTGACGAAGGTGGATATCTTTGGCACTAATTTAAGTGATTATCCTCTGAAACCGTTTACCGATCTGTGCTGGGAGATCGTTAACAATGGTTTGCAACTTTCGGTTGCCACGTTTCGACCTGATAGGATCAGCGCTGAACTCATGGATGTGTTAGTTGAAGGAGGTCAGCCATCAGTGACGATTGCTCCTGAGTGCGGTTCCGATCGATTGCGTGGACTTGTGGGAAAGAGAATCACTAATGAACAGATAACGGAAGCCACGCATACAGTGTTTGCGGCGGGGATCACGGCATTAAAGGATTTCTTCGTGGTGGGGTTGCCAGGTGAAACAGAAGAGGATCGTGACGCCATCGTACAGTTAGTTGAACAGCAACTCAAGATCGCGAAGGGATATGACCAGGGGAATTACCTTAAGGTGGACGTGAATCCTGTGGTGCCGAAATGGCACACGCCCTTAAAGAATTGGCTCTACTACTATCTCGAAGATCACCGCCCCGAACTCCGTGCGATATTGATACGATTGTATTGCGAACTATCTCGCCTAGGCGATGTTCGCCCTAAAGAAACCGCGTTGTTGGAGTACCTTGCCCAGACCTGGCTCACGCACCTCACCTCTCCAGTCAACCCCCTAATTGAAGGGATGACATTAGACTCTCATGTCCCTATCAGTCGAAATCTCGGGTATTATCTGCTCAGCACTCATGCGGCAGAAATCAATGCTGACCTTAACGCGGTGTGGGATGGTTTCGTTAGAGATGGATGGTCGATCACGCACCCACTACGCGCTTCACCATATAGCGATGAGACCCTCACAAGGGAGTGGAGGGCGTTGATAGGAGCATGAATAACGTTATTAAATACGAAGATGGAAGGCAACATATGAACCACGGGTTCAAACTACTCATTGAACTGGTGCCTGCTGGGGCATGGAATTTATCCGTGTATCAGTTGCTGAAGAAAAGAAAGCAGTTACACAAGTGGAGAAAACTCAAAGAGGAACTCGTTAAAAAAGAGGGGCGACGCTGTTGGATTTGTGATACCGAGGGAGGACGCTTGGAGGCGCATGAGTTCTGGGAATATGATGACGCGACTCATGTACAGAAATTGGCTGCCATTCACCATATCTGCAGCCTGTGTCACAAGATCAAGCACATCGGTTTCTGGTGTCATACCACAGATGGCAAGAGGAGTTTAGCAAAGACGGGATTAACAAAAGCGGTGCTACTACAACATTTCTGCAAGGTCAACGGGTGTTCGCTCGCGGAGTTTGAAGCACATGAACGACATGCCTTCTCGGTGTGGCGTGAAAGAAGCACACATGAATGGATACAGGATTTTGGGGACTACACGTCGGTGTTGTCATGAGTTTGTCGTGAGTATGTTTAACGTGAAGAGAAAGGCGATATGGTAAGTGCGTTAGTGCTAATATCAATGGTATCCTCACTATCGGTGAGATACGACACCTTCAGTTGTTTATTATTCGTGGTGAGTTGGAGGGAGCCGTCGTCCAATCGTTTAACATAGAGTACCGTGTCATGAAGTAACTCGAAACGGACGTCCCATTCATCCTTTTCAGGATCATCATGTTCCACTTTTTTTCAGTCTCCTTTTTGCAGTTTATTCAAGTAAGGTTATGCAGTGTTGGATCAACTGGTTCTTCTCCTCGTAGTCCAATGCCTTCATCGCCTGTTTCAAATCGTCAATAATAGCGGTCGGTTTTAACCAGTAAACAGGGGTTTTTCCAATCTTTTTCTGTGCGATATGTTCCTTCTTCTCGCCTGAGAGAAGATCCAACATCAACAAACTGAGTGATCGTCTATCTCTCCCGAGTGTATCTGCGATTTCGGTTAGCGTTTGTGGTTCACATACCTTGAGGGAGTGATATAGTTCTTCCGTAGTAGTCTTTTGTGATCTCTTAGACACTTATACCATCCTCGCGTCATTGATGATGGAATCACTATATACTAGCATCTATCTTTAATATTTTCCCTTAGCCTTCCCCATTGCCCCATGTGCGGATTAACTCCTTAATGACGTTAGCTTTGATGTCATCTGGCGTTAATCGGTAGATCTTTATGCGCCCGAAGACCTTCTCTTCCACGATTCCAATCGACTTAAAGTAGTCGAGATGTTGGGATGTAGTAGCATGGTTAAGTTGGGCTTTGCGAACGATTCCGGAAATATTTAATTCCTCGAAAATCGACAAGACCTTCAGAATCTTTATTTTACCCTTTGAAGAAAGTAACTCTTCGATGGGAGGAAAGGGTTGCTGAGTCGTATCAAGCGTCATATACAACCTCCTAGACGGAATGTTATTACTTTATGTATAACATTAAACTATGTTATTTATATAGGTAATGGTAGAATATAAAACATTAAGGTATTTATATGAAATGGTTATATAAAGAAACTAAACAATACTTGAACTGAAAGTATTTTTAGGATAAAGAAAAGGAGAGGACTGGATGATCTATGGTCCTTATATTCTTGATTATCGCAGATATTACATATTCATAAACAGTGATTTATCTCCTTCTTTCATACAGGTTTTTGTTCTTCATAAAGGAAAAGGCACGCACTACAGATATGCAATATCCCAACCTGAACTGCGCAAACTCATAGGGGTTATTAATGAGGGCAGCGGAAAAGGGTTCATCAAAACTTTCATCACCGATAAGGATCCCAAATTGTATACTTCCATAGAAGGGTATCTTGGATTACTTGCCCCTACCCTAATAGAGAAGATGATTGCTCATTTAAAGGAACTGGGAGTACACGAGGAAGACTTACAAGCGTGGATCCATGTTAACAAGCGTGATGATCACTCCATAACAAAAGGGTTACATGATTTTTATCACCCAATCGCATCTCGAATAATCTCACCAGAGCATCCGTTGATACTATTTCAGCAAGGAGATGAAACAGAGCTCCCTCGACTGAGGGACGATGGAACCATAATTATTCCAAATCCATATCCAATAGGACGTTCTAATTTTATCTACGCCAAATTAAAAGATTATGGTAGTGTAGAAGCATACAGGAAACATTGGGGCTGGAAAGGCGATGTCTGGGATCCCGACCCTAAATTTGCGGAAGATAGATTGTTTCGTTCAGGGTTTTTTGAGGAGGGTTCTGGATTTGAGAACTATTTAAGTTACATGGGATTTACGCCTGATGAATATGCCAAGGAACTCCGTTTGGAGCCTCCTGATACGCAATATGAGGTTTTTTATCACTTAGGACCCCCACGACCGAAACCAAAACTGATGGCGTATCTCATCGACGACTTCGACTTTTTTGCTAAGTTTGGTGAGACCAAAGCACAATGGTTTGCCAAAAGCCAAAAACTTGCAAAAGAAAAGGGATTTACAACGCCCTCTGCGAATCTGGAAGAATGGGAATACATACAGATTGCGCCTTTGAAATATGTGCGGGTTCGTAAAAAGTCCGGTACATGGGGGATGCAAGCATGGAGACATATTATGACTGATTATGTGATTCCAGATTATTCCAGATTAACAAATGGAACACCTGAACCATGGCACATAGAAAACGGAAAAAGAAGACCTATCGGTAATGAAAATGAACTTGTGCCGTATATATTTGAATAATTCTACCTAACATTATTCTCATTTTGTTTTTTAATAAGTATTTCAAAATACTGTTTTTATAAATAAAGTCACATTCACAGTACATAAGGTGAGACCGTATGCCGCGTGTATTGGATAGAAATGCAGTGTTCTACAGACTATCACTAGCAGGATATGAAGAATTATTTGAGTTCCAGCTGAAAGCGGTTTCTGCCTTCGAAAGAGAAAAGGATGTTTTGATAAAGGCACCTACGGGAGCAGGAAAGACGGTTGTACCTCAGATGTGGATCACATATATCCTTGGATTGAAACAACGCTGTGTATTTCTAGTGCCGACGAGACGTTTAATCGACCAGACCTACAATCGACTGATTGAGTGGTTTGACAAAATACCACGTTATCGAAAACGTCGAATCGTGATTCTCACGGGAGAAAACCGACCATCTCATAAGATCATAAAACGAGCGGATGTCATCATAACCACATTCGAGTCTTTCAATGGATTGTTGATGAGAAACTTCGAATACACGCTTTTGAAGAATGTGGGGTTGATCGTTGTCGATGAAATGCACATGATTGGTGATCCGAAGCGGGGAGGTAGACTAGAAGACGTAATCGTGAAGGCGACCTCGTGGTTGCGGCCACGACCTAGAATGCTTTATCTGACTGCGCTTATCAAGAACGTGGATGAAGTAGCAGACTGGTTAGGAGCCGAACTCATCGAGACTGATGAGCGTCATTCTGAGATCATCGTTAATACTACTTGTGTTTTCGATGAAGCTAGATGTATGAGAACTATCGCCACTTTGGTGAAAGAAACCTATGAGGTAGATGTTACCGCCAACCAGGCAAAAGCGCGTTGTGTACTGGTGTTTTGTGCAAAAAGGAAGTCCGCAGAAGCAAGAGCTGCTAAACTAAAACAGATATTCAAGACTGAAGGTTATAAGTTAGCTATATCGTACAGTCATTCAGGGTTAAGTGCTACAGAACGTATACGAAGGATGAAAGAATTTCAGGATGGGGAGATCAACGTATTATTCACCACCACCGAATACAAAGAAGGAATAAGTGCCCCTGTACTGCGTGTTATAATCGCCGATGCTGATGCGATGATCTATAGTCCACAGGATTTAGAGTCAATGGTAGGGAGGACGGCCCGTCCCGAGTTTTATGATATCGGTTATGCAGACCTATTGGTACGGAAAGATGTAGATACGTTTTATGACGAGAAACGTATTAAAGTAACCCAAAAAGGAATTGAATTTAAAGAAGAACGTCTAAGAAGTTGGGCGCGGTTCTATCTTCGAGATTTGATACTTCATCGAATATCTCGCGGTGCCGTTTCATCAGGTTCCCTTCTTAATCATCTGAAGAGATTTTATATGCATTATGATGACCGTACGCTGATAAAGACGTGGACTGAAGTGTTGGAAACCGAGTTGTATCAGCAACAAAATTTCACGATCCGTAAATCAAATATGAGGAAATTTCTTTCTTTGCTGAACGATAATGATAATTATGACGACATCGAAAAGGAAGAGTACAAACAGTTCGTGACTGATTTTCTCACACAATCATATGACACTATAGTGAAACAAAACAGAAATAATGAAGTTTGGAAACGAAAAACCGCATTTTTTCTTGAGATATTGTATAGACATCGAAACAAAGCGTTAGCGCGATGTGATAAGAAGTTAAAAACGGACGTAAAACTCCATCTACGTGAACTCATGTCTTATGAGTTGGTGCAGCGTAAAGGCGGAAAGTATCGGGTAACTGACATTGGGCGCTGGACGAGTCAGTTTTTGCTCCCTGCGGTAATTGGTGCCGAAATTCATCGCTATTTCAATGAACAGCGATTTCCTATACAAGGTGAGGCAGCGTATTGGAAGATCACGGAACAAATCGCGAAACATGTGCAACAGATTACGGGAAAGTACAGCCGAGACCATTATATCCATTTCATAAAAGCTATAGCAGAAGATCTGGATGTGGAAACCGCAGCAAGTAGGGTGAAGATGTGGTTAGGAGATGCCGAGGACAGCAGAAGAACCGCGGCTTGGATTGCTGAATCGGTTCATGCATATGTAGGTGCCTATAATCCACTATTTGTTGATGCAGCCCGAGATATTAGTGCATCTCTCTCGGTGATGAAAAAAGGCGAATTCGGTCCAAAAAGTAGGAGATATCTTACAGAAAAACCTCTCCCACACCAGAATCTCGACACGTTGATATGCTCCCTTCTCAAACATGGAAGAATAACTACATATAAACAACTTCATGAGGATGTGTGCGCTCAATATGATCGGAAAGTTGGACTTTCAACTATCATCTGGAACGTACTTAACATGGGAGCGAAGGAAAAAATAAAACGATTTCCAAAAGGTAGAGGCGTAGGTCGCCCAGTAAGTCAAGTCTGTGATCAGGAAACCGAAATCCCGTTATATATGTTGAAAACGTGTGGCTCATGCGTGTTTCGAATGAAATGTCCGAGCGAAAACGACAAAGAAAGAGACGATCAGCGATTTATATGCGAACTAGGGGATACGTACAACAAATATGTAGGAAGGAAAGTCGTTACAACGGATGTCACTCGTAAACAGACTGCCTGTAGATTCTACGATAACTCTCGTAAGAGAGATTCTCGCACATTCGCATACTTCAAACGGATGGATGATGGCACGCCGATTTGCTGTATTTGCAAGAAGGCGGAATTTAAAGAACCTGATAGTTATTCTCAGTATACCATCTGTCCTAATTGTAATTCGATCTATCGCCTGCGCCATAATGGTAAGATAGTTGTCGAACCTGGGACTAGAGATTTGCTTCAAACTGCTATGGAGTCGATTTTAAAGAGATCCATTAAACCAGTGAAGATGGTTAAACAAACTGAGGGGTATCTGCGACGACAAGAAATCTGGCTCACGGTAAGAGAAGGGGATGAAATAACGATAAATCAAGATATGTTGTATTTTGTGGCGGCTGACGGACGGACTTTGAAGTGTCGAATAGATGCCATCAGAAGAATTAAAGTCATAGGTGAGATCAAACTCTCTATGTTCGTGCGTAACAAACTCAAGGGTCGCATTATGCACGGAGAGGATAGAGATGATTCAAAACGAGTCCCCTTTGAAGGATATAAGCCACCAAATGATCAGACCGTGTCTGATACATTGAAACAGCGGGCTGATTTCATAAGAGAACGGAAAGACGGGTTGCTATTGGCGTGGCAATTGGTCATGAGTAAAAAGGCAAGTAATGCGCATATCGCGATGAGAGCTGTAAAAGATGGCTTGCTGGATCCAGCAGATGCTGATGAACTTTTTTCTGCTCAATTGAATGCAGTTGCCCATACCGTGATATACTGGACAGGCAATAGAGATAATTTGATGGGTTTAGAGGCTTGGGGAGAAAAACTGGCGTGGGAAATCTATAAGCGAATATTAGAAGATTCTCCAATGCGCTACAGGAGTCGCACCTATGATCGCTATGTGCCATCGTCGTTATTCATGGGAAAAGTGAAGGCTCGTTCGCCCTTTAGTGCTGGGATCAATGCTCTTAAGAAACATCTGCTAAACAAATGTCAAAGGATTCTATGGAATGTAGGATTCTCGTGGTTTCCAGGTGAACTGTCACTTCACTATCGTAGAGGTGAAGGACAACGAATTGGTATCGGGGTAGTGCTTGATTTTCGTGAGATGTTTCTGCCTATGTTCAGATATGCCTATGTGAAGGCCTGTAAAACAGGAGAGATCACGAACGATGATTTTAATCTGGAGTACACTACAAATCTTCAAGAGGTTTACACGCTCAAGAGAAGCGCTGAAGAGAAAATCTGGATATTATTTGATGATTTGATGAACGAAGTCGTCTATTACGATCATGAGTATATGACCTTACGAGACGCTATGAATCGTTGTGCTTCTTATCTCGCTGGATTTCTATTAGAAGAGACTCCGTTTATTCCTTTTGTGTGCGTTTCTGATGAAGGAGAATTTCATGAAATATATACGATATTTCGATCCATAGATCGTTTTTGTGCGCCATTAGGAAAGGATCCACCTGTTCCTATGACAAGATTGCTGACTTAATGTTCACCCTATTATTTGTTTTTTCTTGAGTCTGAACCAGTATAGACCATTAATTTTGGATCTTAAAGTCTGTAATAATTGCTTATTTTTGCTTAGTAAAATCTAGTTTTGTTTAGATGAGAATTTATTCTAAATTATCAATAGTTAAGTGAACAGCGTTTTTTATCGCCAGAAATTAAAAACATCTTTAAAACGCTTTATTCTTGAAAAGGAGTTATTTAATTAATCCATTAATAGAAAAAAGGTTGGAGAAAGGGTAATTTTCCGATAGGTTTATATAGATTTTTGATTAAGTTATTAGTGAGGTTGTAAAATTGACTAAAATGGAAAAAAACAAGAAAAGAATAGTAGTTCGTGCGTTCACTCCGATTGCAAAACCATTGAACCACAGTGTACAGAAAACCAGCACTATGTTATTACTCGGTTATTTACCATATAAGAACGGTGAAAAGGAACATTCCACTAAGGCGTATTTTATCAAAGGTGTGAGAGGTATGCTCAGACACGCAGCTATGTCTATGGCACGAGTTTGTAGAATCGAGGTCTGTCATACAAGCGAGAAAGATCAGTTAAAAGACGGTACTATGGTTATCCCTGTCGGATTTCATGCGTTGGGTGCTTGCGAAACTCCCTGTATCATTCGCCGAATCTTTGGCACCTTCCGTGAGGAAAGTCGTATCATAGTTAAAAGTGATCCCATAGTGAGTATAAAACACAATTCCTTTGAAGTCGGCGTTCCTGTGCAGAATGTTCATATCAGTTCAGAATATAGAATCGCAAAGGCTTTTGACGGTACACCTATACAGGATTTTAGACAGGCGTACTTTGCTGGATATTTTAATTTTCAGATTGATGTCACACAGCTTGACGATGATGAAATCAAATTTCTTTTAGAAACTCTGCTCTACATCGAAACATTAGGAAGCGGCAAGAATAGCGGGTACGGACACATCAAAGTTCTCGATGTTGAATTACAGGAAGTAACGATCAGAAAAAAACTCGTTGCTAACGGTGAAAAATACGAAGTCCAAGACGAAGAAGACGTTACCCCGATAATTCTTAATAACATAGAGGATTGGAGAAAAAAATATCTCTACATAAAAACCGAATGTGAGGCAGATAAGAAGAATGAGATATGAAACCGCGCTTATGATCGTTGCATCATTATTCGCTCTCATTGGCGTCTTTGAAATCCGTTTGATCTACAACAATAATCGTAATTCTAACCTTTTGGTGAAAATCATCATGGCAATCATCGGTGTGATACTGATTGTGACGTTGCTCTTTCAGACTTTTATTTGGGAAGTGACACCAGAAACCAATCTACTCAGTAAATCCAATACCGATTTTCTCATTGCTAGCATTGTTGTTGTTATCATTTGGGTTGTGTTGCTAGTGTTCCTTAATTTCTCTCTCAAATTTCTTTCGAGATCAACCTCTCAACAAAAATCAACGGAGGAATCCAAAACATGACAGCTAAAACTCAGGTAGTAGAAGACATCAAGACGGTGTGCGCTGAATGCCCTATCGCTCTAGGGTGTGAGGTTCCGCCCCTATCCGTGTTGTGCTTGCGACAGTTACAAGATACAATCAACCAATCTCTAAAACCAATGAAGGAGATATACATGGCGACAGTTCAAAGAATACTCGCTGATGCTTTAGAGTTAAAGATAGGTGTTGAAGGGTTTTATAAAGACTCTTATACCGACAAACATGGCAAGCCTCGCGTAGTCCTTTATGACGGACAAACTGACCGACAAGTTATTGACACCGATCCCGATAGCATGAAGACAATCATCGAAGTATTAGAAAAACGTGGCTTTGTTGTGGTGTAATCAAGGAGTGTGCAATAATTGACAACCGAGTATCAATCAATGGTCGGAGTTGGAGTAAATATCACTAAAACCCTCCTAAGTAACTCCTCTCCGTCCTTTTTTTCTGTTATCTCATCTCATTACGGTCTATCACTTTCCTTTGTGGTGGGTGATACGTTCTTGAACATGAGACAAAATCAGTTTAGAGGTCTGACGCCTCCATTAATGCTGTGGAAGGATGACAGGTTTGAGAACGATAAAGGTCGTAGAAATCTGCCTCCCATCTTTGTAGTCGAAACTGACTATAACGTTATAAAGGCGTTTGAGGGTAGTAGGTGGTCTAAAAACCACTTTCTGCCTTTCATACTCACAAAGAGAATCATTATATTTATTTTTATCTCATCTCAAGTCGGTCTATCGTCCTCAACTAGAGGTCGGTACGTTCTTCTGCATGAGAGTATCTCACAACTTAAGGGGTCTGACGCCTCGGGTGAGGGCAATGACAGGCACGGAACGATAAATGTCGTCAATCTGGAAACTGAGGTCAATTCCCGGTCGTTGATTAGGCATGGAATGACTAAGAGAAGTGTTCTCCTGCTCTATCATGGAGTAGGAGTTATTCTTCTATCTAAAAAGGCGGAATACTCACTGCATATAGCATTGAGTACGCTCTTGTGCATAAGACTACGCGCCTATGAAGGTCTGACGCCTTCAGCGTGGTGGAATGATAGGCAAAGGGTGTTAAATGTCGTATCCAATAATACAAATCCGGTTGGAGAAACGGAAACTTTCCCATAGGCTTATAACTCCTGTCTTTTTTTAGATAGGAGTATCAGCCTTAAGGAGTGGAGTAATAATGACAAAAAAATGGTTTAAATTGGTTGGTGTAACACGAACCCCGCTAATATCGAAACGAAGGCGTTTTGGTATTGGAGAAAATAGTGATATAGGAGTAGTAATACATGGTCGTCCTCGGGTATTCGGCAAAATAAAGAAGGGTGAAAAACGCGCCCCGAAGGTGTATCGTGGGTTTTTCGGTGAAATTGAAGCAGTTGTACCATCTCATAAGTTAGAGGAAGTTCTTAATATTGAACAGATTGGCAGATATGGAAGTGAGGGGATGGGACTTATATCATGGGTTTCCGCGATAGAGCTTACTAAGAAACCTATCAATGAACAACGAAGAATCAAAATTCGTAAAATGCTACCAAAATTAAATATTGCTCAAGAGAAATTAGTTATAGCGATGTTATTACATGATCTAGTTCATAATCCTCGCCATAATAGTAAAATCTATCGCGATGTTGAAGTCACAGATGCAGATGTGTATGAGTTGGCTGTTAATCATCACGATCTCGAAAAAACCAATGAAATCCCAATGCTCAGTTTACTGCAATACTACGATCAACTATCGGCGAGGATTAACAGGCGTTTTCGCTGGTATGTATCCTCTCGGTATCTCGCTACACAACAAGAAACTATAGATTTTGAGGTATTAAAGAAGGAGATAGAGTCGTGTCAATATTCGCCCTATAAACTCTATGCTTACGTCTATAAGTCTAAAACTCTTCGTGCTATCAATGAAGCGTTAAGATATGGTTTCTCGTCCTTAAGAAATCATTTGCTTATGATGGTCACTCTCTACATAAGGGATTGGCAAGACGGTGTATTATGTGCGTGATAAGTTGATTACTTCTAAAACTCTCCCTCATCCTATTTTTTTCTATTCTCTCATCTCAAGTCGGTCTATCGCTTATCGACAAGGTAAGTGATACGTTCTTCTGCATGAGATCGAGCTAAGAGGTCTGACGCCTCCGTGATGTGTCGAAATGACAGGCGTGGAACGTTAAATGTCGTACTAGAATGTTCCTGAACTCAGGTTGGTGTATTATACCAATTTTAAACTTGAGAAGTGGAATGAGGGGAATAATCCCTCTTTCCTCTTATTTTAAACAATATTTCTCAAAGTGCGAATCATTAAATTTATTTCTTTTATATCAGCAGCTTTCATTATAGTATTTATTTTTATATTCTGTCATTCACAGCTATCATTTCTACTATCCTGTTGCTCATTCCCTTGGCGTATATAGGGGGCGCGACAGGAAAGAATTAAACAAAATCATAGATTGATGGTGCTGCAAAGGGATCGAATTTTGAAGGCTTGTCGATAACCACACATATTTTTCCTGTGGTAGCTACGGAGTTGGGGATTTTAAGAAGTCGGGTAAGATCGGTTGTGACCTTTTGATCTATTCTCGGGTATCGCTTTATGATGATTTCCTTAATTAGTCTATTCTTATCACAGGAAGGGAAGATTTGGTAGAGTAAGTGAGGAGGATTAAAGTTTAGATACCCTCGGTGTGCGTACCCTTTGAAGGTGGCAATCTCGCTTTTCGTTAAGCCTAGTGTGCGGAGTTCTTCTGGCGTTGCGTATCTAAGATAAGAAGTTGCCAGTAACGTAAATATGCGTTCGCTAAGGGTTTTAGTATATTTGATCTGTTGTAACGGGTTATCTATATCTGCTTCTCCGTTATTGCTTTTTATAAGTGTTAGATAGTTGATAATTGCTGATCTTTGTTTTCGATCAAGTGTTTTGCCTAGTTCATCATGTACCCAACAGTGAACGCCTCGCCTTCCTGAGAAAATCCATTGTGTTTTGGTGAATCCGAAGTCCTCTTTCAGCGTTGCATCTAAGAATGTCATCGCATCTTTGATGAGAGTCCAACAGGAGTTACAGAAGTTATTTCCTTGACAGCAGTTCCGAATTGGGTCATAATCATTGATGTCAATATCAAATACCAGCTCGCGGAATTTCCATGAAAGGTGTTTGATGGTTTGTGAGCGTGAAGGGGGTTGTTTGAAAACTGCGCCAACATATGCTTGAGAGACGCCCTTTTGCATGAATTTTTGCAGTTTTCGTGGGGTTGTGAATGACCGATTTCTGACAAAACTGTTATTCTCGAATTGAAAACCAAATTCCCGATTTGAGAATGTGGAAAGTCCGATAAGATTAATGAGTGCTGTATTATCAAAGTGATGTGTGTAGTAGTTTTGGAGCATATCTGTCGTTATTTTCGCCTTTGTTGTGGAGTTATGAAATTGTAACATGGTACACGACCTACGATGTTTTTTTCATTTCCCATGCGAACCGCCTT
>JAEOSF010000083.1 GCA_016840515.1 Candidatus Borrarchaeum yapensis | reverse complement strand
TAGTAATGCATTTAGTTTCAGCAAAATATCTTTTCCAAAACCGATTAATCCTATCATCTAGGTCACGTCTTGTAATCTGTCGTACAGTAATTTTCTGATTATTTTTCATTTTTGGTTTTTTATGAAAAAGGTTGATTGTTCTGAGCTTATAATAGATTTTCAACACGAAAACAAGGAAGTTCAATAAGAGCTTATTCCTGAGGTGTGGCGCGAAACGAGCATGAATTACCTTTTTGGCATCTATTGGCAAGGTCAGAATTGCTAGAGGTAAGTTAAGATAATGATATCTTTTTTTAGGAGGTTTGAGTGTGGCTTCACTTGGAAATCCCCAAATTATATCTATGTGTTCCTTCTCGGCAGCTGCAAAAATATTTTCGGTTAGTTTCCCCCAGATTCTTACATCTTTCTCTTTAAGGTTTAATTTTTGCGTGATATTGCCGCGGTAATTAGGATGAACTACTATACCTTCAGCCTTAACTCCAGTTATAATGATTCCCTCGAAAGTCATTTCCATAGGTAGCATTGCATAGTGTCCTATAATTTTACCATTATGTTCAGCAAGCAGTATTACAGCTTGGCTGCTCGGGCAATTCATGTACTCCCATTCCCAAAAGTCGCGGGCTTTATCTGAATTAAAATGTTTCCAATAAGGTTTCATTAATTCGATGATTGCCTTTTCATCGCCCTCTTGATAGCGACGAAAGGTTATTATTTTTTTCTCTCCAACGGTTTCCATCTTTTTCACTCAATATCAGGCCATGCAAAAACTTCTAGGCGGGATTTCCTTTTACCTCTTCTCTTAATGCCCTGCGGAGTACCTTGCCGACGCCTGTCATTGGGATTTCGTTTCGAAATTCGATAATTTTAGGTACTTTGAACTTTGCTATTTTTTCTTCGCAGAATTTTATTATTTCATGGTCCATAGCGCTCTGTCCTTCTTTGAGAACAACATACGCTTTTACCTTTTCACCTGTATATTCATCAGGAACACCAATAACCGCCGCAGATTTTACTTTTGGATTTTCGTATAACACTTCTTCTACATCTCTGGGGTATACCTTATAACCCGCAACATTGATCATATCCTTCTTCCTGTCTACAATAGCAAAGTATCCTTCTTCATCCATCGTCGCAATATCACCTGTATGAAGTTCACCGTTTACTAATGCCTTTTTTGTTTCTTCCGGTTTTTTCCAATAGCCTTTCATTACCATAGGACCGCTAATCACTAATTCTCCTCTTTCACCGATAGGCACATCATTTCCATCTTTGTCAATAATTCTTGCAAAACAGTCAATAATAGGGATGCCTATTGTACCAGCCTTTTTTCGTGCGATTGGGCTGATATGAGTAATCGGTGATGCCTCTGTGAGTCCATAACCTTCCAGAATATTGCTACCTGTCTTCTCTGAAAACTCTTTCATCACTTGAACTGGAAGAGACGCACCACCAGAAATCGCATAGCGAAGTGAACTCAGGTTATGTTTTTCAAATTCTGGATGGTGAAGGATCGCAATGTACATTGTAGGTACGCCCGCCATGTATGTTAATCTGTAAGTTGAGATCGCATCAAGTACTTTGTCCGGATGGAATTTTGGCATTAAAACTATAGTTCCTGCAATGGAAAGTGGTGCAATCATAGCGCATGTGAGGCCGAAGATGTGACTGAGAGGAAGGACTGCTATCGTGCGCTCTTTCCCCTCTTCAAAAGAGTACCACTTGACGAATGCTAGGGCGTTCGACACGAGGTTGAAATTTGTGAGAAGGGCACCTTTCGGTGTGTCAGTCGTGCCCCCAGTATATGCTAAAACGGCAATATCTTCTGCTTTGATATCAACTTTTGGAGGTTCTTCCTGTGTAGTAGAAACTAACTCGTAAAAATTAAAGGTGTTTGGGGTTGCTTCTTTTCCAATGACAACTATATTTTTTAGAGACGTTTCCTCTAGAATATCCTTCACAATAGGATATAGTTCATCCAAGACAACGATGGTTTCGGCTTCCGATTCCTTCAGCAAAAACTTCATTTCTTTTTCGCGATATGCTGCATTACAGGGAATAACGATTGCTCCAATCATGTTCACGGCAAAGAAACTAATAAGATACCCCTCGTGGTTTGGAAGATATATTGCAACCTTGTCCGAGTATTTCACTCCGAGAGTATGATGCAGGGTTGCCGCAAAATTCTTAATTTGTGCATATAATTGGTCGTAACTTATGCTTTTATTTTGGAAGATGTATGCTGTATTACTAGGAAATGCCTCTGAAGCTTCTTTCACTAATTGATAAAGTGGAACATTTGGATAATCTGAGGTTAGTGGGACATCGACCGGCCAATGTTCAATCCATGGTTTTGTTGTCATTTGCATACCTCTTTATATTTATCAACACTCCCGCCTGTTTACCTGAATTGAATTTAAATTTAACGTAATTTCGGTTATCTTAAGAACAAAAATATTGATAGATTAAAATTCATTGTTATCACCGCAAGGAGACCCCCCCAACGTGTTGGGGGGAGGAATTGCGTTCATTAAGTGTTTTTGAAGGTAAATAATAGCCCTTTTCCATATTTAATCAACTCTGCTTTTTTAATTGCAACACTTAGATTTTTTCCTTTAGGATTTTCCAAAATAACACGCTTTCCGTAACAATGGGCGCCTTTTACTCTATAAAATCTATTGTTATACTTCACAAGATCATACGGTTGTAGGTCATAGTGATTTTTTCTAATAGCTCTCTTGTAACCCTTTCTATTCGTCTGTAGAGAACGATTATTGCGTCTCACTTGAATCAGCTCATACGGTCGGCAACGTTCTTGATCCGTTCCTCCAGCAATAACAAACGCATCATTAATATGAGACTTTTCCAGCCCTAACTTGTTACGCTCGTATTTAGTGACGTAGCCATAAGTATGTTCTGCACCTAACTGTTCTACTAGCCTCCAGCGAATAGTATTCAGACCTGATGGTGCTCTTAATGACGTCTTTGCCTGTTGCTGGATGTGAGGATAGCCAAACTCCTCTGCGGTCTGAGTGCCTTTTTCAAGGTTACATTTCCTACATGAGATTGTCAAATTCGACACGCGATCTGTCCCACCTCTACTTTTCGGGACGATATGCTCGACTTCTAAAGGGCTGTTTGTTTTGCCACAATAGGTGCACTGTCGCCCCCATTTCTCTAATAGATATTCTCTCACCTCGTAGCCTTGAAGTGTGCCCTGCTGATATGATATTCCTGTAATTTCAGGATTCTGCATTTTCTGTGTGTCGAAATTCGCCACCTCCAGCCTTTTGTAGGGTATCGGGAGTAGCGTTGCAAGTGTTTCAACTAATCGAATATGTGAGTCGTGTCGATGCTGAGTACTATGGGCTAACCATCCTTCAGGTCGTGTTCGGTTATTAAATCGTGGTGGTCTATACCCTAATCTGCCTCTGCGAGTTCTACGATACCTCCGTTTTTCCTCTAGCTTGTTAGAGACATCCTTTCGCAAGCTAAAAGTCCCACTGATGACTTCTAGTTTGTCAGTCTTGGCGCTAAATCCAATATTCGTAAATCCTATATCCACTCCTAATTTAATCGGTTGTGTCGCCTCTCCAGTGGCATAGTTCAACTGAATAGTGAAAGGACACCGTTTTACAACTGTAGCCTTTCCTTCTTGTAATAACTTCTTTCCTTTATGTTGTGTGGTAGGCATGAGGGGGCAACCCCTCATGTTTACCACATAGATAGGTACTCTCAAGTCCTATCTCCTCCTTTAACCTGCGTTAAAGTAGGTTGGTTCTCTTCGCCAAGGTTATCAGTCAGTACTATACGATGATCACTGAGAGTTTCCTCTCTGTTTAAACCACCATTTACAGAGCAAAGGACTAGAGAAGCATCCCGTGGTGTGTTCTTGAACTCTCCTGATAACGTAGATACCGTCATATACATGACCTCTCTTAGGCTAATCAACCAATTACTCTCGCTCCTCACGGATCAAGCCCCCTCACTTGTTAGGGGATGATTGACTGTTTTCTTGCACTTATCAATATGGATAACGATCTTCACAATCCAAGTTTTTAGAATCTATCTCGTTAAACATGCTTTTAAGAGATTATTATCATAGTCAGAGCAAGAAAGGCTAAAGTATCAATAAAATCGGTTTGGCGGACTGCAAATGTTTAAGGCCCTAAAAATTACAGATGGAAATGCAAAATCTACAAGACGAATATTATTTGTTACTGAAACCGATTTAGAAAAATCAGACGGGGCCTCGGTAAATGATAGAAAGGCAATTAACTGTCTTAAGAAATTTGGAAATTTGAAATGTTTTTATTTAAAGGAGATTAAATTAAACAATCTACTACAGAAATATCTTTCTGCATTACATGTGCTTTTTTGGATAATTAGAAAAAGACCATATGTTATTTTTTTACGTAATATTCATTTTACATTCTTTTTGGGCATTTTAAAGCGCTTACTTAGAATAAAACTAGTTTATTTAGTGTTATCTGTGCCTTTCAGATTAATAGAGTGCAAGCTTTACGAGGGGACTCCAGAACAATTGTCAAAAGTAACAGAGTTTATAATCAAGATAACAGAGCCTTTTGTTTTGCGAAAAGGTGCTGATATACTAATCGCTTCGAATCAAGAAACAAAACGGCAATTAGTAAGATATGGAGTTGACGATAAGAAAATTAGAATAGTACCGTTTTATGTCGAGAGCACTTTTTTTGACGTTCCATTGAAGATAGAACGTTCAAAACACTTTATAGTAGGATATATTGGAGGTTTCAACCAACTTCACGATCTTTTGTGTTTAATTGATGTAGTAAAAGATTTAATTACTAAAATAAAAAATTTGAGGCTTATATTAGTCGGTGACGGTTTTTTGTTTACTAAGATTAAAGATGAAGTGAAGAGTAATAATCTAGAAAAGCATGTGACGCTCTTAGGTAGAATACCTCATTCTTCAATCCCGAAAATCATTCAGAACTTTGATGTGTTTGTTTTGCCATTAGTTAAGAATTTTATTCGAACTGCTTTGCCAATAAAGATATTAGAGGCTGCTGCTTCAGCAAAACCAATAATTCTAACTAAGGGAGGAGGAGGAGATAAAATTCTGAACGATACAGAGAGTTGTCTTCTTGTTAGACCTGAGAGCACCAAGGAGATTTCTGCGGCGATATTAAAGTTATATAACTCAACATTTTTACAGGAAAAACTTGGCAAGGCTGCAAGAGAGCAAGTCAGAAAGTTTTCTGAAAGATATGTGTGTAAAGAATATGCGCTTGTTTTAGAAGTTCTACAATAAGACAAGATAGGTCATGAAACGTACTTTAAACTAGATACAAAAAACACCAATAGGATTTCAACTGCTTTCAATGGAAGAAATTACTGCGGTTACATTAAGTCTCTTTTTTGATTAGTTTGAGTAGATTTTGTTGCTCATCTTTTGGTCCATGTGTATGAATCACATATCCATTGATGACTTTGACTTCATCGCTTGGATAGATTGGATTCCCAGATGAATCATATGACAGCAGCATTTTGATTTTAGGAAATTTTTTTTCTATTTCTGAGAGAAAAACTCCATCCAATTTTGATCCCTTTTCGACAAAATATGTTGCATATACAGGATATCCTTCTGTTAGGTAATTTGACCGTTCAATCGTTAGTTCATCGTTGTTGTATTTTTCTAAAATTATTTTCGTAATGCGTTTGGCAGCTTTTCCGTCTCCAAAAAGTTTTGGTAAATTTTTCATCCTTTTTTCAATTGCAGGGTTTTCTAAAGTATATTTGACATTTTGTATAATGTTTTTCTTTTCAGTTCCACAGAGAGTATTCATCCCAGCATTAAGGGTTTCTATCCACTCTGTATTGTATCTAAGGGTCAAACAGGGTACACCCAGAATGTATGCTTCCTTTTGAATCCCCCCCGAATCGGTCACAACCAATTTTGCTTTGTGCATTAAGTAAAGGAATTCCAAATACTCTAAAGGTTTTTCTACTATGATGTTCTCTGCTTCACATAGTAATTCTAGTATTCCAAATTCCCTAAGGCGTGAATAAGTTCTCGGATGAATAGGAAATACGATCTTCAAATCTTTTAATTCAATTAATGCTTCAATAATGCCTTTTAATGTTCCCTTCTCGTCTACATTTTCTTGTCTGTGCAATGTAATCAATAAATAGTCATTTGTATCTAACTTAAGACGTTCCAATATTGTAGAGTCTTTAGCTTCAAATATATGTTGATAGCAGGCGTCTACCATCGTATCTCCTGTTACAAAAATCCTTTCTGAAGGAATGCCTTCATTCATCAAGTTTATTGCTGCGTTTAACGTGGGTGAAAAAAGCAAGGTTGAGCAGTGATCAGTCAATTTTCGATTAATTTCTTCAGGCATGCTCATGTCATAAGATCGTAAGCCAGCTTCCACATGGGCAAGAGGTATCTGTAGCTTAGACGTTGCAAGTGCACCCGCAAGTGTAGTATTAGTATCACCAACAACAATTACAAGGTCTGGCATATACTTCAAGAAGGTTTTTTCTAATCCTTCTAACATGGCTGCCGTCTGAATTGCATGGGTTCCCGAACCAACTCCTAGGTTTTCAATTGGTTGGGGTATATTGAGTTGTTGGAAAAAGATATCCGACATTTCTTCAGCATAGTGCTGTCCAGAATGAACAACTTTTAGGTTAATATCAGGACATGCTAACATTTCTCGAACTATTGGTGCACTTTTTATGAACTGTGGTCTTGCTCCGACTATAATCATTATTTTAAGCAATTGTGTGACCTCACGACTTCTAACACTAAGTGTTTCATTTTCTGCGTGCACTGTAACGGTAAAAAATGTTGCACGTTCCTTCGTGACTTACCATGCAAGGACCATAAGGATGAATCGGTGTGCATTCCTCTCCAAATAGAGGACATTGATCTGGGGGGAGTTTTCCAATAATCACAAGATGACATGAACACCCTGGTCTAATATCTATAGAATGTTCTATAGGAATGTTATACTTTTTTCTCGCATCGTAATCTGAAAATTTTTCTTTTAAATGATATCCAGATAGAGGAACACGTCCAATTCCTCGCCATCGCACAGTTGCGGTTTCAAACACCGTATTCATGATCTCCTGTGCTCTTATATTTCCTTCATCAGCTACTGTACGACTATATTCATTATCTACCTTTGGATCATTGTTTCTGATCTGCTTAAGTAGCATAAGAAGCGATAAGAGAACATCTAGTGGTTCAAAACCTGAAATAACTGTGGGCATAGAATATAGTTCTGGAAGGAATTGAAAAGGCTTGGTGCCTATTACTGTAGCTACATGACCTGGGCAAATAAAACCTTCGATTTGCAAGTCTCCAATGCCCATAATAAGTTCCATTGCGGGTGGAATAAGTCGATATGATGTTAAAACGCTGAAATTTTCTGGAGGTGCCTTGATCATTGCTGCGGCTAAGGTAGGTGCCGTTGTTTCGAACCCTATCCCAAAAAAAACTATTTCTTCACTGGGATATTTTTGTGCCAGTTTGATAGCATCATTAACGCTATAAACTATTTTTATGTTTGCGCCCTCAGCCTTAGCATCTGCTAGAGAAATTTCACTTGCAGGTACTCTTATCATATCACCATATGTTGCGATTATTTTGCCATCCTTAGCTAAAAATAATGCTTCATCGATGTCATGTGCGGGAACTACACATACCGGACATCCTGGCCCGGCAAGAAGTTCTAAATTCTCAGGTAGCAATGCTCGTAGACCAGCACGAGTGATAGCTTGCTCATGTGTTCCACAAACATGCATTATTTTCACTTTGAACTCTGGCAATAGTTTATGGATCAATTTTACACATTTTTCAGCCTTTTCCTTTATCAAGAAGATGCACCTTCAACAAAAGAGAAGTTATGAATAGATCGCGAAATAATGACTCTTAGAAGAGTCAATTCCAAGAAACTCAAGGAGTTATATGCTTATAAGGGATCTCATTCATGCAGTGCTTCTAGTTGTACGATTTTAAAGCACATCGAACTATATAACCTCAAAAGCGTGAAAATGTTTATAAAGATGGCGAACAGACACCTAAACACCTGATAGAGGTGTATTCATAGTGCTCGCGCCAAATCTGTCACAGGTACAGGAGCAAGAGTATCTGTCGATATGAAGAAATCGTATGTCCGATCTGCGTTTATAAGGGTGACGCCAACGATATCGCCGCACGATACCTACAGGATCGCGGAGTATCTCTGGAAGGATATGGTCTCCAGTCCCCAAACTAATTGTTCATTATTCCGTTGGTTAGTACTTAATAGTTTTCTATAAAAGTAGTAACCAGCTAGGACTCCCAACTATATTGTAGTTGATATATAGACACTTGAGGTCCTTTGCTTCATACTTAGAACAAAAGAACCATAAAGTATGTAAACTAACTGGTCAATAGTAGGTTTAATGAAACTCACTTATAAATTTCGCTTGTATCCCACCACTCACCAGGCAACTATATTAACTCAATGGCTTACTACCTGTCGTATCCTATATAATAACGGTCTTGCAGAGCGAAGAATTGCCTGGCAAACTCACCAACAAGCCATTAGCTATGGTGAGCAAGCCAATCAACTAAAAGCCGCTAAAAAAACCAACAAATTCTTGAAAACGGTACATTCTCAGGTACTTCAAGACGTGCTGAGAAGACTGGATAAGACCTTTAAGTACTTTTTCAAGCGCATCAAGAAGGGTAAAAAAGCAGGCTACCCTCGCTTTAAAGGGAAATACAGATATGACTCCTTCACTTATCCGCAAAGTGGGTTTTCACTTGATAACGGACAGAAGAAACTTTAACTCTCAAAAATCGGAAGCATCTCTATTAGACTACACCGATCGATACCGGCTGAGGGTGTTATCAAGACCTGTACTATTAAACGGGATGTAGACCACTGGTATGCCTGTTTTGCAGTAGAGCATCCCAATCCTGATCCTGGCTCTTACAGAGAGCTAAAAAAGGTGATAGGGGTGGATGTTGGACTAAAGAGTTTACTGACTTTAAATAACGGAGAGTCTATAGAGAACCCTCGTTGGTTCAGAAACTCGGAGAAGAAACTAGCCAAAGAACAGCGAAGGAAAGCGAGGAAGTGCAAGGGCTCAAATAATCGTCATAAACAGAACAAAAAAGTAGCACAAATACACAGGAAGATCCGATATCAACGAAAGGACTTTCACCACAAGCTCAGTCGGATACTGGTCGATAACTATGACCTGATTGTGTATGAGAACCTTAGGATTACCAATATGGTGAAGAACCATCATCTAGCCAAGTCGATTAGTGACGCCGGCTGGGGGCAACTCATGTGTTTTACCGAGTACAAAGCGGCGGAAGCTGGTACTCTGGTAGAGTACGTGAGTGCCTATCATACCACACAACTGTGTAGTCGGTGTGGGAAGCTGGTGCCGAAACCCCTGGCAACCCGCATCCACCGCTGCCCGTACTGTTGACTTGATAAAGCAAGAGATCATAACTCTGCCATCACGATTTTAAGCCGCTCAATCTACAATGTAAC
>JAEOSF010000082.1 GCA_016840515.1 Candidatus Borrarchaeum yapensis | reverse complement strand
TGATCAACAATTCAAGGCAATGGACGATTACCTCAGCAGTCTTGATAAATCCAGCATGCTGTACAAAACCGATTCATTTTTCATAAAACACGAGAAAATGCTGTTTGGAGCAGAAAAAGAATGGATCCAAGATGCAGTAAAGAATCTGCCCATGTTGCAGAGCACATAGAGTTAAGATTCCCTTAAACCTGTCCTAATAATGATCTTCCCTCAGACTATCTATCTGAATTGCGTGAAATAAAGGTTTCACGTAACAATTTTGTCTTTGAAAATAGCATTAGAATTGACTAAAATGAGTAAAATGAACTAGGTTTAATCAATTTAATTTATAATAATTATAATGTATCCATTTTTATCTTTTCGATTATTTCTTCTCTTGATTTTCCAAAAACACGCATAATTTTGTCTTTGCTTGTCCATTTGTAAAATTCACGAACACCAATATCTATATTATGTTCTTTCTTTAACCATTTCTTTAAATCGTTATGTTTATAACCTGAAATAAATTTTAATCTAATCAACTCTTTTAGAACTTCCTTAAACTCAATTTCATTGAAATAATGAGTATATACACATCCCCTTTTGCTTTTCTTTTCTAATAGCTTCTCTAAAAGGTATTTTTTTGCTTTAACATACGGTTTAAAATCAAATATATGATATGTATAATTATAAAAACGAATAATATCTTCTAATGAGGATATCCTAAGTTGAATTCCATAAATATTATAGGATATATTACATCGATCAAAAATCTTAGATAAGTCTTGAATAAAAAGACTAGATGTGTTGCCTATACCTAAGTCAAAACATTTTTTGTTTAAGCTAACACTACCTTCACATTCATAAGAAGCACGCATGACAGCGCCATGTATTTTTAAATCATTAGATTGCATTATTTGTTTAGGTATTCTAATAAGTCCTGTTTTTCTACCTATTTGTATTCCAAAATGAGTATTACAAATCTCTACTAATTTTTCATTATAAAATTGAATATGACCGTATGTTTTATGTTTATACTCTATTGGTGTTATTCTAGGTAATGGTTTAACATTTAAAATTGATGCATAAATATCTCTAAAATCTTTAGCATCTCTTTTTCTAAATCCAAAATGCACAGATTTTTTTGTTAAAGATCCATCACATAGAACAGAAATAATAAAATAAGCAGTAGAAGGAGTTAGACTTTCAAAATTACTTAAATCATATCCATAATAATTTTTAGGAGTTTTAAGAGTTCTATGGGGTTTTACTAATCCATTTTTACCTAATACTGTTATTCTACTCCCAATACTACGTTCAGTTCTATTTAATTGCAGTCCTATCTGTTTTAGGGATAGCTTAGCATTATACAACGCAATTAATTTCTTATCTTCTTCTTTTGTCCATCTGTCATATCTGCCCATTGACATTCAAAGTCATATTTTAACAATGCTTTTTAACGCCACTCAAATCATACAGGCATTTCTATTGTATTCCAGTTTAAAAGCTATATATGATGCAATTGAAGTATACTAGTGGCTAACTCAAGAAGTAAAAAAATAGTCATTTAGTCTTCCTTGAACTCGATGATATGTTCGCAGTAGGGGTCCCCTTGTGGCATTGCCATCGTAGGCTTGTAAGTAATCTTAGGATTAATTGCCTTGAACCCTTCTTCATTCCATGCTTGACAGCCACGGACGCAAGGAATAAATGCAGGATCTACATCAAATTCTTTATATCTCTCCATCCACGTACACTTGTGGTTTCTCCATACGACTCTTTCTGGTTTTTTCTCAACATATTCACCAAATTTACTTCCCATTTCAGGACCCATCGCTAATACTGCAACGATCTCTAGTAAATCATCTGCATCTATTGCATTCTCTACTGGTACATTAAACGTTTCTTTAACCCATGGATACACCAATTTCCCGCCATCACCGAATATCTTGATATGTATCTCTTCCCACTTTTCTGCGCCCCAAATAGGTGAGAAGAACCCCTCAGTTGTACCCAATTCAGGTGCGATGATCTTCTCACCTCTCATAACATATAATGATGAGACAATTTTGGCGGTTATTTCCCAACACCTCTCAGGTGGGATCTTTTCCAATAACTCTTCTATTCCTTTCTCCTTTTCCGACTGTTCAGTCATTCATGTTCACCTCAAACTGTCTATATGATTACTCTTCCTTAAACTTAAAGACAAATTCACAGTAAGAGTCACCTCTCGGCATCGCCTTCGTGAGCTTGAAAGCTATTTTAGGATTAACTGACTTGATCCCCTCCACAACCCATCCTTCACAGCCGTGGCACATAGCTCTAAGCTCAGGATCTACTTCAAATTCATTAAACATCTCGTGCCATATGCATTTAGTTGTTTTGTCTACTGTTTTCTCTTTTGTGGCCTCGATTAGTTCATACTCCTGTTCAGGGCCGCAAAAAAATTCTGCAACGACAATGTTTAATTTAGCAGCTCCTAACGCATCCTCTACTGGTATATTGAACCTTTCTTTAACCCATGGAAAAATAATCTTAGCGCCTTCATTATTGAGCCTCTCATGTATCTCTACCCATTTTTCCCAACCCCAGACAGGTGCGAGGACTCCTTCTTCCATACCCAAGACGGACGGCATGATTCTCGACCCTCTTAAAATGCTGAGAGTGCAAAGAAATCTAGTAGTTATTGCCCATCGCTTCTCAGGTGGGATCTTTTCTAATAGTTCCTCCACCATTCAGATTCCTCCCCTTATCTGTGGATAATATAGAAGTGTATAGCAATACTAGCATAAATAGTTTAATCGTAGAATCATACGCTCATAAGAAATACTGTCGCAAAATCATAAGTAACAGTCCTTGCAAAAGGTTTAGAATAAAAACTCGAAAATATTTCACGGATTGGATATGACCATGAAACTATATCTCGATACTTGTGTATGGTGTAGACCTTTTGACGAAGAAAATGAGCGGATTTTACGAGAAACAAATGCTTTACAATCAATTCTGAAGAAAGTTGATGAAGAAGAAGTAGAGATAATTGGATCAAGTGTGCTCTTGGTTGAAGTATCGTTAATATCGTTTAAAGAAAAGAAAGAATCAATTGAAGAATTAATTAACAAAGTCTGCAAGATAGTTACTTTAACTGAAAACTCTATAAAACTTGCCGAGGAAATAATGCAAAGATGTAAGATCAACGCAATGGACGCATTACATCTATCTATCGCTGCGGAAAATGCAGATATCTTTATTACCGTTGATGATGAAATATTGAACAAGAGTAAATGTTTATCAAAATATCTCTCTATTAAGAATCCAATAGAGGTATCGAAATGAATGTAGATGAAGTTGTAACAAAGGTCTTTAAAATATTGAGAAAGGAACTTAATGCTGAAGAGTACTTAATTTACCTTAAAGCAATAACTCCTAGGATAGGAGATTCAGTAAAAGAACTTAGAGAGAAAACAAAAGATTTAAGTCTGGAGAACATTATCGAAAAAGCAAAAGACTTTGAAAAGAAGAGCTAATAAATCTCAAATTTTTTGACGTTTATGCTGTTTTTAAATAACTTTGATTTCCGTAACATCATCTGTTTGCTTAAGTTTTGTTGTTAGATCTTTGATAGTTTCAATTAAATTTATCTAATAATGATGGAAGCGCAGTTATATCATTAATAACAGAATCAGGCAATTCTTTTTTCAACACGTTTTCTGATTGTGCACCTGTTAGAACTGCAATCACGTAAGTTCCCGCATTTTTTGCAGCAAGAATATCATTTACTGTATCTCCAACGCAAATGACTTCTCTAGGCTTAACATTCAGTAAACTTATTGCTTTATTTATTATCTCTGGATGTGGACGAATGTTCTGAACATCGTCTGTAGTTACAAACACTTCAAAATATGAATTCAGTTCAAATTTTGTAAGGAGTATATCAAGTTCAGTTCTACGTAGTGCAGTAATCACTCCTAAACGATAGTTTGAATCAATTAACGTCTTTAGAGTTTTATGAACACCTTCTATTGCTTTAAATTCATCCATAACTTTATTTGGAAAAATTTCCTGAAACGATAAAATACATTCTTTCGCCTTTTCTTCGGAATTTGAAAGTTCTTTCGGTAAGATCGCTCTAATGATCTTCGTGGCACTTTGTCCAAGTTGTGCAATTATTTCTTCAGAACTTGGTACCTTTATTTTATTTTGTTCAAAAGTTATTGAAATAGCCTTTAGAAGTGGCTCTATAGTGTATACAAGTGTGCCACCAACATCAAAAAGTATGGCTTTGATTTCATGCAACGGCATTACTTATCACCGACAAATAAGGCATTCTCCTAGAAAACGTATAAATATTAAATTCGTCAATATCTGCTCGAAGTATCTAAGACGAATAAAGTGAACTTATAAGTATGCATAATGAGAATAAAAGATATAAATTGAATCCCTATATGCTTTTATTACACTACCCCGCATGAGCACAATTTTCCAACAGAACTGGAGTCGCTGTAAAATGTCTGAATATATAACGCTTCCATATGGTTCCAACGAGACGGTAACAGTAGAAGTCCCGAAGAAAAACATTATATTCCATCTGAAACCTAATGATGTTTCAGGAGTCACTGATGGAATTGCGGAAATTAAGAGAGCTATATTCAACCCAATTAGGGCACCTCGATTAGACGATATTGTGAAAAAAGGTAAAAAGATCACAATATTAGCTAATGATTACACACGGATAGCATGCCCTGATCGAGAATATCTTCTCGTCCTTCATGAAGAATTCAAGAAACATGGAATAAATAGTGAAGATGTGACAGTAATCATAGCCCTTGGATCTCATGAACCTCAAAAGG
This sequence comes from Candidatus Borrarchaeum yapensis, assembly GCA_016840515.1. Lineage (GTDB taxonomy): Archaea > Asgardarchaeota > Sifarchaeia > Borrarchaeales > Borrarchaeaceae > Borrarchaeum > Borrarchaeum yapensis. The sequence goes on along the minus strand of JAEOSF010000082.1, from coordinate 4,799 downwards.
AAAAAACGCTCCACAAATACGGAAAAGACCTCTTTGAGAAATTCAATATAGTAGACCATTCGGTTGCAGAAGAAGACTTAATTGATTTAGGAAAAACACCCAGCGGTACTCCAATCAGTATAAACAAGATTGTAATGAATTCAGACGTTAAAATAGGACTTGGTAATATCGTACCTCACTTCATTCCTGGTTTTGGGGCTGGATCGAAAATCTTACAACCTGGCGTTATGGGGGACGAATCTACAGCAGCAACCCATCATTTATCCGTACAACATGATGTTCGTCACGGTTCTATCTATGGCGAGGCTGAAAATCCCATTCGCGCCGAAATGGACAGCATAGCTAGAAAAGTGGGCCTTAATTTCATCATAAATTCTGTGCTTAACCATGAGAAAGAAATAGTAAGTGTTTTTGCGGGAGATGTGGTAAAGGCTCATCGAGCAGGTATTGAAGCCGTAAAGAAGGTATTCTTTGGAAAAATTCCAGAGAAAGCTGACATTGTTATCGCAAGCGCACATCCTGCAGATTATGACTTATGGCAAGGAACTAAAGGAATGTACGGCGCCACTTTTGCGACAAAAAAGGGAGGAACTGCTATTGTTACTGCCCCATGGCGCTCAGGTGTATCAAAAGTTCATCGTGAAACCATGCTTGAGTTGGTTTGCGAAGATCCCGTATGTATACTTGCACGAGTAGAGGAGGGCGAGTATACTGATAATGAAGACATTATTGCGCCATCTCTTGCAGCAATGTGGAGTGAATACAAAGAACGAGCACATGTAATTCTTGTAACAGATGGAGTCCCAGAAGCGGATATCGAAACTTTGGGATTTGGTCATGCAAAAACTCTTGACGAGGCATTGGAACTTGCGTTTAAACAACAAGGAAAAGATGCTACAATAGGAATTATCGAGTCAAGTGGAGATATTGTAGCAAAAGTTTTCTAGGATCGAATTAGCTTCTCTTTTTACTCTTAAAAAATCCAATAAAAAAAGAAGAAAAAACAAAAGAAAAGAATTTATTCGCTCTGTTCTAAGGCTGTCACTAATTTTACAACACCGTCGAGTATAGCCTCGGGCTTTGGTGGACATCCGGGAATGTATGCTGAAACGGGCATTGCTTTATCAGCGCCGCCAATGACATTGTAACCCTCTTCGAATACGCCGCCAGATAATGCACATGCACCTACTGCTACGACGAATTTTGGATCGGGTGTCTGTTCGTAGATTCTTTTCATTCGATCTCGTGTTTGATTTGTGATGGGGCCTGTAAAAACGATTACATCTGCATGTCTCGGACTACCTTGCAATAAAACGCCGAATCGTTCAACATCCCACTTCGGAATAAGGACTGCTAATACTTCTATGTCACAACCATTGCATCCACCAGTGTTTAAATGAAGTATCCACGGTGATCTTACGCGAGCCCATTTTACAATCTTCTTTAATACCATTTGTTTTTGCCTCCACTGTTTTCTATGACCTTATCTTCCCCGGGAAGAGTACCATGATAGTAAACGCTATTATAAGAACGTAGGCTACTGGAAGAATAGCCGCTAAATTGCCAGCGATGAGACCTACATTGAAAGCGGCAGTCGCTAGTATAAATGCCACAATATCAAAAATGAGGAAGAATACTGCATATTCAAAAATGTGTACAAAAAATTGTCCCTGTTCACAGGGCAAGTCTTCTCCGCACGCATATGGTTTGTTTCTGTCAACGTTATCGCGAGCTGGTGGTGCTATTGACCGCGAAAAAGCGACAATGATAAAGACTATGATGAGCGATATTATAAATAACACAGGAACTGAAAACAATATATTCTGCAATGCAACACCACCTTATCTAACATATATCAATTATCATATTGCTTTTTTCAAAACCTGCAAGCTCGTATTCTTCAGTCATTACGACTGCATCGAACTTACACGATTCTTCACATTGTCCACAAAAGAGACAGAGTGCTAAGTCAAAGATAGGACGTTTACCAGCCTTTGTTACTTCTTTACTACAGTCAACCATTGTAATCGCTCCACTAGGGCAGTCACGTGCACAAAGACCGCAACCCGTGCATTTCTCGATGTCAAACTTTTGTTTGCCTCGAAAGCCTTTTGGCATAAACACTTGATCCTTTTCAAATGGGTATAAGATTGTACATGCCTTTTTTGTTACATGACGAAGAACTTCTCCGGCCATTGCCATTTTTTATTCACCATCCTTTTACTTTACAACCACAGATAAAGTGGTCCGATCAATATAACTAGGAGCACAGAGAGCAACGCAAGCGGCAAGAAAATGCGCCAACTGATGTTTACCATCTGGTCGATTCTCACTCTTGCGAATATAGCTCTAATGAACGCAATCACCAGTACAAATACCACAGTTTTGATTATAAAGTATATCGTTTGAAGCAATCCCACAACCCATGGAGTAATAACTCCTAGGGATCCTGCTGCTGGAATCGGGCCGCTAGGTCCGCCAAGGAATAACGCCGCAGCTAGGCCAGCGAGAAATACCATCTCTAACTGTACGCCGAAGATGAACATTCCGTACTTTTTTCCAGAGAACTCTGTATACCAGCCTGCCACAATCTCAGTCTCGGCTTCTGGGATATCAAAAGGCACCTTTTCTAACTCAGCGATTGAACATGCAATGAAAATGCCAAAAGCTATGGCTGCAGGTCCAAATATAGCCCAATGTGTAAATCCTAGAAGAAAATCACCGGCAACGTACCCTGCTGATTGAACAGCTACGATTTCTGAGATCGTGAGTGATTGTGTTAATATTGCGGGTGTAATAGCGGCAACAAGAATAGGTATTTCATAACCTAATAACTGAATTGCTGTTCGTTCTGTCCCTATTAGACTGAAGCGATTTGTTGAGAACCACCCAGCCAGAAGCTTGATTATTACAAATGCTGTCATAAGAAAGAGAACAAAGATGAGATCACCAGTAAAACTAGCTATACCACTGAATTGGTAGATTGGTAAGAAGAAGAGCGAAGTAATTATTACTGATAACGCAAGGATTGGCGTCGCAGTAAACATCTTCCTATCAACGCCATCTGGAACAATATCCTCTTTTGCCAAGAGTTTAATGAAATCTGCGAGGGGTTGAAGTATACCTCTCCAACCTGTATACAACGGTCCAATGCGGTTTTGTAATTTTGCGAAGAATTTCCTGTCAATCCATGCATATGTCAGACTGAGCGTTCCCAAGAAGAACAAGCCAGGAAAAATGAAGATTTGCACTAAACTTATGATGATTTCTACGATCGTTACCACAGTTATACCTCCTGAGGCTTAGATTCATCACTTAAAAAATGTCATTGAATACGAACTATAATACTAAATTGTTTTGACAATAAGAGCGCATTACAATGTTCGACTTATTAAAAGTTTCCATCTTTTGTCCTAAAATTTGTGTAGTTGATGTTCTGGAAAAGAATTGTAATGAACGATCATTATAATTAAATCTAAAACAGTGTGATGTCAGTGGCATATTTTGTGAGTGACCTACCAAAATTAAAAATTGAGTCATAATGGAAAAATATCAAAAAAATAAAAAATAATGAATTGTGTAAATTTCTAGATGACTTTAGACGGATTTAATCGTAATTCAGTTAGTGTAGTGTTAATTCTGCGTTTACTATTTTTATCAACGAGTACGACACGATCAGTGCATGAGAAACAAGGATCTATGCCCGCCAAGACAATTGGAATATCTGCAATGTATCCACCTTTTAACCTTTCGCATACAGAGGGGATGTTTCCTAATGTTGGGGCTCTGACTTTCCAACGTTCGGGTTTGTCTGTTCCATTTGACTTAAGATAATGGATATCTTCGCCTCTTGGGGCCTCAACTCGAATCACTGTTTCACCTGGTGGTACCTTTCTCTTGGCCTTTGTACGGATTTCACCGCTTGGCATATTGTCGAGCATGTATCGGCACATATTTATAGATTCGAAAACTTCTAAGACACGCACTATTACCTGTCCAAGTGTATCACCACTATCATGAGTAATTACTTTGAACGGTATTTCGGCGTAAGCTGCATGTGGATCGTCTTTCCTTACATCTATGGGTACCCCACAACATCGTGCATTAGGACCCACTGCACACAATTCAATCGCTTGCTCTTTTGTAATCTTTCCAACACCTGCTACTCTAGCGGCAATCGTTTTTTCCTTCAATACAACGTCTGTGTAGTATTTCAGTCGCTCTTCCATAGCGTCTAGGCCTTTATAAGCTCTTTCTTTAATTTCTGGTGTCATATCCCTACGAACGCCACCGATTGTGTTGATCGCATAGTTGACTCTATTGCCACTGATTTGCTCTAGCATATCCATTACATGTTCACGATCTCTCCAAGTATAGTAAAACAGTGTATCGAAACCGATTTCGTGAGCAGCAACACCGACCCAAAGCAAGTGGCTGTGGATTCTCTCGAGCTCAAACACGTATGTCCTGATCCAATTACCTCTGTCTGGGATCTCTAAACCAAGCAATGTTTCCACTGCAGTGCAGTAGGCGGTCGTATGAGAATGACTACAGATACCGCAGATGCGTTCAGCGAGATAGATGTTCTGGATGTAATTCCTTGATTCTCCAAGTTTTTCAATGCCTCTATGAATGTATCCAATCCTAGGAGTAACGTCTACTACTCTTTCACCGTCTACAGTAAAGAGAAAATGTTCAGGCTCCTTAAGAGCTGGATGTTGAGGTCCAACAGGAATATGAAACTTTTCACCTTCTGATGTATCTTTTTCTGTCAATCACAGTTCCTCCATCAAATTAAA
>JAEOSF010000124.1 GCA_016840515.1 Candidatus Borrarchaeum yapensis | reverse complement strand
CCTGTTGAACCAGTTCATAACCTATCGCACATAGTAAATGTGTCTTCCCACTGCCAGGATTACCAAAAGCCAAAACATTCGGAAAGATTTAAAAGTTATACATTTATAAAATACAAAAAAATTTTCTGTTAAAAGTCAACTATTTTTTCCCTCTAACGACAATTAGAATTCCCGTTTTTTATTTCCATAGATTATCGTAAGGAGCCCGTAGGGCGACTGGAGATAAGCTATGGAAACCTACTATTTTTTTTCAAGTTTTCATTACGTTTATTTTCCCTTTTTGTTTTTTTGATTCTTCCAATCTATAACTTGGAAGATTCAGTTCCAATATTATACTATGATGTACTAATCGATCAATAGCGGCAGCTGTAGTCATTGGGTCTTTGAAGATTTTTTCCCACTGTGAAAAGGGCAAATTGCTTGTAAGCATCAAACTGCCACGCTCATATCGATCTGCCAGAAGGGTAAACAAAACTTCCATCTCCGCACGGTTTTGCTGTACATATCCTATATCATCAATTATTAAAGCATTATATCTGGCTAATTGTTTCAGAAGGCGCGGCAATTTCAAATCCCGTTTTGCAATCAACATCTCTTGGACAAGAAGGTTACAAGACTTAAATAAAATGCGCCTTCCCTGTTGAACCAGTTCATAACCTATCGCACATAGTAAATGTGTCTTCCCACTGCCAGGATTACCAAAAGCCAAAACATTCTCTGTTCTATCTAAAAAGCTTCCATCTAAAAGTACATTTATCTGAGCATCAATTTTTCTGGGCAAACGCTTTCTATCAAAAGTTGACAAACTCTTTTCCAGTGGAAGCTTAGACTCTCTTAATAACCGGATGATGCGGTTTTGCCTTCTCACTTCACGTTCGAGTTCCATCAATTCCAACAAATACTGCTCATAACTCAATGACTCACGCCTCGCTGAATCTGCGTGTTCTTTATAACATTCTCGAACAGTTGGAAGATGTAATTCTTTCAAACAGTCTGTTAGCTCTAAACCAATTTTTCGCTTCATCAAACCACCATCCTTCCTTCGATCAGAGCATCATAGGCTTTTATATCTACCTTATCGATACAAACATCCTTTGCTGAAGTAATCTTTTGTTCTGACTTTACAAGGAATTCAACTGCATCAACCGTGATGGTTTCTTCATTATCTATCAGGAAATCAAGTGCTCTATCCACTAAAGCCTCATTCTCTCGAGCTGCTAAATACAAAATCTTCAAATACTCTTTTGCCGCTCGATTGGGATTACTTCTTTTTAGAAAATCATAAGCCATACGAAAACGATGAGTCGGAAATAAATCTTCACGGTAACGGTAGTTCTCAAATGCTCCGGGCTTACGAACCAACCAGTCTATGATATGACGATATTGAATATGATATTTCCTCTCTCCACGAAGTCGAGGAATCTTTTCAATACAGCGCTGAGCATACCACAATTCCAAATGGTCCATATACAATCGAACTCTTATAGATTCTCCAATCAAACGACTGTTTACCGAATAAGTATTGTGATTGACACGTATCGTGCTGCTCGGACCCACTTTTACTTGTAAGCATTTACACGAATCTAAACGACCCTTTGGTAATCGACGAAGAATTTTTAACTCCTCTTCAAAAAGACCACGACGACCGGAATTCAAATGCTTAAATAACTCCTTTAGAAATTCTTCGTATTCTTCACGATCAGAAAAATATTTACTCCCTCGCAGCATTAGCGATTGTTCAACAGCTTTCTTAAAACGATTATGCCTCTGTTCTACATCTCCATTTTCATTAGCCTTGCCGCTCTGTATCTTACGACCTTGTAAACCATAATGTCTTAGTAATCCGTTATAACGTTGAGTAAACTCTTCTGGGCTGGTCGTCTTCTGAACACCAGCACTTAGCCTATCGGTCTGATGTATATGTGGTACTCCCCCAAGTTCCCACAGTGCATTCTGCAATCCTTCGCTCAAACTCTCAAAACTCTCACTAAAACAAATTGTCCCAGTTTCCCAATTCGAATACGTCAATACAAAGTGATAGATCATGTGATCAAATCTTTCCCCTCCTATTGTTACACCTAAGTTGTCCATATGGGTGAAATCTGATTGGCTCAATCTACCAGGTTTATGTTCCTGTGGAAAAAATACCTCCTTAGATGGCCCCTCTAAAGCACGCCAACTCTTTACCCTACGCTGCAACGTGCGTAATTGACCATCTGAAAAACAACCTTCATATTCACGTTGAAGATAATTAAATAAAGTCTTTGCTTCAAGTCCCGGATTATCTTCTAAAAGTGATCGCACCTCGTCCCACACCTCTTCAAAAGGATCTTCACGTGTCCGCCAAGTATGCTCTACTTTTAACTCACTCGGTAGCTTATTAAGTCTAATATACTTACGAGCTGTCTTCTCATCCATTCCCGCCTTTGCTGCCGCAGATGATAAACTCTTCTCTGTTTGCATCAGTCTTCTTAACCTCCTTACTTGATTGTCTGTTATCATATCCAAGTCTCCTTTTTTAGAATAACTTGGATAATGTAACATCCTCTATTTAAAATAGGGAATTTTAATTGTCGTCAGGCGGGAATTATAAATGTCGTTAATCAAGCA
>JAEOSF010000043.1 GCA_016840515.1 Candidatus Borrarchaeum yapensis | reverse complement strand
AAATGGAATAAAAAGTCCGCCTAAAACAAAAAGTGATCCGATTGCAATTAACGCAATAGCTCCGATCCATGAAAGGATGCAAATGATAGTTACTCCTAAAGGTCTATCTGCCATTTTCCTAACAACTCCTTCTTTTGAAAAATTTCAGTTAGTTACTACCTCGGTATTCTCTTATAAAAAGTATTCAGTAACTTGATGAAAACTACCTTCTAACTTGCGATAGAAAACATCTTTATCATTTAGGAAATAGTCAAAAAACTAGTTATGTGGTATAAAAATCTCCTAAAATGTGAATACTATCCATTTTCTGTATTTTGAAATGGAAGCTGAAAAAAAAGGAGTTAAAATAAAGTTTCACTTAAAGTGATCTTTGACAGTCCAGAGATATATCACGATGATTACCGGAATAATAATACCGATAATAGGGCTTGCAGAACCTTGAGATACTGCTGAGCCAACGCCTAGCACGATCTGGATAACATTTAAAATTATGACAAGCCACCATGCCCACATTTTGAGTTGCCACAGCGCAAAGGTCACAAAGAACAATAAGATGCCAATGATAAGTATTGTTAAACTTAGTACCAACCCAAGTTCTGAACTAATTGCTATACTTGCTATCGCGCCAATGGCGCCTAATCCGATAAGTATTATAGCACCAATCCATGAAAGGATACAAAGAATTGTCACGCCTAATGGTCTGTCCGCCATTTTCTTTCCTCTCATTTTTTAATCTTATCATTACATTGTTCATCTTAAAAAAGGCTTTGTATTAAAATTTCGATTATAGTAAACTGTTCTACTTCTAAATCTCTTTTTTAAGAATAACAGAGAGTGATGAACTCCATCACTCTTTTTTTTCCAAAACAAAAACTCACTATGGTTCTTTGTGAACTACCTCGCGCTAAAGCCTTGAGGCTTCCTGCTTCTACGACAGACTCGATCCCCTTGATGGGTTACGGAGGTCTTATCTCCACAGGCGTAACATCCCTACGCCCCGTAGGTACTCATAGAGCCTCTTATCAACAAACTATGTAAAACCAACGCCATTCATCACCACGCTTAAGCATAGATGCTTTCTTGCTTAGTTGGAAGTAAACCTGAAAAGTTATATAAAATCGCGAAGCCGTTTTACTAACAAAATAACTTATACTATGAAAGAAAGGTGAGAAATTGAGTTCAATTACTTGTCCCGAGTGCGGTTCAGCAAATACCCCTGACTCAGTATTTTGTGCAGCATGCGGCGCCTCATTAGCAACTGCAACCCCAACCCCACCGCCAACCGAAACTACTGCACCTCCTCCGCCGCCACCACCAGCGACTACCTATCAGCCACCTCCTACAACCGTTTCTCTTGCAGAACGACCAACTGGAGTTACAATTTTAGGAGTGCTGGCTGTAATTGCAGCTATTCTTCAGATAATTACAGGTTTAATATTGGCGGGCTTAACTAACAGTGGAGGCTTCATTGTACTTTTCTTGATCATTGGTATCTTTTATTTCATCACAGGCTGGGGACTTTTGAATTTGAAAAAATGGAGCTGGTATATTGCTCTGATCTTGGCGCTACTCGGTCTTATAGGCTTCCCTTTGGGCACCATCATAAGTATAATCGTGCTTTGGTATCTCTTCAAAACCAAAAGCTATTTCGGCTTATAGCAGCATAAGGTCTCTATCAGCATCCCCCTACTATTTTTTTAAGACTAAGATTGAGAAACCGTGTCCTTAATATACCTGCAATCAGGAGTTAACTAATACTAGATAGATTTGGAGAGGGAAGGTCAATGAGCACAAAATACTGTCCACGATGTGGAGCTCCTAACACGGTTGATAGTGCATTCTGCGCTTCTTGTGGTGATTCTCTTGCACTCCCATCAGAAACTATAACTTCGCCTACAGCACCTCCGCCCCTACCACCGCCCGTGACTTATAAACAGCCAAGTCTTTTGCCTGACGGAGAGCCTAATTTAAACAAAAGGGAAGCTAGCCTTCATAGACTCTGGCAGGAAAAAAGATATAACGAACTTTTAGCAGCTTGGGAACAAAAAGTTGCAAACAGCGAAAAAAAAGGTGCTGGTGATTCTAGTGGAGGAGGAGGATTGATTGCCATCGGAATTGTTATGAACTTAATTGGACGCATTTTTGGCGGCGCGATAGGTAGTTTCATAAATTTTATAGGACTTATTATCCTATTATATGGTATAGGTAAGTATCTTGGCAAAAGATCTGCAAAAAACAACCTTTCTAAATATCGTAATGTCCTCTTTTATCTGACGGAGTATGTCAGCAAATTAAGAATAACTAATACTACCCATTCGCAATATTAGATCTTATGTAAATTTGACCGGAAATCATATCTTTCCGGAAACTTTTCTTTTTTTCAGACAGTTTCTAACAAAATCAACTGAATATAATCTGTGAAGAGAATAATTACAAAATTTTTACCGATAATATTAGCATTTAAGGAAATCCGAATTCGCTGCTTGATTTGCGGAGGATTTTACTAGAAAACTATTTATAAGTTAGTACCCTGATAATAGTGATAATAATAGTACCATGATGGTGGTACTAGAACTAAAAAGAATTTATGAAGAAAGATTACTGAAATATTCCTAGAGAGATGTTCACCATGAGTGAAACGATTTATTGTACAAAATGCGGCGCGATGAACACAACTGATAGCCATTTTTGCAGTTCCTGTGGTGCTTCACTTGCCCCGCCAAAAGAAGTTATACCTCCGCCTCCTCCCCCCACTACAGCGCCTCCACCACCTCCACCTCCAACAACATCACCTCCTTATGAAACACAGATGACTGACGCCCAACTTATGACTATTCGTAAAAACGAAGGTGTAAGCGTTATTCTAACTATTATTCTTCCAGGTTTAGGGCATTTATACGTAAACAAATTAAAACGAGGTCTTGTCTTCATCGTTATAAGCATTATAATGTGGATCATTGGAGCGACAGTAATTCTAATTCCTATAACACTCGTCTGGTACTTATATGGAATCTACGATTGCTACCAATTGACCAAGAAACACAACGAAGCACTTTTCAGTCTACGACGCCCACCGCAAGAAGATGAATTCTAAACATCTTCGGCACATCACTTTTTTCAAGAAAAAGTGATGTTTTCGAATTTTTTAGCAGAGTAAATGTCCGCCAGTTTTCATTTCATGTCCCATTCTTTAATGAACTGGTTTAGGTGTTCTTCCCCATAGAATTTGTTAATATAGTCAGTTGCCGTTTTTCTCGCCTTTTTAAGTTCTTGATCTGTTTGTATAGTCCATATTGGAGTTCTGTGAGTTCTCTGATCCCTTAACCAGTCTGTATCTATGGTCTTGTATACTACGCCCTCATGGTTGCCTATATGTGTTAAATCCATTATCATGTCGCCTATTTGAGGCCCGGCAATATAGGTCCCAGGTTTTGTTTTACCGGCTTCACCACCAACAACAACATAATTACAGTTTTCCCTGGCCCTGATTCGTGCGAAAAGATCAGTTTCCAAGAAGTAGGGGATTGGCATACGGCTGGGCACATAAACAATTTCTGCCCCCATCTCTCCTAAAATTTTCATAAAATCGGGTAACCATAACTCTATGCATTGACCAAGACCAATTTTACACTTACCAGTATCATATACTTCAGGTTTATCTCCAAGTTTGAATTTATAGCCTTGAGATCTTACTACAGCAGGTTCCCATGAGCAATAGGGATGCATTTTATTATAGATGGTTGCAATACCTCCGTCAGGCTTTATAAGAATAACAGAGTTATGTATTGTCTTTTCTTCTTTGTCTATATAGCGATTCAGGTTAATGCCTAGCCATACACCGTGCTCATTTGCAAAACTCGATACATTATCGAGCACTTCACAACTATCCAAATCACAGATGTAACTAAATCCTACAAAGTATTCTGGGAAGAAGATAGCGTCACATTCAACTTTTATAGCATCTTTACACATGTCTAGTTGTTTTTTTAGCCTATCCATCGGTTTCATTTCATGTGGTAATAGAGGCTGTAGAGCAGCAATTTTAATTTTACCCATTGGAAATAACCTCGCTTCTTATCAATTAAATTCTTTTATCCGTCAATCAATAACGTGTTTTTTGAGTCAATGTCATCCTTGTGAACTAAAAGGCGCTCAAGGAGTTTCTTAGTTTTAATTCTGTGCATGTCCATCCCTAATTCTTTTGGTTGAAGCCCCATCGCAAGTCCTAGAAGTTCCATGTAATAAAGCACTGGGATATTGTATTCTTCATTCAACTGTTTTTGAATCTGAAATTGTCCGACATCGAATTGGATGAAACAGAAAGGGCATACTGTTACAATACAATCTGCGCCAACTCTTTTCATTTCAATAAGCTTTTGGCGTGTCATTTGCAATGCAGAATCCATGTCTATACTACGAATTCCAGTCCCGCAACATTCCATTTTCTTCAGATAAGGGATACTTGTAGCGCCGAGAGTTTCAACCAACACATCAAGGGATTGAGGTCTTTCTGGGTCGTCAAACGCCAAGATTGCACTCGGTCTAATAAGATGACAACCATAATGGACTGCTACCTTTAGATCCTTAAGAGGTTGCTTTACCACTTCTTTAATTTTTGCGGGCCCTAAGTCTTCAAAAAGGATTTCTACAAGGTGACGGACTTTTATACTTCCTTTAAACTGTCGATTTATTTGAGAAAGGATGGCGTTGACTTCATTCTTTAAGTTAGATTCATGTGTCAGTTCATAGTTGGTTGTTTTTAGTGTTTCAAAACACCCGTTGCAGAGAGTTAGCATGTCATGGCCCAATTCTTCTGCAATGGCGATATTTCTTGCAGCTAAGGAAAACCATGTTGTTTGATCCAGCGATTGAATCCCAATAGGATCTGGACAGCATCCAGCACCATTCAAAGGCAGCAATTCTATGTCGAAGGCAGGTAAAACACGTCTAACTGAAACTTCGAAGTTCTGCAGGCGTAAGGGAATCATACATCCAAGAAAGAAGCCATAACTTGTCATTGTTCTTCATCCTCATCGTCCTTTTGTTCTTTGAGAGTCATACCATTAAATTCAAGCTTTTTATCAAGACCTGTTAATTCAATAATTTTTTGCACTTCGTCTACATTAACGGCAGGAAATTCTGGCAATCCTAGTTTTTTTCGTCTTCTTTCTATAGGAGATGATAACGCAACAGTGGTTCCTGTTGTATAAATTTGCATTGCTTCTTCTTTAAGCCCAACTGGAAACTTGCCATTTGAAGTTGCAACATTTTTTAACTGAAAAAGAACTTCTGCAGGATAAACTAATTCAGGACAGCGTTCGACACATGCATGACACGCAGTACAAAGCCAGATCACATCATCTGACACAACTCTCTCTATACTTCCAAGAAGCATGTAGGCGATTAGTTTCCTAGGATTAAATGTACCGGTAATTTTAGCGGAAGGGCATGCACCCGTACAAGTGCCGCATTGATAGCAGCGTTTAATTAGTACTTCGTAATCTTCTGGCATTTCTCTTCTCTCTCATTCGGTAAATTAATTTTGAAATGTTTAGCGAAATATCTGTACTATTCTTCACAAATTTAGGTATGTGAGTTTCTATAGAGGCATAGTAGATGGTGGAGATTACAAGTATGAGCTTTTATATAAAAAACTTGCATAGGTGAACCTAGAATAAAGAATCATTTAGATAAATGTCCAAAAAAGTAATTCTGTGATAATATCTTTATATCTTACGAAATTCATTTCACGACCATTATTATCATCGTAATAACAGAGGGATATAAATGGAAAATCTTAAATCAATAGATGATATCGAAGTTAAAGGAAAAAAAGTTTTAGTTAGAGTTGACTTCAATTCCCCTATAGATCCAGAGACTGGGGCACTTCAGGATGATACTCGGATCAGAAGTCACGCGAGAACCATTCAAAACTTAGCCGAACGTGGAGCAAAAGTCATAGTAATGGCTCACCAAGGTAGACCTGGAGACCCTGATTTTATAAGTCTTGAACAGCACGCCAAAGTGCTTAGTACAGTGTTAGGACGCCCTGTTAAGTTTGTAAACAGCATATTTGATGAAAAAGCGAGGAATGAAATTAGCAGGTTAAATGAAGGAGGCATTCTCGTCCTTGAGAACACTCGTTTTTATTCAGCTGAAAATGAAGAACGTCCTGTTGAGGAACAAGCCAAGACTGCAATGGTACAGGAGTTAGCGCCCTTGCTAGATTTCTATGTAAACGATGCATTCTCAGCCGCACATCGATCACAACCATCGCTTGTGGGTTTCATTAAAGTATTACCTTCGGTAGTAGGCTACACTATGAAAGAAGAACTTGCTGCACTGACGAAGGCTGCGGGAAGCTCTACAGAAAAACCTTGTGTTTATGTTCTAGGTGGAGCAAAACCGAAAGATACACTAAAAGTGATAGAATATGTATTAGAGCAAAATATAGCGGATATCATTCTGGCTTCTGGTGTTATGGGAAATCTATTTTTATTAGCAAAGGGTTTTGAAATGGGTGATGCCTACAGAAACTTCCTCTCAGAAAACGGTTATTTAGACAATATGGGAAAAGCAACCGAAGTGCTAGGTAAATTTGAAAAGAAGATCGAGTTGCCAGAAGATCTAGCTATAGAGGACAATGGCCAACGCGTTGAAGTTTCTCTGGATGAGTTGCCATTATCCAAGATACCCTGCGATATTGGCAAAAAGACAATTGAAAGATTTTCAGAAATTTTAAACAAAGCGAAAACAATTGTGTGTAATGGTAGTCCTGGACAATATGAAAAAGAGATTTTTGCTGTTGGTACCAAAGAAGTATTTTCTGCCATCGCTGAAAGTACAGATAAGGGCGCATTTTCAGTAGCTGGTGGAGGTCATACAATTGCTGGTTTGAATAAATATGGTTTACTAGATAGAATTTCATTTGTTTCTACGTCAGGAAAAGCAATGTTACTTTTGTTAATGGGCGAACATAAAAAATTGGCTGTCATTGAAGCATTTAAGGCATATGGCCAGTCCTGACGGCTTTTCCTTATTTAAAATAAGAAAGAAAAGGTGATATTGAGTTATTTCATAACTTGTTGGCAGCTAATTCCGCAGCCAAGCAAACTGTTTCCAACGTATCCGCAATTGGGGGGGCATAGCAAGTATCTACTTTTGCAAGTTCATTTACTGTTATATTACTCTGGATAGCAGTGGCAACCATATTTACTCTATGCCCAACGTCTTCGCGAGCTACAATTTGTGCTCCTATGACTCTGCCATCATCTTTTCTTGCAAGGACCTTCACTTTTACTTTAGAGCCTCCAGGGAAATAATGTGGTTTTGTATGACCTGTCATCTTTCCAATGACTGTTTCAATGTTAGCTCTATCAGCAGCCCACTGTGTCAAGCCGGTTGCCCCGACTTCCAAACCATGAATCTTGGTCACAGAAGACATGAGAACGCCGGGAAAAATATCTCGATCTCCTGCTGCGTTTCGACCCGCCACACGCCCTTGACGAGTGGCCGACGTTCCTAATTGAGAAAGTACATATTCACCCGTGATTAAGTGTTTACATTCTACACAATCGCCAACCGCGTATATGCTTGGGATACTGGTTTCCATATATTCGTTCACTTTGATGCCTTTTCCAACGCTAATACCAACTGCTTTTGCTAACTCGATGTCCGCGCGTACTCCAGTTGCGTTGATTACAAAATCTGTTTCTATTGTTTCATCACCTATAACACATGCGTTAATTTCTTCATCGCCCAATAGTTCCTCGACCCCACAACCGGTTATAATCTCAATTCCTAGGTCAGTCAACTCTGTGTGTACATCTTTAGCCATATCCTTGTCTAGCACAAGAGGCAAAATATAAGGCAGCATTTCAACTATAACGACTTCAAGTCCTCTTTCTCGCAGGGCAACAGCGATTTCAAGACCGATGAGCCCTGCCCCAATTATAACAACCCTTTTTGAGGTTTTAGCCCTTTCTTCAATTAGTATGCCATCTTCGATAGTCCTCAACGGTAGAACGCCTTCCGTATCAATCCCAGGGATTGGAGGACAAAATACCTCTGCACCAGTTGCTAAAATTAGCGAATCATACTCAATAGTTGATTCAGTTCCATTTTTTTCTATCGCCATAATGTATTTGCCTTTAGGCTCTATCTTTGTAACAGTAGTTTCTAACTTGAGACCTATATTTGACATTTTAAAGAAATCCTGACTATAAACTGTTAAATCCTTATAATCTGGAATTTCTTTTCCTATAACGAACGGTAGGCCACACCTGCTATAACCAATTCTCTCATACTTGTCAATTAGCGTAATCTCCGCCTTTCGATCTGTTTTTCTTGCAAATGATGCAGCGCTACTTCCAGCTGCACCGCCGCCCACTATAACTATCTTTCGTGTCATTTAGTTCCCCTATTTAAGGCTATAAACTTATCTTAAATCTATTTGGATGATATGATCTTAAACGAAAATAAATGAAAAATAGATGAAAAATAGAAGAATGAAAAAGCCAAAGAAGTTATTCTTCTTTCTCTATCTCTTCATAGAACTCTACTGCATCATCAAAATTCATGAGATTCTCAAGTTCTGCATCAAGGTCTGAAGGTTCTACTACAATCATCCATCCTTCATCATATGGGGATTCGTTAACTAATTCCGGACTATCTTCCAACTCGCCATTGACTTCGGTGATGGTTCCACTAATCGGTGAAATTAGATCACTGACAGTTTTTACACTCTCGACTTCACCGAAACTATCACCTTGGCTAACTTCATCACCTTCGTCTAAGAGATCTACCACTACAATCTCTTTGAGTTGTTTTTGGGCATGATCCGCTATACCGACTCTGCATTTGCCGTTTTCAATTTTAAGCCATACGTGATCCTTCGAATAGTAGAGTCCTTCTGCTACCTCTACATCATTAACAGTTACCATAGGATTACACCTCTAATCATTATTGTTACATTATTTGAAGGGTATGGATTTTATCCCTTTAAAATTTTAACTCTTAAATCTTTAAAACAGTAAGTTTTAGAACCTAACTCTTTAAAATTTCCAAAATCTTTTTCCAGTCAACGTGTTTTTCAATTAATTCCTTCATAATTTTGACCGTGCTGAGTTTTGGCCTTACCTTCCCTACAATACCTTCGATTTTTCTTACAGTACTGAATGTATCATATGGTACCAGAATGACCGGGACACCTCTTTCATCAGCTTTAACTAATACATGGGTGCTAGGATGTAAATTGCCTGTTAGTATGAGCACGGAAGTATCGGTTGTAAGTGCTGCCAGAGCAGTATCTGGACGGTCGCCACCTAATATAACAGCTTTGCGGATTGATCTTCTAAACCAACGTAAAGAAGCCTCAGGACTCATTGCACCTACTAAGAAGTCCTCAACTATTAATTCATCCATTTTATCTTTCCCAACGAGTACTTCGCCTTCACCTAACACATTATAAATGTCTGAGACGGTTGGTGCAACGATACGGGTGTCTGCTGGAATTAATCCAAAGATTGAAATATTGAGTTGTTCTAAGACTGGATATGTTACCCCTTTAATGCGCTCTAGGACGTATGGTTCGATATAATTAAAAATAATTCCTGAAAGAATTGTATCAGTACCTGTCCTTTGTTCAATAAAGTATTTCTCTCTAAGGATAGTATCAATCGCTCTATCGTCCTTTCCTGTAACGATAAGAATCATTTTTGAATCAAATTCTTTTGCAAGCCGAGCCCCATCAAGGTTTAAACTAACGAAATCATTCAAGCAACATGAACTCTCAATAATTAAGATGTCATGTGCAGTAGATAACTTTTCGAAAGCGGTTTGAATTTTTTGATGTAACTTCTCTCTTTTACTTCCCTCTTCTAAATATCGATTTGGTCGAAGCAAAACTGGACTAATTACTTCAAGAGGATAGTCCATTCCTAAAACCACCTTTGCCAGGTGGGCATCTTCATCATGGACTTCATCGTGTATGCCTGGCTTTCCTATGGGTTTAAAATAACCAACGTTAAATCCTTGCTCCTTTAGTAAGAGTGCTAAAGCCATACTGACCGCAGTCTTACCAGAATATCCTGTTGGAGAGGTAACAAACAACTTCATTATTTACGTCCTCCTAGTGCAAAGACATTTTCTGCTAGATATTTGTGTAGTTTATTTGAATTTTTATCTGTTTTTCGTCATTAATCATCGTCATTTTGACAAAGATTTGAGAGATAAATTCTCAATTATTATTGCCAACGACAGCTTATTTTGACATCAAGTGCACTCGCACCTTCACCTTCATTATAAGCAAATAAAGGATTAATATCCATTTCCAAAATTTCTGGAAACTCAGTTACTAGTTGAGAAACTCTAAGAATCATATCAATTATGGAATTAATGTCTGCAGGAGGTTCACCCCTCACCCCTCTCAATAATGTTCCTGCAGCTTTGGTTTCAAAAATCATCTCTTGGACGTCTTTGAGTGACATTGGGGCTAAACGAAATGTAACATCTTTTAAGATCTCGACAAAGATACCACCAAGTCCGAACATCACCATTGGTCCAAAAGTGAGGTCACGTGACATTCCAATAATTAATTCTCGTCCTTTTGGATTCATTTTTTGGACTTCAACACCATAAATCTTAGCATGAGGCATATATCTAACACTATTTTCAATTATTTGATAGTAGGCGTCAGTTATTTCTTTTTCTGAACGTAGTTCTAAGCGTACTGCGCCGATGTCTGTTTTGTGGATAATTTGTGGGCTTGCAACTTTTAGAACTACGCTTCCACCACCGCTGATTCGATGAGCAATTTCGACCGCCTCAGAAGCTGATCGTGCTAACTCGGTCGGAGGTGTCAATATTCCATATGCGTTAGCTACAGCTATTGCTTCATATCCTAGTAATGTTTTCCTGCCATCTTCTTTGACATTATGGAAAATTTCTCCAACTTTAGACCGATTTGTGTCTGAGAATGGTTCTGGTAGTTCTCGCTCTTCTTCTTTCAGATATGCAGAGTATTTAGCTAATTGAGACATTACAGCGACTGCACGTTCAGGAAAAGGATAATTCGCAATACCGGACGCTCTAAGTTTATTATCACCTTTTTGGGCGTCAATTCCCCCTATAAAACTCGTTACAATTGGTTTATTTGATTGTTGCTTAATATTTGCAATAACTTCAGCGGTAGTTTCAATTTCTGTCATTGCTTGAACCGTTAAAAGAACAATTACGATATCCACGTTTTCATCTTTTGCTGCAAGTTCCAAAGCGAGTTTGAATCGATCGGCTTTTGCATCTCCAAGAATATCTATTGGATTATGCTTACCAGCTTCTTCGGGCAATCCCGTTCGTAGTCCTTCCAATGTTTCTTGCGAAAATGCTGCGAGTGTTAGACCATACTTATCAGCGGCATCAGTAGCTATGATACCTGGCCCACCCGCATTCGTAATAATTGCTACTCTGTTACCTTTTGGTAGTGGGGTCTTTGAAAACGCCTCAGCAAGATCAAAGAGCTGTTGCATTTCCGTTGCACGAATAACTCCAAGTTGCTTAAATGCGGTTTCATATGCCTGATCTAATCCAGATAACGTTCCAGTATGTGATGATACTGCTCTGGCACCAGCAGCTGAGACTCCTGACTTAATTATTACAACTGGTTTTTCTCTAGTCGCTTTTTTAACATTTTTCAGGAAATTTTCACCATTTTTTATACCTTCAACGTAACAAAGGATGACCTTCGTTTCAATATCTTCAGCTAGTGCCATAATAAAATCAGTTTCATCTAAACCTGCCTTATTTCCTAAACTGATGAATCTGCTAAATCCAATATTTTCTTCCAAACTCCAATCTAGTATACCTGTGCATAATGCACCGCTTTGAGAAATGAAACCAACTGGTCCTTGTAAAGGAAAATTAGATGAGAATGATGCATTAATAGGTGTAAAGGTATTAATCATACCAAGGCAATTTGGTCCAAGTAAATCAATTTTGTATTTGTTACAAAGAGAAATCAATTCCCTTTCTAAACGAGCACCTTCAATTCCGATTTCCTTAAAACCAGCAGATATCACAATTGCACTTTTCAGGTTTTTTTCAGCACATTCTGTGATCGTTTGATTAACAAACCTAGCAGGAAGAGCTATGATAGCCAAATCTAAATCATCATCAATTTCAAATACGCTTGAATAGCACTTATATCCCAATACTTCTTCAGCTTTTGGATTAACAGGATATATCTTGCCACGATATCCACTCTCAATTATGTTTGAAAGTATGGAGTATCCTACCTTTGCAGAGTTTCTTGATGCTCCAATAACAGCAACTGACTGTGGATTAAAGAAGTATTCAAGCATTGTACCATTTCACCTAGATTGATGTTTCGTGATGCCATGCTGAGGCTTTCGCTTTTAAGTGATTTTAGAGCTCTAAACTTAAAAATTTTGGACTTAGTTACCATTAAAGATAACTTTTTTAAAATATTGCACGTTGAACCTCTATAGTTTCATTGAACTAAGGTGTGATGTATGTCAGGAAAATTAACAGTTGTTCAGTCATTAGTAGATGGAGGAAAAGCGACAGCAGGACCTCCTCTTGGACCCGCCCTAGGTCCAACAGGTGTAAACGTATATCAATTGATTCAAGCAATTAATGAGAAAACTAAGGCTTACATGGGGCTAAAAGTTCCAGTAATAATCACAATCAACACAGATGACAAATCATTTGAAATAGAAGTCGGAACTCCTCCTGTTTCTGCACTTATCTTGAAAGAATTAGGAATTGAAAAGGGGTCAGGAACTACAGGAGCTGAAGAATCTGAAGCCATAGGTAATCTTAATTTATCTCAGATAATCGAAATAGCAAAGTTAAAACGTGAGAAACTTCTGGCAAATTCACTTCAAGCCGCAGTAAAAGAAATTCTCGGTACGGCCATTACAATAGGTGTAACTGTGGAGGACAAGCATCCAAGAGAAATCCAAAAAGAAATAGATGAGGGTCAATGGAACGAACTTCTTGCAGAAGATTAAGTTAATTAGAACACGTGGAGTTTAACTAAGATAAGATTTAAAAGATGTAGAAAATACTTTCAATTTTGTCAATACCTTATGCTGTCTATATTACACTGCATAAGTTTTCATGTAACTTTTCATCGTTATTATGATAATTGGGGCAATAACCATGTCCAATATTACTAAGGCTGTAGCAGAGGCAAAAAAACTAGCTAAAGATCGAAATTTTACCGAAACAGTAGATTTAGCCATTAATCTTAAGAATATTGACTTAAAGAAGCCGGAAAATAGGATAAAACTCGAAATCCCTCTTCCGCATTCTACCTCAAAGAAGATTAAAGTTGCGATAATAGCAGAAGGAGATTTAGCTTTACGCGCAAAAGAAATCGTAGATTTAGTTATAAATAAAAACGATTTAGAGCGATATGCGACAGATAAAAAAGCTGCAAAAGTTTTAGGCAAAACATATGATTTCTTTATAGCCCAAGCGGATCTTATGACCACAGTTGGTAAAATTTTGGGACCTGTACTGGGCGTTCGTGGAAAGATGCCACAAGTTGTGCCGCCAACCGGAGCTAATCTAGAACCGATAATTAGACGCTTTCAGAAAGTTTGTAAAATGAGATTGCGTCAAAACCCAGTTTTCTTTGCAAAAATTGGCACAAAAGATATGAGTAACGAAGAGATAAGCGAAAATATTGAAAGCGTATTAAAGGCAGTCGAAGATAAACTTGAGAAAGGACGTGACAACATCAGATCTATTTACGTAAAAACAACAATGGGCCCCCCGGTAAAAATCATGTGGACTTGACACCGCAATTCTTGAAAGATAGAGATTTAAGGAGCGTAAGAAATGGCAACTACTTCACCACGTAAAAAAATTCCAACGGTCAAATTAAACACAGTTGAACAACTTACAAATCTAATTAAATCTTCAGCAGTACTTGGAATCGCTAAGGCTGAGGGAATCGGGGCTAAACAAATTCAAACGCTACGCAGGCTCTTGGAGGGTGATGCTACATTAAAAATCACAAAAAACACTCTTATGCGCCTTGCAGTAAGAAACTGTAAAGATGAAAAGGTCGATATTGCTAACCTTGAAGAATATTTGGTCGGTTCAAATATTTTCATTTTCGCTAGAATGGATCCATTTAAACTTACAAGAATTCTCAATCAAAACAAGATGAGCACTCTGGCAAAACCTGGACAAACTGCGCCCAAGGATATTGTTGTTCCTGCCGGAAATACAGGATTTCCCCCAGGTCCACTCATTACTGAATTTGGAAATGTTGGTCTTCCAACAAGGATTGATGCTGGTAATATTGCTATTACGAAAGACACTATAGTCGCTGGAAAGGGTGACATTATTAGTAGGCAATTAGCTTTAGTATTATCACGTCTAGGTATTGAACCTATGCTAGTAGGTCTTGCTGTAGAGGTTGCATATGAAGATGGTGCTCTAATACACAAAGAACAATTACAAATTGATGTAGAAGAAATTCGCAGTCAATTTATCGAAGCGGCCTCACAAGCACTTAATTTAGCCACAAATATTGCTTATCCTACACCTGAAACAGTTCAAATATTGATACAGAAGGCATTTATTAACGGTATGCGTTTAGCCGAAACGGCTTCATTTATAACGCCTGAAACTCTGCCCTCAGTATTGATGAAAGCAAATAGGCAAATGTTAGCCCTTGCTTCTAAGATAGATAGTGTTGACCCTTCTGTAGTACCTCAAGAACTTATACAAACCACTCCCGAAACTCCTCCTCCAGAAGAAAAGAAACCTGAGGATGAGAAAAAGAAACCATCTGAACCAGAGGAGGAAGAAGGAGGCTTAGGAGATTTATTTGGATAATATTTCTATTAAAATCAAGAGATAAGGAGGTTTGAGTATGGAATACGTGTACGGTGCGATGTTGCTTCATTCTGCAAAGCAAAAAATTACTGAAGCTGCTCTGACTAAACTACTTACAGCTGCTGGACTTAAGCCCGAAACTGCTCGTGCAAAAGCGTTAGTAGCTGCATTAGAAGAAGTGAACATTGATGAAGCTCTGAAAACTGCTGCTGCTGTACCAGTCGCAACTGCAGCTCCTGCTGCAGCGCCTGTTGAGAAGAAAGAAGCAAAAGAAGAGAAAAAAGAAGAAGAGAAAGAAGAGGACACAGGACTCGGTGCGCTATTTGGATAAACTCTTGCGCACTTATTTATTCTCTTCACACTAAAGCTGATACAACAATAAGTTTTTCATAAAATCTTTTTAAATTACTTCTTTTAACTATTCTTTAACTCTCATATCAGCAGTCCATGCTAAATTTACGGCTTGTCGGATGTAAACTACCTCACGATGAAGCAGTGAGGCTTGTAGCTGTACTTGGTTTCAGTCCTCTTCCCTGCAGAAGAGTTTCAACCTCATCATACGCTAAATCACGGGCGTGTTTACCGCAGCCCAGCCCGGTAATCCTCATCTAGAGTCGGGCTATATCAGTGTGCTCCTCTTCATCACCTTCCTTGCGGTCATTAGCCGTTTCCACTTCTCTGAGAGGTGTGCCTTGAGACCACCTACCTCTATGTCGAAACACATATTTAAAAGGGGAGAGACACCGGTATAAATGAACTAATGCCTCAATTCCTCCCCAGCCTGAAGGGGTGGGGCTTCCTTGAGGCGGAGCAGTGACACAAAAATGGTAAATTTTAAGGAAATCGAACAGAAATGGCAGAAAAAATGGCAGGATGACAAGATTTTTGAAGCCAATCCAGATCAGAATCGCGAAAAATTCTTTTTAACAGTGGCATATCCCTATCCAAATTCTCCACAACACGTTGGACATGCAAGAACGTATACTCTTACCGACAGTTATGCTCGATTTAAACGTATGCAAGGACTCAATGTCCTCTATCCGCAAGGGTTTCACTATACAGGCACTCCAATTTTGGCAATGGCAAATCGAATTGCAGAAAATGATCGTGAACTTATTGAGACTTTTGAAGAAATTTACAAGGTGCCCAGTGAGGTTATATCCATATTCAAGAATGATCCTTTAGCGGTTGCTAATTACTTTCACAATGAGATTCGTGAAGGCATGAAAAAAATCGGATTTAGTATCGATTGGAGGCGCGAGTTCACAACTATCGATCCACCATATATGAAGTTCATCGAATGGCAGTTTCATACACTTCACAAAGGAGGTTACGTAACTAAAGGAAGTCACCCTGTAGGTTGGTGTCCTTTAGACCAAAATGCCGTTGGGCAGCACGATACTTTGGGTGATAAGGAACCCGAAATGGAAGAAATTACAGCATTAAAATTCCTTTTTAATGGCTGGTATATGCCTACGGCAACATATAGGCCGGAAACGGTCTTTGGTGTCACAAACGTGTTTGTTAATCCAGATGCTGATTATGTGATTGCTCAGGTTGATGGTGCTCAACTTAATGGAGAAAAGTGGTTTATTTCTAAGGAATTTGCTGAAAAGTTAGTGCATCAAGTTGAGAAAGTTGAAATTTTGCAGACAAAAAAAGGATATGACATTATTGGAAAAACTGTTCAGAATCCTATGACCGGAAAAGAAGGGCTGTTAATATTACCAGGCGCTTTTGTGGATCCAGATGTTGGAACAGGATGCGTCATGAGTGTGCCAGCACATGCCCCCTATGACTATATTGCTATTGAAGATCTAAAAAAGAGTCTCTCAGAATTAGAAAAATATGGAATCAATCCAGAAAAAATCGAGGAGTTAGCACCTATTTCATTGATCTCTATTGAGGGGTATTCAGATTTTCCAGCTAAAGATGCGGTTGAAAAACTTGGCGTTACAGATCAAAACGATCCAAAATGCAAAGATGCTACGGATGAAATTTATAGTGCGGAGTTTCGAAGCGGTGTTCTCAAAGAGATAACCGGAAAATATCAAGGATTGCCGGTTTCTGAAGCAAAAGATAGAGTAAGAGAGGATATGATTGGGCAAGGTACTGCGTATCCAGTCTATGAGATTGTTAATGCCCCAATTTATTGCCGTTGCGGAACTGAGGTTGTAGTGAAGGTTGTTCACGGTCAATGGTTTATCAATTACGGAGACCCAGCTTGGAAAAAACTAGCTTATGAATGTTTAGATAATATGAATATTATTCCCAAAGAATTAATGGGCGAATATCGAGATGTCGTCAACTGGTTGACTGCAAAGGCCTGCGCCCGTAAATCTGGCTTAGGTACTCCTCTTCCCTGGGATCCCGATTGGATTATTGAAAGTCTCTCAGACTCAACTATCTATATGTCCTATTATACACTTGCTAAGTACATCACCCAGTATAATCTCACTGGTGATAATTTTAACGACGCTGTGTTTGATTATGTTTTTCTAGGTCAAAGTAATGCGAAAGATATATCAAAGTCATGTAGACTTGACCCTGCACTTCTTGAATCAATGAGGAATGAATTTAATTACTGGTACCCACTAGATTCAAGGCACTCAGGAAGGGATTTAATCTGGAATCATCTCACTTTTATGATTTTTAATCATACAGCAATTTTTCCACGTGAAAATTGGCCACAGCAGATTGTAGTCAATGGTTCGGTGTTAATGGAAGAAGAAGTTGACGGAAAGATCCTTATTCGCAAAATGTCAAAGTCATTGCGTAACATCATTCCTATCCATGATGCTATAAAAACTTACGGTGCAGATGCGATCAGGCTTTCTGTTTTAAGTTCAGCTGAGATATTATCTGATGCCGTTTTTAGCGAGAGAATGGCAAAATCGATAGGAAATCGACTTGAGCGCCTTTACACTTTTGCACAAGAAGTTGCAAGCAAACACATTAAGGATACACCTCAACTTCAAGATATTGACAGATGGATGCAAAGTCAACTTCAATATAGAATTGCGAGAGCAACTGTAGCAATGAACGTATGTCGTGTGCGGGATGCTATTCAAAACGCGTATTTCTTGCTTGATCAAGATGTTTCATGGTACCTAAAACGAGTTGGTTCTGACAATGATAAGCCCGAACGAAATGAAACGATCACTGCCGTACTTCACGAAGTCCTTGATGTATGGATACGACTTTTAAGCCCCTTTGCGCCATTTATTTGTGAAGAAATATGGCAAGTATTAGGAAGAGAAGGATATTGTTCTCTAGCATCATGGCCGAAAAAAGACGAAACAAAGGTAATGTTTGACGCAGTTGCTATGGAAGATCTCCTAAGAAAAACAATAGATGACACACAAGAGATCTTGAAAGTCACGAATATTTCGCCAAAACGTATAGTTTACTATGTTGCTCCCAAATGGGCTTCTATACTCTATATAGAACTCCTTAGCATGCTTAAAGATGGCAAGTCAAGTCAAAGTGAGATCATGAAGGCAATATTTCAGAATTCCGCAATCAAGAAACATGGAAAGCAGGCCGCAAAACTTGTACAAAAACTTCTCCCCACTGCAAAAACTCTATCACCAGAAATGATCGAACAAAAACTTGCGGAACACTTTGATGAATTCACAACTCTAAAAACGGCAGCTCCTTTCATAGAAAATACCTTCTCTACAACGGTAGAAATCTATGAGGCCGATGACCCAGAACGCTATGACCCAATGAAAAAAGCCAATAGTGCTCTACCTGGAAGAGCAGCGATTTTCGTTGAATGAATTCGTTTATTGTATCCAATTATCTTTTCATTCATGGTTTAAAAAAATCTCTTCTTTTTAATTTTTAAACACTATATGTACTTAAGCACGAGTTCTGAGAAGGTTATAGAATTGTTAGATGAACGCATGAAGGATGCATCGATAGATCTTCGTTTTTTGTTAAATCGCGGTTATGATAAAGCAAGATCCATACGATTCGTAGGAAACAAATTTCAGCTTGATAAATCTGAGCGCCATATACTTTATCGCGCTATATATTCAAAAGATGAGATCAATGCAACCAAAAAGAAACTCGTACCCTTTGAGCAAATTTCGGGGAAACATCTCGCAGTTGATGGATATAATGTGCTCATTACCGTTGAAAGTCTTTTGTCTAAAAAGACAATTATAAATTGCGATGATGGTATCATGCGTGATGTTTCAGGCATTTTTGGAAGTCATGTGATATCTCTTGTGACATATGAGTCCATAGATCTCATTCTATCACAAATCGCAAAAAATCCTCCTAAGTTACTACAGTTCTTCTTTGATTCACAAGTTTCTAAAAGTGGCGAACTTTCAAAGATTATCCGAGAAAAAATAAATGAATTACAGTTAATTGGAAATGCTGAGACAGTAAAGCAAGTTGATACGACCCTTAAAAAACTAAATTGTGATATTATAGCCACAAGTGATACAATTATAATAGCCCAAGTATCAGCAGTGGTGGATATCCCCCAGAGAATTCTTAAAATTTCAGACTTTCCTATCTCTTTTCTAAAGTTATCTTAGGCATATAAAATCCATAACTTCACATTTTTCCTTTCGTTCATCTTGAAAAATCAATTAGTTTAGGATTTACGGTCATAATTTGATGTAGGATTCGAAAGGTCTTTATAACATGAGCAAGGAATACCTAAGAATTTAATGGAGGGAAGAATGTGGAAGCTATTCTTTCGCGAAGAAGTATACGGAAATATACCAAAGAACCTGTATCTGATGAATTTGTTAAAGAATTGTTGAAAGCGGCTATGAGCGCGCCATCAGCGCTCAACGAGCAACCATGGCATTTTGTTGTGATCAAAGATCGTCAGATTCTTGATGAGATCCCCAAAATTCAGCCTTATTCAAAAATGCTGAGGGACGCCCCTGTTGCAGTGGTGGTTTGTGGCGATTTAAGGTTGGAAAAAGCAAAAGGTTTCTGGGCTCTCGACTGTTCAGCGGCCACGCAGAATATTTTGATTGCAGCTCAAGCTAAAGGATTGGGAGCAGTATGGTTGGGCTTTTATCCAAGAGAAGATCGAATAAAGGCTCTTCAAAAACTATTAGACATTCCAGAACATGTCATACCTTTTTCAGTGATTCCTATCGGTTATCCTGCAGAACAAAAGCCCCCAGCAAATCGATTTGAAGAGTCAAGAATTCACTATGACCGATGGTGATGATCAACGAATATTAAGAGATGAAAAAATGGAAAAAATTGAACTTGAGGCTAAGCCCTTTTTATTTCTTAACCCCGTAACACTAATCAGGGCAAATATTAGTGATAAGCCGAATTTTTTGACTCTTGGAAAGGAATTCATGACAAAGAATGAATAAAAAACTATGGAGTAAAAGCTGCTATGAGTTTTGTATCAAATCGGCGGCGGCGATTCACGCGGGTTTGATGCGCTTTAGTTCGACAGATGTGTTCTACAATAGCACCTTTTTCATCAAGAATGACTGGGTCTCCCAGTTTGTTTTTTGCAATAACTTCGACCGCAAGCCACCTGTTCTTTTTTGTTTTTTGTACTGCATAAACCTTTTTTTCACGAACGATAAGACCGATATTATGCTTTAATAAAGTTTTAATTGTCTTTGGATCAAATAATTCCATGAGATTGTCTAAAAAGAATGAAGGGCGAATGATTGATTTAATAACATGTTCTGCAAAACGATAACATATTGATTCTGACTGCCATGCGTTAATAGTTGTATATGCGAATCCATTAAACCTTAATTTATTCGCTGACCAGTTGAAGCCCTGATCATTATTTACCTTATTTAATTCAAAGAACCTATTATTGAATGAGAGAAATACTTTTTCAGTCCCAGTCTCTTCTAGTGACTTTGATACTAAGATTCTCTTATCAAGAATAGCCTGAATTTTGGAAAGTCTTTCATAGGAATTATAATCATACCTGTTCCAACCAGATAACAAAGTAATTCTACACTCCTTTGATTAAAGCACGAATAACTTGAATAATCGCAGTTACTAATTCAAGATCTGTAGGAATTTGAACTGTCTGTTGAATGTTTTTGAAATCGAGATTATTAATTCCTTCAGAAACGGTATCTCGCAGAACACATAATGGATGCCCATCATCAAGATGAATCTCCTGAAGTAAATTTTGTAATAAGAAAACGGGCATTAAAATATCTGCACATGGAATCTCAAAATTGTTATCTAAACCATTCAAAAACTGGTCTAGTAACGTATGAGTTGTCACTTGTGCTTGTTCTTCAAGTGTTTCTACAACGAGATTATCCCGTATTTCACCTCCTACAGCAATGGGGTTTCCCGATTGTAAGAACCGAGAGAGTAATAATTGGGATTCAGTCATTTGCTAAATCACCTCTTGTGCATTTTTTGTTGTTGAAAAGGGGGCCTCATTCTTCAATTCGGACAAAATATCAAGACAAACACATTGATCTTTTCTTTGGATTTCACAGGAAAAAAATCGTTGTGGGTTCCTTAAATCATAATAAAGTAGTGGTTTAATCACGGATTCTCCTTGAAGTGGATTTAGGAGTATCCGTACATTTTCTACCATTAATCCAGCGATGATTTGATTCACATAACTAACACTTGGCATTGGAAGCGATGAGCACGACTGTGCTTGTGCTTCTGCGATTCGATCAGTGTTAGTGAAACACTCATAACACGGGGTATCACGTGTAATCACTGCTATTTGACCACCATCGTGACTTGTTGCACCATGTACGAGAGGTATTCCCTTAATCAAAGCATATCGTGACAATAGAACCCTTGTGGGGAGATTGTCCACTGCATCAATCAATATATCAGGATCTCCAATTATATCGGCTAAGTTAGTTGCAGTTATTCGTTCATTAATTGCTGTCACTAATACATCCCTATTTCGTTCTTGAAGTCTTGCAGCCAAGGCTGCAGCTTTTGAACTACCAATATCTTTCTCGGTGAAAATCAACTGGCGGTTCAAATTAGAGCGTTCAAGGATATCATTATCCACGAGGGTCAAAGCACCAATACCCAAACCGGTTATACCAAGACATACAAAATTACCAAGAGCTCCAGCACCAACTACCGCTATCGATGCACTGCTAATTAGTTCTTGATTCCAATCAGCAATTAACTCTTGACGTGCATATCGTGATGACATAATTACTCATCTCCAAAATAAGTATAGAAAATAACATCATCGTCATCGTCATCGTCATCGTCATCATCATCGATGGCAGAAGTTTCTTTTGTATGCTGCAAAAAACTGTCTTTAATCTGTTTAAAAGTTGAGGTAATAGCGGTTTTAAGCAGTTTTTTCAGTTTTCGTTGAATTTTGATTTCTACGTCATCAAAGAGCAGTTCATTACTCAATTTAGAGATCTGTTTTTGTATTGTTGGATTATTAAGAATTGTTTCAACAATGTTTGATTCTCTCAATGTCTCTGGCCAGGAAACTTCCGTATCAGAATCAGACTGACTTTTTGCGAAGTCTTTCAGACTGCTTAAATAAGAATATGTGGAGAAATAACCATCAGATTTACCCCACCATGTTCTTAAGCGTTGCCATTTTGAAGGCTTAGGCTTGTAAAATGTGATTTTCTTCTCAATTTCTTCTGTTAAAAGATCTGTCAAATCATCTTTGTTAAAAATAATATCATTTTCTTGTTCTAGAATTCTTAGATTTGCTTCTCGTAATAATGTAGCTCCACATTCAAATTGAGAAGCACAAACTCCATGATGATCACGGGGTTTAATTGCAACGGTTATACTATAGATATATTTTGTCCTTTTCCCATTAATATGCTTAAAATTGTTGGTCTGATTTAATATTGTGATATTATTATCATCATCTGTTGAGCTACTGAATGCAGTCATTGTATGATGACTATGAGCCCATCCAAGCACATAGAGATCTGAATCGAGGGCTTCTAACTCTTCACTGATCTTGAGAAGTGCATCTTTTGAGATTTCTACAGAATATGAGGTAACCTCTTGTTCAGGGATCAAAATATCTTTTATCAAACCATCTTCACTGCCAATTAAAAGACAATACGCCTCGTAATCTTTTTCTCCTAATGTAACTACAATTTCTGCGAATGTATAAATTTTCTCAAGGGCTGATGCTTCAATCAAAATGTCTCGTAAAGCTGCTGGACAAGCATTTGGATCAACAATCGTGGAGATGGCTGCACTACTTCCAAATAATTTACTCATAAAAAATTCCTCATTTTATTTAATAAAGATTCGATATTTGTCGAAAATCGGATCAAAAATACCGATTGCCGGCTCAATTTCCCCCTCTAAACGATATCCTGAAACTAAGATTTGTTCTGCATATGAAAATAGTTGGATTAGTTTAGAACAAAGATCAGGCAAACGTGCAATTTGTTGAAGGCTCGAGCTACCAGAAAAAGATCCCATACAGATAGCCCCTGCTTCTACCATAAAAGGATGTAAGTAATCCATTGGATCAAAAACATAAACAATAAACTCAAGTTCGGTTGGATTAAACAACGGGATTCCTAGAGTACAAGGTGGGAATTTCCATTTTCCTATAGTTCCTTCATCTGGGTGATAAACTTCCATTATAAAAGATTCCATTTCTTTAATAGCCCAACAACATTCATTATTTGGACTGAAAGAAATCCCAATTCCTGCGAGTGCCAAATTAGTTGTCTGTTCAAGAGTAAAGGATGAAAGAATATTAGCCAGTAGATCTTGACGACCATATTTTTGTTCAATATTTCGAAGTGATTGACGAATTTCAGAAACAAGTCTATTTGAAAGTGTTGCAAAACTCATTAATGGCTTCAGATGAAATAAATAGGAGAGGAATGAAAGAATACTCGGATTGTTTTTTAATTTACTAGGAAGTCTAGTTTTGGCGTAAGGAACAAGCGGCTCAGCATTGAAGGCTATACCTGAAGTAAATACCCTAATTTTGCCTTCTGGAATTAAAAGGTTTTTTATAACAGTCTTTGTATGCGATGAAATCTCGAATTCCATCCGTATCACTCACAAAAAAAGAATTTGGGCATTTTGTGATCTAAAGTATTACCCACCAACATGCTCTTTCAGAAAGTTAACTTCTGTATAATACACGGTTTCACCTTCTAGGATTTTTTCCTGAAAAGGTAAAACTCCAATTTGGTGAGTTTTAGAATACTGTTGCCCTTTTACAAATGGAAAATGGTCTGCTAAGGTTTGTTGGAGTTGAAAAGCCTCATGGGTCTTACCTGCTTTTTCTAGTTCGGTCACAGTTTCTATGAGAATATTTTCAATTGTTTTTGATGGGTCAGTTACTTCCACAAAAATAGGATCTCGACTTAACGGGTAGCGTATGCCCAATACACTTCGACTCAAAATAGTTTCGGATACCATAATCAGATTCCTCCTAGTAATAGTATGGTAAAGGATCTATTTGAAAATACAGAGGGCACGTTGAAAGTAAATTATTAAGAAGGGAAGAATAGAGATCCATCAATCAATACTTTGTAGTTTTTTTAGCGAAAAAAGGCAAGAGAATATGTTACTCAAATAAATATTCAAAAAGATTCACAATAAAATTTGTGTAATTCGAAAAGGTGCCAATGGTCATCGATATTAAAGAAGCTTAGAGAAAGAATCTTCATCATGCATTATAATTATCTTGGTAACCTTAACAACTACTAGAAAGTTGGAGAACATATTTATAGAGCATGGAGCATTGGAAAAGAATTCAAACATAAGGCTTAATAGAAAGTTGCTTGTAACATCAAATTCGTTGGTTTCGTGTTTTGTTTAGGAATACAATCTGAAGAAAACATTGAGTCCCTACTGCTTACCCTATTCACAAAATTAAATAACAAGTTTGTTTGATTTTTAGAAAGGTGATTCCATGCCGTTTTGGAAGTGTGAGAATTGCGGGTACACTTTTCAGGCAGATATGGCCCCTGAAGATTCAGTTTGTCCTAGTTGTCACGAGAAATGTACATTCAAGAACATAACCTGCTACGCTCCCGAGTGCGGAATGCTTCCCGATCATCCAGAGAGTGAGCACATGGACCCTCGATTATAATTTCTTATTTTTTTCTATTAATCTGAATCTCCTAACCTAATTCCTCGTCCTCTTTACATATGTTATTCACATTCTTATGTTAACGAAATCCAGAAGATGGCAAAAATTTTTCAAGTAAATTAAGTAAACATTGGACTGATAATCTAAAAGTTTAAAACACAAAGCAGCTGTATAGTGTCATACCTTTCTGGGGCCCGTGGCCTAGCCAGGATAGGGCGCAGGCCTTCTAAGCCTGATTGTTCCCCTTAAATCAATGGGGGCCGGGTTATCACGGGTTCAAATCCCGTCGGGCCCGCCATTCTTTTTATCTCTTCAACTTTTCTTGACAGTATTTCACGAGATTCAGTGCTTTCTGAAATATCAGACCCTTCTCCTCTTCCTTTATTGGATTCTCTATAAGGAGTATCATTTGCAGTGTTCTTAGGTTCTCTAAACCTTTGATTTCTCTAATTTGATTTTGAGAAAGCAATAATTCTTCGAGGTTGGTGATATCAGTGATTCTTTTATTAAAAAGAAAGAGTGTATCGTCTCTTATATAAGATTTCTTCCCTTTAACTGTCACAAAATCGTTTGGAATCCAGCGATCAACCTTTAATTTGAGTAGCAATCTGTTTTCCAAATTCTTTCGCTTTAGGAAATTCCTCCTCTAGGATTGGTCCTTTCATCCCTTCAACTTTTATTGATAATCCAGGCGTCATCAGTTGTGACCCAGGAATTTTTTCGTTTATTTTTTCCTCCATTTTTTTCACTGCTTTCTCGAAGTCTTCTTTTATATAAGTATCAAAAACCGCAATTACTTTGCCTTTCACGTCGAGTTTTTCAAACTTATCAACAAACTTTTTAGCAGTCCTGGTCGGTCCACCAAAATGATTAGGACAACCCATTAGAATTGCATCATATTGCTCTATCGTCTTAAAGTCTACTTCTTTCATATTACTGAGTGTAACGTCTATCCCTTCAGCTTTTATTCCTTCAGCAATTTTTTCCGCTGCAATTTTGGTGTTACCATATTTTGTATCAAATGCAACTAGTACCTTCGTCAAAACATTCACCTCTTAAGTTTGGATATTAGAGCAGAATAAATAAGTAATCTAAACTGTTTGAAATTAATTAGTTTTAATGTTTTGTGAAATGTTCATAACCTCTTGGGTAAATCTCCCTCGTTTTTTCACCTTCAGTATAAAATAAGCCTTCTGTCTTCACTACTCTCCCAATAGGCATAAGCCGTCCCTTTACAGCATTTAAAGCCGCAGAAACATGCACTATTTTTTCTGGTGGTATTGTAACGATTAGTTCAAATTCTTCGCCGCCGTAAAAACATAAGTCGAATGGATCAAGATGATTGATTCTTGCAAACTCCTCTACTGATAAGTCGATGGGTAATTTATTGATTTCTATCCCAACATTGCTCGCCTTTGCTATTTCATGAAGAGACCATGCCAATCCATCACTGGAGTCTATGCTAGCTGTAGGGGTTCTTGATTTTGCTAAAGCTACCCCTTCATCGAGACGTGCTTTTGGATAAAAAACAGCTTCAATAAATTCATTTCTTAAATGTTCAGGGCATTCAAGATTGTCAAGCAGGATTTTAAAGCCGGCAGCAGTCTTTCCGAATATGCCTGTCACACAGACGATATCTCCCTCTTGAGCACCTGCTCGTGAAATTAATTCTTCTTTATTAGTAATTCCTAGTGCTATTCCTGCAATAACCAGATCATCGGCTTCATTTGTATCGCCTCCGAGATAAGGCACTCTATACAAAGAACATGCTTCTTTGAAACCATGAAGCAATTCTTCAATATCATTTTTGATAAAATCAGAGGGAAAACCTAACGCTGATAAAAATCCGACTGGTGTTGCACCTTTTGCAGCCAGGTCACTTATATTCATGACAATGACCTTTTTCCCAATTTGTCTCACTGTCATTTCTTGAGGGGCGTCTGTTTTTCGTACGAACATGTCAGTATTTATGACTAACACTTTGTCTCCTATTTCAATGGCAACTGCGTCATCATTAAATGGAAGCAAAGAACTCAAAGAATCGCCTATAATATCATAAATTAAGGAAATAATCTTCCGCTCACCTAAAGGCTCTTTACTCATACTTTTTCGACCTATGAATGAATGATTCTTGTATTTACTTTCTAATAATCATGAACAAAAACTCTATAATATATTACGAAAACTGGCATTTAATGAAGAAATGTGGAAAGAAAAATGGCTGAAAATGAACAAACTGAAGATTCAGTTGAAAGACGAATTGCTTTGAAATCCATCGGCAAAATCATGCTCCCTACAATATTTTCTATTTTGCTTGCGGCATTTCTCGTGTATATCTCTATTTTAGGACAAACACAAGTTGAAATAACTCCTTTCTCAGAACAAGAAGGAGGTCTAGGGGCGGCAGGTCTCAACGCCCTTGTTTACGTAATTGCAGCCCTACTTGGGGCGAGTTTACTTGTCGTTCTGTTAAAACGTGGATACAATAAGATTTTAAATGCGTTTATGTTCTTTGGAATGACTTTAGGAGGAATTTTGTTAACAGGTTACTTTGGATTAGCTGTTTTAGTTATTCTTAATATCCTGAATTTATTCTTCATTCTCGCAATTATTAGCATACTAATTGGTATAGGCGCCGCATATGCTTTACTTAAGAAAAATATTTCAAATCTTTATTTACAAAACGCCATCATCTTGGGCTATGGTGGCGGACTTGGCGCTTTTTTAGGAATCGCAATGCCAACATGGTCAACAATTCTTCTTCTGATCGGTCTTTCAATATATGATATTTTTGCTGTAACACGTGGTCCTATCAAACAAATAATTGAGTATAGTGACGAAAAAGAGGTTCAAATGCCTGCAATGACTTATTCTAGTAGTGAGGAGATAGAAATTGGTCTTGGAGATCTAGTATTTTATTCGATGTTGACAGCTCACACCTTTTTGAACTTTGGATCATTTCCTTTGGTGATGGTTTCAGGAGGGATTCTTGGGGGTTTGATGATTACCCTGAAACTGTTAGAAAAGAGAAAAATGCTTCCTGGCTTGCCTATCTCAATTGCATTTGGACTTGTAGCCCTTTTTCTTTCATTATTACTTTCTGGTCAATTTGGATTATTACAGATCATTTGACCAAACTAGAATATAACTGCTTATAGCGTTCAAGCATAAGAGGCAGAGTATATTCTTTTTCAACAATCATTCTGCCTTCTAAACCCATTTGTTGAGCTTGGTGTTCATCACTTAAGATATCTTGTGCCGCGTTCGCAAGTTCTTCAACATTATAAGGTCTTACAAGAAGACCATTTTTTTTATGTCTAACAACTTCGGGAAGTCCACCGACATTCGAAGCAATCACAGGCGTTTTCATAGCTAATGCTTCTAGAGGCACATAAGGGAATGGGTCTGGCCAGATTGAAGGAACAACAACCACATCCGCTGCTGAATACGCTTGAGGAACAAGCACCGATGGGATTCGCCCTGCAAATATCACATGTCTTTCAATCTCCAATTTTTTCACAAGCTGTGTTAAAAACGGCTTTTCTTCGCCGCCCCCCACAATAACAAGCTTACAGTCAATTTCTTTTAGAATTATAGGCATTGCTTTTAGTAGAAGTCTAATTCCCTTTTCTTTTGTGAGGCGACCGATACTAAGGATAGTCTTTTGCTTTTTCAGTTTGAAATGTTTGATGAAATCTTCCGCATTAAGATCAGGAATAAATTTGTTTAGATCAATACCATTTGGAATGACTAAAACCTTACTTGAAGGAATGTTGATTCTTGCTAATGATTTTTTGAGAGCATGACTTGGTGTAGTAATCACACGTATGCGATCGAAAACGTCACGTTTAATTCTTAAACTTCTTTTCCAAAGTTTCCAAAGAATCGGAGTAAGAAAAGATTTACCAAAAAGAGGTATATAGGACGAAAAGCAATTTTTACACGCAGTTTGGTCAATAGCGTTGCAAATGTGATTATCAAAATAACTTCTCTGAAAGAAGCAAACTGGCCAATAATTGTGAAGAGTAAGAACGGTTGGAATATTTTTTTGAATCGCAGCATAAAGTGGTGCTAAAGACATAAAAGGGATACTTTGTGCATGAAAAATATTCGGAGTTATTTGATTAATGAGTTTGGATGTTTTTTTAATGCCATATGGATCCAAAAAAAACTTTGACAGTTGTGGGTGCAATTTGGGGCGATATCTGTAAATTCTAATGCCTTCATAACTTTCAAACGATGGTAAAGTATCAATTTGCCGTGTTAATATGGCAATTTCAGAATTATCATATAGAAAATGTTTAGATAATTGATAGATATGTTCCTCTACACCTCCTATCATGTGGGGATAGAAATAATCCGAGGCGTATAGAATTTTCACAAAAACCACCGTCACAGTCAACTTAATGCAAGAAATCATTAAGAAGTTTTGGACAGGAAAAAATTAAAAAGAGATTTATGTTCCGACCATGAAATTGCTAATGGAATAAACTACATCTGGAGCTGTAAGGATTGAGTTATAATTTACTAGAAATGACTCTTGAGGAAATTAAAACTGGAATTGTTGAAGGTAAAATTACAACAGCGATTCTCGGACAGGGTTATATTGGATTACCGCTTTCATGCTACTTGGCAAGCAAAGGTGCACGAGTAATTGGAGTTGATATTGATCCAAATGTTGTTGAAAAAATAAATTCAGGATCACCCCATATCTATGAACCTGGCTTAAAGGAAATATTACAAGATGTACTGCAAAAGGGTAACTATCATGCAACTGCTGATGTTAGTGAGGCTGTAAAGCAAAGTGAAGTCATTATGATCACGGTTGGAACGCCTGTTGAAAAAACTGGTATTAATTTTTCTTACGTTG
>JAEOSF010000081.1 GCA_016840515.1 Candidatus Borrarchaeum yapensis | reverse complement strand
CTAAAAGGAAGCGACATCCTAAACCTATCGCAAACCCAAATCCAACCCAAATAAGTAATGGATGATCTGGTGTTATTTGAATTCCAGCTAATTCTGTAACTCCGGCTAGTTCTGTAACTCGAAACATTAAATTTCTAAATCCGGGGATCCAAGACAAGGCTCCAAAAATCAATGCAAATATTATTGCTGATTGTAGTTCACTCAAATAATCACTTCCAAGAATTAAGCATGATATAATAATAATCGTTCATTTAAATCGTATCTTGTGAATAATAGTCTTCTAAATTTATAAATTAAATTAAGTCCGCTAGTTGTTGCTTTAAGTACCTCTTGCGTGGTACTCCACTTAAAGGAATCACAGGCTCCTAGAATTTCATAAACAAGGCCTCCACTATGCTTTTCATTGGAAAGTAATTAAGACAGAATTTCCTTAGAGATAAACCCATCTGTCTAAAATTAGACTTTTTACTACACGTTCTGCATCATCAATCTTCGAAATCGCTTTAATCATGTGTTTGCAAAGAATATGTTCTCTTTTCCCGCGAAATCCCCAATCAGTACAATCATGACGAATTATACGACGGTTCATGTCAATTAGACAATCATAATTTTTCATTCTGAAATGCCAGACGCCTTCACCTTCATCTATGAGTTGTAACTCAGAATCAGGAATTGATAAGCCATTTTTTAGTCTCTTTTCATCAGTAAGTTTGGCAAGTTGTTCTTCAAAGGATAAATTCTTTATTTCAGTTTTAAGCTTCCGATGTTTTTTGATAACTTCTTCTGTATAGGTATATAAGGTTGCTAAATCTACATTCTTAAATAAAAAATCGATAAGCTCTTGTTTCTTAAGTTTTGATAGTCCCTTAAGATCATGTTTCTTTGCGATTTCAGTTAGTTCCTTTTTTGTGAAACTACCAGCAAACGCATTTTCAATTTCATTACAAGAAATTTTTGTCAGTTTATCCTCCCCATTTTTATCAATTTGATAGGTTTGAAGACTGAAATATATTCTGTTTTACATTCAAAAATCTAGAAGATAAAAATAACTTAACAAACTTGAGAATCTAGAGAATCTAGAGAATCTAGAGAATCTAGAAAATGGAAAAAAAGAAAAAAAGGGTTTTGTGCTTTTACTAAGCGGATGTCAGGCTTCCTACCAGAAGGGCCCTGGATCATAGATTCCGCTCCACCAGAACATCAGGTGGACGGTAGCGATCCAGGAAAGGAAGCAGAACAGACCACAGTAGTACGCACCGCCTTTTCCGCCGTATCCATGTGTAAAGAGGAAGAATCCAAATAACACAAGGATATAGAACCACAAGTCAATTTGTAACATTGGTTGTGTTCCACCAGCTTGCCAACATGCTACCGAAGCTATGATTTGCGGTATCATTTCTTGCAGACAAACTTGCCCTAATACCTTACCATCAAATCCAAACACGTTGACAAAGAAGCCAACGAGCCATGTAACGCTGTACATGAAGGGAATTAAGGCAAAGATAATGCTAAAGACACCACCTAGTGGGTTGGCAATAATGTGCCATAGCCCCTGGAAACTTAATGAATAGCAACCAACTAGACAGGTAGCACCGAGAGCTTTACCCTCTGCAGGGGTAAATTCATAGCCGAGAAAGATAGCGGCACCGATTGCCCACAATGGGAAAATTAAACCACCCATTCCAATGGCGACAGCGGGTGCGGGTACTCCAACAGCTCCTGTAAATGGCATTTTCTGCTCACCGAAATTTTCCTAAATTTTTACCTATGTAGGTTTTTTTGTTTGTATGTATGTATAGGTTTGGAAAACCTATTGCATAACAAGTTATATATAAAGCTTACTTCCGATTAAACGTTGACCTCAATTTTTAATGAAGTTTACAATAAGGCGCCAAGTCCTAAGAAAATAATACTTAAGTAGTATCAACAAATTCACTTTTTTATAATTCAATCAACTTTGGTTTATATGCAGATATGAAAGAATGAGAGGAATCGTACCTATGAAAAGAATACGCATAAAAGATTAAAAAATAGAAGCGCATAAACGCCATTGTAAGAAGGGAAGAGTGGATTATATGATGCTATATTTCAGCATAGAATATGAGAGAACTTGCTATGACGAATAGTCGATATCTTCATAGTCTTCTTCTTTGAAATATTGCGCTTCTTCGGCACTATCCTCTGTTTTTTCGTATTCATCAACCCAATCTTGTACCCAAATTTGACCTTCGTCCTCTTCACCTGACAACTTTCTTTTAATGGACTGCCATCTTTCAAGAGAGAAAGCAGACCAGAGTGATAATAGAAGTAATGAGACAATTATAAAGGCAGCTGTTATTCCATGGAGTTCGAATGTTATTGGTCTGAAATTTGTTATATAATCTATTAGAACACTCACCACGAAAAACTCAAAGGGCAAGGTTACAAAGGATACTACAAATTCTATATTATACTTCTTAATTCGCAATTTTTTTATGAAAAATCTATCACACGCTAAAATGATCCATACAAAGGTCAGTGCAACCCCAGCCAAAATTATACTTAAAACAAGTAGAAGATAAGCAATATCTGCATAATACAGCCAACTAGGGCTGTTCCAAAATACGAAAGACACTAGTAGGATACAAACTGTTGTAAAGGATATATACCACTCTAAACGTAGTTTAGTAGGACTTGAAGTGATAAGTGAACTATCTACAAATTCGAAAGTTTTGCGAGGTAACTTCAATAAATCACCTTCCTTTTAAATCAAATTTACCTTTTTATATATTGAAATGACTTAGAAGAGAGATCATTCTTGTTTGGTTGGTTCAATTCCTTGTTTTTTTAAGATTTTATCGCGATGTTTTTTTCTGAAGTCTTTTATAACTGGTAGACGTTTTATAACCATACCATCTCGATCATTAATTTGCCAATAAAGCCCACATTTCAAACATGATGCGACTAATGTAGGTACTGTGAATCCTCCTCCAAATGATCCAGCAATAACGGTGTCTGATTCGCATTGAGGACATTTTGTCATGTTATTTCACCTCTAAATTAAGTTTTTCAAGTGGAACATCAACTTTTTTTAGATGAACTATTGATCTCTTATATAGTTATTTATTTACCTTGCAGGATGTTTATTTTAAGCCTTTATATTTATCTAAACATCTCTTTTAATGAAGCAGTATAATGGATAATGGATCTATATCCGCACATAACATTTAGAGTAAAGATTTTCATTACAAAGTAATAAAGAAACCTTATATATGTTATTTTAAGGACATTCGTGAAACGTAAACTCATAAATGTTCAGTTCAGCTTATGAACAGGAGTTCAGACTAAAACATTGAAATGTCATGCATTTTAATCCAAAGAAGGTATGCACAGGAAAGTTTTAAGTATGTAAACTTAGATGTATGTCTTCTAAATTTCTATTAAATATAAGACAAAGCTAGGATTTTGCCCCAATCCTGAACTTGTTTATACACAAATACCGGATCACACATATTCAACTCCGGGTGCGAAATATGAGTAAAGAAAGAATGAAGTATAAGACGAAATATCTTCTAGAGAATAAAGAGAAACTCTCCAAAATAACGAAAAACATGCGTGTTTTCTCTCTGGGGAGTTTGATTCTTCCGCTTGCGGGATATATTGCAATTGCCACATTTATTCAACGACCGCCAAGTTTTACATTTGATTGGGAACCAATCGTAGCTGTTACAGGATTAGCCGGGGCGTCAATTTTCCATCTATTATGGATGGTTGTAGCTAATAAGGGCGTCGAAATTGAGTTTAATAAAGACCCTCTCTATGCCTATTCAAAATGGCTTAGATTACCTTTCTTGGGAGCATCAAGTTTAATCTGGGGAATTATAGCGTATTTATTTTACGGCTTCGTCTGGGGAATTATCATCATTTTCTTAACGATCTACATCTTTTTGTTTATAATTCTGTTTAAATACAATGCCGGCTATTACGACTGGGTAGAAAAGATTCTGAATATTGCTGAGAAAAGAGACAAAAGATTGCTGAAACAAGAAGATAGAAGAAAGAGGAAGCGATAGTCCAACACTTTTAATGAAGTATGTTCCTACAGTCAGTGTAACGTCTTATGCAACTAAAAGTCGTATCCAAAAACACTTAACTTTTTATTTAGCATACATCATTGTGGGGGAGATTTGCGAGAATACTTGGAGGCTTTATTCTGCTAACTGAATTGTTTGAGAGGATTTTTAGGGATGGTAAACCGCATCCATCTTTTGGAAAAGCCCACATTCTTATAGTTCTTCTTCACATCGCTTCAAAAGAACCGATTGGACGCTATAAACTTTCAAAAGAACTTGCGATAAGTGATTCAAGCGTTCGGACTATTATAAAATATCTTAAAGAGATTGGACTTGTGAAAGCCATTCCAAAGCAAGGCCATGTATTAAGTAGCGAAGGAAGGAAGTTTGTTAAAGAAATAAAAAAGGAATTTATTGAAATCCGAACTGACTTAAGTTTAAAGGCGCTTACTATTGGAAAGTTCGATACAATCTGTCAACTCAGAAATGCCGCGTTAAAAGTGAAAACCGGCGTTGAATTGAGAGATGAGGCAATAAAAGTTGGAGCAGATGGTGCTACAACGATTATATTTGAGACAAATACGCTATTTATTCCTCCAAAACCAATAGAGGACCTTAAAGAATCAAATGAAGATCTTTATAATATGTTGACTTCTAATTTTGACCTCCAAGAGGGTGATGTCCTGATTGTAGGCACAGCTTCTGATCGGAAAAAGGCAACGGAAGCTGCAATTGCGTCTGTACTAACTTTACTTCTTCCTGATTGAATCTAAAAATCTCAAACATTTAAAAAAAAGTGAAAGACTGTTGAATATCACACAAAAAAAAACAATGCTAGATTTTAAAATAAGCAAAAAATGTGTTTAGAAAATCCATTCTGACTACACTGCTATTTTAAAGTTCGTATGAGTCTTAATCGCTTCTAGTAATCCTGTATATCCTTTGATCGTGGAATTAAAGCTAATTTTATAAGGATCTTTCTCTGTAACTAGAGTCACGATTTCTCCTGCTCCATATCGCGAGGCAACTACTCGTTTTTTGACGTCAGTCACTTCAGACCAAGGAACTCTGATGGTTTTTCTTCCTCTATGCGTAATCGCATCATCATCTATTTCAATGTTTACTGAAAAAACTCTGTAAATAAATACCGAATTAACCAAGGCAAGAATTCCGATTACTACAAAGATAACTTGCGAGAGCGGTGTGAAAAATACTGGTTGTTCTGCTGCTGGTCTACTAGTTAGTACTTCTAGCCAGCGAGTAGTTGATATGGTGCTTTGTGGAGTAAAGAAAAAGGATCCAAACCCTAATATCAGAAGAACAATTCCCGCGCCTGCAGCGAGCAGCGTCCACTCTAATTTCTCAAACGTTTTGTAAGAAAAGGTCTGTGACATCTTTATATTCCTCCGTTTAGTTTTCTATTAAAAAATAGTGATGAAAAGGATATAAACTTGTGTGTTTCGGCCAATTTTCAGAGGCACTTTAGTTTTCTTGTCTAACAAGACATAAAGCGCAATATTATCTCTGAAAATTACAATAATGTATGCCTCTAGGTCGGACACCAAAAATTACTAGAGAATGTGGAATAAAATGCAACAAAGGTTCCACATTAATGCGATGAACTCTGCATTCTAACAAAAATTAGCTATATTGATCGTGTCTAAAATTTAACTTTTGTATGAGTTTGGATTGCCTGCATTATCTCTTCATAACCTGTGATCTTTGAATTAAAGGTTATTATATGAGAGTCTGTCTCAGTAGCTATCGTGACTAATTCAGTTGCTCCAGCTCGCACTCCAGCGGTTACTCGTTTTTTGACGTCAGTCACTTCAGACCACGGCACACTTACCATCTTGTCTCCTCTTTGATACGTTATTGTCGCATCATCGATTTTAATGGTTGTCGAACCTGCTCTATAGATTAGTACAGCAAAAATTAGGGCGATAATTCCTAAGATCACAAATATCACTCGTGAGAGCGAGGTATAAAAGGTTGGCTGTCCTGTTGCACTACCAGTTAACACTTCTAACCAACGGGTAGCTGATACCGATCCTTCTTGGGGAACAAACATTGGAAGTCCCACGCCTAAGAGAAGAAGGACTATACCTGCACCTGTAGCAACAAAAGCCCACATAAGTCTATCTATTATAGGATAAGTATATGCTTTTTCCATTTAGCTCATCTCCTAAATCTGTTTCATATAGAAATTGGCACGCGATAGATATAAATCTGTGTGTAGCGGCTAATTTTCTGAGATTCTTTTTTTTAGCGATGTAGAGTTGGTTATTCTCCCTAAGATAGGGAATGAGCAAGACAGTCGCCAAAGAGTCTCATTTTATTAAAAATTCTGATTTATATGCCTTAATTTGTTTTGTTAGAAATTTATCGAAAAATTGATTTTTGATGAAAGGTGTAAAGAGCAGCATGCAAACTGTCACAGCATAACTTAATTTGAAATAGAAAAACATACTGACTCTTGAGATTCGTTTGGAATCGGATAAGCCATTTTGAAAATGATAAGAGGATTGCGAAAGATGGGATATGCAACTCCTTTACAAAAATGAAATAATGAAGAGTTAATTAGGAGAGAAGTATCTTTGCTTTTCTCACGGCATCCCATGCATCATCTCCATAAGCATAGGCGC
This sequence comes from Candidatus Borrarchaeum yapensis, assembly GCA_016840515.1. Lineage (GTDB taxonomy): Archaea > Asgardarchaeota > Sifarchaeia > Borrarchaeales > Borrarchaeaceae > Borrarchaeum > Borrarchaeum yapensis. The sequence goes on along the minus strand of JAEOSF010000081.1, from coordinate 3,185 downwards.
CCATCTCGCGAGCAAGTCGGTTATCCAGGGCTCTACCACCGACAAGAACCTTGACAGTATCTCTTACACCCACGAATTCCAATGCCTCAATAGTTTCTTTGATTTTATCCACCGTAGCACTTAAGAGTACGGACATGGAGATAATATCTGGCTTTTGTTCTTTTATCGCATCGACAAACTTTTGTGGAGACACATCCACGCCAAGATCAGTGACCTGAAAGCCTGCAGATTCTAACATTGCGATGACAATATTCTTGCCGATATCGTGTAAATCACCTGCCACTGTGCCGATGATGACTTTTCCAGCACTAGTTTTAGCATCCTCAACCTTTAATAGAGGCTTAATTGTCTCCATGCATTCCTTCATAAGCGTAGCGGCCATAATTAATTCACTGAGAAAAAATTCACCGTTTTCATATCGTAATCCTACGTCCTCCATTCCTTTTCCTATACCATCTCGAATGATTTTTTCGACTGAAATACCTTCTTCTATAGCTTTTTCTAGTGTAGCTTTGAGAGTCGAATCATCTAAACCCGCTAAACTTTCTGCAATTGTTTTCATCACATCGCTCATAAAAAATCACCTCTTACAATTTTTGAAGTGGATAGCGTCCGTATTTTCTCCCCTCATCTATCATCCATAGGACATTCTTAGTATCCACTACACTGTGCAGACTATTGCTATCTGCGAGTATAAAGCCCCCACCTGCTGCCGCTTCATCGATGCATCTTCTAACATCCTTGCGTACATCCGCTTCAGTTCCTTGTACCAAAATTTCACCACAATCGACATTTCCACGCAAGAAGAACTTATCACCATATCGTTCATGTTGTTTCATGTAGGCCATACTCATATATGGTGGCTCAATAGGATGTAATCCATTGATACCTATTTCGATGAAATCGTCAAGGAGAGGGTATAAATTCCCGTCCGTGTGTTTCATGTAAGGGAGTTTTCTCCTATGGGCTTCATCAACGACTCTTTTGAGGTATGGGAAGAAAAATTCTCTAAAGATCTCAGGCGGATAGAAGGGCATTTTGCCGGCTATGTCATCACTGTCTGCCAATAAGTCAATGTGCCCTTTTCCTCTATCCAGAATTCGTTTCGTGATCGCGAAATTTATATCCCCTACGAATTTTATCACCTGTTTGGCAAAATCCGGTTGACGATAGATGGCGAGTACCATCTTGTCGATGCCACCCATCATTAAATATGGGAACATGAGCGCAGTGTGAACCCAGGCAAATATGGGATAATCATTCTTTTCAGCCTCTTCAACAGTGATATCTACAATATCATAGTTGAATTCTTTCGGGCTGGGGAAGTCTGCTTTTAGTTTATCTAGATCTTCAGGTGTTTTTATTATTCCATCGACCCACCAAGTCGTTTTGGCATCGCGTTTGATCTTATAGACTTTCCCCCACAGGTCAACATAAGTATCCTTGTCGATAAACTTATGTTTGTAGCCTTCCGGAAAGGCTTTATAATCTGAAATGGTAAGAATGTCCAGATCCATCTTTATTCTTGCTTCATTTTCGAGTTTTTGGTTGTGAATTATCATTTCATTATAGCTTACATCTGCTTTTGTGTCTCCAGTCGCCCCTATGACAGCGCCTGACTTAGCTCCATATGCTTGTTTCCCCGTAATATACTCCATATGAATAAGATCCATAAATGATACATCGATGGGTACAAAATCAGGCTCTTCAAAGTTAATGGCGGTGATGACTCGTTCTTTGTGCGTCATAGTCACTATTAGGCACCTCCAACTCTTCTTGACAACTATATATCTTTTAAAAAACGAGGAGATTTTTAAAAAGTGTATTTTGCCTTTAACCGAATTGTTTATTCTTTCTAACTAATATGACCTACCGACCCTTAAAACTGTAAAACCTTCGATAAGTCCATGAACTTTTATAAACCATAATCCTAATATACTGTTCGTTTTTGAATTTTAATACTACTTATGGTGAGTCTATGGGGAATTCGTTCAGAAAGGTTCTAATGGGACTTCTTGTTGTATACTTGGCCTTCTTGATCGCCAGCACTTCATCAACAACTTTAGCTGCCGAACCAAACTGGGGAACATTGTCAATAGGCAATGAAATAGAATGGGAATCAAATAGCTATGGAACTGTTGAAATGAAAGTGCTTAACGTGGAAGGCAAGACCATCACACTAGATATAACAGTAAGTGGTAACACCGAAACTGAAATACTCGACGCCAATGCAAGCATTTCCGAACTTAATCTTGCTTATGTTTCACCGTGGCTGCTACCAAAAAGTTACTTAGAGGAAGATTTGCAACTGCCCATTCAGAACTACGAGTTCGAGGGCGTCAGCTACAATGCCTATTATAGTGAATCTAGTAGAAGTTATCGAGACGTCAACACAGGCATCCTCTTTGAATCCAGATCTTCTGATGGTACCATCACCAATAGATTGGTTTCGACTGACGCCTATATGGCAGTATCAACCATTTCAGTTGGTGCATGCCTCGGCACACTGTTTATTACCTTAGTTTCAGTGACTGCGTTAGTCTCATATGGTCTGATCCGACTTCGAAAGAAGGAAGTCGTCTAACCCACTATCCATCTTTTTCTTTTCTTAATTTAAAGAACTTTGCAGTCGTGAATTAAACTCTTAGCAAGTTGGAGAGTCTTCTTGCATAAGAATTATAAGTCGCTCATTGTCTCTCAAGGTTAAAAGAAGTGAGGTTTTTTTATGTTTAAGTTTGAGAAGGAACAGAAACGCTTTAGTATCGGCGGAAATGTTGAGATCGGGGGAGAACCATGGAGACATCCTACAGTTCTAATCGGTACGATATTCTATAAAGGTGACAAAACTGTAGAAGACGAAAAATCTGGGAAATTTGATAAAGAAAAAGCGGAAGAGGTAATTAAGTTACAAGAGGAATTTTCCGATAAAACGGGGAATCCTTGTATGATTGACGTGGTTGTAAGTACAGAAGAGAATATGAGAAAACACCTTGATTTCGTTTCTAGTGTAACAGATATGCCTATTTTGATGGACGGAGTGATCAGTTCAGTAAAAATCTCTGGTCTTGATTACATTAAGGAAGCGGGTATTAAAGATGTTGTTTATAATTCTATCACCATTGATTCTGGTCAAGATGAACTGAAATCCATCAAAGAATCAGGGATTGAAAGTGTATTATTACTCG
>JAEOSF010000042.1 GCA_016840515.1 Candidatus Borrarchaeum yapensis | reverse complement strand
CTATAAGGTACATGAGCAATGTGGTAAGGATTGCCCACAAATGAAACTATGGCGGGAGGTAGCAGCGTTTCAGAAACTGGGCTTTAAGTGCTTGATTAGAAACGGTGGCGATTTATGGGAAACAAAATTTTCATATGATCCTTTAGGGATGATGTTTTCGTGAGGTAGCCGCTTAAAAAAGGGCAAGAGTGCTATTTATATCTGATTTTGTCGATAATAACTATTGGAACGATCTTTTGCCCCACTTTTTTTACTATCATAAGTCTTTAAGAGTCTAAGTTTCAGTTTTCTTGCTCAAAGAGACTCAGATTATTCATCTTATTACAAGAAAATGTGGAGGCGGTATGGGATTTGTGCTCTCCACACAAAAGTCTACGGTTTAAGCTTACTTAGACTCGTAAATCAGTTCGCAGTACGGATCTCCTCTTGGTAATGCCTTCGTCATCTTGAATGTTATGTTAGGATTAACTGCCTTGACTCCCTCTGTCGCATTTGCTGTATGACTTACGTCGCAAGATGCATCCTCAGTTATCCCAAACTCCTTATATCTCTCCCACCACGGACACTTCGTCACTCGAACTACAGCTTTTTCTGGGGCTGCTTCGACTAACTCGGACTCTAGTTCAGGTCCCATGCTTACTTTTGAAGTAACACTGGCTAAGGTAGCCACTCCTACTGCATCATCTACTGGTATGTTGAAGGCTTCCTTCATTCGTGGATACGAATTCTTACCGCCTCCACCCCATAATTTAATTAAAACCTCCTTTTCCTTTTCAGCGCCCACGATCTCCGAATACATCATGCTCATAGCTGTCGCTGTTGTGGTAAAGCTTTTAGACGCTATTGCCCAACGTACCTCCGCTGGAATCTTCTTTATTATCTCTTCAGACACCTTTCTCCTCCTCTCCTTTAAGTTGGGTATTTGTAGAGCGCCCCTCCTCGGCGCTTATATTGTTCAAGAAAAGAAAAAATGTTTTAGGTTTGTTCCTTAATTTCACAGACAGGTTTATTGACGTTTTATTCCTTCAGTACGCATTTTCCTCCACAGTAGTCGTCACCAAGAGCTATGCATTTAAAATCAACGAGTTCCAATTTCGGATTAACAGCTTTTACTGATTTTTCATTCCAAGGCCTACAGTGAACGGTCCCGGTGTTGATTTCATCCTGAATTCCCAATGACTCAACCGCTCTTATAGGTGCGCATTTTCCTTCAGGAAATGTAAATTTAACATCCCATCGTGTAGGTTCGTATTCAAGAACCTCTGCCTCAGCTCCCGGTCCACAAAAAGTCGTCACTATGAAGGTTATGTATTTTCCCCACGCTCTGGCGTCTCGTTCCTCGACTTTGAATGCCTGAAGCGTTCTTTCGGCGTAAACTGGGGCTCTGTCGCTCCAGTGCTGTTTGAACAGTTCTATGCCCTTCTCCCATCCTAGTTCATCAGAGTTTCTCTTAAGGAACAAAAAAACCTGCTCCCACCAAGAGCCTACCACAACGGGGAACATCCTCTCGGGTGGAAGTTGAAACTGTTTAAGTGCCTCTGCCATTTTTCTCCTCCTCCTTTAACCTGGTTATTTGTAGAGCGCCCCTCCTCGGCGCAGGTGGAAGGAAGAACAATAGAAGCAACTTTTACGACTGAAGTTTTCCCTTCCCCTTAATTCTAAGGAGACATTCATAGTATGACGAATATCAAAATCTATGTATGTATGGTTCTTACTTTTATATTTTCATAAAAAAATGTCTTTGTGAAATGAACATTTTTGCGTAATACTCAGCATCTTTCTGGGCTTTTTGACTTTGAAACGAAATCGCCAGAAATCGTAGTTAAAGTCTGTTTGGACATTTTCCTTTAAGTTTTTATAATTATTCATAAGTCCTTTTTTATTACGTGAAATTTTTATTTCAGGCAATTCACTGAGATAGAACAAGAAAAATGAATAATATGGTGCTAAAAATAGCTGATATACTCTGGAAAAAGGATAATTAGAAAGAATGACTTTCTAATCATCTTGTAACTATTCTTATGAGACTAATTCATTAAGGGAGTAGATTTCCTAACGCAGGTCCTAAGACTGGAACGGAAAATATTTGAAAGTATTCCAAGGCAAATACCACAGCTACTACTATTACAATTAACGCTATGATACCTCCAACGACTTTTCCTTTACCCATTTTTTCTTCACCAACCTTGATACTTAATCGAATTTTGCACGTTTTGATTTTAGACAAAAGCAAACAGTACTAAATTCCAATATTAGTATTCCAATACTTCGATAAAAATTCTCTGCAAAAAAAATATAAAAGATATGCGAATATTTTAAGGGTAGTTGCAAAGAATAGTTACTTTAAATTTATGCATCATTAAACTTCTCAAAAAAACAGCCATTCCCTTATCTTCTTTCTCAATACACTTTGAAATTCTTCATCTTCTGATTCTGCATATTTGCAAAAATGTTGGAGGGGGATAGGCATAATATAATCCTAAAAGGACATCGAGAGGTATAATGCCCTCCCCCAGTGATATATTTCTTATTAAGAGGCTATTGTTGTGTTTAATTCGTTTTTTTTAATCATCATTAAGAGATTTAGATGGAATTTACTTTGTTTTTACACCCAATCTGGGTACTTGTAAAGCGCCCCTCCTCGTTACTTCCATTAGAAAAAAGAAAAAATATGTGAGTGCATATTGCATCACAATCGAATAGGTAGAGGCTAATCTCTCGATACTTATATTACTTTTCACCATGCAAGACCACACAATAAGCTCCCTTGCCTTGAACTGCAGGTACAAAGCATTGATTGTCTGATATGCAATCTGCTTTCCTAGTATCCCCAGCCTTCCATCGGTTAATGAGATTAGGCTCGCGAATCAACGGACGGGCTAGAGCAATGTAGTCAGCTACATCTTCCTCCACCAATTGTTCAGCTACTTCATAAGAACGGATTCCTCCTACAAGTATCAATGGAACACCAATTTTTTCCTTATAGCGCTTAGCCGCTTCCCGATAGTAGACTTCCTCCTCTTGCGTTCTTGAGAAGCCTGCGTTGTAGTTTCTTGCGAGATGCTCCTTGATGGTTCCGCCACTCAGATCTACGGCGTCTATGCCCGCTTTTTCGAGCATTGCGGCTACCTGAAGCATATCATCAGTTTCTAAGCCACCGTCGAGAAAATCGGCTGCATTGAGTTTTACCAGAACAGGGAAATTATCTCCTACCGCGTCCCTTACGCTTTGGTAAACATCCATGATGATTTTTGCCCGGTTTTCAATCGGTCCGCCATACTCATCCGTCCTCTTGTTGTAAAACGGCGAAAGAAATTGGCTTAATCCGTAGCCGTGGGCTCCATGGATTTCAACTCCATCAAAACCAGCTTTTTTTGCCCGGGCTGCTGCTTGTCCAAAAGCATTAACGAGTTCACTAATGTCATTCTTCGTCATTTCACGGCATATTGGTCCCTCTGGACCTTCAATTACCGATGGTCCCATTGGTGTCGCTCCAGCAAGTTGAGGAATGATAACAATGCCTCCATGAGCAATCTGATTAACAATTTTTCCTCCCGTTTTATGTACAGCCTCAGCCATCTTGGTGAGACCCGGAAGGTGGTTGTCACTATAGTTTCCCAATTGAAATGGGACTGAAATTCCATCCTTACGGACAGGTGCATATCCTGTGATGAGCAACCCGACGTCGCCTTTGGCGAGTTCTACCATTACATCAATGAGTCTTTGGGAAACTGTATTATCTTGATTGGCCATGCCCATCCATGTAGCTGAACGTACGAAACGGTTTGATAGTGTCATGCTTTTAATGGTCGTCGTTTCAAACAATTTTGCCAAATTTTTCTCCTCTAAACAATTTGGGTATTTGTAGAGCGCCCCTCCTCGGCGCTTAGATTAAAAAAAGAAAAAATATGTGAGAGTATATTGATATCCCATTGAAGTTGATAGCAACTAATCATTTCGACGTGAATTTTGAGGTCTTACGGCTGGCAGCGTGTTTTAAGGGTTTAGAGTGGTAATAACTTTATCAGGATATAATTTGATAATGGTCTCAAAATCGACGCTGGGTAATACTTCAAAATCCAGTATATCCATCCAATAGCGATTAGCTATCGATAAATCCCTTGCCTCTCCCTCAACTACTGATAAACCTGTGCATTGACCATAAGCGCTTGGAAATTCCCATGTAATATAATTTAACCGTTTAAATGCTTCCATAACTTCTGCATCTTTTCCCTTTAAAAATTCGGCAAAGCGTTGTAAAACCGCTGGCGTTTGTTCAGGCTTCCACCTAGATAAGTTAATAAATCGTGGCATTTTTTCCTCCTCTCCTCTAGTTTGGGTACTTATAGTGCGCCCCTCCTCGGCGTTTAGACATTTCCAAAAAAAAAAATGGAGATGGCGTGAGGTTCTAGAAGTAACAAACTTAACCGTTGACTATTTCTTGAACTCGTAGAGAAATTCGCAGTACTCATCTCCCCACTCTGGGCATTTTGTTAACTTAAAGTCTATTTTAGGATTAACTGCCTTGAATCCTTCTTTCACAAATGTGGCACAAGGTTCGCCGCAAACTTTAAATGCATCAAGAACATTATATTCTTTAGCCCTCTCCCAGAGCGCACATTTATATGTTCTCCTCACAGCTCTTTCTGGTGTTGACTCAACAATTTCAGATGTGTATTCAGGACCGAGGGCAACTTTGCCAACGACAAGGGATAATCTAGCAGCCCCTGCTGCATCTTCTACTGGTATGTTGTATTTTTGCTGAATCATTGGATGAAGCGCCGCACCGCCTCCACCCCACATTCCATTTAAAATCTCTATGACTTTTTCTTTACCCAAGGCACCCACAAGTTGCGCCATTAAACCCATTGCTGATCCACTGAAAACATTAGTCGCGAATGCCCATTTATCTTCAACTGGGACTTTATCAGCTATCTCAGCCATTTTCCATCCTCTCCTCAATTTGGGTATTTATAGTGCGCCCCTCCTCGGCGCTTAGGGTGTAAAGAGTCACTTTAATGAGAGTCCTTCAAGTTCACTCTTTCAATAGTGACTCCTGTTCATTTGACTGAACTTACCCTAGGACTTGTCATATGACAATTAAAAAATTAAAATTGCCATTAAATGACAAGTCAAAAATATATTTATAGCAAGTTCTATATATAGTTTTTGCAAATTAATACTTTACAAATATCTAGTTTATGCTACATATAAGTAACGGCGTGAAAGACTTTCATAACTACAAGGAAAATCGAAATTGTCTCCCTCCATCACCCCCTAAAATAGGATTTATTTTCATTCTTCAAATTTGAAAACGTATTCACAGTATGGATCGCCACCACACATTGCCTGAGGTCGTTCAAAGATACCATTTGGATTTATGGTTTCGTCAATAATACTCATCCAGATTAATGCCCATCCACTGATATCTTTGTAGCCTACTTGAAATGGACACTTAGTAACCTTGAGTCTACTCTTTGTTTTTGATCTTTCAAGCCAAGTGGCTTCAAATCCACAGAGTTCCATCCAGATGTCCCAAAATTGCGCCCATGTTTCAGCATTGTTTCCTGTTATTTCGAAAATCTTTAGAATGGTTTTTGTAATATTCTTTATTCTGTCATCCATCGTGCAGAGCCTTTCATAAAGTCTAAGTGCTGTATCCGCACCAAATTCCTCTCGAATCACATAAAAGAATCCTTTTAGGACATTTGCATATCATTTCATCCTAAAATCGGCAATTAGTTCCCAAGGTAGCCCTCTCTTGGGCGCTTTAAAAGGTGTTTCCATTTCCTTAGCCATAGTTTCCTCATCTCTCTTAATCTAGATCATTCTTCGATTCTGAATATGAAGTCACAATAAGGATCGCCTTTGCACATTATTTTTGGCATTTCAAGTATCGCCTTTTCATTTATGGTTTTAGCCATAATTTTGCAAAATCTAATGTCCCAATCACTGACATCTTTGTGTTCTGTTACAAATGGACATTTAGTGAGTTTTCTTCTATCGATTGTTTTTGACCGTTCAAGTATAATAGATTCCATCCCTGCATTTTCATTCCAGACATCCATCAACTGGCCCCATGTTTCGGCATCATTTCCTTCTATTTTGAAGATCTTTAACATTGCTCTTATAACATTCGCAGTTCTATCACCCAATTTGCAGACCCTTTCATAAATATCGACTGCTGTTGCGCCATCAAATTTCTTTCGGTTTGCGTACAGGAGTCCCTTGAGGAAGTCAGCATAGTTATTCATAACAAAATTATATTTTAACTCCCAGGATAGTCCTCTTTTTGGCGCTGAACAAGGCGTCTCCAATCTAATTGCCATAGTAGTATCGTCTCCTGTAGGCTGAATATCCCCTTCTAATTTCCAAATGTATTCACAATAGGGATCGCCGGCACACATTCCTTTTGGTCGCTCAACGGTAACCTTTGGATTGATTGTCTTACCAACGATATTGAAGAAAGGTAAAGACCAAGCACTAATATCTCTGGGCTCTGTCTTCCACGGACACTTGGTGACCTTTCGTCGATTAATTATTTGAGAGCGCTCAAGGAGAGTACTCTCAATTTTCATGAACTCATCCCAGATATCAAACACCTCTCCAATAGTTGCGCAATCTTTGCCCGAGAGGTTAAAGATCGTTCGAATTGCATTGGTAAGCTTTTGTACCCGATCTTCCATTGTGCAGACCATTTCAAAAACGTCGAGGACTGCACTTGCTCCATATATCTCACGGATCACATACAAGTATCTTTGTTGAAGAGAGTTCCATCCTCCCATAGCATAGTCATACCTAAATTCCCACGGTATCCCCCGCCTAGGGAAAGGACAAGGAGTTTCCAATTTTTTAGCCATTACCTCCTCCACTCCGATAAATTGGGTACTTGTTGAGCGCTCCTTCTCAGCGCTTTGATTTTTTATTTAGATGAAGTTGCACTAAACGTTAGATTCACTCTTCTATTTTATGTACAAATTCACAGTATGGATCTCCAGCGCACATGTTTTTAGGTTGTTCAACGGTAGCCTTTGGATTTATGCTCTTAGCCACAATGGTTACGAAAGTATTTAAGTCCCAATCGCTGATATCTTCGTAATCTGTTGTCCATGGACATTTAGTTACTAAGAGTCGACTGATTGCTTTTGAATGCTCAGGTATGGTATATTCGGCCCCTGCATGCTCCAACCAAATTGCAATCACATCCGATATTGTTGTAGCATCGTTTCCCTCTATTTTAAAGACGGTTTTAAAGAAATTTGCAGCATTTTTTATTCTATCACCCATTCTGCACATCCTCTCATACATTTCGAGGGATGCATTTGCCCCATATATCTCGCGGACAGCATGTAAATATCCCCTAAGGCTGGATGTCCACCCTTTAAAAGCGATATCGTATTTTAGTTTCCAAGTTATAACTAATTCTTCAACTATAGACTTAACAGCATCCTTCTGCAGTTCACTATTGTCCAGTTTCCAAATATATTCGCAATAAGGATCGCCTGCACACATTCTTTTAGGACATTCAAGGGTAGCTTTTGGATTTATAGTCTTGCTAATAATATTGAAGAAAATTAAGGGCCAATCGCTGACATCTTTGTAACCCGTTTTAAACGGACACTGAGTGACTTTCCTTCGATTAATGGATGGGGATCGCTCAAGTATGGTATATTCTGTTCTAGTGATCTCATCTAAGATGTCAATTGTATCCCCTATCGTTTCAGCGTCGTTTCCCTCTAGTTTGAAGGTGGTTACAATGGTGTTTGTAAGATTTTTGACTCTATCATCTATTGTTTGAACCCTTTCAAAAACGTCGAGTGCTGTCTTTGCCCCATATTTTTCGCGCGTTGCATAAAACCATCCTTTTTGGGCTGTAACCCAACCTCTCATAGCCCAGTCGTATTTTAGTTCCCAGGGTAGTATTAATTTCTTAGCCGTACTCTCACACTCCCCACAGCAGATTTCATTCTAAGAACTTAACTCTAGGCTTGTAAAATGATGAATTCAAGAAATATGTTCATTAAACAGAGTTCTACCTTCTCTCACGTTGCAATAATGCACATTACATTCCAGAATTTTATGTGGGTTATTCATATGATGAATAGATAGATGTATGCGCTATACTTACATTTATACTTTTATACTTATATTAAATTTGCAACTAAAATACGTAAAAACATATATGCTTTGCTGGATTGACGAGAGGGAATATGAAACGGAATAAAAAATAAAACTTCAGCTTAAACTTCCTTAAACTCGATGACTGCTTCGCAATATTGATCTCCCCATGTCAATGTCTTCACGAGCTTATAAGCTAACTTAGGATTAACTGACCTGAGTCCCTCTTCGCACCATGCTTGATGACCTGCAGGACAAATCCAAAGTTCTGGATCTAATTGACGTTCATTATATCTTTCCGACCATGGACACTTTGTCCTTCTTAGTACAGCTCTTTTTGGGTTTGCCTCGACTACTTCAAACTTGTACTCGGGCCCACCCATTAAGGTTACAGCAACGATGAGCAATTTAACCGCACCTATGGCATCATCAACAGTTATGCTGAATCTTTCTTTAACCATTGGAAAAACTCTCTGTGCTTCTCTACCCATTATCTTCGCTTGAATCTCACCATATTTTTCATATCCCATGACAGGCGAGATGATACCTTCCCCTTTCCCCAAAAGAGGTGCTGTAAGTTTCGATCCTCTCAACATTGTGATTCTGGTGAGATTTTTAGCCGTTATTTCCCAGCATTTCTGAGTAGGGATCTTCTTCAGTAGTTCTGCCATTCCCTATCACTTTTTTTAGAAACTATGATTTGTTATATATTCTGATCTCAAATATATAATGTCTCTTCTCTTCACTCTATTTGCACTACCTAAAGAAAAATGCCATGTCGAATAAGTTGTTATATAAACGTGGAGGTTCTAGGCTCATTGAGGCAAAAGAAATCGAAACCAAATACTGCTAGAACAACTTAACCAAAAATTTAAAAATTCTAACAAAATGGATACTCTTAAACCTTATTTGTACCTCAATGCAAAAAGGTGTGCAAAAAATACTAACAAATGGGCCCGTGGCTCAATCTTCGTAACAACCTGTCGGTGCGAAGAGGCGATGCTTGGTTAGAGCGCACGGCTGATAACCGTGAGATCACATCCTCAAAATGCAGGTGTGACTCGATGTCGTGGGTTCGAAAGATTCTCTGGGGTTTGCTCAGATCCGAAATTCCCACCGGGCCCACCATCACATCTTCTTTTCAAGAAATTTATGATTATTATCTATTTTCCTTTCGCCTTAAAGAAAAGCCAATTCACATCTCTTTTTTCGCCTTTTCTTGGCTTCAGTTTGATAAGAACATATCCACCTCTAAGCTTGTCTCCGCTAATACTAACTTCTATCTTTGTATCAGTTTTGTTTATTAACTTAAAACTTCCACTATCCCATATTTCAACAGTCCCAGCTCCATATTCGCCTTCTGGAATTATTCCTTGAAAAGTTGCATACTCTATTGGATGATCCTCAGTTTGAACGGCTAACCTTTTGATTCCTGTCTTCAAAGGAGGTTCCTTAGGAATAGCCCAGCTTTTTAGTACCCCCTCAAACTCTAGACGCAAATCATAATGCAAGTGGCTTGCATCATGCTTTTGAATTACAAAAATTGGTTCATCAGTTTCCCTTTTTTCAACAGGCTTAGGCGGTGGCTCTGAAGTCTTTTTAAAATCTCTTTTCTCTAGATATTTATCTAATGGTTTTGGAGTCTTCTTTTTGAACCCTTCTTCTTCTAGATACTTATCAAGTGTCATTCCTATCCCCTAATCCCTGCAAGTATGTCCCTATAAACTAAACATTTACGGAGGGACATAATTCTCGCACAATACATTTATCATGCTCTGGCTTTTTTGCATGACAAATTTTTCTTCCGTGATCTATAATCATATATGTAAACTGAAACCAATCTTTTTTTGGAATAATTGCCATTAAGTCTTGCTCTATCTTGTCGGGGTTTTTGTTTGTCGTTAGCCCAAGCCTTTGTGAAAGCCTTTTTACATGTGTATCGACGGCAATTCCTTCAATTTTTCCAAAAGCATTTGATATCACTATGTTTGCAGTTTTGCGTGCCACACCTGGTAAAGACATAAGCCCCTCCATGGTATCAGGAATTTTTCCATCAAACTCTTCTACAATAAGTTTACATGCCTCTTGAAGATATTTTGCTTTATTGCGATAAAATCCGGTCGGACGTATATCGTTTTCAAGTTTGGTTCGATCTGCCTCAGCATAATCACGTGCTGTTTTATATTTTTTGAATAAATCTTTTGTAACCTCATTTACTTTAACATCTGTAGCTTGGGCAGAGAGAATCGTTGCGATTAACATTTCAAGAGGATTTGAGAATTTTAGAGCGACAGTTGGCTTGGGATATTCTTTCTTCAATAATTTCAGGATCTTATTGATCCTTTCCTTTCCATCTATTTCCTTTATTTTAATCCCTTCTCCAAAAAAAGCAAAAAGCCAATTATTCAGGTGAATTATAACTTCAGTATTGATAAAATAGTTTTTGATTTTAACCAGAAATATTTGATTATAGGTTAAAATAAAGAATACATTTGCGATTGTAAAAAACTCTTATCCTTTATGTTTTTTCTCAAAAGAGTCTGCACAGCGTGCACAACAAAATACATACTCTTCTCCATCAATAAGTCTTTTTTCATTAGCAAAAATGCATTTACCCTCTTCATCTTTCACGGTTTCACAATCTCCGCATTGAATATAATTAACCATCAAAAGGCCTCCAAAATGATTGGTTCACTTATCGCTATATTACTGTTTCATTTTTTAATTGTCATATATAGGCAATTAGAAATTAAGGCTTGTGTATTGATGGACTAATTATCTAATTAACCTTAACGTATTATAATTCAATAAGCTGATAGATTGCCTTCTATTTAACCTGAGAATGAAAGATTTCTTTGAAATTATTGAAAATGATCTTTTGTGTCTCATCTTTATCCAAACCTTTGAGTAATGCGATTTTCTCTACAAGTTCTACAACATTTGCTGGTTCTCCTCTATTTTTTCTGTAGGTTACTGGTCCATCGCTTTCCGTTAATATAAATGAAATATCTGTGTGCTTCAGGAATCCCTGCAGTTTTGGTGAATAATGAAGTGCTGGTGTGAAGCTCATGAAATAGCCTTTGTCAATTATCCTTGAGAGGAGGTTTTCTGGACCTGTATACCAGTGAAATATCACATTTTTTATATTGAATGTCTCTAGAATGTTAATGGTCTCACTTTCTGCACCCTTTGAGTGGATGATCACAGTTGCTTCTTTTTCTTCAGCGATTCCTAATAACGCTTCAAAAACTTTGAGTTGAGGATCCCACTCATCTTTATTATCAACAAAATGATGATCTAAGCCTATTTCGCCCATAACCCCTCTATCAGGAAAGAGTTCTCTGACTTTTTCTGTATCATTTATGCTCTTCGGGGCATTCCAAGGATGAATGCCTATTGCAGGGATTACACTTTCATACTGTTTCGCAATCTCTGTTGTCTTGTAAAAAGAAGGAATATCCATTGAGACGCCAATTATGTACTTTACCTTAGCGGCTTTTGCCCGGAGTATGACTTCCGAAAGATCATTGTATTCATGGAGATGACAGTGATTATCCGTATACATCTCTAAACACCTGATATTATGGTAAGAAGTTGAGAATGTTGAATTTAATTCAGCGTATTAAATAATTATGCGTTAATGTTCCACCAAATTACGTGTTTAAAATATATTAACTAGATACGTATTTTGTATATCTAAGAATTAGCAATTGTATTTTCTCGTAACACAGGGGAGCGGATTGAAAGGGGAACCCAGTTTTTGGTGTTGCGAAGAATGGTGTTCGGAAAAATCAAACGGTTTACGTCATTTATAATTCCTACTCAAGTCCGACAAGAAATTGAAGAGAAGGGTATTCTTAGTTATGGTTTTTATCAAGCAAAAAGATTCTCACAAATAATTTTCTCTAAATTAGTGGAACTAAACACACCTCTGTTTTCCTGGGCTGATAATTGGATGTTTTCGTTTTCTAAGGAACGGTTGCAAGCGTATATGGGTATGGAAAAATGTCTGGAGGATATATTATCCACTTGTGAGTGTTATGAGGGATATTGGCACTACAAGAATATACGTGCCTATCAAATTCCAAGTGAAATAAAAGCACTTCTAAAAGAAGTCAAAAAAAATGGTGTTTCTATTATACTGGATATCGGGACGTTTGATGGCGGTACATTATACCTTTGGACAAGGTTTCTTGAAGGGCAGAAAATTATAACCATCGATTTGCCATTCCCATATGGCTATCCTTCAGCAAAGACGCAATTATTCAGACTTTTTGCCTCCGATAGAGAATTGCATTTTCTGCGCGGCTCGTCTTTTAGCAACGATATGGTTAATAAAATCGCTAATATCTTAAAAGCTAATAAGATTGACTTTCTCTTTATTGATGGTGATCACAGTTACGAAGGTGTAAAAAAAGATTTTGAGCGATATAAACCTTTTATTCGTGATGGGGGTATTATAGCCTTTCATGATATTGTGAGTAATAGGTACGGTGTTTCAAAATTCTGGAACGAAATTAAGCATAAGTATGTTTCAAAAGAAATAATTGCCCCAGTACATGAAATGCAGGCTTATGCACGGTCTAATATTGACAAACAGGGCTGGGGAGGGATAGGTGTTTTATATATCTGATTTCTCTCAATTAAAAAAGTAGATAGCAGTAAAAAAAGTTAAAAGAAACTCGCACTTTAGGAGAAGAGACTTCCCCTCTCCTTTGCGACTATTTTTCTTTTTTCTTTGCGAGTAATTCCTTTGAAATATCATATGCTTCCTCAAAACTAAAAACGCCTGTTGTACCCTGGATGTTCTTCAATGCTTTCTTTTCTGTCTTCAGTTTTAGATCTCCGATCGCTAAAGCTCCTATGCCAAATTTCCCTGGCATAAACTCTTCTTTGTCATCTAATGAACCAAGCCCTTCTACCCCAAGCGGTGGAACGGCATTAATATCAGCCGCAACTTTACAACGGTCTAATCGCTCCATCGTAACCTTTGATATGAGTTGATAACCCGCTTTTCCAGCTGCGATAATCGCGTCAGCATCTTTTGATGCTTCGTAAATCTCCTCTGGATTTGCACCTTGAGCATATCTCACATTTATCTGGTACTCCTGACTTAATCTTTCGGCAATTTCTTTAGCTCTATCAAACTTTCGGGAAGTAATTAAAGGATTCCCGCCACTTTTTGCAGATAATATTGCGGCAACTTGCCCTACAGGTCCTGTTCCTGCTAAAATAGTGACATTTTTTCCTGCAAAGCCACCCATCTCCATTAAAAACTCTTCAGTTTTTGCAACTGCAGCAGCAGCAGTTGTATATGCACCCCTTGGGTCTATCATGATAGGAACCTCAAATGGGGGTACCATTGCCTTTTTTGCTTCCTCTAGTACCTGCAAAACTTTTGGGAGGTCACTGCCTCCAACAAATAGCGCAGTATATTGACATCCTTTCACTCCTCGACTGAATATCGCGTCTTGAACAAGATTTTTTACATCCTCTGGTTCAACATTCGAAAAGCAGTGCACATGGTCATATCCAGAGTCTACACTCATATTGATGTCAAAGGGGCTTGCAAATTTGTCGGTATCAATCAGATAGATGATATAGGGTTTTCCCTTCTTCTTTTCTTTTTTATCTTTGTCATCGCCCATCATATTTCACCTCTTTTTTATAATATGCGTTTTGTGCGAAAAGTTGAAATTTCCTCTATTTCTCAACGAATTTTAACGTTTTAATTATAATTTTCCGATTTGAAAATGGGATAAAAATTAACTTTTATAAAACCTTTTTGTACAGATTTTTCGTCCCCAATAGTTGTCAGCTTATAGATTCACGAATCTCATAAACAAAGATATGAGGAAAAATTCGCTTAAAAAAGGAAAATAAGTAAGGAAATAGATTTTGGTGATCTCAAGTTATAATTAATCTTTGCCCCAAAACTTATCGGCTTCTTTTTCCATTTTTTCAAGTCTATCATAGTAATCTGGAAACTCTTTTAGATGTGCCAACGCGATCTTGCCAGTCATTAAAGCATCATCATTAGTAACATTAGTTTCTGGATCATGTAGCCCATGTTCTAACTCTACATTCATACCCCGCATAAATTGATTCACATCAAAGTCTTTCCATTTAATCCCCAATTTTTTGCCGATTTCTTTCGCTTCTTTTTCTGTATACTTCTTTTTCGCTCCCATAATATCAACCTCGTATATTATTTGCTAATCAACGTTATTGTTGTTGAATATTATTAATTTTTTGGAATTTTCAAAATATATCTAGAAACCCCCGTCCGTATCTTTTAAAAAACCTTATTTGTAAGTATAATTCTCTTTCCTAATAAACTTCAATTTTGCATATATGGATCATTTAAAATTTTGCTGCAGAAATCATAAGAAACTTAAGAATGATGTTCTCTCTCTTCTTGAGAGGTGGGCGAATTGACATTAGCTGTAGAAACAAAAGATCTTACGAAGATATATCCAGGAAAGGGCATCGTTAATCGAACTCCCGATGTAATTGCCTTAGATAAGGTAAGCCTAAAGATTAACACAGGAGCGATATATGGTCTTCTAGGCCCTAACGGAGCTGGAAAGACCACTTTAATTCATGTTCTTGCGGGCATTCTCTTGCCTACCTCGGGTACCGCAGAAGTCTTTGAACATGATGTTGTACGAGAGGCACAGCGAGTGAGAGAACTGATTAATTATGGTGCAGGTCAAGGCTCACTCTTCTGGAATCTTACAGTGCGAGAGAATTTGCTTTATTATTCGAAACTCTACGGTCTTCCAAATGACGACGCTGTTGAAAAAATAGAATCCCTCCTAGAATTCTTTGAAATTAGAGAACGAGAAAATCTTAAAGCTGCATATCTTTCATCTGGCTTGAAACAACGTGTTAAACTCATAAAAGCTTTACTTAATGATCCTAAACTCTTATTGCTCGATGAACCTACTTTGGGGCTCGATGTGGATATAGCTAAAAAAATACGAGTTTATATCAAAAAACTGTCTCAAGAAAAAGAGATGACAATCTTATTGACCTCACACAACATGATGGAGATCGATGAACTCTGTGACGAAATTGCACTTATCGATCTAGGAAAATTGGTGTCCATAGGACCACCCAATGAATTTAAAAAGAAGATTTCTTCGTTTGAATCACTTGAATTGACTTTTTCTAAATATAATGGAGATCCTTCCTCTTTTTTAAACGATCTCGTTTTAAGATCGACATTTCGAGATGGGGCTCTTGTGTTGCATGTCTCAGATATTGATTCATCAATTGATGCAATCCTTAGACGACTTATAGATCATCAATTTGTAATTTCGTCAATAAATACGAGACGTACAACATTGGAGGATGTTTTTCTAAGTTATACAGGACGTGGGTTGAAGTAAAATGTATTCCAGAGCATATCTTCGTGGCATATACGCCTTCGTTTATAGACAAACTCATAATATAGCCAGAAGCCCTATTGGCGCGTTTGAGATAGTATTATGGCCATTGTTGAGTTTATTTTCTATTGGCTTTCTGGGGGCATTTGTTGATACAGCATATGGCTCTACAGAATTCGTAATATTCATTTTGCTGGGACAATGCGGTTGGTCATTTGTCTATGTTATTCAGACGGGATTGAGTTATGGACTTATGCACGAACTTTGGAGCGGCACGCTCATTGATACAATGGCTAGTCCTATTGACGAGCGGCAGTTCATCATTGGTAATGGTCTTGCAGGGGCTTTAAAGGGGCTCATAGTTCTTGCAGTCATGGGGATTTGCAGTCTTGTTGCATTTAAAGTTAATATTTTCTCAGGAAATCTTCTTGTACTTATCCTTACATTGTTTAGTATTTTCCTTACCGCGGTTTCGTTGGGTCTCATAGTTCTTACATTAATTTTCTACTTCGGTCAAGAAGCTCAAGTCATGGCATGGACTATAACTGGCGTTATAGTTCTCTTTAGCGGTGTTTTCTACCCAGTTACGATTTTACCGATGCTAATCCAACCTATAAGCTGGAGCATTCCCCTTACATACGCCCTCATTGCGTGGCGTGAAGTAAACCTTAACGGTATAGGAATGGCAGATCTAACGGTTTTGCTAATTCAAATGTACGTTTCCACCTTAGTATGGCTTGCAGTGAGTTGGTATGCTTGTCTATATTCGATAAAGAGAGCAAGGAAAATCGGAATGATTGCTTGGCTTGCGAGTTAATCTAGGATTTCTTGTATACGTTCATTGCATGGCGCGACGTAACCTTACATGGTGCAAGCATGATGGATGTTTTCATCGTATTGCTTCAAATGGTCGCCTCCACGTGCTATGGCTCGTAATAACATGGTCTATCTGTCTCTATACGATAAAAAGGGCAAGAAGAATCCAAATGATTTCGCAGCTTTCTGCGTAATTTGTTCATAGCTTCTCAGCCACAGAAGAAGGAAAGCATAAAAGCAAAGACCATGCATATGTATATTTATCTTGCGCTATTATCTTGCGGTATGCACGTTCCAGGATTATGGGAGAGGAGGAGAATATGACTGAGAAAATATCGATACCTTTGTTATTAAAACACGAGTTTACTATGAGAGTATATTCATCTCTCATCAAAGGCTTCTTATATGCGATCCGAGAGATATATGGAGCCAATGCAGCTCTCGAAGTTTATGAAAAAGTCTGCACAATGGATGATAGAGTAAGAAATCTGACAAATTCACTTCTAGATGTCTTTCAGTTAAAAGGAAATGATGTTGAAACAATTGGAAATTGGTTTAACATCTGGTTTGAATTAACTGGGTATGAATATACTTGGCTTGAACAGTCTAACAAAATGAGTAGAGTTAGAATCACAAAATGTCCATTTAAAACTGAACCAGAAGATCTCAGTGATTGGGCCAAGATTTTCGCTTATATTGTTACTAAGACCATTAATCCAAAATCCGTATTTGAACGGCCGAAAGGAATGTGTGCCGGCGACCCCTATTGTGAATACATATGGAAAATAGAAGAATGAACTATGTACGTTGATATTTTCTCTTAAGAAGCTGAATAATAAAAGCTAAAGTGTAAAGTAGAAGATTGCGCCTTTATCCACCTCACCTTCAGCCCAGACACTACCACCATGACGATGAATGATACGCTTTACGGTAGCTAGGCCAATGCCTATACCCTTGAAATCTTCCGATGAATGAAGACGCTGGAAGGCTCCAAATAATTTATCGGCATAGGCTTTATCGAATCCCGCTCCATTATCGCGAACAAAATAAGCAGTTTCGCCATCGCGTTCTATAGCACCGAATTCTATCTTTGAAATTGGTTTCTTACCAGTAAATTTCCATGCATTACTAATAAGGTTCTCTAGCACTGCGCGAAGCAGCCGAGGATCACAATTTGCAACCAGTTCTGGTGTTATAAAAATTTCCACTTGCCTCTCAGGTTCTGCCTCTTGGAGTTCCTCTATGAACTCTTTCGCAATTTCACTTAAATTAATATTCTCGCGATATATCTCGCTTCTTGTTATCCGAGAAAGTCCTAGCAAGGCATCAATAAGTTCACCCATGCGAATGCTTGCCGCACGCACTCGTTGGAGATAATCTTGCCCTTCTGTATCTATTTTGTCTAAATAATCCTCAAGTAGCGCTTGGCTGAATCCACTAATGCTTCTAAGCGGAGCACGAAGATCGTGCGAGACGGAATAACTAAAAGTTTCTAGTTCTTTGTTGAGTGCCTCAAGTTCCACGGCTCTACGTTGCAAATCTTCATTCAATTTAACTATTTCTTGTTCCGCCTGTTTGCGTTCCGTGATATCACGAACAATGCTCCACATTCCTATTGGTTCACCGTCTTTATCCTTGATAAGCCATGTTCTTAAGGAGACTTGGAAGATGGTTCTATCCTTCTTGATACCCTCTATTTCATATTCATCCGAATATCCTCTAATGAGTACCTGTTCATTAACCATTTTTGTCTGCGTTTCATGCCAATGCTCTGATATGAGGTCCCAATAGGTTAATTGATACAGTTCTTCCTTTGTATAGTCAAGCATTTCAGCGAAGGCCTGATTACATTCCATGATCTTACCACCCATATCTGCTGAAATAATGCCATCTTTTGAGGATTCGTACAACCCACGATAGCGTTCCTCAGACTCCCTGAGTTCCAAGGTTCGCTCTTCTACGAGTCTTTCTAGGTTCTCAGTATAATCCGTCAGTTTCGTCATCCACTCGCTTGAGCTCATCCACTCGCCAATGCTCAACTCCTCATCTGCACGTTTGCGTTCAGTGACATCATGGATATAATCCGTCAGTTTCCCCATCCATTCTCCAGAACTCATCCATTCTCCAATGCTCAACTCCTCATCTGCACGTTTGCTCTCAAGCTTCTCGCGAACAATACCTTGGTATCCAATAATGCTTCCGTCAGCAGCCCGCCTCACAGCTGAAGTGAGAAAACAGTTAAATTCTGTACCGTCTTTCTTACGGTACTTAACTTCATAGTCTTTAACTGATCCTTTTCGCTCTATTTCCCGCTGAAACTTAGCCCGGTCACTGGGGTTAACATAAAACTCCACAACATTCAGATTATTAAGCTCTTCTCTCGTATAACCGGAGAGTTCCACCAGAGCTTGATTGACGTCAATAAACTTGCCCTCTCGGGTTACAATATAGATTGCATCTCTGGACTCTTCAAAAAAAGCGCGGTATCTCTCCTCACTATCACGAAGTGACTCATCTGGCTGCTTCTGCTCGTTGGCATCAGGATTTTGATTTACCATGTACCTAACCCCTCCTAGAGTAGAAATACCAACAAAGATTCTCCTAATGTGAAAATACCAAAGAGAACTAAAGGACCTTCTTCCTATACTCCAAATATTATCTAAAACGTTGACATATTAATCTGTTTGATTCAATCATGAGTTTACTTTTCAGTTTATTTGACAGTTTCTTTCAAGTTCCATATCGACATTCCTGAGACCGTAGCATCGGTTTCCACAGGTCTGTACCACTGTTTTTTAGTTCCAACTTTTGCTCTTGCCTTCCAACGCATGCCCTTCGGCACGGCGTCTATAATTTCAAGAAGTTTATCAATCTTGGCGCTGATATTGGTAATATCTGACTCTGACAGAGCATCAATACCTGGTGCAAATTCTTTAATTCCCTTGAGATTTTCTGTCACGGAATAATAGAAACCCCAGTCTTTTGCCATGAGCTCGGATATGTATGTCGCATTGATAGCATTCTCTTCTATTCCTTCTTGGACATCATGGGCCCTAAATAGAAGAATCGAATCCTTCAGGTCTTTGCCACTGAAAACTTCAGTAATTTGCAGTTTTCCAAGAAGCAAATCAGTAACACTGATAGTCAAAGGATCGATTTCGAGCCGATCTTTGAAGTGAATATCGTGATTAAATTTTAGAATTTCATAAAACATATCAATGAAATACCATCCCTTTGGGTGATAGAAAATATGGCGCTTTGTAGTTGCGCTGGAGATAGTAGTTCTTCGCTTTATGAAAGGTTTCCCATAAACTTGCTTTCCGAATTCTTCGAAGAAGCGTGGTAATACCTTCTTCTGGTATTTCTGATAAGTCATGAAATCCAAATCAGTGAATTCCTGTTCACCTTCAAGTCGCGTAAGTTTCTGCGCTAATTCATCAAATTCACCTGAATGCATCCGAATTCCCATGCCGCCAATGACTCTGATAATTATATTACGTTTTTGCGCTTCTTCTACAATTTGTTTTGCATTTTGAAAAAACACTTCTGTGGGAACAATACCTCCCCATTCATCGGGCATTTCAACCTCGATCTCATCCTTTCCCATTAACCAAACCATAACCTTCCCTCGTCAAACAATATGCCAGAGTAATATATTACTTCCCATTAAAATAAATTTGCAAAAATAGAAGTAAAAACTCGAAGAAGTTATTGATCTTTACCGGTTCGCTCGTTAACAAACTTCAAAACAGTATCCCCAAGAAACTCACCCGTATCAGAAATCATATCTTTTGCGCGTAAAATATCATCCCCAATTCTCATAGCTGGTAAAGCAAAAATATTGTTCATTAAAGCTTCAACTTTATGGTCTGGATTCTCCTGAATGTTTAATGGGCTATAGGATAAGCCTTTTTCTTCTAAAAATGTTTTTAGTTTTTTACAATTTGGGCACACGTTTTCCTCAAAAACTTCTATTTTGATCATTTTATTTCAGCTCGTTAAATTTGGTATTTCGGTTTGCTTTTCTTATGTATCATATTTAAATCTGGATATTATGATACCCTACTTTCCCATTTGACTTGAAGAATTTATTTAAAAATGCGAACAGAAACCGTAAGACTGCTGAATATAGAGAGAGTGTATTGCCATGACTAAGTTTTCTGATGAGTATATTAAAAAAACATCAAGATCAAAAGAGTTATTCGAAAGAGCAACGAAGATAATGCCTGGAGGCGTATGTCATAACATAAGATATTTTCCACCATATCCCTTCTACATCGATGGAAAGAAAGGTGCAAAGGGCTCAAAGATCTATGATGTAGATTGCAATGAACTTATTGATTTTTGGATGGGTCACTATGCTATGATTTTAGGGCACGCTCCTCAACCAATCATCAATGCCCTGAAAGATCAACTTGAACTCGGGACTCATTGGGGAATTGTTAATGATCTTCAGGTGAAATTAGCAGAACTTGTTCACAATATCATTCCATGTGCCGAAATGGTTCGATTTGGTGTATCAGGAACTGAAGCCACAATGTATGCGGTGAGATTGGCACGAGCATATACAAAAAGAAGGATTATTGCTAAAGTAGAGGGAGGATGGCATGGTGGAAACACGGTTCTGTCAGTAGCTATTCATCGACCCTATGATAAACCCGACTCTGCAGGTCTACTCGCTGAGACCACAAAGTACACGATTGGTTTGCCTTTTAATGATATTGAATTAACATCGCAAATTCTCAGAAAATATAAGGATGATCTTGCAGCAGTAATTATAGAACCAGTTGTTGGCGCAGGAGGTTTTATCCCTGCTGAATATGAATACTTACAGGCTTTAAGAGAGTTAACCAAAGAGTTTGGTGGAATTTTAATTTTTGATGAAGTGATTACTGGTTTTCGCCTTGCTTTAGGTGGAGCTCAAGAATTTTACGATATTATACCTGATTTGGCAACATTTGGGAAGATATTAGGAGGCGGAATGCCCATAGGCGCTATATGTGGGCGTGAAGATATTTTAGAACTAGCAAGCCCGCTTAAAGAACGCAAAAAATGGGATTCTGCGCTAATTGGAGGAGGCACCTTTTCAATCAATCCATTAAGCATGGTTTCAGGGATCAAAATACTCTCTATTTTACAGAAGGATGAAACCAAAATTTATCCAAGAATAAATGCAATGGGAGAAAATGTTAGGCAAGGAATTGAGAAAGTGTTAATTGAACAAGGCGTTAACGCAAAATGTACCGGTGTAGGCTCTCTCTTTCAGACACATTTCCCTTATGAAGAAAATGTAACTTTAAAAAATCCAAGAGATATAGAAGATCTCACTGACGCCAAGAAAAGAGATGAGGAATTTAAACTCAGATTGATCAACCGAGGATTTTTTGTAATGCACGGTGGCGGCGCAATATCAAGAGCTCATACAGAATCAGAGATCAACCAATTAATTGAGGCAACTAGTGCAATTGGAGCAGAGATGAGTTAATGAGATACTTCTCAATTATCAAACAGAAAAAATTAGAAAAAGAGGAGTCTTGAACTAAGACTTTCTTTTATGGTTGCGGAATGGCTAAATCTGATGTTCCTCTTCCACTCATCTTTAGATCAGGGTATGTGTCTTGTATTAAGTCGTGAATAAATTCACAATACTTTACTTTTTCTCTCGCAAAAAAGGCTAAGAGATCAGGACTTACCCATGGTGCATACAGTCCTCCGATGCTGTCGCCCGGTTCTATCTTGAAGTAAACAGGCGAAACGTATTTGGCGAAATCAGGTGTTTCATAAAGCCTATTATAGCCTCCAAAACTCCTTGTAAGCATGACATGAATGTCGATGGGGAAATCTACGGCTCTACGAATGCTGCATAATTTGGGGAGATCTAAATCCCCGGTCGGGTTAAATGTATCCGCTCCAAGGCTTTCAAGCAACTTACCGCCGGCTGGGGAGGCATGTCCTGCAAAAATGCTGATTTTGAATTTAATATCCTTAGGAATTTCGCCGAGTTCTTTTAATTTATTTAGAGTCATCATCATGCCTTCATCAATGCATAGGAATCCTCTAAAGCCTAGGTCAATTGCACGAAGCATATCCGCAAGATATTGAGCCATACCTTCAGCTCCTCTGAATCTAAGCCCACTTAAGGCTCCCTCCGGAGTGACAATCTGGCGTCCAATATCCCATAGTGCACGCGGTCCTGGTGTCAAAATGACTTCCATTCTCGCATCTGCTGCCATTTGAGCAAAATCTTTCAGTTCCTTATCATCTAACAAAGTGGCGCCCATAACTACACTAATGAGCCGATGGATCGGCATATTTCGTTTATCACTTTCTTCAATTAGCGCTTCCAGCGTTGACGGTCGTTCCACGCCTGAGATTTCCATACGGTAATGCGCTCCATCTGGAAAGGTTTTTGTACTCGGGACTAATTCATCGCTTCCTGGTAGTCCAGCGCGCTGTAACAATTCCCGAGCTTTTTCTAATCTACCCATTGAAAATCCTCCATATATTATCATATATCATAGTGTTTCTATGATAAAAGTTTGACGGGACTTTGTCGTTGAAAATAACTGACATTTATTTTTTGTAAAAATTATTATTTCTTTTAGCAAATGGAAAGACAAGGACAATTGTTAATGAAACATATGCAATGAAATGCATTATTACTTATTTGCATAATCGCATTAATAGACCGTGAGACTATAAGAAACCAATTTTGAACAAATTTCTAGCCATGTGACGGAATTTCATTAAAAAAAATAGAGTATTTGAATCGATAGATTATCCACTAATTTTTCCATCTCTCATTTTAATAATTCGGCTTGCATACTTTTTCCAAGTTTCATTGTGGGATACAACTACAATTGTACTTTTTTGTTCTTTATTGAGTTTTACTAGCAGTTCAAAGAACTCTTCACCAGATTGGGTATCGAGGTTCCCTGTCGGTTCATCTGCGAAGATCACCCTTGGTGAATTAATTAAAGCACGTGCAATAGCTGCTCTTTGTTGTTCACCGCCTGAGAGTTGATTTGGTTTATGATCCTTTCTGTCAATCAGGTCTACTGCACGTAAAACCTCATACGCTTTCTCCTCGATTTCTTTGCTTTTTAACTTTGAAGGCCATAATGGGCTTGTTACATTTTCAAAAACAGTCATATCTTTGACTAAATTGAACTCCTGGAAGACAAATCCAATTTTTTCGCGTCTCAGCTTCGGGAATTCCTTCTCATCGATCTTGTCTGTGTCCATTCCGTCGAATATGACTCTCCCCGTACTCGGTTGATCAAGGCCTGCCATGCAATTCATTAGTGTAGTTTTTCCACAACCAGATGGACCCACGATTAGAAGGAAATCACTTTCTCGGACTTCCATATTGATGTCTTTCAGTGCAACAACTACTTCTTTACCTCTTTTGTATTCCTTACTAACTTTCTCTACCAAAACCACTGGTACTGACACCATAATCAACTCCTTAATCTATAAGGCTCTAAAAGCCTCCATCGGCCTAATATTTAGTACTCTCCAGTAAGCTATTAGTACACCAGGTATCTGAAAGATTACAATAATCACAAATGTGAGAACTAGTGTATTTCTAGTTAATATTAAAGTACTAACGTCAACGAGGAATGGAATATATTCGTTAATGCCTAACAGATGAATGTCCATTTCCAATAGTAAGATATAACCCACCAAAGCCACTAATAGAATTTCACTTATTATAAGCATTCTCACATTGTTATTTCCCCAGCCGATAGCTTTCAAAACCGCAATATCCCTTTTTCTAAAAGTTGAAATGAGGAATCCATATAGAGTAGAGACGATAGCACTACCTATCAATGTGCTTGTCAATCTTATTTGTGCTTCAGTTAATTGCCCACCTAGGGCAAATCCTGTGCCACTTACAGCGTTAAGGTTTATGGCTATTAACCATGCTAATGCAGAATAAACAACAACAAATGAAATGAAGCGGACTTTAGATCTAGTCGCAAGTTTCAATCCTTGCCAGAATATATTGACCAATTGTTGTTCCTCCTCAAAGATCTTGTTGTAACCAGTTTCAAATGCAATTAGAGAATTGTATTTCTTCTTATGATTAGTTTTGCACCATGTCTAATATAAGCTGCGGTGAACCTCCTTGCAACGGAAAAACTTTGGTAATCCAAGAGGCTAACAAAAATGATTTTTATAAAAAAATGAATCAAACATTATAAGCAAACTATTGCTAAGAAAAAGACGCTAATTTTTCTTTTGCCTGTTCTAAGAAATCTCTCAACGATGATATTTGGTTCGTTAATTTTTCCAATTCCTTTTCCTTGTTCATAATAGTAGAGCGTACGGTATCAGGAGAGGGCCCACCTACTATTTTTCTAGATTTGACGCTTTCGATGGGGTCTATAGCCTGCATGAGTTTGCTAAAATCAACATCGAGTTTGTTATTGATAGTTTCAAGACATATTTTGTCAAAGAAGTCTTTATCTAAATCTGTTAATTTCTTTCTCCCCATTTCAAGAAGCGCAAGTACGATATTGCTTACTAATCTGTGTGTAGTCCTAAAAGGAAGTTGAGTGTGAGAAACAAGAAAGTCAGCCAGATCAGTTGCCGTTATAAAACTGTCTACACACATTTCCTTCATTCGATTTTTATCAACGCTAATGCCTTCGATGCATCCAGTCAGCATATTAACAGAAGAATAAGTAATTTCGAATCCATGCCATAGATATTGTGTTAGTTCTTGCAGGTCTAAGTTATAGCTTAAGGGAAGCGCTTTTATCATTGAAAGACAAGTCATTAGATCTCCGAAAACGGTCGCAGCTTTTGCTCTTATTAACTCCGGAACAGAAGCATTTTTTTTCTGGGGCATAATGCTGCTTGTCGATGTAAACATATCAGGCAATTCTAAATAACTAAATTCAGAAGTACTCCAAAGAATCAGTTCTTCTGAGATTTGGCTGAGATATAGCATTATCATTGAATAAATTGAGAGTATCTCAAGTAAAAAATCTCGTGATGCTACTGCGTCAATTGAATTGTCCATTAACTTATTAAAGCCAAGCAACTCAGAAATTCTTTCGCGTGAGACGGGGAAAGTGGTTGTGGCTAAGGCCGCAGCGCCCATTGGGCACACATTCACCCTCGGAAAGACATCTATTAGCCGGTCTACGTTCCTAAACAATGCGTTAACATGGGCGAGAAAATGATGCGCTAGCGTTATTGGCTGTGCGTGTTGAAGATGCGTATAGCCTGGCATTAGGGTATCAACGTGCTCTTTTGCAAAATTGAGAAGGATCTTAATAAAGGCAACAAGATTTTTTGCTACAAGAAGTATATCCTCTCGAGTAACCATTCGCAGTGCAGTATTTTGCTGATCATTACGGGATTTCGCCGTGTGAATTCTTCCTCCAATATCTTCGCCGATTTGTTCTATGACTCTAGCTTCAACGTTCATATGAACATCTTCCAGCATTGGATCTAGTTTCATCTCTGGATCTAGCGCATTTAAAGCCTTCAAGATTTGTTTTGATGTCTTGTCGGCAATAATGCCACATTCAACTAGCATTATGCAGTGTGCTTTGTTGATGTCAATTACAGCATTGATCAGTCTTCTGTCGCTGTCGATAGATGAAGAAAAATCAGCGATATCCTTTGGTTGTTTCCCTAGCCGCTTATGTCGTAGAAGATCTACTGAAGAATCGTCCATGTGAACACCTAATAGTTTGAATGCCTAATATTCTTTCGCATTATTATTCCTTGCGACCACAGTTGGAAGTCCCCATAGTTGGATGAAATTAACGGCCTTCTTTTGGTCAAAAGTAGATAGTTCTTCATATGTAGCAAGGTCATAGTCATAGAGCGAATTCGGTGACGTCCTTCCAACGACTATTTGATGTCCTTTATAGAGTTTTACTTTAACTGCACCATTTACACGGGTCTGTGTATTGTTTATAAAAGCCTCTAGGTCATCTTTTAGTGGATCCATCCACAGACCAGTGTATGCAAGTTCAGTCCATTTTTGATCTATCATAGGTTTAAAGTAATTCTCATGACGAGTGAGTACCATTTTCTCTAGATCAGCGTGTGCTTCTAATAGGATCATTGCAGCAGGACATTCATAGATTTCTCTTGATTTGATACCAACAAGCCTGTCTTCAATATGATCAATACGTCCAACACCATGTTGGCCGCCTATTTCATTTAACTTTGCAATTAATTCAACGCCATTCATTTTCTGATCGTTAAGGGAAACAGGTGCACCTTTTTCAAAACCAATAGTTACGTATTCGGGTTCATCTGGTGCTTTCGTGGGATCAGTAGTAAGTTTAAAGATATCCTCTGGTGGTTCCTCTTCAGGATATTCTAGAATTCCGCATTCTATCGAACGTCCAAACATATTTTCATCGATTGAATACACACTATGGGCGTCTGTTGGAATTCCATGTTTCTTAGCGTATTCGATTTCGGCTGGGCGATCAAGATCCCATTCGCGCACGGGGGCTATTATTTTTAGTTTAGGATTCAAGGCAGTGGTGCAGATGTCAATACGAACTTGATCGTTACCTTTTCCAGTACATCCATGCGCTACCGCATCAGCATCTTCTAATTTTGCAATTTCCACGAGTTTTGATGATATCAGCGGACGAGAAAGCGCTGCGTCTAATGGGTATTTGCCTTGGTAGAGTGCATTTGCTTTAATAGCAGGTGTGATATAACTCTCGAAGAATTCCTGTTTTCCATCAATTTGATAGTGTTTCTTTACTCCTAAATCATACGCTCTTTCCTCAGCCGCTTTGAAATCCTTTGGCTGCCCCACGTTAATAATGACTGTAACTACGTCCGCCGTATATTTTTCCTGTAACCATTTCACACAAACAGAGGTATCTAACCCTCCACTATAAGCTAAAACTACTTTTTCAACATCTTTCACGATTCAAACCTCCTTTAGTTGTAATATCATTTCTGCAAAACTTTAAATCTTCCATGAACATGAATAAAACAAGTTCAATACGCGATAGAGTTTTTATCTCAGAGAAAAAATATATTATATCCCCTGAAATGGAAGAAAATATGTAAAAAAGAGTACCGAAGTTATCTAGTTCGAGTGCGATCTCCTGGGTACCTCATGCCCGTCATCTCTGCAGTATTTATAATATATCTATCGCTTTTTAGCATTCAGAACTAATATGCCATTTATAAAGATTTCTAAGTAGCTGTTTAACTTAATCGGCAGGAAGTCCCCTTGCGACAGGGTGGGGTAGTTCACTTAAGGTCTCTTGATCCTAAAATAAACTATTATGCACCTCTTAACATTCACAATGTTATACATCCGCTAAAACAGTGATAAAATGAAAAAATCCATATAGATCTCTTTAAGAATTGCGAGCCTTTGAAATGATAACTCTATTTTGCTGTCTTTTATATAATATTCACCTATCAAAAACGCGCGCAACAAAGCATAAAAGTAAGTTTCAAAAAAGATAATCAAAACATAAATTCTTCAGTTCGAATGTTTATCTAATACTAAAATATAGCATTTCTGCTGACCGTTAATTGATTTCTGGAGCGGGACGATCAACTTAATTAGGCGGTAAAAGGCTATGTCGCGTGATGAAAAAAATGTAAAGATTATATTTGAATATCCTGGTCATACAACCGAAAAAATATTGGCTAAATCTGAAGCGAAAGAATTAGAAATCATGGCGGTTTCAGGGGTATTTAAAAGACTTATAAGAGAAGTGTTACGTGTTACACTCGCGATTTTAGAAAGTAAAGAGGATAAGATCAAGAAAAAAGATTTGGTTAGGGGACGCGGAGGAGACAAATACAGAGCGATAAAATACCTGAAAGCAGAAGCTATAATCGATGACAAGAAAGGAGTAATAACAATACAAGACCTCGCAAAATTGAAAGAATTAAAAGATGAACTTTCCGATCTGGTATAGCGCGTTGATTTTTTTTAGAAATTAGGTAAGATGTGGCAAGAATGGTACATCCTTCATAGTAAGAAAACCTGGAGGGGCATCCATTACGGCATCGATCAAATTTACAACTATTGCAACTGTCGCATCGTCTCCAAATAACCCATTCTGAATTTTAATGTCAATATCTGGTTCTCCAAAAATTTGTGTTCTATCATATTGTTCTTTTGCATCAATTTCCATTCGAAGCACTAACTTTATTAAGTTTTCTCCATTTTTAGATCCTGTTGCGGTCTGAAAAATTCCTGCGACTTCGCCCGGCTCGACTTCGAAATATTCTGTTTTTAATGGTTCTTTGGCGATTACGGGTTCAATTTTCTCGTCTATATCTAGGTCCCAACCAAGTGTATTTGCTATCATAACTAAAGATTCAAGGAGCCCTACATGCCCTAATTTCTTTTCCTCGACTTTCTGCTGAAATTCCCCTACCGTAAGCCCAGTACCTATCTTTCTTTGAAGTGGTTCGCGGCGAAGAGATGCGTTCACTATCCTTGTTACTTCAACTCGATCGACATTCTTACATACTGAAGTAAGAAAAACAGGTAACGCATCCATCACGAAGCCAGGGTTCACACCCGTTCCCAGTACCGTGACTCCAAATCGTTTTGCTTCACTATCTATTTCATCTGCAATACGTGCATTAAATCCAATTGGGTATGCTAGCTCTTCACAAGTTGACATTACATTCATTTTTTCCCGAACACATTGAAGTATCTGGGGTTTCACATCTACTAAATGAGATGTTGTAGAATGCAAAACAATGTCCGCGTTGCCTTCACATATCGCCCCACTAGGATCTTTAGACACGATTACGCCTAATTTATTGATTCCTAATACCTCACCAACGTCCTTGCCCGCTATTTTCTCATTAATATCAACTGCGCCAGTAAGTCTCTTCTCTCCCTCTCTTTTCAAAAGAAGTCTAACCATTTCGACCCCGATACTTCCGAGACCGTATTGAATTATTCGAATTACCATAAAAATGTCCCCCATTCATTATACTATTCATAGATTCCCCCTCCTATTAATAAATTTGGTACAGTTATTAATCAAAGTCAATTCACCAAAAGATAGGCCCATCTGCTAAATGAGTTCTTATATTTAGTGTGCACTTAATGTTTTTTCACCAAATTATACACGCACTTATGGCTAATTAAGAGGGGTCTATGATGTCCGTAAGGGCACATGTCTGGGTGTCTGGAAGAGTCCACGGAGTTTTTTTCAGGGCAACTACTCGTCGAGTTGCAAAAAAACTTGGTCTAACAGGCTGGGTTAAAAATCTCCGTGATGGACGCGTAGAAGCAATCTTTGAAGGACCACGTGATAGAGTAGACGACGCGCTAAGATTTTGTCACGAAGGCCCACCCGCTGCCCTCGTTAAAAATGTTGAGATCAAATGGGAAGATCCAACCGGTATGTTTGATGATTTTGACATATTGTTCTAATTTATGGTAAAATACGAGATGGACGTTTCTTATGACTGAAGATGGTCCTTATGTCATCGTTTAGTTCAAAAGTAATTGAAGACCCTTCTTTGAGAAATAAGACTCGCATATTCAAGGATCGAGAACATGCAGGTCAATTGCTTGCAGATAAACTCGAAGGTTACACTACTAAAGATACTGTGTTGTTAGCAATCCCTGCAGGTGGTGTCCCAGTTAGTTTTGTCATCGCGAAAGCATTTCAAATCCCTTTGAATCTGATTATCTTACGAAAAATCAAAATTCCTTGGAATCCTGAAGCTGGTTTTGGGAGTGTCGCACCCGATGGTACTGTTTTTCTAAATGAGCCCTTGGTTAAACGTCTAGGATTAACAAAGGATGACATTGAAAATTCTGCTGCTGAGACTCTAAATGAGATTAAAAGAAGACAACAACAATTTGGAGTCGAATTTCCGAATGTTAAAGATAAAGTTGTTGTCCTTGTAGATGACGGTTTAGCTTCTGGCTTTACTATGATAGCAGCAATTAATTTCGTAAAAAAGCACTCTTCTAGTGTTATTGTGGCTGTACCTACCGCACCTTTAGGAACAATTCAAAGAATAACTCCAAATGTTGATAAACTATTTTGTCTGAATGTCCGCGAAAGTTGGGTTTTTGCAGTGGCTGATGCGTATCAAAAATGGCACGATCTAAGTGACGAAGAAGTTGAGGAGTATCTCTCCAAAGCAAAAAAATTATAGAACGTGAGCCGAAAATCCAGTATTTCGATATGTCTTCAGAGATAGAAAAAAAGAGGAGTTAAAATAAAGTTTCACCTGAAATGTTCTTTAACGGTCCAGAGGTATATGACGATGATTACTGGAATAATGATTCCCACGATAGGACTAAAATCGCCATAAGCAACTGCAGATCCGATTCCTGATACAATTGAAATGATGTTCAGAATAACGATGATCCACCATGCCCACATTTTGAGTTGCCACAACGCAAAGGTCACGAGAAATGATACTATACCTATGATGAGAAATACCGCTCCTACGACCGCTAAAACTGGAGCAAAAAGTAGTC
>JAEOSF010000080.1 GCA_016840515.1 Candidatus Borrarchaeum yapensis | reverse complement strand
TCTTCCTCTTCTTCCTCTTCTTCCTCTTCTTCCTCTTCTTCCTCTTCTTCGTCTTCCGTCTCATCGACTTCTTTAAAAGACATTTTTTATCTCTCCTATTGCTATTTGTTTAATCATCAGTAGTTTTGACATAAATGACATCTACTACAATCTTACAAAAATCTTATTGTTAACCTGACAAAGTTTCAGTTAAGCACTACAAAAAGGTTCTATAACAATCATAAACGCATGCAATTTATTTCTGAAAATTTAATAGTTTATTCTAAAGATATAGTTTCTCTCCAAATTTGAAATGTAAACCTAAATCTTTAGAATATTAAGAAAACGAAGAAAATGATTTTTACCACCTTGGAAATGTTGCCGCAATTGTATCTTTTTATAAACTATTTCTAACCTATTTGATCGATTGATTATGATGAAAAGAAGATCATTAATTCTCGCTGTTGTTGTTATCGGAGTTCTTCTGAGCATAACATTAATTGGTATATCTTTAATGAATCGTTTTGTACCATCCCAGCCCGTGGACTTTACTGTAAAAGAAGCATTTCCTAATCTTACCTTCAATCATCCAGTCGGTATCTACAATGCGGGAGATGGAGCAAATCGGCTGTTTGTGTTAGAACAGTCGGGTGTTATTTATGTCTTTGAAAACTCTCGGACCGTGACTAGTGCATCTGTCTTTCTCGATATCCGCGACAGAGTAAATGATGATGGCTTCGAAGAAGGACTATTAGGGCTTGCTTTTCATCCAGACTATGAAAATAGCGGCTATTTCTACTTAGATTACACTGCCACAAATCCTCGACGTACGGTGATTGCTCGTTATCAAGTCGATGCTACTGATCCAGATAAAGCTAACAAAAATAGTGAACTCGTCATCTTGGAGGTTGAGCAACCTTATAGTAACCATAATGGCGGACAAATAAGTTTTGGTCCTGATAGTTACCTTTATATTGCCTTAGGGGACGGTGGCTCTGGAGGCGATCCTCAGGGTAACGGACAAAACCGAAAAACCTTACTTGGATCAATCCTTCGAATTGATGTAGAAAACACGACTAATGGACGAAAATATGGCATCCCTGACGATAATCCGTTCGTGGGAAACACCGAAGGATATAGAGATGAAATTTATGCTTATGGTTTAAGAAATCCATGGCGATTTAGTTTTGATCAAGAAAATGACTGGTTATGGGCAGGGGATGTCGGACAAAATAAATGGGAAGAAATAGACATCATTGAAAGCGGTAAGAATTATGGTTGGAATGTTATGGAAGGGAAACACTGCTATAAGCCATCTACAGGTTGCAGTACGACTGGACTTGAACTACCAATCTGGGAATATGGCCATGATACAGGTCACTCTATTACTGGTGGTTTTGTCTACCGAGGCAGCAAAATCCCCCAATTGATCGGAGCTTATATCTTTGGCGATTATGAATATGGGCAAATTTGGGCCCTCCAATACGATGGTACAAGTAATCCTGTTAATAACCTATTATTTGAAACGGATTATGAAATTTCATCTTTTGGAATTGACGAAAACAATGAGTTATATATTTGTGATTACAACGGAAGGATATACACTTTCATTATTATTTAAGTTGAAAAAATAAAAATGTGTTAGGTGATTGAATGGTCATTAAAGGGTTGTTAGATGATTTTCCAACTACAAAGACAGTCGATTATTTGAATGCTGCAAGTATTGGGCTCGTTCCTAAGCCTGTTATTGAAAGAACAACAGAAATTGAAACCGAGATAGCAAAAGGTGGGACTTTAGCTTTAGATGAGGAAAAGGAAACCTTAATTTATGATGGTCTTAGGGAAGAAGGGAGTAAACTTTTTGGCTGTAATTCAGAGGATATTGCTATTTTTAATAGCACTACAGAAGCATTGAATTCTTTCGCATGGAGTTTAGAGTTAAAGGATGGTAAAGTCATTTCCACTGGTGTTGAATTTCCAAGTGTAACCTATCCTTGGCTAAGAATTGCACGACAAGAAAACGTGAATGTGAAACTTATTACTGCAGAAAATTGGAAAATTCCAATTGAAACGATTTTGAATGAAATCGATGAAGATACAAGGGTTGTTGTTTTAAGTCATGCAGAATATCTTACTGGTCAGAAATTTAGTGATGATGATATAAAGAAAATTGCAAAGCAGGCCCATGATGTTGGTGCTTTGTTAATCGTTGATGGTATACAAGCAGCAGGTTATTTGCCAATAAACGTAAAAGAACTAAACGTTGATGTTTATATTGCTGGAAGCTACAAATGGCTGCTCGCTCCCTTTGGAACAGCAATAGCTTACGTTTCTAAAGATCTATGTGATAAATTGGAGCCTGCACTCGTAGGTTGGCGATCCAGAGAAGACATGTGGGATTTTGATGCTCTCGATTTGAGTTATGCGTCTACAGCTAGAAAGTTCGAATACAGTTCTAGTGCTTATAGCGTAAAGTTAGGGTTGGCAGAATCAATCAAATACCTTAGAAATATCGGAATTAGAAACATCTATGATCATAACAAAACATTAGTCGATATGTTGGCTGAGCAACTGAATTCGATCAAGAATATCGACATTATAACGCCTCCTGAAGAAAGATGTTCGATTTTAACATTCGAACCCACAGGCAAGGACAGTGGAGCAATAGTTGAAGCATTACGCACATTAGATAGGCCAGTAGAATTTAGTTTAAGACTAGGAATGATAAGGATAGCTCCTCATATCTATAATACTGAAACAGATATCCTTTATTTCGTAGGGCATCTAAGACAGTTTCTTTAGAGGGGGTAAATGGTTTCTTTGTATTGGTAAGATATGGATTCAATGTCACACTTTAAAACCAGTATCTGTGAACAAATTAGACGCTTATTCGCATAATGCCTTAGAGTCCAGGGAAATGGACACGAATACCTATCATCGAAGAACTAAATACAGAGAAGAGATTCTAGTAAAATACGATTACAACTACAATACTTATCACAACTAAAGCTGTGAAAAAAGCAAGAAGATATTTGAAATAATATCCTAAAATATTTGTTCTCCAACACGAAAAACATGTATGATAAACTCTGATATGTGGTGGAAGAGGCAGTGTTGTGAAGTGAGCTAAACACATAGGTTTTTTGCATATTTCACAATATCTAACTGCTTCTTCCCCACAGAGGTGACATTCGGGTTTTTCTTCAATTGTTTGCTCTATCTTCTGCCAAATTTTCTGATAAATCTCCATCGTTTCACTTTCTTTGTCCTGCTTTTTCCTCATGTTTATATTTCTTATGCGCGTTTTTCAACTTTTTTTTAACTATCATATCATACGGACATATTTTCAAAGTTTCTTCATAACACTCAATCGCCTCTTTGTACTCACCTAACTCTTCATAAACTATTCCCATGTTGAACCAAGCATATGCATACTTAGGGTAGAGTTCTACGGTTTCCTTATAACAGACAATGGCTTTAGTGTATTCGCCTAACTTTCTATAAGCATGCCCCATGTTATTTTTAGTGTGCTTATGATACGGATCTATTTCCAATGTTTTCTTATAACTCTCAATCGCTTCTTTGTACTCACCCATCCGGTAGTAAGCCTTTCCCATGTTGTACCATGCAGATTTATACTCAGGATTGAATTTTACTGCATTTTTATAACAATTGATGGCTTTGCTGTACTCACTTAACTCGTAATATGAGGCACCCATATTGATCCATGCCCTTACATGTTTGGATTCGATTTTTACTGCTTTGTTATAAAATTCAATTGCTTTATTATAATAGTCTTGAGCCTTTTTGAAGGTTATTGGAAGCATTTTAATTGTTTTATGCCTCATTAGAGGCTTACAGAGAAAGAAATATGCGTAGTGGTAACAAGCATTCCCCAATCCATACCATGCCTCTGCATTGTCAGGGATGATATCCATTGCTTTTTGCCAACAATCAATTGCCTTTTCGTGCTCGTCTAATAATACATATGCACTCCCCATTTCTAACCAAGCCTTATAGTGGTATGGATCGATTTCAATTGCCTTCTTGTAGTTTTTTATTGCTTTTTTGTATTGATATGGGTTAAGAAACCTCTCTCCTTGCTCGACATATTCATTTCCTTTTTTAAAAAAGCCTTCTGCAGTCTCCAAACCACTCCACCTCAAGATGAAATATGACCTTCTGCTACTTCGAGAATTAATTTTCGATCTTAAATGGTCATTCTATGTATATTTAACTTTTGTACGAAAGATCGTCTTCCAATCGTTACTAAATTGTTGTTTTTAAGCGTCAAATGAAGAAAAAACTCTCAATGGTGAGCCTTGTATTCAAGAAAGGTGTAAGTGACACTTTGTTTTGAAAAACTTTGGGAACTTCTTTTGGAGTTAGTTCTACTTGATCGTTTTCAAAGTGTTCAAAAGAGAACCCATTTATAAAACTAATATTATCTAAGAGAAGATGCTGTAGTTAATGTTTTTTGAGAAAATTTAAAAGTCAACATCAAGATTTGACCAATATTCTATTTAGAATTTATTGGAGAACATTAAAAGGAAAGTGAGAAGTTTGAGTTATTGGGAAAAATTAAAGGATATGGAAGCTAAAGAGATTGCCCCAGGAATTAAAAGAAAGCTATTCTATTGTGAGAATGACCCGAGAATGATGATTGTATGCTTGGAGATAGCATCGCCACCAGTGACATTCCCAATTCATAAACACGAGCATGAACAATTGGGATATGTCTTGCAAGGAAAAGCTAAATTTACAATAGGAGAGGAAACAAAAATAGTGGAAAAAAACACTTTCTACAGAATCCCTTCAAATATTGAACACGGGGCAGAGATTTTAGGCCCAGAAAAAGGGATTTTCATTGACATCTTCTCACCAATACGTATGGATTTTCTTGAAGGTGATAGGCCGTTTTACTTTGAGGAAGAAAATGATTAATACACTTACAAGCAATTTGGGGGCATTAAATGAAAATTACAGACGTTAAGGTAATAAAATTAGGTGTTCAACTGCCTAAGCCTCTAAGGCTTTCTAAAGGGAGAGAGTTCAACTCTAGAGGAGCAGCTTTGGTGATCATCGAAACAGACGAAGGAATCCAAGGTATTGGAGAAGGATATGGACCAGAATCATATATTGTAAAGACGATAATTGAGCAAAAGTTTAAACCATGGTTGATCGGTCAAGATCCGTTAGACATAGAAAGATTGTGGCGAAGGATGCTGACGGACCCGGTTTACTGGGATCAAAAAGGTCAAGGGGTATCAGCAGCTAGCGGCGTTGACATGGCGCTATGGGACATCGCTGGAAAATATTATAACACACCAATCTACAAGCTTCTAGGTGGCGATGCCAAAGGAAACGGAAAGGTGCAGGCTTACGCCAGTGATTTGTTCTGGGATACCCCTGAGATTATGGCTGAATCAGCTCGAAATTACGCACTACAGGGATTTCAAGCGGTGAAGACTCATCTGGGGCGTGGTTTAAAAGAAGATGAGAAAAGAGTTAAAGCAATAAGAGATGCCATCGGTGATGTTGACTTGATGATAGACATGAATTGTGGCTATAATCGAGTGGATGCATTCAAGGTAGGGAAAATGCTTGAAAAATACGATATTTACTGGTATGAAGAGCCTTTATCTCCGTATGATATAGCTGGTTTGGTATATTTAAAGAATAAACTTGACATTCCTATTGCGACAGGCGAAAACGAATATACAAAATGGGGTTTCAAGGAACTCTTTCTTAAGAATGCTGTAGACTTTGCCATGCCAGATATCATGAGATGCGGAGGAATCACCGAAACTAAGAAAATATGCGCTTTAGCGGAAGCTTTTGATGTGATATGCACTCTCCATAACTATACTACTGGTGTTGGACTAGCAGCAACACTACAGGTGATGGCATGCACACCTAATTGCGAATGGCTAGAATTCGATGTAACCGATTATGCTTTATATGATGCTCTTCTAAAGAATCCTCTAGAAATCGATGGAAAAGGTATGGTAAAAATCCCCACAGACCCAGGATTAGGAGTAGAGTTAAAGGATAATCTTGTTGATAAGTATATGATCCCTTAGGTTTATATGCGCTCATTTAATTCTTGTTTCGTTGAGTTTAAGGTGGTTTAGAAATGGGTACTCCTCCATGGCGTATTAATGAAGTATTGGAAAGAGCTACAAACGGTCCTATCTGTTTAGAAAAGGATTTTGATCTCAAACTTCTTGTTCCCGAACTTAAACGAGTGATCAAGGAGTATGACATCTCTTTCGACCCAATGTCACCTGTTCCAAGTGATAATAATCTGGCAGATAGTCTTTGGAAGGCTGCAATGGATCTTTATCTTGAAGTCGGGACACTTTGCACTGACACCCATCGCAGGATTCTTTTTACAGAAGCTGAGATCAAAGAAGCACTGGGAAATTTTCCTGGGAAGTTTACGTTGGGTTTTGGACGTGACTCCAAAGAGATTTCAAGTAGACAGATAGAAGATCCTAGAAAACCTTTCTGTCTTTTCTCGCCTGATATCACGTGTGATGAAGATCTTTTTGTCCCAATGTCTATGGCATATTTACAGGAACCTTTAGCTGATGGCGTATGTGCTCCTATCCTCGACGAGGTAACTGGCATGCCTATTCGCTCAGGTTTCCCTTCAGAAGTGAAAGGATCTGTTGCCCATGCCATGATGTTTCGAGAAGCAGCACGAAGAGTTGGAAGACCTGGTATATTCCTTAAAAGCGTGGGAACAGCGGAATCAGACGCTGCTCAGATTGCAGCAAGTAATCCCGAATGGGGAGAGAGATTAACTGATGGTCGTTTTGTAGCTAGTGTGACTGAACTAAAAGTGAATAACTCATTATTGAACAAAATGGTACATTTTCATACGTACGGTTGCTTTGTGGGTGCCCTTACAGGTCCACTTCTAGGAGGATATGCAGGAGGACCAGAGGGAACTGCTATTGTTGGAGTGGCCTATCATCTACAAGGATTGATGGTGAACCAAGCTCATTTCATGAATTATTTTCCGATTCACTTGAAACACACGTCCAATACCGGTCGTGAACTTCTATGGGGAATCAGCCTAGCTTATCAGGCATTGTGCCGCAATAATAATTTAATCTCTCTGTCAAACGGGTTTACAGCAGCTGGGCCCTGCACAGAAATGGTATTGAGAGAGGCTGCTACCCATGGTCTTGTTTCGGTTGTTTCTGGTGCTAATTTGTGGGAGATCGCTGTTGCTAAGAATCTTCACAAAAACTATGCGACACCAATGGAGGCACGTATGGCAGCAGAAGTGGGATGTGGTGCTGCAAAAGAAAGGATCTCTAGAGAAAACGCAAATGATATAGTTCTGACCCTTCTTAAGACCTATGAAGAAAACATTGAAAATGCCCCTTTAGGAAAAAGTTTTAGGGAATGTTATGATGTCCGGAAATGTAAACCTTCGAAAGAGTATATGGATCTTTACAAAAAAATACGCACAGAACTTGAGGATCTCGGAGTACCATTTATTTATTAATCTGTTTTAAAGCCAGAAAAACTTTATAGTTAAATATCTATACGAATTTATTCCAGTTTTAATGAAAATGATTCATTTCATTGAATGAGGTGAAAAAATGAAACGTGGTTCAAAGATATTTGAAGAGAGCGTAGCTAAACATGGTATCGAGCATATTTTTGGTATCCCAGGCGGAGATGTTATGGAAGTCATTGATGATTTAGAAGACATTGAGTTTGTTTCAACTCGCCATGAAGAATGTGCAGGTTTTATAGCAGCAGGATACGGACTTGCTAAACAAAGACCAGGTGTTGCATTCGTTAGGGGAGGTCCAGGTGCAGCGAATTTAGTGATCAGTGTGGCAAATGCCTTTCAATGTTATCACCCATTGGTAGCAATAACCGGGCAGATTCCGTTGAGTTTTTTTGGTAAGCCGTTTCCTCAGTTTTTAGATCACCCACGGATTTTTGAAAGCATCACAAAGAAAAGCGTTAGAATTACTGATGGCAATCAAATTCAACCATATCTGGAAAATGCTTTTTCTTTAGCCGCAAGTAGTCCACCAGGCCCCGTACATATTGACTTTCCAATGGATCTCCAGAAAAAGGAAATAGATGTTGTTCATCCAACCGAAGAAAAACAAAAAGATGAAACTGAAACTGAAACTGTTGATACCACAGAATTAGTAAAACTACTCAACAAATCGGAATTTCCTGTATTGATATGTGCATGGGAGGCTAAATTGCAAGGCTGTTCTCAAGAGATTGCTCAACTTTCTGAGCGCTTACAAATGCCAGTATTATGTACACGAAATGCAATGGGCATCCTTCATCCGGATGATTTACTTTTTGGTGGAATAGTTGCAAAAATATGGAAAACCACATTAACATCACCTCCTAGTAATTGGGTGTTAGAACAATCCGATTTAGTGATAATGGTTGGA
This sequence comes from Candidatus Borrarchaeum yapensis, assembly GCA_016840515.1. Lineage (GTDB taxonomy): Archaea > Asgardarchaeota > Sifarchaeia > Borrarchaeales > Borrarchaeaceae > Borrarchaeum > Borrarchaeum yapensis. The sequence continues at coordinate 1,601 of JAEOSF010000080.1, read as the reverse complement.
GCTAATGATTTTGAACTGGCACCGCGTTTTCCTCTTCCTTCGGGAGATGTTTTTTTTATTAGCACTCACCCTCTTAAAATCAAGACCCAATATGATCCGTCCTACGAAATTGTTAGCAGTAACCTCAGATTAACTCTTCAAAAAATAATAAAGTCGATTTCATCAAGACAACAAGCTGAAAAACACGCTAAGTTTGTAGAGCTTAAAAATAACTGGAACAAGACTCTCAATCGTCTCAGAACACAAAATATATGTTTAGATCTTATCGAGACAATAAATGATGTATTAGATAGAAATTCGGTGGTGTCTTTAGATGTTGGTATACATGCATTCCTTGCAGTGAGACATTTAAAAATAAAAAGCTCACAGCCTGGAGCATGGATGTTTCCAGGTGGTTTCTATCCGATGGGATTTTCATTTCCAGCTGCAATTGGTGCAAAATTTGCCGATGTAAATAATGAAAAAACAGTGATTTCACTCACAGGAGACGGAGCGTTTTCCATGGTTATGTGTGATCTAGAAACATTGGTTCGTTATGAGTTACCAATGACCACCATAGTTTTCAATGATTCATCTTACGGCTTAATTAAGTTTCAGCAACTTGAATACAATAAGAAAGTCCGAGCAGTAGAGCTAAGAAAGACCGATTATACTAAAATTGCACAAGGTTTCGGAGCAGAGGGTATTACAGTTGATCCAACTGATTTAGGGAGTTTTAAATCAGCTCTAAATGAAGCAATATCCTCCCAGCGTCCTACTGTAATCGATATCGATATTAATACCATTGAGGTTTTTGAAGATCTGTTAGATAAATCCAAGTCATAGACTGAAAACTTATTCAAGTTCTCTAGTCTATCTTCTTTTTATTCTACAGCTATTTTCAAATGAAATGATATTCCTATGAAAAACTTTTTCTGAATTAATCTCCTAACTAAAAATGGGATTGTGCAAAATGACAGGGCGGAAAAAAGTCGAAGAAGAATATCTTGAGGTTATTTATGAACTCATAAGTGAAAAGGGACAAGCACGAGTATCCGATATTGCAGAAAGACTACGTATAAGCCCTGCCAGCGTCACAGAAATGGTTCAGAAGTTGAAAAAAAACGGTCTTGTTACTCAGGTAAGGTATAGCCCCATTAAGTTGACTGAAAAGGGAACCAAAATCGCGGAAATTGTTAGAAGACGTCATGATATATTAAAAGCGTTTTTGCAGTTGCTGGGAATTAATGAAGAAGTTGCTGAGCGAGATGCATGCGAAATAGAGCATAATGTGAATCAAGAAACAGTTAAACGTCTTACAAGTCTTATAGAATTTATTCAAAATACTCCAGAAAGCCAAGAATGGTTTAAAAATTTCATTTCTTTTCATAAGGAAAGAATTCTTTCGGGTGAAGGGTTCTAAATTCTAATAGGACGAATAAATTGACAAAGAAATACTTCTTCTTCCATTAGACTACTAACATCCATACAGACAATATAATCCCTATGCTCAGTGGGATTGAAATATTGTCATTAACGGGAATCGGTAATGACTCAATTATCATTCCACTCAGGGCTGCAATGATAGCAAAAAAAGGCGAAATAAAGAGGGAAGACATGAT
>JAEOSF010000123.1 GCA_016840515.1 Candidatus Borrarchaeum yapensis | reverse complement strand
CCGATGTCGCCAGCAATTGCGCTCGCTATGGAAACAAAACATACAATCAAAAACACAGAAAGATAATCAAAGTTCAAACCTATTGCAGCAAAGATACCAATAGCAAGGAGGCCAATTATAATACCGAACTGTTCAAGTGGATCAATATCTGTTTCACCTGTCATTTTAGCCGCCACACTTACCATGATCCAAACTCCTAAGACTGCGATTAGTGAAGCTAGAGGATTAACTCCTACAAACCAGAGAATGAAGAATGCAATTACCGAGAAGAAAGGAGTAAATCTCATGTACCATGGGGTATTTTTCCATCTAAATAATGGAGAAAAAATTTCCTTTGTCCTTGGAACCACAAAAGAAACAAAGAAACCTATTCCACCACCGATAACCATACCCATACCTGCATTCTGCATTACACCTGCTCCAATGGTTGGCTCAAATATTTGATAAGCTGCCAAGAGTGGTATCAATACAATCCAACCTATTGCTGATCCAAGGAACCATGAATTTATAGATGCCTTGTGACCTAGAAGATATCCAATACCAATCGCGAGAGGCATTGGGTAAAACGCAAGCGTTAAACCTATATCTGGAAAAATGTTGAAAGCCCAGCCTGTAGGAAAATACAATTCTCTCAAAATTACAAAGATGCCTGTAATGGATAAAGCGATTGCAATATAGAAAGTATTTTTAGTTAGTTGTGCACTGGCTTTTATAACTTCAGCGCCTGCAGTGCCACTTGGGTAAGGGAGCTTCTCTTTTTCAACAAACATTCTTCTCAATGGTACTGAAAGTAAAACGCCAAGAATACCAGCAGTAATACAAACAGAAGCAAGAGATACTACTGAAGGTAATGAGACCGTAACACCTTGGGCCTGGAGATACAGAATACCAGGAATTGTAAAAACAACGCCCGAAGCGAGCAATCCGCCTATCGTTCCTCCTGACTGTGCAACGTTAATTTCATGAACATTTGTCTTTCTTGAAATTCTTGAAATAACTTGCAAAGATGCAGCAGCAATAACAACACTGAAAATTATTGGCCACGGTAGTGCACCGATTTTTAACGCAATGTAACTTGATGTAATCATAAGAAAAATTGTTAGCACCACAGCGATAACACAAGCCCTCAAGGTAAAACCTGGTTCCCCTTTGTCTTCAGGTTCAAAATTTTTCTTGAAGTCGATTTTCATACAGTTAAATAAAAAGATTGGAATTTATGAAGTTAACTGTGTTGGAGTTGATAATGATTTTTAAATCTCCTTTTCTTTTAATTAACTATGAAAAACATAAGAGTCGTGGCTATATTGATCGTACTAGTAGCTCTACTAGTTATGTTTAGTCAAAGAGCGCCTCCAATATCAGAAGGGAGCAAGGATTGTGTAAATGATGATGACTGTGTTGTTTTTGGTAAAACTGGGGATTGTAATTGCGGTTGTTATAACAAAGATAATCTTCCATCAGGAACTGGCGGAAAATGTTTCTGTCTAGCACCAACATCATGCAAATGTGTAAACGGTAAATGTGAAGGAGTTTTTGAAGAAGAAATAAACAGTTTTGAGGAATGCGTTGAAGCTGGTAATCCAGTAATGGAAAGTTATCCACCTCAATGCGCGGTGCCAGGAGGTCCAACATTTACAGAAGATAGTTGCCAATATGAAAAAGGAGAAGATATATTTATATTAACTATTTCAGACGCTAAATCTATTGCTAAAAAAAGTGAATGTGGTGATAGGCTTAAAGAAACTTATGTGTGTAACGAATTTACAGGAACTTATTGGATTGATTTGGATATAGAGAAGGAAGGCTGTAATCCAGCTTGTGTCGTAGATTTGGAAACAAGAGAAGCGGAAATAAACTGGAGATGTACTGGGGTAATAGGCTAAAAATAAATAAACACTAAAAGATTCAAACCCTATCTATCCGACTTTAAGTCGTACACCATTTCTGGCCAAATACATTCTCTCTATAAATCTATTTGATAAATTTTGGTCAAAACTTTCATTCTTTAAAGATTCTATTAATGCCTCAAAATTTTTTATTACTTCAATGGATTTTTTAACTTCTTTCACTTCCCTTCCGATTTGCTTCATTTCATCTAAAGTTTCTTCGTAGTTTTTTTGCGCTTTTGGAAATTTGACTATTGCTTCTATTTTCTTTTTTTCTACATATTCTCTAAGTTGAGTGGTGCCATACGATTCTAATAGCATTTTTCCTTCCTCCATAGTTATTTTTGGATCAAAACCTCGACTATTCCATTGGACAGCAGAACAAAAACCTTTATAGTCGTCTAATGAGTTGGGAAGAGTAATTGACCAGAATGTAAATTCATTAAGTTCGTGTTGATATTTGTCAACATCTTCTTTTAACTCTGACCAAAATCTTTTATGAAGCTGTTTTTGTTTTGATTCACATTCTTTAATTATTTCTTCCCTTTTCTTTTCATCAAAGATTTTTTTACCGTGTTGTATGACTATGTTAGCGACATATCTTGGAATAACCTTAGATTCGCCTTCGACAACTCTCTCGCATACGCAGTATAACCTATCAACAACAGACATTTATTTCACCAATTGTTCAAGTCTTTTAGTTATTTTTTTATTAAACCAAAGATATTTAAAGTGAAGGATTTCACCAGTTGCAGATAAGATTTAAGTCTGAAATTCCTTAAGAATCTTCAACAAATCCTTAGTCTCAGGCAAGAATTTCTCTTTCTTAATCTTCTCTTTCATTTTTTC